>WOUR01000008.1 GCA_009772935.1 Rhodospirillaceae bacterium
GCGGGCGCCGCTCCGGCGGCGGGCGCTGCGGCGGGCGGCAAGGCCGCCCCCGCGCCGGCGAAGAAGTAACGGGCGGGCGAAGGCTCCGCTCCGTCGATGCTTCTGCTGGTCGGGCTCGGCAATCCCGGGCCGCGCTATGCGGGGCACCGGCACAACGTTGGATTCATGGCGGTGGACGAGATCGTCCGCCGCCGTGTCTTCTCCCCGTGGCGTGCGCGTTTCAACGGCGAGGTGGCCGAAGGCCATCTCGGCGGCGAGCGTGTCATCGCCCTGAAACCCATGACGTTCATGAACGAATCGAGCAAGGCCGTGGGCGAAGCCGTGCGCTTCCTCAAGGTTCCGCTCGACCGGCTGGTCGTCTTCCACGACGAGCTGGATATCGCGCCCGGACGGGTGCGGATGAAGAAGGGCGGCGGCGCCGGCGGCCATAACGGCCTGCGCGACATCGACGCCCATGTCGGCAGGGACTATCGCCGCGTCCGCATCGGCATCGGCCATCCCGGCCACAAGGACCTGGTGCTGCACTGGGTGCTGCGCGACTTCGACCGCGACGAGCGCGATCCGAAGGACGGCTGGGTCCCGAAGGTACTACACGCGCTGGCCGAGGAAGCGGCGCTGCTGGTCGAAGGCGGTGCCAAGGCCGACGAGAAATACATGAGCCGGGTGGCGCATCTCGCGCCGCCTCCCGACCTTCCGGCCCGCCTCGACATCAAGGGCGCCCAGAACGGCAAAGAGCACAGCAAAGAGTAGATCATGGGCTTCAATTGCGGAATCGTCGGCCTGCCCAATGTCGGCAAGTCGACCCTGTTCAACGCGCTGACCGCCACCCAGGCGGCGCAGGCAGCCAATTATCCGTTCTGCACGATCGAGCCCAATGTCGGCCGCGTGGCCGTACCCGACCCGCGGCTCGACAAGCTCGCCGCCATCGCGGGCTCGGGCAAGATCATCAACACCCAGCTCGAGTTCGTCGACATTGCCGGCCTGGTGAAGGGCGCGTCGCGGGGCGAGGGCCTCGGCAACCAGTTCCTCGGCAACATCCGCGAGGTCGATGCGATCGTCCACGTGCTGCGCTGCTTCGAGGACGGTGACGTCACGCACGTGAGCGGCAAGGTCGATCCGGTGAGCGACGCCGAGGTCGTCGAGACCGAGTTGATGCTGGCCGACATGGACAGCCTGGAAAAGCGCCTGCCCAATCTGGAGAAGAAGGCCAAGGGAGGCGACAAGGAGGCCGCGGCCGAAGCACCCGTCGTGAAGAAGGCGCTCGAGGCGCTGCGCGACGGCAAGCCGGCCCGCGAGGCCAAGCTCACCGACGACGAGCGCGCGGTCTTCGCCCGGCTGCAGCTCATCACCGCCAAGCCGATGATGTACGTGCTGAACGTCGAGGAGAGCTCGGCCGCGACCGGCAACGCGCACAGCGCCAAGGCCGAGGCCTATGCCAAGTCACGCGGCATGCCGTCGGTCGTGATCTCGGCCGCCATCGAGGCCGAGGTGGCGCAGCTCCCGCCCGAGGACCAGAGCGACTACCTGTCGTCGCTCGGCCTCGAGGAGACCGGTCTCGCCCGCGTCGTGCGCGCGGGCTACGCCCTGCTCGATCTGGTGACCTTCTTCACGGTCGGGCCGAAAGAGGCGCGGGCCTGGACGGTGCGCCGCGAGGCCACGGCGCCGCAGGCCGCCGGCGTGATCCATACCGATTTCGAGAAGGGCTTCATCCGCGCCGAGACCATCGCCTACGACGACTACGTCACCCTGAACGGCGAAGCTGGCGCCCGCGATGCCGGCAAGCTCCGGCTCGAAGGCAAGGAATACGCCGTCAAGGACGGCGACGTCTTTCATTTCAGGTTCAATGTGTAACGCGCCGGCGCGTTAAACATTGAACCGGCGAGCGGCAGCGCTTGTCATCAAGCGCGAGAGCTCGCACGTCGCAGAATGGATAGGAACTCAAGCGTCGAGTGGCCGTTGTTCCTTCGACGCTCCCGGACATTGCCACGCAATGTCCTGACGCTCCTCAGGCCGAGCTACGCTCGGCCTACGTCCCAATAGCCCCCCCGCCCTTCTTCGTGATGGCGATCACCGATGGCCGCGGCGGCATGCCATCCTTGAAGTCGGGCCAGCGGGTCGAGGGCTTCTCGTAGGTCGAATTCCGGTCCTCGCCGGGATGCTGGATGGCGAGGAACAAGGTGCCGTCGTCCGGCGTGAAGATCGGCCCGCAGACCTCGGCCCCCGTCGGCGCCTGGTAGAAACAGCGCGTCAGCGCCCGGCCGAAGCCCATCGTGTCGGCGGCATAGACCCCATCGGCTATCCCCGCCGCCGATGGGCCGCCATCGGTCGCGATCCACATGCGCCCCTTGCTGTCGAAGGCGATGTTGTCCGGACAGCTCAGCCAGCCGTTCTCCGAGGTCGCGCGGTGATAGCGCGCGCCGGCATCCTGGCCGGGCTTGCCGGCCAGCAGGAAGATCGACCAGGTGCCTTCCGTTGCCGCATGGTCGCCGTCCTTCGGCGCGATCTCCAGGATATGGCCGTGATCGTTGGGGCCGCGCGGATTGGCCTTGTCGACCTGGTCGGGCTTGCGCCGGCCATTGTTGGTCAGAACGACATAGACACGCCCATTGACGGGATTGGTCTCGATGTCCTCCGGCCGGTCCATCGGCGTCGGCTTCAGCAGGTCGGCGGCGAGCCGCGTCTTCACCAGGACATCGCCCTGGGTCGCGAACCCGTTCGCCGCCGTCAGCGGTCCCTGCCCCTGCACCAGCGGCAGCCACTCCACCTTGCCGTCGGCATCGAAGCGCGCGACCGAGAGCGTGCCCTCGTCCAGCAGGTTCTTGTTGGCCGCCCGATCGTTGGGGTTCCACGGCTTCGAAGTGACGAACCGGTAGACATATTCGAAGCGCTCGTCGTCGCCGCTGTACAGCACCACGCGGCCATCCTTGGCCAGCGCATAGGTGCAACCCTCATGCTTGAAGCGGCCCAGCGCCGTGCGCTTCACCGGCGCCGACGCGGGCTCGTAAGGATCGATCTCGACCACCCAGCCGAAGCGGTTCGGCTCGTTCGGCTCCTTGTCGAAATTGAAGCGATCGACATGCTGGCCCCAGGCGTTGGTCGCGCGCGCCACGCCGTAGCGCTTGCCGAGTTCGGTATCGGCCAGCCGCGCCACCTCGCCGTCGAAGTAGAAGTTGAAATTCTCCTCGCAGGTCAGCCACGTGCCCCAAGGGGTGCTGCCGCCGGCGCAGTTGCCGAAGGTCCCGAGCACGCGCGTTCCCGTGGGATCGGCCGAGGTCTTGAGCCTGTCGTTGCCGGCGGCGGGACCTGAAATCTCCATCGGCGTCGTGGCGGTGAGGCGGCGCGCGAACCTGCTGTCAGGCACGACCTTCCATCCCGCGCCGTCGCGGGCGATCTCGATGACCGCGCCGCCGACCGAGGCCATCTCGACCGCGACCTGGTCCTTCGTGGCCTTCAGCGCCGCGCCGCGGCCGCTGCCCAGGCCGGCGAACATCAGGTTGGGGTTGGTGTATTCGTGGTTGGCGACCATCAGGAAGCGGTCGCCGCTGCGGCTGCCGGCCGGCAGCGGGTAGAGGCCGAGATAGTCGTTGTTGTAGCCGAACCGCTTCTCCTGCTCGGCTGCCGTGAGGGTGGCGGGCTCGAAGCCCGCGGCGCCGCCGATGATCGGATCGCCCCAGCGGATCAGCACCTGCATCTCGTAGCCCTCGGCAACGTGCTGCGTATCGTCCAGCGTGTGCGCGAGTTCCCTGAAGGTGAGGGACGAAGGTCCGTTTGTCTGCGCCTGCGCCTCCGTCGCGGCGAACGGACTGGCGAGCGAGGCCGCGAGGCCCGCGCCTGCGAGGCCGCGCAACGCGTCACGCCGGCTGAGTCGCCGCTCGATCAGTTCGCCGATCGACGGCTCGGTGCTGGCATTCACGCCGATATCGTCGGGATCCGTGCAGTCGTCATCTTGTGCGGCGGCCATCTTGAACTCCTGGAAACGCCTCTCTGAGGTACCGGGAGACAATGGCGTTTCCGTTACCATTCTGCGCGCGGCGCCGCCGTCCACAAGACCGTCAGTAAACCGTAGCGGGAAGCCTGTAGCAGGCAGACGTCACACTTCATGAAGAGATCCCCATGAAAACCCATCTGCTGCTTGCGGCCTCCGCAACCGCCCTTCTTCTCGCCGCCTTTCCCGCCTCTGCCCAGACCAAGTATCAGGCCACCCTGGAAGGCCATGCAGTGCTGCCGGCAATGACCCTCGTCCCCGCGCCCGTCGATGCGCCGCAGGACCTGCAGATCTCCGGCCGCTATGCCGGCCCCGCCGGCCAGCGGGTCGACGCGCCGGAGAGCGTGCCCGGCATGTCGGCGCTGTCGGACAAGGCCGCGCCGCGCCCCACCGGGCTCAGCCTGCCGTTCAAGGGTCAGCCGGTGCAGGGCTTCTCGGGCATCCGCAAGCTGCCGGACGGCTCCTATCTCACGATCAGCGACAACGGCTTCGGCAGCAAGGCGAACTCGCCCGACGCCATGCTGATGTTCCACATCGTCAAGCCGGACTGGAAGGCCGGCACGGTCGAGCGCGTGTCGACCGGCTTCCTCAGCGACCCCGACCGCAAGGTGCCGTTCCGCATCGTCAACGAGAACACGCCGAAACGCTACCTGACCGGCGGCGACTTCGATCTCGAGTCGGTGCAGCCGATCGGCGATTTCCTGTACTTCGGCGAAGAGTTCGGCCCCTACCTGATCAAGACCGACAAGAGCGGCAAGGTCCTGCAGATCTTCGAGACCAAGGTCGACGGCAAGCTCGTGCGCTCGCCCGACCATCCGGCGCTCACGATGCCGGCCGCGCCCGGCGCGGTGAAGTTCGAGGTCCGGCGCAGCAAGGGCTTCGAGGGCATGGCGCAATCGCCCGACGGCAAGTTCCTCTATCCGCTGCTCGAAGGCCCGCTGCTGACGGAATCCGGCGAACCCGAGGCCAGGGACGGCAAGCGCTTCCTGCGCATCCTCGAGTTCGACGTGGCCAAGGGCGAGTACACCGGCAGGAGCTTCAAGTACACGCTCGAGGCCCCGGCCAACGCCATCGGCGACTTCAACATGATCGACGCCGGCACCGGCCTGATCATCGAGCGCGACGACACCGAGGGCGACGCGGCCCAGGCCTGCGCCCCGGGCGCCGTGAAGGCCGACTGCTTCAACGTGCCGGCCAAGTTCAAGCGCATCTACAAGATCGACCTCGCGCAGGCCGATGCCGAAGGCTTCGTGAAGAAGGTCGGCTACATCGACCTGATGGACATCCAGGATCCGAACAAGGTCGCCCGCGCAGGCGCGAAGGACGGCAAGCTCACCTTCCCGTTCTTCACCATCGAGAATGTCGAGGTGGTCGATGCCGACCGTATCATCGTCGGCAACGACAACAACCTGCCCTTCTCGTCGGGCCGCGCGCTGGGCAGGTCCGACGACAACGAGCTGATCCTGCTGAAGGTCACCGACCTCCTGAAGGCGAAATAGCTAGTCGGTCGCGTCGAGCGCCACCTTCTCGCGCTTCTTGCGGAGCGCGGGAAGGAGTGGTGCGACCAGCAGGGCTGCCGCAATCAACAGGCAGACAAGCGAGATCGGACGGACCACGAAGATGTCGAAGGTCCCCTCGCTCAGGATCAACGACTTCCGCAGATTGTTCTCGAGCATCGGGCCGAGCACGAAGGCCAGGACCAGCGGCGCCGCCTCGTAGCCGAACTTGCGCATCAGGTAGCCCAGCACACCGGTCCCGATCATGACGAAGACGTCGAACACCGCATTGCCCGACGCAAACACGCCGACGATGCAGAACATCAGGATCAGCGGGAACAGGATCTTGTAGGGCGCCTTCAGGACCTGCACCCACATGCCGATCAGCGGCATGTTGAGGACCAGCAACATGATGTTGCCGACATACATGCTGGCAACGATGCCCCAGAAGATCTGGGGATTCTGGCTCATCATCAGCGGCCCGGGCTGCAGGCCGTGGATGACGAAGGCGCCCAGCAGCAGCGCCATCACCACGTTGGGCGGAATGCCCAGCGTCATCAGCGGGATGAACGCACCGCCCGCGGCGGCGTTGTTGGCGGACTCCGGCCCCGCCACGCCCTCGATCGCGCCCTGGCCGAACCGCTCGGGCGTGGGCGACAGCTTCTTTTCGATCGCATAGGACGCGAAGGACGAGATCACCGCGCCGCCGCCCGGCAGGATGCCCAGCAGGAAGCCCAGCACCGTGCCGCGCGCCACGGGGCCGGCGCTCGCCTTCAGGTCCGCCTTCGACGGCCACAGGCTGCCGATGCGCGATTGCACGATGTCGCGGCGGACCTGCTGCTCGATGTTCGTCAGGATCTCGGCGACGCCGAACAGGCCCATCACCACCGGGATGAGGCCGATCCCGTCGACCAGTTCCAGGCGATCGAAGGTGAGCCGCGGCATGGCGTTGATCTGGTCGAGCCCGACCAGGCCGATGATCACGCCGACCGCTGCCATCAACAGCGCCTTCGCCATCGAGCCCTGCGTCAGGAAGCTCAGGATCGAGAGGCCCAGCACCATCAGGCTGAAATACTCGGGCGGACCGAACGCCACGGCCACCTTGGCCAGCATCGGCGCCACCAGCATCAGGGCGACGATGGAAAACGTCCCGGCGACGAAGGAACCGAGCGCCGCGATGCCGAGCGCCGGGCCGGCGCGCCCGCGCTTGGCCATCTCGTGACCGTCGATGCAGGTCACGACCGAGGCGGCTTCGCCCGGGATGTTGACCAGCACCGCCGTCGTCGAGCCGCCGTACATCGAGCCGTAGTAGATCCCCGCCATCATGATGATGCCGGATTCCGGCGTGCCCGAAAGCGTGACCGGCAGCAGCAGAGACATGGCAGAGACAGGGCCGATGCCCGGCAGCACGCCGACCAGCGTCCCGATGAAGACGCCGATGAAGCAGTAAAGCAGGTTGATCGGATCGAAGGCGACTAGAAAGCCCTGGCCGAGGCCGGCGATGACGTCCATTTCAATCGCCCATCAGAACGGTATGTAGTCTTCGATCCATGTGCCCTTGGGCAACTGGACCAGGAGCATTTTCTCGAGGACGTACCAGACTCCGACGGCGGCGATCAGCGAAACCGGGATCGAGATCGTGGGCCGTACCGGGTCGACCACCGTCATCAGGAAGAGCAGCAAAGCGAGGCTGCAGAGCACGAAGCCCAGCCGCTCGAACAGGAACCCGAAGGCGATCAGCGCGAGCACGACCAGCAGCACGTTGCGCCACCGCGCGCCCCGCCAGAGATCGCCGAGCAATGGCCCCTCGCCGCGCAAGCCTCCGATCGCGATCGAGGTGGAAAAGGCGACGATGATCAGCCCCAGCCAGAAGAACACGAACCCCGAGCCCGGCTCGCGCAGCGTCCCCAATTCGAGAAGCCAACCCTGCCAGGCGACGAAGGCACCGACCGCCAGCCAGAAGAGCCCGCCCCAAAACTCAGCGCGTCGCAGCATCATCAGTTCTTCTTGGCAAGCCCGAGCTGGTCGACCACCTCGCGCTGCTCGTCATACTGCTGCTTGGCGAACTTGGCGTAATCCGCCGTGCTCATGTAGCGCTTCGGGTAGTCGTACTTGGCCATCAGCTCGGCGACCTTGGGATCGTCGAGCGCGGCCTTGAAGGCATCGTGGAGCTTCTTCACCACCGCCGGGTCCATGCCCTTGGGACCGGCGAGCCCGAACGGGGAATCGAGGATGAGGCCGAAGCCCAGCTCGTTCAGCGTCGGCACGTCGGGCCAGCGGGGATTGCGCTTCTCCGTCCAGATGCAGAGCAGGCGGAACTTGCCGGCATCCACCAGCGGCGCCCAGCCCGTGGCGTCCACGTCGGCCATGACATGACCGCCCTCGAGCGCCGCCCAGCCTTCGGGACCGCCCTTGAACGGGACATGGGTGAACTTCACGCCGGCCTTCTGGGCGATCTGCTCCATGCCGATATGCAGCGACGTACCGGCGCCCGGCGTGGCGTAGGTGAACTTGCCGGGATTGGCGCGCGCGAACTCGATCACGTCCTTGAAGGTCTTGAACGGCGAATCGGCGCGCACGACGACGCCGAACGTGTAGCCCGACGTGTGAAGGATCCAGGTGAAATCCTTCATCGGGTCGTACGGCGTCTTCTGCATGTGCGGCAGCCGGAACAGCGTCACCGGGATCTGCGCGATCGTGTAGCCGTCCGGCTTGGCGGCGGCAGCCATGCCGGCCGGGCCACTTGTGCCCGATCCACCGACCCTGTTGTCGACGACGACCGGCTGCCCCAGGAGCTTGCCGGCGGCATCGGCCATGGCACGGTGCCAGAGGTCGACGCCGCTTCCCGCCGGCCACGGCATGATCAGGGTGATGGGCTTGGTGGGGAAATCCTTGGCACCCTGGGCCTGCAACACCGTGGGCGCGAGGAAGCCGGCAGCGAGGGCTCCCGACGAAGCGAGAAGCGAACGACGACGCATGGCAGCCCCCTCCTCAGCTCTTCGCCAGGCCGAGCTTCTCCAGCGCCGCCTTCTCCTCGACATAGAGCTGGCGGGCGAACTTGTCGTAGGCTGCGGCCGGCATGTAGCGCGGCGACATGTCGTACTTCTCCAGGGTCGCGATGACGTCCTTGTCCTCGAGCGCGATCTTGAAGGCCTCGTCGAGCTTCTTGACCGTGGCCGGGTCCATGCCCTTCGGGCCGCCCATGCCGAACGGCGAGTCGAACACCATGTCGAAGCCGAGATCCTTCAGGGTCGGCACGTCGGGCCAGTTCTTGGTGCGCTTCTCGGTCCACACGCAGAGCAGGCGCAGCTGGCCGGCGTCGACAAGCGGCTTCCAGCCTGTGGAGTCGGCCTGCAGGGTCGTGTGCTTGCCGAGCACGGCGGCGTTGGTTTCCGCACCGCCCTTGAACGGCACCATGGTCCACTTGATGCCGGCCTGGGCGGCGATGCGCTCCATGCCGATGTGCAGCGAGGTGCCGGCGCCGGGCGTGCCGTAGGTCACCTTGCCGGGATTGGCCTTGGCGTACTCGATCACGTCCTTGAAGGTCTTGTAGGGCTGGTCGGCCGCCGTGGTGACGCCGAACGTATAGCCGCTGAGATGTGCGACGTAGGTGAAATCCTTCAGCGGATCGAACGCCGTCTTCTGCATAACCGGCAGGCGGAACACGGAGATCGGCAGCTGCGACAGGGTGTAGCCATCGGGCCGAGCGGTAGCGGCCATCGTGGCCGGACCCAGCGTGCCGGAGGCGCCGCCCTTGTTGTCGATCTGGAAGGGCTGGCCCAGCACCTTGCCGGCCTTCTCGCACATGGCGCGGAGCGTGATGTCGCTCGAGCCGCCGGCGGGCCACGGGACGATGAAGGTGATCGGCTTGCTGGGATAGGCCTGGGCGCGGGCGGCCGGCAGGTACAGCGGCATGCCGACACCGGCGGCGATCACGGTTCCCAGACCACCCTTCACGAGACCACGACGACGGATCGTCATTCTTGTTTCCTCCCTTTGATTGGCGAGGAAATTGGACGATGGTTCAGTCGATGTAAAGCAATTGCAGAAGCTGCGTTAACGCAGGCTGCGCTTCATCCATTGCGCCGTTGCCTGCGCGTCCTGGCTATCGCTTTCCGCTAGCTTCTCCATCACGCGATGCCGGTCCTCGAGGTCGCGGTTCTGGCTGAGCTTGATCTTGGTCTGCAGGCGCGCGAGCGGCATGCGGAAGGCGACGATGCCTCTGGTCTGGGCCTCGGCATTTCCCGGCGGCAGTCGGTCGAGAGTCCACGACGACGGATCCGCGCCCTCGTAGGCCGTCGACAGTTTCGTCAGCACCTCGAGCGCGCCCTGAGTGTCCTCGATGACCTGCGGCCGGCCATAGGCATGGACGGTGACGTAGTTCCAGGTCGGCACCTTGGGGCCCGGCGTGTACCAGGTCGGCGAGACATAGGCGTGCGGTCCCCAGAACAGGGCCAGCGACTCCGCCGGCCGCTCGAACAGCTTCCAGTGCGGGTTGGCGCGCGCCAAATGGCCGATCAGCGAACCGTGTTCGCTGCCGTCGTCCTGCCAGAGCAGCGACAGGTGGGTGGCGAAGGGCGCGCCGGTCTCGTCACTGGTCATCAGCAAGGCCCAGCTATGGGCTTTCATGACCTCGCGGCCGACCGATTCATCGCCTGCGAAATGCTTGGGAAGATACATGGTTCGGATTCCTTGAACGGCGCGGGCTTACCATGGTCCAATACCGGCCACACAGGGAGGATTATTCATGGGCGAAGATATCCGTCTTAAGTCTGCCGCCGGCGAGATCGGTGCCTATCTGGCGACCCCGTCGGGCACGCCGAAGGGTGGCATCGTGGTCATCCAGGAGATCTTCGGCGTCAACCACCACATCCGCGCCGTGACCGACAAGCTCGCGGCCGACGGCTACCTCGCCCTGGCGCCACGCTTCTTCGATCACATCAAGACGGGGGTCGAGCTGGGCTACACGCCCGACACGATCGCCGAAGGCCGCAAGTACGTGACCGAGCTCGGCCTCGACAAGCCGGTGCAGGACGTCGACGCCGCCATCGCCGAGCTGAAGAAGCGCGGTGCGAAGAAGGTCGCGGTCACCGGCTTCTGCTGGGGCGGCACCATCACCTGGCTGTCGGCGACGCGCCTCAAGCCCGACGCCGCCATCGCCTACTACGGCGGCGGCATCTACGGCACCCGGGACGAGAAGCCTACCGTGCCGACCATGATGCATTTCGGCGACAAGGACATGCACATCCCGATGACGCACGTGAACGAACTGCGCCAGCTCCATCCGAGCGTCATCATCTACGACTACCCCGCCGACCATGGCTTCCATTGCGACGAGCGCGGCAGCTACGACGCGGCAGCGTCCAGGCAGGCCTATGCGCGCACGCTCGAATTCATGGCCAAGCACGTCGGCTGACACCTTGGCGAGAAAACCAGCAAAGAAGGCCTTCACCCCCGACGCACGCGGCCCCCTGAACGGGGTCCGCGTCGTCGACCTGTCGCGACTTGTCGCCGGCAATGTCCTGACTCTCCAGCTTGCCGATTTCGGCGCCGAGGTCATCAAGATCGAGCCGCCCGAGGGCGACACGCTGCGCTCGTGGCGGGTGAAGGGCGTCGAGACGGCCTGGAAGGTCTACAGCCGCAACAAGAAGAGCGTCGCCCTCGACCTGCGGTCCGACGCCGGACGCACCATCGTGCGCGAGCTGGCGAAGACAGCCGCCATCCTGGTCGAGAGTTTCCGGCCGGGCGTCATGGAAGACATGGGCCTGTCGCCCGCCGAGTTGCACGCGATCAACCCCAAGCTGGTGATCGTGCGCATCTCCGGCTGGGGCCAGGATGGACGCTACCGCCACAAGCCCGGCTTCGGCACGCTGATCGAGGGCTATAGCGGCTTCGCCTCGATGAACGGTTTCGCCGACCGCGAGCCCGTCCTGCCGCCGATGTACCTCGCCGACTGCATGGCCGCCCTGAACGGCTACGGCGCCGTCATGGTGGCGCTGCGCGAGGTCGAGATGAACGGCGGCAACGGCCAGGTCCTCGACCTGCCGCTGTTCGATCCTCTGTTCTCGATGCTGGGTCCGCAGGCGGCCAACCACAGGCTGACCGGCGAGGTGAAAGTGCGCACCGGCAGCCGCTCGACCAATGCCGCGCCGCGCAACGTCTACCAGACGAAGGACGGAAGCTGGGTCTGCCTCTCGGCCTCGACACAGGGCATGGCGGAGCGCGTGCTGGTCAAGATCGGGCGGCCGGAGCTGGTGGAGGACCCGCGCTTCTCGACCAACATCGAGCGGGTGCGCAACGGGGTCGAGCTCGATCGGATCATCGGCGAGTTCATCGCCGCCCGGGACCTCGACGAGAACCTGCGTTATTTCGACGAGGCCGGCGTCACCATCGGCCCGGTCTACGACATCTCGCAGATCGTGCAGGACGACTATGTGCTGGAGCGCGAATCGCTGATCGAGATCGAGGATGCCGACATGGGCGAGATCCCGACGCACCCCGTCGTGCCGCGCATGTCGGGCACACCCGGCGCGCTGAAGAGCGCGGCGCCCAGGGTCGGCGAACACAACGAAGCCCTGCTGAAGCCGATGCTGGGCGCGGAAGAGTACGACAAGCTCCGTGCCTCGGGCGCCATCTCCGACGGCAGGCCCACCGGAAAGAAGAAGAAGTGAACCGCCCCGTCCCGCCCGTCTGGCGCTCGATCCTCTACGTCCCGGGCAACGTCCCGAAATTCATCGACAAGGCGCACGAGCGCGGGGCCGACTGTGTGCTGGTCGACCTCGAGGACAGCGTGCAGCCGGCGCAGAAGCAAGAGGCGCGGGCGATGCTGCCGGAGACCATGAAGAAGGTGGTGCGCGGCGGCGCCTACGTCGCGGTCCGCATCAACCGGCCGCTGCGCCTGGCGATCCCCGACATCGAGGCGGCGGTGCGGCCCGGCCTCTCGGCCCTGTTCGTCACCAAGACCGAGGGCGTGCACCACCTCCGGCTGCTCGACGAGGTGGTGAGCGAGCTGGAGCGCGAGCGCGGCCTGCCGGCGGGCAGCGTCGGCTTCGCCGCCATGATCGAGCATCCGCGGGCGCTCACGGAGCTGAACGACATCGCCGAGCGCGGCCCCCGGGTCATCGCCATGATGCTGGGCGGCGAGGATTTCGCGCTGGAAACGGGCTCGGTGCCGGGCGACGAGACCCTCGAACTGCCCAAGCGCATGGTGGCGTTCGCGGCGCAGGCGCATGGCGTGTCGGCGTTCGGCATCCTGGGGACGGTCGCGGACTATTCGGACCCGGCGGCCTATCGGAAGAGCGCCGAAAGGGCGCGCCGCTTCGGCTTCTCGGGCGGCACCTGCATCCATCCCGGCCTGGTGGCCAGCTTGAACGAGGCTTTCACGCCGACCGCGGATGAAGTCGCCTACGCGCGGAAGCTGATCGCGGCCGACGAAAAAGCCGCGGCCGAGGGCCGCGGCTCGTTCTCGGTGGATGGCAAGATGATCGACATCCCGGTGATCGACCGCGCCCGCCGGCTGATCCAGCGCTACGAAGCGATCGAACGGCGTCTCAAGCGTTAGAGTCTTTCCGTCTCAGCTTGACCCATTTCCCTCATGCTGAGGAGCGCCGCCAAGCGGCGCGTCTCGAAGGATGGGCAACAGACGCGGTGCTCGTGCCCATGCTTCGAGACGCGGTCCTGCGGAGCGCTCCTCAGCATGAGGTTGGTGTTTGGATGGGCGACTGATTCAATCCCGCCCGGAACACTCTAGCGCCGGAAGGCAAGGGGTCTTTCCGACGTAGATCGCATCGGCCCCGATTGCGTCCCCATTCAGATGAGGAAGTGCCCCGTCATACGGGCGATGGGGTCATGGGCGTCGCAGCTCTATGCCCCGTCCGTCGGCGAATACGCCGCCACCTCCCCATGTGAATGGGGAGGAAGTGATTTTGAAGGGCTCGCGCCCCCAGCGTCAGTGCTTGTCGGCCCACACCGTACGCTTCACGGCATACATCAGGCCGGCCAGCGCCAGCAGGAACAGGATGACGCGAACGCCGGTGCGCTTGCGGTCTTCCATGTGCGGCTCGGAGGCCCAGGCGAGGAACTCGGTGACGTCGGCGGCTTCCTGGTCGAGCGTGGCCTTGGTGCCGTCGGCGTAGGTCACCTTGTCGTCGCTGAGCGGCGGCGCCATGGCGATCTTGTGGCCCGGGAAGTACTTGTTGAAGTAGTCGTCCTTCTTGACGTCGAATTCCTTGATCTGCTCGGGCGTCAGCTTGTCGTACGGCACGTAGCCGGTGAGGATTCCATAGATGTAGTCCGGACCGGCCTCGCGCGCCTTGACGATGACGCTGAGGTCGGGCGGGGCCTTGCCGTTGTTGGCGGCGGCCGCGGCGGCCTCATTGGGGAACGGCTTCTTGAAGCGATCGGACGGGCGGGCGGGCCGGTCGACCGGCGCGCCATCGTCGTTGAGATCGGGGACGGAGATGTCCTTGATCAGGCCCTTCACCTGGTTTTCGGTGAGGCCGAGATCGGTCAGGTTGCGGTAGGCCATCAGCGACAGCGAATGGCAGGCCGCGCAGACTTCCTGGTAGACCTGGAAGCCACGCTGGGCGGCGGCACGATCGAACGTGCCGAACGGTCCCTGGAAGTGCCACTTCCGGGCGGGCGGATGCTCGGTCCCGCCGGCCGCGATGGCGACGGTGCCGGTGGCGAAGGCTGCGAGCGCGATGGCGCCAGAGACCAGGAGAGTGCGGGCGAAAGGCTTGCGCATGGCTCTTAGACCGCCTTCTTCTTGAGCACCGAGTCGGCGATGCTGGGAGGCAATGGCAACGGCCGTTCGATCTTGCCCAGGATCGGCAGCAGGACGAGGAAGTGCGCGAAGTAGTAGAGGGTCGCGAACTGTGACAGCGGCACCCAGAAGCCTTCCGGCGGCTTGGAACCACAGATGCCCAGGACGATCACGTCGACCACCAGGAACATCATGAACCACTTGTAGATCGGCCGGAACGTGCAGGACCGCACGCGCGAGGTGTCGAGCCACGGCAGGATGAACAGCACCGCGATGGCGCCGAACATCGCCAGCACGCCGCCCAGCTTGTCGGGGATGGCGCGCAGGATCGCGTAGAACGGCAGGAAGTACCATTCGGGCACGATGTGCGCCGGCGTGACGAGCGGATTGGCCGGAATGTAGTTGTCCGGATGGCCCATGTAGTCCGGCGCGAAGAAGACGAACACGGAGAAGACGATCAGGAAGCAGACGACGCCGAAGCCGTCCTTCATCGTGTAGTACGGATGGAACGGGACGGTATCCTGCGGGCCCTTCGGGTCGATGCCGGTCGGGTTGTTCGAACCGTGGATGTGCAGCGCCACGACATGCAGCGCGACCACCGCGACGATGATGAACGGCAGCAGGTAGTGCAGCGCGAAGAAGCGGTTGAGCGTCGGGTTGTCGACGGCGAAGCCGCCCCACAGCCAGGTGACGATCGATTCGCCGACCACCGGAATGGCCGAGAACAGGTTGGTGATGACGGTGGCGCCCCAGAAGCTCATCTGGCCCCACGGCAGCACGTAGCCCATGAAGGCCGTCGCCATCATCAGCAGGAAGATCACCACGCCCAGGATCCACAGCAGCTCGCGCGGCGCCTTGTAGGAGCCGTAGTACATGCCGCGGAAGATGTGGATGTAGACCGCGATGAAGAAGAACGACGCGCCGTTCATGTGCAGGTCGCGGATCAGCCAGCCCTGCGGCACGTCACGATCGATGCGCTCGACGGCATCGAAGGCCATCAGCACGTGCGGCGTGTAGTTGGTCGCGAGCACGATGCCGGTGGCGATCATGAGGACCAGCATCACCGTGGCGATCGCGCCGAAGTTCCAGAAGTAGTTGAAGTTCCGTGGCGTCGGGAACGTGTGATATTCCTTCTCGATATACGAGAAGATCGGCAGGCGGTGATCGACCCAGGCGATCACCTTGTTATTGAAGACCGGCGGCGTGCCGTGTGACGAGGCCATTCTGGAACTCCAGCGAGATCTGAGGCGGACGACCTGGGTCGATCAGCCGATGCGAACGAGCGAGTCGGAAGTGAACAGGTAGTCCGGAATCACGAGGTTCTTCGGCGCCGGCCCTTTGCGGATGCGGCCCGACGTGTCGTAGCTCGAGCCGTGGCAGGGGCAGAACCAGCCGCCATACTCACCCTTGGTGTCGCCCGGCTTGTTGCCGAGCGGCACGCAGCCCAGATGGGTGCAGACGCCGATCATGATCAGCCATTCCGGACGGACCTTCTTGGCGGTGTCGGTCACGCGCTTGTTGTCGGTCTCCGGGTCTGGGAGCTCCGCCATCGGCACGGCCTCGGCTTCCTTGATCTCGGCCTCGGTGCGGTGACGGATGAACACCGGTTTGCCGCGCCATTTCACGGTGACCGCCTGGCCGACCGCGATCGGCGTCACGTTCACCTCGATCGTGGACAGCGCCAGCGTGTCCGCGGCGGGGTTGAGGTTATTGATAAAGGGCCACGCGACGGCCGCGACGCCGACGGCGCCAAGAGCGCCCGTCGCGACCATCAGGAAGTCGCGCCGAGTCGGGTCGCCGTGTCCGTGTGCCGATGTGCTTGAAGCAGCCATGATTACTCTCTTCCGTCCCCCCGAGGAGATTGGCGGGTATATAGCCGGGAAAGCCCCTTTTGTTTCAAGGCTCTGTTGGTCGCAGGCCCGATGAGCGGCATTATGTGACGGCGTGCCGCAGACGGGACGTTCCGCGCCGCGGACTGGAATGGTGAAGTTCATGCGTCTGGCGCTGTTTGAGCCTGATATCCCTCAGAATTTAGGGGCTTTCATCCGCCTCTCGGCCGGCCTGGGGGTCGCGCTGGACGTCATCGAACCCTGCGGCTTCCCGGTGGACGACAGGCGGATCCGCCGGGCGGCGATGGATTACTACGACCTGGCGACCCTGGTCCGGCACGCCTCCTGGGCGGCTTTCTGCCGGGACCGGCCCCCCGGACGCCTGGTTTTGCTGACCACGGCAGGGGCCCAGCGGCTGCCCGAGGCCACCTTCCGGCCCGACGACATCCTGCTGATGGGGCGGGAGAGCGCCGGCGTGCCACCCGAAGTCCATGCGGCGGCCGACCTGCGGGTCCGGATCCCGCTGCAGGCGGGAGCGCGGTCGCTCAATGTCGCCCTGGCGGCGGCGGTGGTATTGAGCGAGGCCCTCCGCCAGACCTCGGGATTCGAAAAGCTCGCATGACCGCCAAGCCCAACCGCACCGCCACCGGCCCCAATGGCCCCTCGCCCCTGCCTGACGAGGCAACCGTTGCCCGCCGGAAGGCAGAGGCCGCGACCTGGTTCGCCGGCCTGCGCGACCGGATCTGCGCCGAGTTCGAACGCCTGGAGGACGAGTTGCAGGGCACGCATCGCGACAAGGCGCCCGGCCGCTTCGAGCGCAAGGACTGGGAGCGCGAGAAGGGAGCCAACGGCGAGGATCGCGGCGGCGGGACGATGTCGCTGATGCGCGGCCGCGTATTCGAGAAGGTCGGGGTCAACATCTCGACCGTATTCGGCGAGTTCAGCCCCGAGTTCCGCGCCCAGATTCCCGGCGCCGCGCAGGACCCGCGCTTCTTCGCCTCCGGCATCTCGCTCGTCGCGCACATGCAATCGCCCCGGGTCCCGGCGGTGCACATGAACACCCGCTACATCGTGACGACACGCAGCTGGTTCGGCGGTGGCGCCGACCTGACGCCGATGGTGCCTCACGAACCCGACACGCGCGATTTCCACGCCGCCTTCCGCGCGACCTGCGACGCGCACGATCCGGCCTACCACCCGAACTTCAAGGACTGGTGCGACGAGTACTTCTTCCTGCCCCATCGCGGCGAGCCGCGCGGCATCGGCGGCATCTTCTACGACTATCTCGACAGCGGCGACCATGCGCGGGACTTCGCCTTCACGCGCGCCGTCGGCGAGACCTTCCTCGACGTCTATCCGAAGCTGGTGCGGCGCCACATGAACGAGCCGTGGACCGACGCCGAGCGCGCGCACCAGCTCGCGCGCCGCGGCCGCTACGTCGAGTTCAACCTGTTGCACGACCGCGGCACGAAGTTCGGCCTGATGACTGGCGGCAACGTCGAGGCTATCCTGATGTCGCTGCCGCCCGAGGTGCGCTGGCCCTGATAATATGCACGCATCGTACATGCTTAAAAAATAAACGAAACATTCGAAACGGATGTCGCACCCCCCGGATATGAGGCCGCGGCGACCGCTGCCGGATAGAGGTTTCTCGACAGTCCTTTTGAAAAACCCATATCGGCGACGGGTTTTTTAGCGCGCCGGCCAGTTCCACATCGGCCGGTCTTCGTCCAGGGCGACGGTCTCGCCCAGTTCCTTCGCGAGCGTGATCCGTCGCCCGCCGGCCTTGGTGAGCGCGGAGACGAGGCGTTCGGCGTGCGAGACCACGATGACCTGCGATCGCTTCGCCGCATCGGCGATGAGGCGGGCGAGCGGCGCCAGCAGGTCGGGATGCAGGCTGGTCTCGGGCTCGTTCAGGATCATCAGCGACGGCGGCCGCGGCGACAGCAGCGCCGCGACCAGCAGCAGGTAACGCAGCGTCCCGTCCGACAGCTCCGTGGCTTTCAACGGCCGCAGCAGCCCGTGCTGCAGCATCTCGACCTCGAAGTAGCCGTCGCTGACGGCGACATCGACCGAGCCGCCGGGAAAGGCGTCGGCGACGGCGGCCTCGAGCCGGCCCTCGATTCCGATCTCCTGGATGGTCGCGATCGCGGCGGCGAGATCGGCGCCGTCGCCGGCCAGCACCGGTGTCCGCGTGCCGACCTGGCGGCGGCGGGCCGGCGCCTCGCTGTCGGTGCGGAAGTGATCGTAGAACCGCCAGTCGCGCAGCTGCTCGCGCAACGACAGCAGCTCGGCGCCGTCCTCGGGATTGGCGCAGTGGGTCAGCATGCTGTCGAAGGCCTGCAGATGCGTGTGGGCCTGTCGGCGCTGACCGTTGCGGTCGCGCAAGGTGACCGAGGGGCCGTGCCGCTCGGCGAAGGCGTTGGCGCGCTGCAGGACGAGCCCGGTCCACAGCGACTCGGTCTTGATGACGGGATCGCGGCCGAACGGTCCACCCATTACCGGCAGGCCGAGATCGATCGCATAGCCGTAGTCCTCGGAGGAGAAGCCCAGCTTGAGGCCGACCGACGCCTTGCGCACGGTGCCCTGCACCGCCTGCTCGCCGCGCTTCATGCCGCGCGAGAACTGCTCGGGACCGGCCCACAGCACCGAGGAGAGTCCGCCTTCGATGGCCAGCGACTGGATGATCCGTCCCTGCGCGACGTCGGCCAGCAGCCGCAAGGCGCGATAGAGGCTCGACTTGCCACTGCCATTGGCACCGGTGATGACGGTGAGCGGCTCGACGTCGAGCCTGACGTCTCGCAGCGAGCGGTAACCCGAGATGCAGAGCCGCGAGACGATGCTCACGATGGCCGCTTCGCCAGCGCCCAACCCGTCAACAACGGCGCCGCGAACAGCACGAGCACCAGCAGCGGATAGGGCGCACCCCACCAGAATCCGAGACGATCGAAGAAGGCTTCGGCGCCTTCCTCGTAGGTCACACGTGAGTAGGTGAAGCTCGCCAGCATTGTCGAGGTCGGCCACAGCAGTGCCGCGAGCAACGCCGCCTCGAACCACTGGCGGCCCGTCGTGCGCCGCGCATGGATGATCGCCACCATCACGACGTAGGGAATCGGCACCAGCGCCTTGTACCATTCGACCGCGCGCACCGAGAGGTTGGCCGCGATCCAGGTGTCGCCCACCAGGTCGTTCAGCACGACGACGGCGGCGATCGCGCACCACAGCGCGAAGACGAGTCCCGGCCGGATCACGACGCGCGTACCTGCTTGTCGAGTTCGGCGAGGCACGCCACCCGATCCGCCGCGAAGTCACCCTCGATCCACCAGCGTTCGACTGTCTCGATCAAGGCGCCGACCCGGGGCCCGGGCTTCAGGCCGAGCTTCAGGGCATCGCCGCCGCTCACCGGCAGTTCGGGCGGCGTCCAGTCGCGCGCCAGGGCGAGCGCCGCACGCCAGTCGCCCGGTGCATCGACCGCGAGCAGCAGGCGATCGACATAGAGATTGCCGCCCAGTGCATAGATCTGCTCACGCCACCTCTTCGGACCAGCGGCCACGTCGATGACCGGTTCCTCCGCCAGCATGACCTCGAGCCGCAGGGATTCCTGCGTCGACAGCTTCAGCCGCTTGCCGATCACCGTGGCGTCCGCATCGGCCGAGAGGATCGATGCCAGGCGACGGATCGGATCGGGCCTGTCCTCACGGGCGATCAGCGCCCGCAGCCGCGCCGCGCCGTCGCATTCGGGCAGCCAGTGATCGAGGATGGCGGCTTCGCGCATCGCGGCGATCGTGTCGGCCGGCGCCGGCGCTTCGAGCAGGCGCAGCAGCTCCTTGCGCACCCTCTCGGCCGACAGGCCACGCAGACTGCCGGCATTGCGGCGGCAGGCCTCGAAGCCCGCCGGATCGAAGGGCGGCCGCCCGTACCAGGCATGGAAGCGGAAGAAGCGCAGGATGCGCAGCCGGTCCTCGGCAATGCGCAGGTCGGGATCGCCGATGAAACGCACGCGCGACTCGGCAAGATCGGCGCGGCCGTCGAACGGATCGTAAAGCGTTCCATCGAGATCGGCATAGAGGGCGTTGAAGGTGAAGTCGCGCCGGCTTGCATCCTCCAGCCAGTCGTCGGTGAAGGCCACGACCGCGTGCCGTCCGTCGGTCTCGACGTCGCGGCGCAAGGTCGTGAGCTCCAGGGGCCGTCCGTCGATGACGGCCGTCACCGTGCCGTGCTTCAGGCCCGTCGGCACGACTTTGATCCGGGCCGCCTTGAGGGCCAGCATCACGGTCTCGGGCGACTTGTCGACGGCGAGGTCCGCGTCCTTGCTCAGGGGCGCCGTGCCAAGCAGCGTATCGCGCACCCAGCCTCCGACGAAGCGCGCCGAAATACCCGCACGGTCGAGCGCATCGAACAGCGCAATGACCGCCCCATCGTCCGACCACGGCGGCACTTCCAGGCGACCGACGGGCTTCATGACGCGAAGAGTCCGCCGTAGCCCTGATCCTGGGTGAAGAACATGACCAGGAAGCCCACGATCGCGCAGGCGAAACCCGCGATGCCGAGCCAGGTCATCGGCATGTCCTGCCACGACGGTAGCGTGCCGGCGATCTTCCGCTCCTGCTTGATCTTCACCGCCCACGCCCAGAGGAAGAAGGCGCAGAACGGCGCCAGCACGAGAACGAGGATCAGAAGGACGACGCGCATGAAGGCTCCCGGCCTGCGTTAGTCGCCGGCGGTCAGAATGAAGTGAAGGTTCTTCAGCATACCGGCCGTGGCGCCCCAGATGTAGCGCTCGCCGTAAGGCATCGCGTAGTAACGCCGCTCGCGGCCCTGCCAGACCCTGCTGTCGATGCGGTGATTGCGCTCGTCGAGAAAATGGTCGAGCGGCACCTCGAAGACGTCGGCGACCTCGCGCGGATCTGCACGCATCGTGAATCCGGGTGTGACGATGCCCACGATCGGCGTGATCTGGTAGCCCGTGCCCGTCCTGTAGAGGTCGAGCGATCCCACCACGTCGATGAAGTCGCGCGTCAGGCCGACCTCTTCCTCGGTTTCACGCAGCGCCGTCGCCGTCGCGTCGATGTCCTCGGCCTGCCGGCGGCCACCGGGAAAGGCGATCTGACCTGCATGGCTCGGCATGTCCTCGGTGCGCTGCGTCAGCAGGACCGTGATTCCCGTCTCGCGCCGGATCAACGGCATGAGCACGGACGCAGGACGCCATACTTCGGGCATGGCCCCGACACCGTTCAGTGAGAAGTCACTGCCGATCGGCGGCGATGCGACGCGCAATCCAGATGCCAAACGCCTGCTGCGCTCGGCCACCCTCCGCACAATTTCGTCAACCGTCATGCCCTTGTTCCGGCCTCAATTCTGGGCTTCCCTCAAACATATTCCCTCGACGACAGGAGCGCCCTGGTGGCCCCCGATACATCGACTGCAACCGACGCCGACGCGCAGGCCGCCCTCGCCGACATCGAAAGGTTGGGAGGGCAACTCCGCGCCGCCCGCACCTCCATCGGCAAGGTCATATATGGCCAGCAGGACGTGATCGATCAAACCCTGGTTGCCCTCCTGTCGGGCGGCCATCTCCTCCTGATCGGCGTTCCGGGTCTCGCCAAAACCAAACTGGTCGACACGCTGGGCGTCGTGCTCGGGATGGAAGCCAAGCGCATCCAGTTCACGCCCGACCTGATGCCGGCCGACATCCTGGGCTCGGAAATCCTCGAGGAAGGCGAAGGCGGCCGCCGCTCCTTCCGCTTCCTGCAGGGCCCCGTCTTCGCCCAGCTGCTGATGGCCGACGAAATCAACCGCGCCAGCCCGCGCACCCAGTCCGCACTGCTGCAGTCGATGCAGGAGAAACACGTGACGGTGGCCGGCAAGCGCTACGACCTGCCGACGCCGTTCCACGTGCTGGCGACCCAGAATCCGCTGGAACAGGAAGGTACCTACCCGCTGCCGGAGGCGCAGCTCGACCGCTTCCTGCTGCAGGTCGACGTCGGCTATCCCGACGAGGCGGCCGAACGCCAGATCATGATCGGCACGACCGGCGCCGAGCAGGCGGTCGCGACACAGGCCCTTTCACCGGGCGACCTGATGGCCGCGCAAGCCCTGGTGCGCCGCCTGCCGATCGGCGAGAGCGTCGTCGACGCCATCCTGAAGCTGGTGCGCGCCGGCCGTCCCGAGCACACCGACCTCGACGTCGTGCGCCAGCGCGTCGCCTGGGGTCCCGGCCCGCGCGCCAGCCAGGCCTTCATGCTGGCCTGCCGCGCCCGCGCCATCATCCAGGGCCGGCTCGCGCCGTCGGTCGACGATGTCGTGGCGCTCGCCGGTCCGATCCTGCGGCACCGCATGGCCGTCAACTTCTCTGCCCGCGCCGAAGGCGTAACCGTCGAGTCCGTCATAGACCAGATGTGCGCCCGCCTTGGGTGATCGTCTGGCCTAGGCATTGCACTGCGGGTGTTCATGGCTGCGCCTTCAACCCTTCATCGATCGCTCGAACTCGCCGGCACGCTGCCCGCCCTGATGGTGGCCGCCGATCGCGTGGCCGCGACCGTCATCCAGGGCGTGCACGGCCGTCGACGCGTCGGCCAGGGCGATGCCTTCTGGCAGTACCGGCCCTATCGCGACGGCGACAGCGCGACCCAGATCGACTGGCGTCAGAGCGCACGCAGCCGCAATCTCTTCGTGCGCGAGACGGAATGGGAGGCGGCCGCCAGCATCTGGCTGTGGCGCGACGCCTCGCCCTCCATGCAATACGCCTCGCTGAAGAATCTCGACACAAAGGCGGTGCGCGGCGAACTGATCACGCTGGCGGTGGCCAGCCTGCTGGCCGACGCCGGCGAGCGGGTCGCCGTTCTGGGCGGCGGTATGCGCCCCGCCTCCGGCCGCGTCGCCGTGCGCCGTGTTGCCGAGACCCTGCTCGACGAGTCGCGCGACACCACCCGCACGCCTGCCAGCCTGCCGCCGATGGTGCCGCTGCCCGCGCACGGCACGATCGTGCTCGTGTCGGACTGGCTCGATCCGCTGGAGAAGATCGAGGAGATCGTCCGCTACTATGCCAGCGTCGGTGTGCGCGGCCATCTCGTGCAGATCCTCGATCCCGCCGAGGAAGAGCTGCCGTTCGACGGTCATGTGAAGTTCGAGGGCCTCGAAGCCGAGGGCCAGCACACGATCCGCCGGGTCGAGGCCGTCCGCTCGGCCTACGGCGCCCGTCTCGCGGCCCAGAAGGAAGGGCTGCAGCGTCTGGCGCGGCCCGCCAACTGGACCGTGCATCTCCATCGCACCGACCGGTCGCCCCAGACCGTGCTCCTGTCGCTTTACCTCGCCATGGCCGACATGGGCCGGCTGAACCTGGCCTGACCGCATGCTCAGTCTCGGCGCCTTCGCCTTCGCTGCCCCCGGCATGCTGGCCCTGCTGGTGGCCCTGCCGGCGATCTATTTCCTGCTGCGGCTGATCCCGCCGCTGCCCAAGCTCGTGCGCTTCCCGGCGATCCGGTTGCTGGTCGGGCTGGAGCCGCCCGAGCAGACACCGATGAAGATGCCGTGGTGGCTGCTGCTGCTGCGGCTCTTGCTGGCAGCGGCGCTGATCCTGGCGGTTGCCCGCCCGCTCCTGAACCCGCAGGCCGAGCTGCCGGGCCGCGGTCCGCTGCTGCTCGTGATCGACGACGGCTGGTCGAGCGCGCCCGGGTGGGCGACGCGCACGGCTCATGCCGAGCGCCTGATCCAGCGCGCCGAACGCGCCAATCGCCCGGTCGTGCTCGTCGGCACCGCGCCGGCGCCGCTCGACGCGCCCGCCACACGCCGCGGGGCGATGCGTCCCGACGAGGCGCGCACCTTGCTGCGCGCCTTCCGGCCCAAGCCCTGGCCGACCGATCGCGCGGCGGCAGCGATCGCCATCGACCAGATGCAGCTCGACGCCGGCGCCCATGCCGTCTGGCTGAGCGACGGTCTCGAGGACGAGGGCGCCATGCGTCTCGCCGAGCGCCTGCGCCGCTTCGACGGCTTGCAGGTGCTGCTGCCCGACCAGGCGACGACGCCGTTGCTGCTGCTGCCGCCGGCCGCCGAAGGCCGCGACCTCAAGGTGAGGGCGCTGCGCGCCGCAGCCGACGGTCCGCGCCGCGCGGCGGTCCAGGCGTCCGACGAACAGGGCCGTGTCGTGGCCCGCATCGATCTCGACTTCGCCGCGACCGCGACCCAGGGCGAAGGCATGCTCTCCATCCCAGCCGAGCTGCGCAACCGCATGGCCCGTCTCGACATCGAGGCCCAGGGCGGCGCCGGCAGCGCGATCCTGCTCGACGAGCGTCATCGCCGCCGCCCCGTGGCGATCCTCGGCGAGCGCGCCACGGCGGGCAATCAGCCGCTGTTGCAGGAGATCTACTTCCTCGAGCGCGCGCTGGATCCCTATGTCAGCCTGAGCATCGGCGACCGCGAAGCCGTGCTGACGCGCAACACCGCCGTGCTGCTGATTCCGGACGGCGCCGCCCCGTCGGCCAACGACCGTGAGGAGATCGCCAAGTGGATCGAGCGCGGCGGCATCGCCGTGCGCTTCGCCGGCCCCAACCTCGCGGCTGGCGCCGACACTCTCGTGCCGACGCCGCTGCGCCTGGGTGATCGCGCCCTGGGCGGCATCATGAGCTGGGGCGAGCCGAGCGCCCTGGCCGAGTTCCCACCCAACAGCCCGTTCCTCGGCATCCCGGTCCCGAAGGACGTGCGCATCTCCCAGCAGGTGCTGGCGGAACCGACGCCCGACCTCGCCGACAAGACCTGGGCACGTCTCGCCGACGGCACGCCGCTCGTCACCGCCGAGAAGCGCGGCCAGGGCTATCTCGTGCTGATCCACACCACCGCCAACACCGGCTGGAGCAACCTGTCCCTGTCCGGTCTGTTCGTGAACATGCTGCAACGGCTGGTCACGCTCTCGCGCGGCGTCGCGGGCGACGGCGTCAACAAGGCGCTGAAGCCCTGGCGCACGCTGGACGGATTCGGTCGCCTGGGCGCGCCGCCCGCCGGCATACAGATGCTGCCGGCCGATGCCGCCGAGACCTTCCAACCCAAGCCCTCTTCGCCTCCCGGCCTCTATGGTGACGAGAACGCCCAGGTGGCCTTCAACATCGGCGGCCGCATCGCCGCGCCCAAGCCGCTGGTTCTGCCGAGCGGCATCGCCACCGATCGGCTCTCGGAGGCCGGCGAGACCGACTTGTCGAAATGGTTCCTGCTGGCCGCACTCCTCCTGCTGCTGGCCGACCTTCTGATCTCACTGTGGCTACGCGGCCTGCTGCCCAAGGCCGTCCGGTTCGGGCGCGCCGCCCCGGCAGCCGTCCTGCTCGCCACTCTGGCCTTCACCGGGGCGCCCGACCTGCAGGCCCAGCAGCCCGCACCGCCACCACGTCCCGGCGCCGCGGCGACGGAGCCGGCGACCAAGCCCGGTCCGCCGCCGCTCACCGACGAGCAGGCGCTGAAGGGTTCGCTCGACATCCGCCTCGCCTACATCATCACCGGCGACAAGGAAGTGGACGACATCAGCAAGGCGGGTCTCGAAGGGTTGAGCGAGATCCTGCGCAGCCGCACCTCGGTCGAACCGGCCGATCCGGTCGGCCTCGATCTCGAGCGCGACGAGCCGCGGCTCTACCCGCTGATCTACTGGCCGGTGACCTCGACCCAGCCGGCCTTGTCGCCGCGCGCCCAGGCCGCGCTCGACCGCTACCTGCGGACCGGCGGCATCATCTTCATCGACACGCGCGACCAGCAGATGAGCTTCGACCGTCCGGCCGGCGGCAACCCCGACCTCAAACGTCTGCTGGCCGGCGTCGAGACGCCGCCGCTGGTCGCCATGCCGCCCAACCACGTGCTCAGCAAGGCCTTCTATCTCCTGTCGGACATGCCCGGACGCTGGCAGGGCGGAAAGCTCTGGATCGAGTCGGGAACCGGCCGCGTCAATGACGGCGTGACGACGGTCCTGATCGGCTCCAACGACTATGCCGGCGCCTGGGCCACCGACCAGCGCGGCCGCGGCCTGCTGCCGGTGACGCCGGGCGGCGAGACCCAGCGCGAGATGTCCTATCGCTTCGGGGTCAACCTCGTGATGCATGCGCTGACCGGCAACTACAAGGACGACCAGGTTCACCTGCAGGACATCATGCAGAGGTTGAGGCGATGAACATGACATCGGCCGTCTCGGTCGCCTTCGATCCGCTGCTGCCATGGACGGTCCTGGCCGCGCTGGGTGCGATCGGCCTCGTGCTGGTGCTGCTCGGCCTGCGCGCCGGCGCCCGTGGCACGATCTGGCGGCTGGGTTCGCTCGTGGTCGTGCTGGCGGCGCTGGCCAATCCCTCGCTGATCGAGGAGCAGCGCAAGCCCATCGCCGACGTGGCGCTGGTCGTCGTCGACGACAGCGATTCCATGGCGATCGGCGATCGGCGCCAGCAGGTCCAGGCCGCGCGTGAGTCGCTGAAGCGCAAGCTCGGCCAGCAGGACGGGCTCGAAGTGCGCGAGGTGGTGCTGCCGCCGTCGCAGATCCAGCTCGGCAGCGAACGGCCGGGCGGCACGCGCCTGATCGAGACGATGCGCTCGGCGCTGATCGAGATCCCGCAGGAACGCCTGGCGGGCGTTGTGCTGCTGAGCGACGGCCAGGTTCATGACGTAACGGCCGGAGTGCCGCCGGAACTGGGCGGCGCGCCGGTGCACGCGCTGATCGCCGGTCGGAAGAACGAGCGCGACCGGCTGATCGTGCTCGAACAGTCGCCGCGCTACGGCGTGGTCGGCCGCGAGGTGACGACCAAGTTCCGGATCGACGATCCCGCGGGCGGCACCGCGCCGGTGACCCTGTCGGTCGGCGGCGAGGTCGTGAAGCGCATCGACGTGCCGGTCGGCCGCTCGGTCGAGCTGCCGATCACCGTCGGCAATCCTGGCGCCAACGTCGTCGAACTGGAAGTCGGACCCGGCCCCAGCGAACTCACCCTCGACAACAACCGCGCCCTCTTCACCATCAACGGTGTGCGCGACCGGCTGCGCGTCCTGCTGGTCTCGGGCGAGCCCTATCAGGGCGAGCGGGCGTGGCGGAACCTGCTGAAGAGCGACCCGGCGGTCGATCTCGTGCACTTCACCATCCTGCGCACGCCGCAAAAGGACGATTTCACGCCGGTCCGCGAACTGTCGCTGATCGTCTTCCCGATGCGCGAGCTGTTCGAGCAGAAGCTGAAGGAATTCGACCTGATCATCTTCGACCGCTACGAGTCGGGGAACCTGATCACGCGCGACTACTTCCGCAACATCACCGAGTACGTGAAGAGCGGCGGTGCGCTGCTGGTCTCGGTCGGCCCGGTGTTCGCCACCCAGCGCTCGCTCTACCGTACGCCCCTCGGCGCCATCCTGCCCGGCGCGCCGACCGGCGACGTGGTCGAGACCGGCTTCAAGCCCAAGGTCACCGAGATCGGCCAGCGCCATCCGGTGACGGCGAACCTGCCGCAGGCCGGCGATCCCAACAAGGAGCCGGAGTGGGGCCGCTGGTTCCGCCTCGTCACCTCGCGCACCGAGCGCGGCAATGCCGTGCTGGCTGGCGCCGAGGAGAAGCCACTGGTGATCCTCGACCGCGTGGGCGAAGGCCGCGTAGCGCAGCTCCTGTCCGATCACCTGTGGCTGTGGAACCGCGGAATCGACGGCGGCGGCCCGCAGCCCGAGCTGGTGCGCCGCGTCGCCCATTGGCTGATGAAGGAACCGGACCTCGAGGAAGAGGCGCTGCGGGCCACCGCCGTCGGCGGCCGCATCGAGATTTCGCGCCGCACGCTCGCCACGACTTTCCCGCAAGTCACCATGACCTCGCCCGGCGGTGCCACCCGCACGCTCGACCTCCGCCAGACCGCGCCGGGCCTCGGCGTCGCCGTGGTCGATGTCGACAAGCCCGGCCTCTACCGCTTCGACGACGGCACCCTGCGCGCCGTCGCCGCCGTCGGTAGCCCCGATCCTGTGGAATTCTCCGACGTGCGCGCGACCGACGCGAAGCTGAAGCCGCTCGTCGAGGGCACCGGCGGCGGCCTGATGTGGCTGGCCGACCAGTCGGACCCCGACATCCGCACCGTTCGCCCCGGCCGCGCCGCCGGCGGCGCGGACTGGATCGGCCTGCGCCGCAACGAGGGCTATACGGTCGCCGGCATCAACCAGCTGCCGCTGCTGCCCGGCATCCTCGTGGCGCTGGCCTTCCTGATGGCCATCGCCACCGCCTGGTGGCGCGAGGGAAGATAGGGCTGAGCGAAGCTCAGCCTGCGAATCAGTAGGTCGCCCGGCCGCCGGAGATGTCGAAGGTGGCGCCGGTCGAGAAAGAGCAGGCTGGCGAGGCCAACCAGAAGGCCAGTTCGGCGACCTCTTCGGGACGTACCATGCGGGCCATCGGCACATTCGCCAGAAGCTTCGCGCGCCGTTCGTCGGTAAGGTCGCCGAAGATCGGCGTCTCGGAGGCCGAGGGCGTGATGGCGTTGACCAGCACGCCCGAGGTCGCGAGTTCCTTGCCCATCGACTTGGTGAGGGCGATGACGGCGGCCTTGGAGGCCACATAGGCCGCGACGTTGGGATTGCCGTCCTTGCCCGCGATCGAGGCGATGTTGACGATGCGGCCGTAGCCACTCGAGAGCATGTCGGGCACCGCAGCCTGGCAGCAACGGAACGTGCCGTTGAGGTTGATGTCGAGCACCCGGTGCCATTGCTCTTCGGGATACGATGCGATCCCCGCCGAGGGGCCGAGGATGCCGGCGCTGTTGACCAGGATCGACGGCACTCCCAAGGCGGCCTTCGTCGCCACCCAGGCTGCCCTCACCGCGGCCGTGTCGGTGATGTCGACGGCGAATGCCCGTGCAGCCGCGCCGATCTCCGCGGCGGCGCGTTGCACGCCGGCAAGATCGACGTCCCACAGCGCGACCCGGATGCCCTCACGCGCGAAGCGATGCGCGATGGCGCGACCGAGGCCGCTGGCCGCGCCGGTGACGACGGCGGCCTGCGTCGCGGGGCTCATGGCTTGACGTTGGCCTGCTGCGCGATCTTGCGCAGGGTCGCGATGTCCTTGGCCGTCTGCGCCTTGAGATCGTCGGGGCTGATGGTCGAGGCGGTCATGCCGAACTCGGCCCAGCGCGCCTTGATGTCCGGCATCGCCAGGATCTTCATCAGCTCGGCGTGCAGGCGCTGCACGATTGGCTTGGGCGTGTTGGCCGGCGCCATCAGGTCGTAGCGCCAGACGAAGTCGAAATCGACGCCCTGCTCGACGAAGCCCGGGACGTCGGGAAAGTTGATCGAGCGGCGCGTGCACGAGACCACGACCTTGACCTTGCCCGACTTGACCATCGGCACCGCCGACTGGACGTCGGAGAAGCCGAGCTTGATGTGGCCCGCCGCCACGTCGTTCAGCACCGGCGCCGCGCCCTTGTAGGGCACGTGGGTCATGTTGATGCCGGTGCCGGCGCGGATGATCTCGGCGCAGAGATGGCCGGTGGAGCCGTTGCCCCAGGTTCCGTAGTTCACTTCGCCAGGCTTGGCCTTCGCCAACGCGATGACGTCGCGCAGGTCCTTCACCGGATAATCCGGGCTGGCCACCATCACGACCGTGGCCGAGCCGATGTCGGCCAGATGCTCGAAGTCCTTCACCGGATCGTAGGGCAGGTCGGGCATCACGGCCGGGTTGACCACGACGGTGCTGGCCGATCCCAGGACCAGCGTGTAGCCATCGGCCGGGGCCTTCTGGGCAGCCTCCATGGCGATGACGCCGGAAGCACCCGGTTTGTTGTCGACGATCACGGTCTGGCCGAGCGCGGTGCCGAGCTTCTCCGCCAGCGCGCGCGCCACCAGATCGGTGCCGCCGCCCGCTGCGAACGGCACGATCAGGCGGATCGGCTTGCTCGGCCACTTGGCGTCGGTCGTCTGAGCAAATGCGGGCACGGTCACGCCCAAGGCCAAAGCCAGGGCGAATGCCCTCCGGAGCATCTTCATTCTTTCCTCCACGTGGTTCTTGATTACTTCGCCGTCGGCGGCACACAGGATTCGCGCAGCACCAGATCGACCGGCAGCAGCGCGCGCGACTGCCCCTCCCCCGTGCCCCTCAGCCGTTGCAGCAGCAGTTCCGCCGCCGCTCGGCCGACATCCTCCAGACTCCAGCGCAAGGCCGTGATCGCCGGCGTGTGCACGGCCGCGAGATCGGTATCGCCGACGGAGATCACCGACAGGTCGCGCGGCACCGAAAGCCCGAGATCCCGCGCGGCACGCAAGGCGCCAGCCAGGATGCGGGTGCCGAGCGCGATGATCGCCGTCGGGCGTTGACTACGGCGCAACAAGGCGAGCGCATCGCCCTGCGCGAAATCCATCGACGATTCCTGCAGGCAGACCAAAGCGCCTGTCGGATCGATATCGGCTTCGGCGAACGCTGCCTTGAACCCGGCGATGCGTTCACGCCCCGGCCGCATGCGTGCACCCGGCGTCAGCAGCGCGATGCGGCGATGACCCAGTCCGATCAGGTAGCGCGTCGCAGTCCGTGCGCCTTCTCGATGGTCGACCAGTACCGCGGGCCAGGGCCTATCCTCTTCGTGGGGAACGTCGCGATCGAGGATCACGACCGGCGCGCCGCCGGCGGCGAGCTCGCGCCAGGCGCGATCGTTCTCGTCGCTGCCGGGCGCGACCAGCATGCCGTCGAGGCGCCGGCCACGGAACGCCGCGACCATCGCCCGCTCGCGCGCCGGATCGTTCGCGGTGTTGGCCACGACCATAAGCAGGCCGGCCTCGCGCAGCCGGGCCTCCGCCGCCTGCACGATGCTGGCATAGAGCGGATTGGCGACGTCGGAGACCAGGCAGCCGACCATGCCGGTTGTGCGCGTGCGCAGGCTGCGCGCCTGGAAATCCGGCTGGTAGCCGAGCTTTTCCGCCGCGGCGGCGACGTCGCGCGCCACCCGGACGCTGACGTTCTTGCCGCCATTCAGCGCTCGCGACACCGACCCGACCGACACGCCGGCCGTCCGGGCCACGTCTCGAATGGTCGCTTTGGAAACGATTTCTGCCATACGAAGGGGCATAATTGACATCTTGCGTTGCCTTTGCAAGGTTGAATTGGAAACGTTTCCACATTGCGGAGTCCGGCACCCATGGATGCTTCCATTGCGAAGCGAGCGAAGACGAACGAGGACGGCGTCGAACGCGATGTCGTCGTGGTAGGCGCCGGCTTCGGTGGCCTCTATGCGCTGCACAAGATGCGCGAGATCGGACTGACGGTGCGCGGCCTCGAGGCGGCGCCGGATGTCGGCGGCACCTGGTACTGGAACCGCTATCCCGGCGCGCGCTGCGACGTGCCGAGCCTGTTCTATTCCTACAGCTGGTCGCCCGAGTTGCGCCGCGAATGGCGCTGGACCAACCGCTATGCCGGCCAGGAAGAAATTCTCGCGTACGCCCGCTTCGCCGCCGACCGGCTCGACCTGCGCAAGCTGATCCAGTTCGACACCAGGGTCGCCGGCGCCACCTTCGACGAAACGACCGATCGCTGGATCGTCGAGACCGATCGCGGCGACCGCCTCCTCGCCCGCTTCGTCATCATGGCGACCGGCGGCCTGTCGGTGCCCAACACGCCCGACATTCCCGGCGTCGCGGACTTCGAGGGCACCATCTATCACACCGCCCGCTGGCCGCAGGAGCCGGTCGATTTCACGGGCAAGAGGATCGGCATCGTCGGCACGGGATCCTCCGGCGTGCAGGCGATCCCGATGATCGCGAAGGACGCCGAACGACTCGTCGTGTTCCAGCGCACGCCCAATTTCTCGGTGCCGGCGCGCAATCGCCCGCTGACCGACGCGGACCACAGGAGTTTCGACGAGGGCTTGGACACCTATCTCGCCTGCCTGGAGCAATCCGACTTCGGCCGCGTGCCGCCGACGGCCTTCACCGCGGAAGTGCCGCCGCGCGACGTCCAGTGGGCGCGTTACGAGCAGCTCTGGCAGGAGGGCGGCAGCGGCGGATTCCTGAAAGCCTTCCCCAACATCCTGGTTCATCCCGACGTCAACGAGGTCTGCGCCGACTTCGTGCGCCAGAAGATCCACGAGACGGTGAAGGATCCCAGGACCGCCGCGGCCCTGTCGCCCTCGGGTTACCCGTTCGGCGTGAAGCGCCTGTGCGTCGATACCGACTATTTCGACACCTACAACCGGTCGAACGTCGAGCTGGTGAACCTGCGCGAGGAGCCGATCGAGAGGATCACCGCATCCGGCGTCGACACGGCGTCGCGGCATTTCGAACTCGACGCGCTGGTCTTTGCCACCGGCTTCGATGCCGTGACGGGTGCTCTGCTCGCGGTCGACATTCGCGGCCGTGACGGCGCCACGCTGAAGGACGCGTGGTCGGAAGGACCCCAGACCTATCTCGGCCTGACGGTTAAGGGCTTCCCCAACCTGTTCACCATTACCGGGCCGGGAAGCCCGTCGGTCATCGGCAACGTGATCACCAATTGCGAGTATCACGTCGACTGGATCGCCGAATGCCTCACCCACATGCGCCGGCACGATCTCGCGACCGTCGAGCCCGACGGCGAGGCGCAGATCGCCTGGGGCCGGCATGTCGCCGAAGTCGCCGACCGCACGCTCTTCCCCCGCGCCAACTCCTGGTACCTGGGCGTCAACATTCCCGGCAAGCCGCGCGTCTTCATGCCCTATATCGGCGAGGGCTACCGCACGACCTGCAAGGAGATCGTGGCCGACGGCTATAGGGGCTTCCGCTTCGGCGGCACGACACACGCGCTGGGGGAGGTCAGCAAATGAGCCGACTGTTCGGACCGATCCGCCAGAACGGCTATGTCGTGCGAGACATAGAGGCGGCGATGAAGCACTGGATCGACGTCCTGCAGGTCGGACCGTGGTTCTACATCGACCGCGTGCAGACCGACTGGTTCCGCCATCGCGGCCAGGCCTCGACCGCCGAGCTGAGCATCGCGCTGGCCAATTCCGGCGACCTGCAGATCGAGCTGATCCAGCAACGCAACGACGCGCCGTCGATGTACAAGGAGTTCCTCGACTCGGGCCGCGAGGGCCTGCAGCACGTGGCCTTCTGGTCGACCGACTACCAGTCGCTGTACGACCGTGCGCTGGGGCTGGGCTACAAGCTCGGCCACGAAGGCCAGATCGGCGGCGAGCGGGGCCGTTTCGCCTACTTCGACACCGGCGCGCCCGCCGATCCCCATGCCGGCACCGTCGTCGAGATTTCCGACATCAGCGGCAACAAGGGCCGCTTCTTCGAGTACGTCCGCAAGCGGGCCCAGGACTGGGACGGCACCGATCCGATTCGTAGGCCGCGCTGAGGATCGCTGGTCGTTCTTCCTTCGGCGCTCCCGGACATTGCCCAAGGCAATGTCCCGCCGCTTCCGGGGCTGAGCTGCGCTCAGCCCACTTACCAACCCGAAACTTGATCCCCCTCCTTGTTGGGCCATTTTGGGAGCAGCAAGGAGAACACCATGATCGAGCTCAGACCCTTCGATAAATTGGGCAAGTCGGACCACGGCTGGCTCAAGGCGAACTTTCATTTCAGCTTCGCCGACTACCGCAACCAGGACCGCGTCCACTGGGGCGCGCTGCGAGTCTGGAACAACGACCGGATCGCGCCGCAGTCGGGCTTCCCGCCGCATCCTCACCGCGACATGGAAATCGTGACGTACGTCATCAAGGGCGCGATCACGCACAAGGACCATCTCGGCAACGAGGGCCGGACCGAGGCGGGCCAGATCCAGGTGATGAGCGCGGGCAACGGCATCCAGCACGCCGAGTACAACATGGAGCAGGCCGAGACCGAGCTGTTCCAGATCTGGATCATTCCCAACAAGCAGGGCGTGCCAGCGCGCTGGGAGACCGTGCAGTTCCCCGCCGACGCGCGCGACGGCAGGCTGGTGCCGCTGGCCTCGGGGCGCGGCGATGACGGGGCGATCCCGCTCTATGCCGACGGCTCGCTGATGGCCGGCACGGTGAAGGCGGGCCAGTCGATCCGCCAGAAGCTGAACGGCAAGCCGACCTACCTCGTGCCGGCCAAGGGGAAGATCGAAGTCCGCGGCAGTGACGGCAAGGTCGTGACGGCGAATGCCCGCGATGGCGTGGCCGTCGTCGACCAGGACGAAATCGAGATCGTGGCACTTGAGGATGCCGAGATTGTGCTGGTCGAAACGGACCGGCTGAACTGAGCTTTCGTCAGATTGACGCTATGGACCGGGCGGGGTTTGATCCCGCCCGGTTTTCGTTTGGGAGGGACGCATGGCCTACAAGGGCTTCGATCTGACGGGCAAGGTGGCGCTGGTGACGGGCGGAAATGGCGGCATCGGCCTCGGTATGGCCGACGCGATGGCCCAGGCGGGCGCCGGCGTCTGCATCTGGGGCACCCGCAAGGAGAAGAACGACGCCGCTGTCGAGCAGCTCAAGAAGCATGGCGGCAAGGTCCACGCCCAGATCGTCGATGTCGGCGATGAGCAGCAGGTCGCGGAAGCCTTCGCCGAGACGGTGAAGGTGATGGGCCATGTCGACAATTGCGTCGCCAATGCCGGCGTCTCGGGTCGCGGCAAGGGCTCGATCCTCGAGATGGACTACGCGGAATGGCGCCGCGTGCTGCAGATCAACCTCGACGGCGTTTTCTTCACGTTCCGTGCAGCCGCCAAGCACATGGTCGAGCGCGGCCAGGGCGGTTCGCTGGTGGCGATGGCCAGCACGGCGGCCATCGAAGGCGCGGCCCGCTCCAGCCACTACGGCGCGAGCAAAGGCGGCGTCACCGCCATGGTGCGGGCGCTGGCCGTCGAGCTCGCGCGCTACAAGATCACGGTGAACTCGATCCTGCCGGGCTGGATCGAGACCGAGATGACAGCCAATGCGGTGGCCAATCCGAAGTTCGCCGGCAACGTCCTGCCGCGCATCCCGACCCGCCGCTGGGGCACCGGTGCCGACTTCGGGCCGATCGCCGTCTACCTGGCGAGCGGCGCGACCGGCTATACGACGGGCCGCGACTTCGTTATCGATGGCGGCTATACGTTGTTTTAGCCCGTCGCCACTGCAGCATCAGACTTTGGGGGAACATTCATGATCAATCGGTTCGCAGCCAGCCTGGCCGTTCTCGTCGCTTTCGGCGCGCTGCCGGCACTCGCGCAGCAGCAGCCCAAGCCGGCCGCCGCCGCGGTGACCCCGAAGGCCGACGAGGATCGCTACGTCGGCTACTATTATCCGAAGCCGACCGCGGTCGAGACCTACACCTCGCCGATGCAGACGATTGCCGGCGCCGAGCGCGCCCAGCGCGTGCAGTTCGCGACGGTGGTCTCGCAGGGCACGATCCAATCGGCCTACCGCGTTCCCTACTCGGTCTTCGTGAAGGGCGAGAAGGCGGACAAGATGATCATCGTCGGGCTGCAGCCGGGCGAGATGAGCACGATCTACCGCGCCCGTGCGATCCTCGCGAACATGACGACCATGTCGCGCCTGTCGCCCTTCTTCCAGGAGCGCACGATCGCCGAGGACGCGAACTTCTTCGACCTGCTGAAGCTGCTCGGCTTCCAGCAGATCACGATCAGCGACGGGGACAAGTTTACCCACCAGGTGAATATTAAGTAGGCGCCTTCACAGGCGCCGGCGGGCGGCAGCGCTTGTAACCAAGCGCGAGAGCCCGCACGGTAGGTTCGGCGCACCTCCTCTTTTCTGCGCTGTGCGGCGCCCGCGCTTCGGTCGCGGTGCTCCCTGCAGCGCTACACGCCGCCGGTCGCTCCGCTTAGCGGAGCGACCTAGATCGCGTTCATCCCCCCGTCGATCACCAGTTCGGCGCCTGTCATGAAGCGGGACTCGTCTGAAATCAGGTAGAGCACGCCATAGGCAATGTCTTCCGGTGTGCCGAAATGGCCGATCGGCACGCGCTGGCGCGTGCGTTCGCGCGCCTTCTCGCTGGGCAGGATGTGCTCGCCCATCGGCGTCATGATGATGCCGGGATGGACCGAGTTGCAGCGCACCTTGTAGCCCTTGCGCGCGCAGTCCATCGCCACGGTCTTGGTGAACTGGCGGACCGCGCCCTTGCTGGCGCCATAGGCCGAGAGATCGGGTGTGCCGAGGAAGGCCGCCAGAGACGACATGTTCACGATCGAGCCGCCGCCCGAGGTGCGCAGCGCCGGCACGCCGTACTTGCAGCCGAGGAACACGCCCTCGACGTTGATCGACAGGATGCGCCGCCACTGGTCGAGACTCTCGCCCTCGAAGGAAGAGGGAAAGGGTCCGGCGATGCCTGCATTGTTGACCAGCCCGTTCAGCCGGCCTTCGCGCGCCAGGATGTCGTCGATGATGCGCTTCCAGTCGGCTTCCTTCGACGTGTCCTGCTCCTCGAAGCGCGCCTTGCCTCCAATTTGTTGCACTGTTTCGAGTCCGCCCGCGCGGTTCACGTCGGTCGCGATCACCGTCGCCCCCTCCGCGGCCAGAAGCTTCGCCGACGCACGGCCGATGCCCGATCCAGCGCCCGTCACCAGCACGACCTTGTCTGCAACACGACTCATGCACGCCCTCCTCGAACTTTCTTGTCGCAACGCTAGAAGCAGCGCAGGCTTGCGACAAGCAAGGAGGAACGCATGGCCCGCACGCTGGAATTCTACTTCGACTATGGCAGCCCCTATAGTTACCTGGCCGACACGCAGGTCGAGGCGATCGCGCAGCGCGCCGGCGCCACGCTCGTCCGCAAGCCGATGCTGCTGGGCGGCGTGTTCAAGGCGACCGGCAACCATTCGCCGGCCGAGCTGCCGCAGAAATCCGCATGGAGCGGCTTCGACATGCCGATGTGGGCCCGCCACTATGGCGTGCCGTTCCAGCGCAATCCGTTCTTTCCGGTGAACACGCTGGCGCTGATGCGCGGTGCCGCGGCGGCGCAGATCGACGGCACCTTTGAGCGCTACCACCCGGCGGTCTTCAAGGCGATGTGGGTCGAGGGCCGCAACCTCAACGACATGAAGGAAGTGGCGGCCGTCTTGTCCGCCGCTGGCCTCGACGTGGAGAAGTTCGGGACCCGCATCCAGGACCAGGACGTCAAGGACCGTCTCAAGGCCACCACCGAGGAGGCGGTCGCGCGCGGCGTGTTCGGTGCGCCCACCTGCTTCGTGGACAAGATGATGTTCTTCGGCAACGATCGACTCCCCTTCGTCGAATTGGCTCTCAAGGAAGAACTCAAATGAAGAAGATCGGTGTCCTCATCGCCGCCGGCATGTTGTTCGCGGCGGCGCCGTCCTTCGCGCAGACGGTCGGCACCTGCCCGCGCGGCGGCGGCAGCAACCAGCCCCAGCCGGTCCGCATCCTGTTTGCCCTCAACAGCTCGCAGGTGCCGCCGGCTGAGAAGCCGGTGATCGCCCAGGCAGTGAAGACCGCGAAGGATCGCCAGGTGTCGGCCATCTGCCTGATCGGCCACACCGACAAGCTGGGCGACAAGGCCTACAATGAGAAGCTCGCGCGGGCGCGTGCCCAGGCAGTCGCCGCCGAAATGATCCACGACGGCTATCCGGGCAAGAACATCACGATCGTGGCCGACCCCGAAGCCTTCGGGAACATGAGCTTGGGCAAGGAAAACGCCTCGGAGATCGACCGCAAGGTGACGATCTTCTACGCGCGGTAGTCTCGATGGAGCGCGCCATTCCAGTGGCGCTCTTGTCTTAATCTGAGCGCCACTGGAATGGCGCGCTCCATTGACGGGTTACGACGCGGAGCTCATCTCGATCGCGACCTTGCCAACGACCTTGCGGTCCGTCAGGACGCGGAAGGCCTCGGCGGCCTGCTCCATCGGGAAGCGATGCGAGACGTGCGGGCGCATGACGCCCAAGGCCGCGAGCCGCGGCAGTTCCTCGACATAGTCGCGGCCCAGTTCCGGCGACAGGCGCAGGATCGTCTCGCCGGCGCGCACGCCCAACACCGACAGGCCCTTGATCAGGATGTGGTTGGACATGAGCTTGCTCGGCCCGCCCGAGGTGAAACCCACGACCAGCAGGCGCGCGCCATAGGCGGCCGCCCGCACCGACTTCTCCAGCACCTCGCCGCCCACCGGATCGTAGATCACGTCGCAGCCCTTGCCGTTCGTCATCTCCTTCACCGAAGCGACGAAGTCGCCGGTCCGGTAGTTCACGACCTCGTCGGCGCCGTTCTCCCGCACGACGGCGAGGCGGCCATCGTCGCTGCCGGTCGCGATGACACGCGCACCGAGATGCTTGCCCAGCTGCACCGCCGCCAGGCCGACGCCGCCCGAGGCGCCGTGGACCAGCAGCACGTCGCCCTTCTTCAGCGCGGCGCGATGGACCAGCGAGTGAAAGGCGGTCTGCGCGGCAACGCGAAAGCCCGAGCCCTCGGCGAACGACCAGTCGTCCGGCAGGCGCATGAGCTGACCGCTGGCCTTCAGCTTCACGTACTCGGCGAAGGCGCCGGGACGGATGCCGAAGATCACGCGGTCACCCAGCTTCCAGCTCGTGACATCGGCACCGACCATGTGGATCGTCCCCGCCCCTTCCATGCCGGGCACAAAGGGCAGCTCGGGCTTGTGCTGGTAGCCGCCGGCCACCATCAGAACGTCGGGGAAGTTGACCGAGCCGGCGCCGACCTTGACGACGATCTCGCCCGGTCCCGCTTCGGGGATCGGACGTTCCTCGATATGGAGAACAGAGGGATCGCCGAGGCGATCGCAAACCAGTGCGCGCATGGAAGGCGCGCTAGTCGAGCTCGAAGGCGTTCTTGTAGTCGAGCTTCAGCGCCGGATCCTGGTCTTCCTTGCGCAGCAGGCAGTTGCCGACCACCAGCACCTCGATCTCGCTTCCCATGAAGCAGCGCCACGCATCCTCGGGCGTGCAGACGATCGGCTCGCCGCGCACGTTGAACGAGGTGTTCACGATCACCGAGCTGCCCGTCTTCGCCTTGAACGCCGAGATCAGGTCGTAGAACGGCTTGTTGGTCTCTTCATGCACCGTCTGGATACGGCCTGAATAGTCGACGTGCGTCACGGCCGGAATGTCGGAGCGCGGCACGTTCAGCTTCTCGATGCCGAACAGCTTCTCTTCCTCGGCGGTCATCTTGCGGCGGCGCGACTCGACGACCGGCGCGACCATCAACATGTAGGGGCTGTCGGTGTGGAACTCGAAGTACTTGTCGACGTCCTCGCGCAGCACCGCCGGCGCGAAGGGGCGGAACGACTCACGGTACTTCACCTTGAGGTTCAGCGTCTTCTGCATCGAGGGCGAGCGCGCGTCGCCCAGGATCGAGCGGGCGCCGAGCGAACGCGGACCGAACTCCATGCGGCCCTGCATCCAGCCGACTGCCTTGTCGTCGGCCAGCGCCTGCGCGGTCTGGTCGATCATCTCCTCACGGGTGAGGCGCGAGAACCTGGCACCCACGGCCGTGAGGCGCTCGGCGATCTCGTCGTCGGTGAACTCCGGGCCGAGATAGGAGCCGGCCATGCCGTCCATGTGGCCGTTCAGCTTGCGCGGCTGGCCGAGAAAACCGTGATAGGCGGCGTAGGCGGCACCGACCGCGCCGCCGGCATCGCCGGCCGCGGGCTGCACCCAGATTCCGTCGAAGATGTTCTCGCGCAGCAACTTGCCGTTGGCCACGCAATTCAGCGCCACGCCGCCCGCGAGGCAGATGTTCTTGACGCCGGTTTCCTTCTTCACCGACCGGCCGAGGCGGATCACGATCTCCTCGGTGACGGCCTGGATCGACGCCGCCAGGTCCATGTGATGCTGGGTCAGCATCTCCTCGGGATTGCGCCGGGCGCCGCCGAACAGCGCGCCGAACTTGTCGTTCGTCATGCGCAGGCCAGTGCAATAGTCGAAGTAGCTCTGGTCGAGGCGGAAGGTGCCGTCTTCCTTGAGGTCGACGATCTTGTCGAGGATCAGGTTCTTGAACTTGGGCTCGCCGTAGGGCGCGAGGCCCATGACCTTGTACTCGCCCGAGTTGACCTTGAAGCCCGTGTAATAGGTGAAGGCGGAATAGAGCAGGCCGATCGAGTGCGGGAAGTGGATCTCGCGCAGCATCTCGAGCTTGTTGCCGCTTCCCATCGCGAGCGACGTCGTCGCCCATTCGCCGACGCCGTCCATGCAGAGCACGGCCGCCTCTTCATAGGGCGAGGGGAAGAAGGCCGAAGCGGCGTGGCTCTGGTGGTGCTCGCCGAACAGCAGGCGCTTCTGCCAGTCGAAGTCAGGCTCCCACTTCTTCATCTCGTCGCGCAGCAGCGTCTTCTGGAACAGCTTCTCCTTCAGCCACAACGGCATGGCCATGCGGAAGGAATTGAAGCCGCGCGGCGCGTAGGCGAGGTAGGTCTCGAGCAGGCGCTCGAACTTCAGGAACGGCTTGTCGTAGAAGGCGACGTAGTCGACGTCCTGGAGTTTGATGCCCGCGCGGTCCAGGCAGAACTGGACCGCGTTCTGCGGGAAGCCCGCATCGTGCTTCTTGCGGGTGAAGCGCTCTTCCTGTGCGGCGCTCACCAGATGGCCGTCCTCGATCAGCGCCGCCGCGCTGTCGTGATAGAAGGCCGATATGCCGAGCACCCGCATGGAACGTCCTACCCTTTAGAAGAGCGTGTAGATGAACGGCGCGATCGCCGAGCCCTTGGTGAGAACGATCAGGCCGCCGAAGATCACCATCATGATCATGATCGGCAGCAGCCAGAACTTCTTGCGCTCGCGCATGAAGGCCCAGAGTTCAGCGATAATGGAGCCCATGGATCGGTCCTTTCGGAATCAGAACTGGTTTTTCATCGATTGCGGCGGCGGCCCCGGCGGGCTGCGGTCGATCCAGTAGCTCTTGGCATTCCGATCGAGCTTCAGCCGCAGGAAATCCTTGCCGAAGGCACGCATCACCAGGCCGATCGGCATGATGGTGACGAAGAACAGGAGGCCCAGGATCAGCGGGTTCATCACCTTGTAGAGGAGCAGGCCGAACTTCAGCCACAGCCGGTTCAGCGGCCCGAGCGCCTTGGGATAGACGAGGGCCACGACGAGGAAAAGCGCCGCGAGCGGCAGCATCCACTTCCAGGCCGCGCCGTGCTCGGTTCCGTGGTTCCACAGGTTGATTGCGCTCAGGATTCCGAAAAATCCCGCAAACACGAACCCGAAGCCGCGATCGGAGCCCGCCTTGACGTGCTCCTCGCGGGAAAAGTCCTCATGAAGCTGGCTGGTCGCCATATACCGAGCGTTCTTCAGTTGATTGGGGCTCTTAACTCTCTGATCCCAAACGCCAAGTCAATCGGCGACCAGCAGAGGGTGGCTATTCCGCCGCAACCGAGGCGAAGCGATGGGTCAGCAGCGCCTGGAGCGTCATGCGCCAGACCGCAGCCGCCCGGTCGAAGCTGAGCCCGTCGCGGCGACGCAGCACGATCCAGGCGTCGAGGGAGAGGGCCGCGCCGATGGCATCCGCCAGCTCCTCCCGGGCCTGCTCGCCCAGGCTCGCGAACTCCGGGGCAAAAGCCTCGAAAGTGGACTTGCGCAGCTCCAGCTTGAAGGCATTGCCGCGCTCGATCAGGGCCGGATGGTCGACGAACTGGCCGGCGGCGACGCGCAGCGGGACGATCTTGTCGAAGACTTCGGCAAGGCCCTGGACCACGGAGGCCACCCGCTCCGCAAGCGGACGGGAGTCCGAGGCCTGCTGGGGGACCACGATGTCCTCGCCGATGGCGTCCAGGACTGTTACAAAAAGTGACTCGACGTCGCCGAAATGCTGGAAAACCGAGCGGACGGAGACGTCGGCCCGGCGGGCGACGGCCACCACGGTCGGCGCGGTGCTGGTCTCGGCGATCATCACCTTGGCGGCCTCGATGATCTTGCGACGAGTCTCGGCGGCGCGACGATTGCGACCATCCGGACGGGCTGTCCCGTTCGAGTCCGTTCCTGCTGCCACTACCGCCACTGCGTTGCCGCGCGGCATCACCGCTGCTTCGCTCATGTGTAAATTCCTAATCCGGAGTTCAGGCTTGGATGGTCAACGTCCGACCGGTCGCCTATGGAGGGCGTGAGATAAGGGCCGACTGCGGCAGCAACAAGGTAAAGACGGTCGCACCACCATGAATACGAGCCATGCAAAAACCCCGCTCGCCGTCCTCTGGGACTTCGGCGGCGTGATTCTCTCCAGCCCCTTCGACGCCTTCAACCGCTACGAGGCCGAGGCCGGACTTCCCAAAGATTTCCTGCGCGGCCTGAATGCGCGCAATCCCGATACCAATGCCTGGGCGAAAATGGAACGAAGCGAGGTTTCCCTCCAGGGCTTCGTCGACCTGTTCGAGGAGGAGGCCCGCCTCCAGGGGCAGCGCGTCGAGGGCTGGAAGATTTTGCAGGCACTAAGCGGCGACATTCGGCCGCAGATGGTCGAGGCACTGCGCCGCTGCAGGTCGGCGTTCCGGGTGGCCTGCATCACCAACAACATGAAGGCTGGCGAGGGGCCTGGCATGGCGCGCAGCCCGGAGAAGGCCAGAGCCGTGGCCGAAATCCTGTCTCTTTTCGAGCATGTCGTCGAATCGAGCAAAGTCGGCCTGCGCAAGCCCGACCCGCGCATCTACCAGCATGCCTGTGAGCTGCTGGGCGTGACGCCGGACCGCTGCATCTACCTCGACGATCTCGGCATCAACCTGAAGCCGGCGCGCGCCCTGGGCATGCGCACCATCAAGGTCGGCGATCCCGAGGTCGCGATCGACGAATTGCAGGCGATGGTGGGCATCCCGCTGCGAGGCTGATGCCGTGAAGCGGACGGTCTCTCCGATCACGGCGAAATATCTCCAGAACGCCGCCGTGTTCTATCTCGAGCGGTACGCCAGTTCGGCCGAGGGATTGCGTCGCGTACTGCGCCGGCGGGTGTCCAAGGCCCGGCTGCTCGAGGCACCGGTGATGGACAATGTCGAGGAGGCGATCGAAGCGGTCGTGCAGAAATTCGTGGCGGCCGGCCTGCTCGACGACAAGGCGTACGCGCAGACCAAGGCGAGATCCCTGCACCGCCGCGGCGTCTCGGGCCAACTGACACGCCAGCGCCTGCAGGTCGCGGGCGTGGGGCGCGACGACGTCGACAGCGCCCTCGCGGCGCTCGACGAGGAACTCGGTACCGATCCCGCCCGGCGTGAAATCCAGGCCGCCGTGGCCTTCGCCCGCCGGCGCCGGCTCGGTCCCTTCCGTATGAAGGATCGAGAGGAAAAGAAAGTGCGCGACCTTGCCTCGATGGCGCGCGCAGGGTTCGCCTTCGACCTCGCCCGCAAGGTCATCGAGGCGACCGATCCCGATTCTCTGGACGAAGGCTGACCGGCTCGCCATGTTTCGGCCAGCGAGGCACTCATGACCGTCACGATCTGGCACAATCCACGCTGCAGCAAGTCGCGGCAGACTCTCGACCTGCTGAAAAGCAAGGGCGTGGAGCCGACGATCCGCGAGTATCTCAAGCAGGCGCCGAGCAAGGCCGAGGTGGAGAAACTCGTCACGATGGTGGGCGGCGATCCGCGCGAGCTGATCCGCGACGGAGAGGCGGAATTCAAGGCACTCAAGGTCCGGAAGGCGGACCTCACCAAGGCGCAGATCGTGGAGGCGATCGCCGCGCATCCCGTCCTGCTGCAGCGTCCAATCGTCGTGAAAGGCGCTCACGCGGCGATCGGCCGGCCGCCCGAAGCGGTCCTGTCCCTCCTGAAATGACGCCATGACCGGACGGCTTCGCCTCTGGTCGGGCTACGTCCTCTTCTTCTACGTCGTCACCCACCTGCTCAATCATGCGCTGGGCCTGATCTCGTTGCGCGTCCTCGAGGAAGGGCGGCATTGGTTCGCCGCCATCTGGAGCAATCCCGCAGGCCTGACGGTTCTCTACGGCGCCCTGTTCGGACATTTCTGCCTGGCCCTGTGGTCACTGTACCGGCGACGCGCGCTGAAACTGTCGCGCTGGGAATGGGCGCAATGGATCCTCGGCGCGTCGATCATCCCGCTGGGCGTGGTGCATATCGTGGGCACGCGCCTCGCCGCGACGCTCTACGACGTCCAGTCGGGTTATCCCTGGGTTCTGGGCTCGCTCATCGCCAGCGGATGGCCTGGCATCCTGAGGCAGTTCTCCCTGCCGCTCGTCGTCTGGATGCATGGCTGCATCGGCCTGCACTTCGCACTGCGCCTCAAGCCCTGGTACCGCGACTGGCTGCCGCTCCTCTACGGCCTCGCCCTCCTGATCCCCGCCGCCAGCCTTGCCGGCGCCGCCGTCGCGCTGCGCGACGTCGCCGAACTGGCGCAGCGTCCCGGCTTTCTCGAAGGCCTGTTCGAGCACGCGCATGTTCCAGCCCCTGGGCAGATCGCCCACCTCTATTCGATCGCGGCCGGGCTCGAATACGCGGCCCTCGCTTTGCTGATCGCCGCGATCGCCGCGCGACCCTTGCGCGATCTCTGGGAACGGCGCGCCGGCGTGGTGCGTCTCGATTACGGCGAACGCCGCAGCGTCACGCAGCCGGCCGGCCCCTCGATCCTGGAGATGAGCCGGGTCGCCGGCATTCCCCACGCCTCGGTCTGCGGCGGTCGCGGCCGCTGCTCGACCTGCCGCGTCCGCATCACCGGCGACGACCGCCACCGGTTGCCGCCAGCCTCGCCGGACGAAGCGAAGGTGCTGGCACGTATCGGCGCTCCGGCCAACGTCCGTCTGGCCTGCCAGCTGCGCCCACCGCCCGGTCACTACCGGGTGGCGCTGCTCCTTCCGGCCGCTGCCGGGCCGGTGGAAGCCTATCGGCGCCAACCCCAGGCTCATGGCGGCGAACGCTATATCGCGGTGCTGTTCGCCGACATCCGCGGCTTCACGACGATCTCGGAAGGCAAGCTTCCCTACGATGTCGTGTTCCTGCTCAACCGCTACTTCCGCGCCACCGGACAGGCCGTCGAGGCGGCCGGCGGGCGTCTCGACAAGTTCATCGGCGACGGCGTGATGGCCATCTTCGGCCTCAACCAGGAACCGCAGGTGGCGTGCCGCCAGGCGCTCGATGCCGCGCGGCGCATGGCATTGGCCCTTGCCGACCTCAACGAAGCGATGTCGGGCGATCTCGACGCGCCGCTGCGCATCGGCATCGGCATTCACGCCGGCCCGGCCATCGTCGGGGAGATGGGCTATGCGCGCGCCGCCCAGATCACCGCGATCGGCGACACGGTGAACACCGCGAGCCGCCTCGAATCCATGACCAAGGAATTCGCCGTCGAACTCGTCGTGTCGGAGGAGTTGCTGGACCGCGCAGGCCTCGACCTCGGCGAAGCGCCCCGCCATGAGGTCGAGATCCGCGGCCGGCAGGGCCGGCTCTCCGTCCGTGCCGTCGCCAAGGCCGCCGATCTCACGGCAATGTCATGAGATTTTCGTTGTCCGGCCGGTCGGCCCGTCCAAGATGCCCGGACCTTCAGGAGGCCACCGCATGCGATCCCTTTTTCTCGCCGCCGCACTGGCAGTCATGACCGTTGGCCCGTCCCTGCCGGTGCGGGCAGCCGGCGGCTCCTCGGAGCCGGCCAAGCCGGTCGACGCCAACTTCACCCGTGCCAAGGCGATGATCCAGGCCGGGGACTACCAGGGCGCCCTGCCACTGCTGCAGCAGGTCGTAACGAAGGATCCGAAGAATGCCGATGCCTATAACCTGATGGGCTTCGCCACGCGCAAGTCGGGCAATCCCAACGGCTCGCTGCAATACTATCAGCAGGCGCTGGCGATCGATTCCCGCCACATCGGCGCCTACGAGTATCTCGGCGAAGCCTACCTGATGCTGGGCCGTCTGCCGGAGGCCGAGCAGCAGCTCGCCCGCCTCGACTCGCTCTGCACCTTCGGATGCGCCGAGTACCGCCAGCTCAAGGCCGCCATCGCCGACTACAAGGCCGGCAAGCGGCCGGCGACGAACTAAGATCTATCCGGAGCAACCTCACCAGGTCGCCCTGAAGCCGCCGCTGAGCGAGTGGCTGGAGATGCCGCCGCCGACCTCGCCGTCGTAGCGGAGATAGAGCCCGGCGCTGGCGGCAATCGCCGTATTGGCGGCAACGCTGACGATCGCCGAATCGGTCTGCGGCGCGGCGCCGAACACGGTGAAATTGGTCCCGGGTGCGCCGGCGAAGTTCGCCGTCACTGGCCGCGCGGTGCTGGCATACTCGTGCGCCCAGCCGGCGCGCAGTTGCACGGCGAGCTTCTCCCGGCCCTCGACACCGAACGCGCCGGCGATCTCCGCGCCGAGCACGCTGCGTGCCGAACCGCTGGTCTGCTGCGCCACGGCAAGGTTGAGCGCACCGGCGCCGCTCTCGGTGAAGCCCGCCTGGTTGACCGTCGTGCCCTGGAAACGCGCGAACGGCGTCAGCGCCAGCGCGGCCGCCCCGTCGATCGCGATCCGGTAGCCCGCCTCGACCTGGCCGAGGAACTGGTTGGCGCCGGTACGGCCCTGCGCCAGACGCGGCGCCAGGTTGGGCAGGGTGATCTGCCGTGTCATCGAGTTGTCGTTGTAGCCATAGCCCGCCAGCGCATCGACGTAGAAGGCCCCTGGCGTGAAGGAGGCGTAGAGGCTGGCCTGGTAGCTGTTGGTCGTGCCCTGTCCGCTGAACCCGCTGGCCCACTGGTTCCCGCTGCTGAAGCCCACGCCGATGCCGGCCAGCAAGCGCCGATCGAAGCGATAGTCGAGGCCGGTGGCGAAGCCGCCGGCATTGTAGGTCAGGCTGGCGGCATTGCCGTTACCCGCGACCGTGCCGGTCCCGCCCATCGCGGTGCCCCACAGGCTCCAGGGTCCGGGCCGCGAAGAGTCGCAGGCCCCCTCCACGTCGCAGGCCTGCGCCAGCGCCGTGCGGCTCACTTGGCCGCCAGCACCGCCATGCAGCATGCTCATCTGCTGGCCGAGCGCGTTCATGAACAGCAGGGCGCCGCCCAGGTTGGCGGTACCGAAACCCGAATAGCCCTGGCCGCTCAGCGTCGACATCGCGGCCTGGCCCTGCGCGAAACTGTAGCCCGCCATCGTGCCGACGATGGTGGCGAAGTCGCCGCTGGCGCCGGCGACGCCGCGATCGAGGGCGGCGCCAACGGCCATCTGGTTCGGCGTCTGCGCGCCCCTCGCGAAGCCGCCGGGGCTGAGCGTCAAGTAGACGTTGTTGGCATCGTAGGAGAGCGAGGACTGCAGGAAGGGAAGCGACGTGCCGACGCCAGCATAGGAACCGGCGACGCCGCCGGTGGCCGACAGGATCGTGTATGTCGTGCGGGGCGCATAGAGGCCCAAGATCGGGATGACGCTGACCATGCCGCCGTTGATCGTCGCCGTGCCCGGTGCGCCAGTGACGTTGACGAGGTCTGACTGGCCTGCGGCGTTGACCTCGACCTCATAGGTGCTGCCGGCGGCCTGCGTGTAGGAGCCGGCCACGTTCAGGGTGCCGATCGAGTTGCCCGGCGCCGTGACGCCCCCGGCATTCAGGTTGCCGAAGATCGTACCGCTGCCACGCAATTGGCCGGCAGCCCCCACCGTGACGTCGCTGTTGATGCTGCCGTTCACGGCCAGCACGCCGTCGAAAACCGAGGTTGGCCCGGTGTAGGTGTTGGCAGCCGTCAGGTTGAGGAAGCCGCCGCCGGTCAGATTGAGCCCGCCGCTGCCGGTGATGACGGTGCCGACCGTCGTGCTGCCGCCACCGGCGACGGTGAGGTCGGCCGAGCCCAACGACAGCGCACCGCCGCTGCCGACCAACATGCCGAGCGTCAGGTCGTTGCCGTTCAGCGCGACCGTGCCGCCGTTGATGGTGAGCGCGCCGAGCGCCGGCAGCGCATTGGGACCTCCCAGAGACAGCACGCCGCCATTGACCGTCGTTCCGCCGGTGTAACTGTTGTTGCCGATGAGGCTCAGCGTGCCGGCGCCGTTCAGGACGAGGCTGCCGGTCCCCGACATGTCGCCGGCATAGGTGCCCGCCGTGTCCTGCGCGAACCAGACGGAAGCGTTGTTGACGATGTTGCCCTGCAGACTCGCCGTATTGCCCTGCAGGATGCCCGATAAGACCGTCGTGCCGCCGCCGTAGCTGTTCGCTCCCAGGAGGGTGAGCATGCCGCTCCCCTGCTTCATCAGCGAGCCGGCACCCTGGATGATGCCACCGAAGACGCTGCTTGCCGAATTGCCGGCCGTGAGGGTCGCGCCGCCGAGCGAGAGGATGCCGCCGGCGCCGGACAGGGCGCCGATCGTCTGGTCGTTGCCGTTGAGTTCGACGGTGCCACCGTTGATCGCGAGCGCCCCGCCCGTGGGAAGGCTGCCGACGGCACCAAGCCGCAGCGTGCCGCCGTTGACCGTGGTCCCGCCGGTGTAGCTGTTTACGCCACCGAGGCTTTGCGTGCCCGCCATGAGGGTGAGGCTGCCGCCAGTCCCCGGATAGTAGCCGCCATCGCCGAGCGTGCCGGAGAAGGTGCCGTTGGCGTTGGCGATGACGAGGTTGTTGCCACCGAGGCTGACGACGCCGTTGCTGGTGCCGGAGAGCGACTGGATCATCACCGCGCCCCAGGCACGCGAGATGTCGAACAGGCCTTCGTTCTGGACGCCGGAGGAACTGGCGATGCTGCCCGGCCCGGAGATCAGCAACTGGCCGCCGAAGATCGACGTGAGGCCGCCATAGGTGTTCGTGGCACTGACTTGCACGGCCCCACCGCCGTTGATCTGCAGGCCGCCCAGGCCGGAGATCACGCCGGCGAGGCCCAGAGGAACGTTGTCACCGGTCACGATCAGCGGCCCCCCCGCCGTTGTCGCAAGTGGGGCGTCGGTGACGAAGAACGGCGTGTAGCCGACCGCCTTGTTGTCGAGATCGAACAGTACCGAGTTCTGCAGGAAGAAGGGCAGGCCGATCGTGTTGGTCGTTCCCGGCGTGCGCGCGTCGAACTGGGCGACGTAGTTGATGGGGTGGGTACCGTTGGGCTGGAGAACCGAGGAGGAGGTCGACAGCCCGACGACCGGCGAGGCGTTGCCGGCAGGTCCGCTGACGCCCGTCGCCGTCAGCGTGGAACCACCCAGGACCGCAACGCCGTCGCTCATGCCCGGCTGGTTGAACACCGTGCTGAGGGTGAATCCTCCCGTGCCCGTGTCGAGCAGCGCCCCGGCCGTCGTTGTGGCGCTGGGACCACCGGGGACCGCGACACCGACCAGGAACCTGTAGCCGAACTGCTCGGACGCGTTGTTGCCGGTGGAGCCTCCATAGGGATTGGGAAAGGGGGTGCTGCTGTTCACCCACGGCACCATGCCGAGGGTGTTGCCGGGCGTGGGCTGCCGGACGGGCGCGAACTGACCCAGCATCTGCGGTGTCACCCCCAGCGTCACGCAGGGGCTGCAACTCGTGACCTGCTGCGTCGCGCCGCCGATGGTGACGGTCTGGCCAAGGGGCTTCTGTGGTGGGTTCTGGACGCCCGTGATGGGATTGGGCTGGCCATTCGCGGCGACGACGTAGCCCTGGCCGACGCCGGTGACCGTCGTCTGCCCCAGCACGCTGCCCGCCATGTAGTTGTCGGCCAGGTAGGTAAAATTGCCCGCCCCGAACGTGCCGTAGAATATGCCCTCGTGCATCGGCGCGGTCGTACCCGCAACCAGAGTGGGCACGCCTTCGTAGACCAGATTGTAGACGGCGCTGATCTGGTAGCCCGGCGTGGCATTGAGCGTCGAGGCAAGGACCGGTGTCGGTCCCCCGTAGTAGAAGTCGAGTTGCTCCGCCTGAACGATGTTGCCCTGGAAACCGCGGCAGCCGCCGATTCCGTTGCCGTAGCAATATTCGACGCCAGTGCCGTTGGGCACCGTGGAGTTGGGCGCGTACCCCTTCGCCGGATCAGTGCCGGGCGTGATGCCCGGCCACCAGCTCGTATTGTATTGCGCATTGAAAAGCGCGGACCCGGTATCGAACAGGTAAGGCAGTGCCGCGCCGCCATTGATCCCGACATTGATGACCAGCCGGTATTGCTCCGGGAACGGCGTGCCCGTGGTCACGGCCGGCGCATCGATCAACTGCAGCGGAATGTGGATCGGGGCGGGCGCCTGCGCGTGGGCTGCGGCGGCCCCGATACAGGCTGAAATCACGACAAGAAAAGCAGCTCGGACGACCTGCATCCCCAACTCTCTCCCCCAGGACCACCCCCTCCGCTTCTATCAATGCAGTGCGATACTGCAAGAAGTTGCTGCCATTGATCGGGATGGGCTTTCGCGCCGGCCGTCGAGCCCGCTATGGTGCCGCGAATAAACGCCCGTTCACGCTGCCGCACCGGAGGGCTCCCGCGATGAGCACCGTCACCCCTGTTCCTCTCGTTTTCGGCGACTACGCCCTCGAGGACCGCTACCGACTCGGCAAGGGCCGCGTCTACATGACCGGCATCCAGGCGCTGGTGCGCCTGCCGATGATGCAGCGCCAGCGCGATCTCGCGGCCGGTCTCAACACCGGCGGCTTCATCTCCGGCTATCGCGGCTCGCCGCTCGGCATGTACGACAACGCGCTGTGGGGCGCGAAGCGGTACCTGAAAGAGAATAACATCCACTTCCAGCCCGGGCTCAACGAGGATCTCGCGGCGACCGCGGTATGGGGCAGCCAGCAGACCAACCTGTTCCCCGGCGCCAAGGTCGATGGCGTGTTCTCGATCTGGTACGGCAAAGGCCCCGGTGTCGACCGCTCGATGGACGTGCTGAAGCACGGCAATGCCGCCGGCACCTCGCCGCATGGCGGCGTGATCGCGCTGGCCGGCGACGACCACGGCTGCCAGTCCTCGACCCTGCCGCACCAGAGCGAACAGGTCTTTGCCGCGGCGATGATCCCGGTCGTCAATCCGGCGACCGTCCAGGAATATCTCGATTACGGCATCCTGGGCTTTGCCCTGTCCCGCTACTCGGGCTGCTGGGTGGGCTTCAAGGCGATCTCCGAAACGGTCGAGAGCGGCGCTTCGGTCTGGGTCGATCCCGAACGCATCCAGATCGTCATGCCGACCGACTTCCAGCTGCCGCCGGGCGGGCTGGGCATCCGCAATCCGGATCCCCCGCTCGAGGCCGAGAAGCGCCTGCACGGACCGAAGATGGCGGCGGTCGCCGCCTTCGTGCGCGCCAACGGCTTCGACCGCACCGTGATCGAACCGACCGAGACCGGCACGCGCGCCCGCATCGGCATCATGACGACCGGCAAGGCCTATCTCGACACGCGTCAGGCGCTGGAGGATCTCGGCATCGACGACGCCCGCGCCCGGGCGCTCGGCATCCGCCTCTACAAGGTCGGCGTGACCTGGCCGCTCGAAGTTGAAGGCGCGCGCCGCTTCGCCGAAGGCCTGCAGGAAGTCATCGTCGTCGAGGAGAAGCGCTCGAACCTCGAGGACCAGCTCCTGCGCATCCTCTACCACCTGCCGGCCGATCGCCGTCCGGTGGTGATCGGCAAGGCCGACGAGAGCGGCCGCATCATCCTGCCCAGCGAAGGCGAGCTCACGCCGACCGGCGTCGCCATGGTGATCGCCGGCCGCCTGATGAAGCACGAGGGCGAATCGCCCGAGCTGCGTCAGCGCCTGGCCCGTCTCGAAGCCAAGGAGAAGCTCTTGTCGGCGCCGCCGCCCAAGGTCGCGCGCACGCCGTTCTTCTGCTCGGGCTGCCCGCACAACACCTCGACCAAGGTGCCCGAGGGCAGCCGCGCCATGGCCGGCATCGGCTGCCATGGCATGGCGATCTGGATGCCCGAGCGCCGTACCTCGCTGATCTCCCACATGGGCGGCGAAGGCGTGGGCTGGGTCGGCCAGGCGCCGTTCCATTCCGACAACCACATCTTCCAGAACCTGGGCGACGGCACCTATTACCATTCGGGCCTGATGGCGATCCGCCAGTCGGCCGCTGCCGGCGTCAACATCACCTACAAGATCCTGTTCAACGATGCGGTCGCGATGACCGGCGGCCAGCCGCATGACGGCCCGCTCACGGTTCCGGAGATCACGCGGCAGGTCGAGGCCGAGGGCGCCAAGAAGGTCGTCGTCGTCACCGACGAGCCCGACAAGTACCCGATGAACGCGGGCTTCGCGCACGGCGTCACCATCCGCCATCGCGACGAGCTCGACGCCGTGCAACGCGAGCTGCGCGAGATCCCGGGTCTCACCGTGCTCGTCTACGACCAGACCTGCGCCGCCGAGAAGCGCCGCCGCCGCAAGCGCGGCACCTTCCCCGATCCCGACCGGCGCGTCTTCATCAACGACGCGGTCTGCGAAGGCTGCGGCGACTGCTCCGAGAAGAGCAACTGCGTGTCGGTGAAGCCGCTCGAGACCGAGCTCGGCCGCAAGCGCCAGATCGACCAGAGCAATTGCAACAAGGACTTCTCCTGCGTGAATGGCTTCTGCCCGAGCTTCGTGTCGGTGCGCGGCGGCGTTCCCGCCAAGGCCCGCCGCCGCAAGCTCGAAGTGGTGGCGGAGGATCCCTTCGCCACGCTGCCGATGCCGACGCTGCGGCCGCTGAGCGAAGCCTACGGCATCCTGGTGACCGGCATCGGCGGCACCGGCGTCATCACGGTCGGCGCGCTGATCGGCATGGCGGCGCATCTCGAAGGCAAGGGCTGCACCGTCCTCGACTTCACCGGCCTCGCCCAGAAGAACGGCGCGGTGATGAGCCATGTGCGGCTCGCGCCGAAGCCCGAGGATCTCCATGCCGTACGCATCGCCGCCGGCGGCGCCAACCTGGTGCTGGGCTGCGACATGGTCGTGGCCGCCTCACCGGCCGCGCTGTCGCGCATCGAGCAGGGCGTGACCAAGGCCGTCATCAATGGCCATGTCCAGCCGGTCGCGGCCTTCGTCATGAACGGCGACATGGATCTCGGCGCCGAATCGATGATGAAGGCGATCCGCGACGCCGCGGGCGACGAGGCCACCTCGTTCGTCGATGGTACCGGTCTCGCCACGGCGATCCTGGGCGATTCGATCGCGACCAATCTCTTCATGCTGGGTCATGCCTGGCAGAAGGGCCTGGTGCCGCTGTCGTTCGAGGCGCTGATGCGCGCCATCGAGCTGAACGGCGTCGCCGTCGAGAGCAGCAAGCGCACCTTCGACTGGGGTCGCCTCGCCGCTCACAATCTCGCCGCCGTCCAGGCTGCGGCCAAGCCCGCGATGAGGGTCGAGAAGCCGGTCGCGCGCACGCTCGCGGAGATCGTCTCGAAGCGCGTCGAGCTGCTCACGGCCTACCAGGACAAGGCCTATGCCGATCGCTACCGCGCGCTGGTCGACCGAGTCGCCAAGGCCGAGAAGGACAAGGCGCCCGGTCGCCGCGGTCTCGCCGAAGCGGTCGCCAAGTCGCTCTACAAGCTGATGGCCTACAAGGACGAGTACGAAGTCGCCCGCCTCTACAGCGACGGCGAGTTCCAGAAGAAGCTGCGTCAGCAGTTCGAGGGCAACTACAAGGTCACCTTCCATCTCGCGCCGCCGCTGTTCGCCGATCGCGATCCCGTGACGGGAGAGCTGAAAAAGAGCGAGTTCGGTTCGTGGATGATGCCGGCCTTCCGTTTGCTCGCTTCGCTGAAGCGGCTGCGCGGCGGCCGGTTCGACATCTTCGGCTACAGCGAGGAGCGCCGCATGGAGCGCCGCCTGATCCGCGAGTACGAAGCCACGCTCGAGACCCTGCTGGCCACGCTCGGCCAGGACAACCACGCCCTTGCGGTCCAGATCGCGTCGGTGCCGGAAACGATGCGCGGCTTCGGCCACGTGAAGGAGAAGAACGTGAAGGCCGCGAAGGAGCGCGAGGCCTCCCTGCTCGCCGCCTACAGGAGCCCCGCCACCCAGTCGATCGCCGCCGAGTAAGGCGCCGCCGAACAATGCGCGGTCGAGGCGAAGACGGGACGCCCGTTTTCCCTATTGGGGTTGGGGAAGGAACGCGGACGTCCCGGTTACGCACCGTCGTCCGCGAAGGGAGGCAGGCGGTCGACGTATTTGTCGCTATAGGCCCGTTCGCCTGGGGAAGTTAAGCACAATCCTGACGCGAAAACGCACACCTGATGCACCACAATGCATGTAGCCCGCGAGGGCAAAAACGTCAGGCGCGACCGGACTGGGGAGAGAAGGAGGCCAGGTCGAACTTGCCGCCGGGCAGGCCGCGGCCCAGCCGGTCGAGTGCACGCTGCCACTTGGCGGCGAAATCGGCGTCGAACACCAGCTCCGCGTCGGCATCGACCACCAGCCAGGCATTGTCCTGCATCTCGCGGTCGAGTTGACCCGGCGCCCAGCCGGAATGCCCGAGCGCCAGCCAGGCGTTCTTGGGTCCGGTGCCGCCCGCCATGTCCTTCAGGATTTCGAGCGAGGCGGTGAGCGCCATGCCACCGTCGATCAGCAGGGTCTCGTCGCGCTTGTAGTCGGCCGAATGCAGCACGAGCCCGCGCGAGGTCTCGACCGGGCCGCCGAACAGCACCGGCAGGTCCGCGGTCGTCTTGGGTACCTCGATGCCGAGCTGCTTGTAGACCTGGCCGAGCGGCAGGTCGTCGACCTTGTTGTTCACGATGATTCCCAGCGCACCGTCGTCATCGTGCTTGCAGATGAAGACGACGCTCTTCTGGAAGCGCTCGTCCGGCATGGACGGCGCGGCGACCAGGAAGCGGCCAACCAACGTGGCGGCAGGAGAGCTGGACCCGGGCATGACTGATGTTCTCCCATATCCATGGGGATTGTCCGGTCAAACTTCAAGCCACCGGCGCCCCCACGGGCCTTGCATGGACAAAAACCCCACCCCGGCCTAGGGTCCGCCCGTTCGTAAAGGCCGCGGTTCGGCGGCGCATTTGAGGAGCTAATAATGGCGAAAGTCGGAGACAAAGTCCCCAGCGCCACGTTGCGCATGATGGGCCCGGAAGGCCCCAAGGCCGTCACGACGGAAGAACTCTTCGCGCCGGGCAAGAAGGTCGTGGCCTTCGCGCTGCCGGGCGCCTTCACCCCCACTTGTTCGGCAAAGCACGTGCCCGGGTTCGTGGCCGAAGCAGCTGCTCTCAAGGCGAAGGGCATCGACACGATCGCCTGCATTTCCGTCAACGACGCGTTCGTGATGGGCGCCTGGGGCAAGGACCAGAAGGCTGGCGACTCGGTGATGATGCTGGGCGACGGCAACGCCGAGTTCACCCAGGCGATGGGCCTGACGATGGACGGTTCGAAGTTCGGCCTCGGCACGCGCAGCCAGCGCTACGCCATGGTCGTCGAGGACGGCACCATCAAGCACCTCTTCGTCGAGAAGCCGGGCGCCTTCGAGGTTTCCTCGGCCGAGTACGTGCTCAAGAATCTCTAGCGCCGCGCATTCCGGACGGCCAAGATCGACGGCGGGGCGCAGGCTCCGCCGTTTTCTTTGGGGGCTCATGAACCCGACAGACGCACAACTCTTCAACGGCCTGTACCAGGTCAACGGCGCGACGCGCCTCTATGGCACGATCGGCGATCCCATCCGCCAGCTGCGCATGACCGGCGTGATGGCGCAGGTCTTCGCCGCCACCGGCGTGAACGCCGTCTGGCTGCCCTTCGAGGGCGGCCCCGATCTCCTGCCGCTGATGCTCGACGCGCTCGCCAAGATGCGCAACCTCGGCGGCTTCACCGTCACCATCCCGCACAAGACCGCGATGCTCGACCTGGTGGGCCGCGCCACGCCCCGCGCGGCGGCGGCCGGCAGCGTCAACCTGGTGCGCCGCGACCCCGACGGGGTGGTGGCGGGCGACAATGTCGATGGGCTGGGCTTCGTGCGCGGGCTCGAGGCGCAGGGCCATCGCGTGAAAGGTGCCAGCGTCTGGCTGGTCGGCCTGGGCGGTGCCGGCGGCGCCATTGCCGCCGCGCTCTGCGAAGCCGGCGTCGGCCGACTGCTGGTCACCGAACTCCAGGAAGCGCGCGCCAGCAAGGCGATCGACCGGCTCCTGAGCCACTATCCCGACGTGCCGGTCGCGGAAGTCGAGATGCCGCCGAAAGGCATCCACATCGCGATCAACGCGACGGCGCTCGGCCTGCGCGCCGGCGACCCGCAAGCCTTCGACCCGATGACGCTCGACCCCGACGTGGTCGTGGCCGACGTGATCATGAGCCCGATCGAGACGCCGCTGCTGAAGCGCGCCCGCACCCACGGGCGCCGCATTCACCATGGCCGGCACATGCTCGACCACCAGGTGCCGCTCTACCTCGACTGGTTCGGCATCGATGCCAGGGACATCGACATCATCCGCCTGGTGCGTTCGATCGGCTGAGTTCATTGGAGCGCGCAACTCCAGTCGCACTCATACCCTGGCTACCAGCGGAGTCCGAGCAGCACGGGAGTGGCGCGCTCCAAGGAAATCCGATCCTACAGAGTGACGCCGCCGTTCACGTGCAGCGTCTGGCCGGTGATGTAGCTCGCGGCCGGCGAGCACAGGAAGGCGATCAGGGCCGCCACTTCCGCAGGCTTGCCGTAGCGGCCCATCGGGATCGACTGGGTCACCTTCTCCATGCCGGCGCGCGGCACGGCGGCATGGGCGTCGGGATCCTTCTCGATGAAGCCCGGCGCGACGCAGTTCACCGTGGCGCCCGAGCCGGCGATGTCGACGGCGAAGGCCTTGGCGAAGGCCTCGACGCCGGCCTTGGCCGCGGCCGAGGCCGGAAAGGTCATGAGGCCGCGCGCGAAGGCATGGGCGACGAAGGACGAGACGCCGACCAGGCGCCCCGCCGGCCCGGCCTTGACCAGCCACGGCTTGGCCGCGGTCGCCAGTTCGAAGAAGGCCGCCGTCATGGCGTTCTGGCTGGCGTCCCAGGCCGCGCGGTCGAGCTCGCCGACCTGCGTGCGATTGGCGAAGCCCGCGTTGCTCACGATCACGTCGAGATGACCGAACGCCTTCACCGTCTCGTCGACAAGGCGCGCCGCGGTGCCGGACTCGGCAAGATCGCCTTCGAGGATCAGCTTTCGTGCGCCGGCCCCGGCGGCGAAGCCGGCGACCCGCTCGAGCCCGGCACGGTTGCGCCGCGCATGCAGGGCGAGCGCCGTGTCGGGCGCGGCCAGCGCGCGGACTGTTGCGGCGCCGATGCCCGAGGAGGCACCGGTGATGAGGATCACGCGGGACGGAGAGACCATGGCGACAGGAGTAGAATCCCGCACGCCTAGCGGCAAGTCTCGCGCACGACCGGCGCCAGCAGCGCCGCAAAGCGGCGCGCGCCCGTTGCGGAGAAGTGGCCCTCGTCGACGAAGTCGGCCGGGCCGAACGCCTCGACCGTCAGCGCCACATAGGTGTCGCCCAGCGCCCGCGCCGTCCGCTCCAGGGCGGCGTTGGACTGCTCCAGCAGGGGCCAGAGGTCGCGGTCGCGCACGCGCGGCAGCCAGCCGTAGAGCCCGCCGCCCTTCAGGCGGTCGCGATTGACGACCTGCCCGACCCAAATGGTGGGCGTGCCACGGGCGCGGTTGATGGCGGAGATCGACCGGACATTGCGCTCGAAGATCGCCGTCGCGGCCGGATCGGGCCCGCTCGCCGGCGGCAGGGCATAGGGGTCCTTGGCATAGCGCACCGTGTCGACCTCGGCGGCGACGAGACGGGCCAGCACCGTGAGCAGCGGCGAGATCGTGACGTTGGAGCCGCCGATGCGCCGCACCTTCAGGGAATCGACCTGGCTCGGCATGTGGAAGTCGGCATAGCCCGCGTCCAGGTTGGGGATGTGCGCGTTGCGCAGGTCGTTCCAGCCCACGAAGTAGACGGCGCAGCGCGGCGCCTTGCCGAACTTCTCGGGATAGAAAGCCGTCTGCAGCACGTGCTCGGCCGTCGTGTAGCCCGGCACGCCGTGATTGACGACGACCAGCCCGTCGTCGCGCAACGCCTCGTCCAGCCGGTCGGGCCAGGTATCGCCCTCGCCGTTGCCGATATCGTAGGTCGCCGAGCCGCCGAAGGTCGCCACCACGCCGCCAGTGGCCAGGCGCGCCGGATCGGGATCGCGACCGCGCGTGCCCTGGGACGAATGCCGGATGGCGAGCCCCGTCGCACTGGTGAAGGCGAGGCCGGGCGCCGGCACGGCCTGCAGCAGCGGATGCCACTGAAAGCGCGCCGGCTCGGCGCTGACCGGCGGCAGCAGCGAGGGCGAGCCGGGGGGCGCCAGGGCCCACGAGCCCAGTCCCCAGGCGAATTCGAGGCAGGCCAGCACCAGCAGCGTCCCCGAAAGACGCGGCCAGCGCGCCACCAGCAGCGCGACCGCCAGCAGCGCCGCGAGATAGAGGAAATAGTCGGTCCGCGGCCCCGCAAGCTTCAGCTCGTCGATCCGGAAGAGCCAGGTCGCGGCGACGGCGACGGCAAGGAGGCCCAGGAGGCCGGCAACGCGAAGAATATTGGACACGCGTTATAATTCTAGGCCGGCGCCCGCCGTTTGGACAGGCTGGAGCTTTGTGCCAATAAGGCACCATGCCTCCCTTCCAGTGGTTGCTGGACGCCGTACGATCCGGCCGTCGCCGGCGTGTGGTCTTCGACTATGGTTACCTTCCCCGGCAGCGGGACTGGAGCAAGTCGCCCGGCGTCCAGGCGTTGGCGCGAAAGGCCCATGAATCGGCCGATGACTACAAGACGCTGCTTGCATACTTCGCAAGCCTCCGCCCGTGGTTCGGGAAGATTCCGGCGCGCGCCACCGAGGACGATCGGGCGCCGCGCTGGATCAACGGCTCCTTTCCCGGCCTCGATGCCGTGTCGCTCTACGGCCTGCTCGCCCGGCACAATCCCTCGGTCTATGTCGAGATCGGCTCGGGCAATTCGACCAGGTTCGCCCGTCGCGCGATCGAGGATCATGGCTTGCGCACCCGGATCGTTTCGGTCGATCCGCACCCCCGACGCGACGTCGATTCGATCTGTGACGAGGTGATCCGCCATCCGTGCGAGGAAGTCGCCACGAGTTTCTTCGCCGATCTGCCGAGCGATGCACTCCTGTTCGCCGACAACTCGCACCGGTCCTTCCAGAACTCCGACGTCACGGTCTTCTTCATGGAAATCCTGCCGGTGCTCGCACCCGGAATCATCTGGGGCCTGCATGACATCTTCTTTCCCTATGACTATCCCGACGCCTGGAGCCGCCGTTTCTTCAACGAGCAGTACCTCCTGATGAGCTACCTGATGGGCGGCGGCGGCACCGACGAGATCCTCTTGCCTAACAGCCTCGTCTTCGGCAGTCCGGCTTTCCGGGCTTCAGTGACGGCGATCTTCGAGGGTCGGCATTTCGAAGGCGTCGAACGGCATGGCGGCTGCTTCTGGCTGCGGCGCGGGATGAATAGGTAAGCCAGGCGCTCCTGCAGACACCCACCGACGGCTCGAGGAACCGGCGTCCGCCGCCGGGTCTTGCCGATTACTTGTCGCCCTTCTGCCACGGCCAGCGTCCGCTGACCTCGAGCTCAAGTGCGAAGCTCAGCAGGGTGCGGATCGCCACGATCACCGCGAGGACGGCGAGATTGTGCAAGGTGGGTTCAATGGCCACGGTGCCGATGATGTCGGCGATGACCAGGAACTCCAGGCCGAGCAACATGGATCGTCCGAGGTCGGCCCGTAGCCCGTGATAGGCATCTTCCGGGGTCGCGCCCCGCCGGAGGCGGACGAGGCAGGCGACGATTGCGACGAAGGCGCCGGCCAGCAGAATGAGCACGCCGATCAGTTCCACGATGTGGCCCGCCGTGGAGGCCAGCACGTCGATGGCCATCGGCATCAGGCCGCCCCGCGCGCCGTCCTCGGCGAGCGAGCCGTCAGCCGCCGGACAGGCTGGCGCCGCTCGAGCGTGCGCCGCGCTTCGTCGAACAGGTCCGCCACCACATCCTCCCCATGGCGAAGGGCGTCGCGGGCGAGCGGTACGCCCACGGATCCTATGCGCTCGATCGTTCTGCCGCCCTGCATCAACCAGACCTCCAGGCGGCCCGCCGCGTGAATGAGCCTGGGGCAGGCTCGCGCCGCAGGCTGGGGCGATCTGGGCTTGCCTCGTTTCATGGCGCGATCCCGAGTGACGAAGCTCGAACCGTAACGGCGGGAAGCCGGCATGCCTTGACTTATGTCAAGCTGGGGGCCGGGCCGGCCTAGCCGTCCGACCGCCCTGACGATCCGCCGAGGCCCTGCAGATCGCCCTTGTTCGCGCGCCGACGATCCTCGGGTTCGGGGAAGGAGCGGGCAACGGTCTGCTCGAGCAGTGCCAGTTCACTTTGCAGCGTCGGCACACGCGCCGCCGGCAGCCGGTCGACGAGATGTTCGAGCATCGCCCGCAGCCGGCGAACGACCTGGGTGCTGGTGGCGCCGTACTGGCGCACCTCGGTCACCGCCAGATCGACGATGTCGTCCCAGTCGGGCGTCGGAAAGACCAACCGCAGCGTCCCGCGCGAATCGTGCACCCGCGCATTGTCGAGATTCTTCTGTCCTGCGTAGCGGAGCAGCCGGTGGATCTGATCGAGCGCCAGAACGGCCGTGGTCGGATCGTTGACGGCCGGTGAAAGAGCGCGCGACGCCACATCCACCATGATGCGGAAGGCGAACATCGGGTCCTGGTGCATCGTGCGCTCCGGCCCGAAGGCGACCAGCCCATTGAGCGCCTCTTCGCTCAGGCGCGCGTCGGACGGATGGATGTGCGCCAGCGGATCGCCGGTCGAGACGAAGTCTCCGATCTGCGGGATCAGTTCGATCGTACAGTCTGCTCTCGCCGCCAGGGCCACGAGCTCGCGGCTGCCGAAGGCCAGGAAAGTCCCCGACGGACCGATGCGTTCGACGATGCGGCCCTTGCGCGCCGCGAGTTCAGAGACGATGGCCCGACCCTCTGCCTGTCCGGTATCGAAGTCGCCCTGGTAGACGCTGTCCATCGCCTCCTTGCCGTCGGCGAACACCTTCTGCAGCACCGTCACCGGTCGCAAGCCGAGGCCAACCTCTTCCACGAACCAGAAGAAGACGGCGATGGCCAGGACGTTGCCCACGATCGCCAGGACGATCAGCCCGCCGTGACGGACCTGGTTGGTCGTGTTGGCCAGGGCGACCATGGTGATGCCAAAGGCGAAGACGAAGACGCTGGCCGCGACCTTCATCTCCCAGCGGCTGAAGGTCATCCTGATGATGCGCGGCGTGATCTGGCCGCTGGCGAGCTGGATGGCGAGCAGCAGCGCGGAAACGGCATAGACCATGAACGTCAGCATCGAGGAGGCGAACGCAGCCATGGAGACACGCATGCCCTCGACATCGCCCTCGTCGAAGCGAGGCCAATCGGGAGTGGGAAGCAGCTCCAGGACGAGTTTGCCCACCAGCCAGGCGATCAGAAGCGCGAGGACGGGGAACAGCCAGAACGACGAGCGCACGAACTCGCCCAGACGATAGCGCAGACGCCAGTTCATGGTATTTCATTCAGGACGGCGCCGGCGCGGACGCCGAGCGCCAGAAGGTTGCCGGCCATGGACACGATCACCGCCGGCCGGATGGCGATCTCCGCGAGGTGCTGGATGCCTTCCATCATGCATCGTTAACCTGCAGGGCCGACCCGCGACTTGATCGTTGTCAAAGGGTCGTCACTGGCCGCCATCCTTGCAGGCCCGCGAAGGACCAATCCGCCACCGGCCGTTGATCCAGATCAACGTGGAGTGCGGGCAAACGGTGTCCTAATCCTACCTCCATAAACAAAGCCTCCGAAACCCGCATGACCGCGTCACAAGCCTGGCTGTCGAGGATCGTGCTCGTCGTGCTCGTCGCAGGCGCGGCGTATGCGGCATGGCAATGGCTGCGTTCGCCGTCGCTGCCGCCGGGCTTCGCCAGCGGCAATGGCCGGATCGAGGCCGTCGACATCGACGTCTCGACCAAGCTGGCGGGGCGAGTCGAAGACATCCTGGTCAACGAGGGCGATTTCGTGCGCGTCGGCCAGGTTCTCGCGAACATGGACACGCGGGTGCTGCGGTCCCAGCTCCGCGAGGTCAAGGCGATTCTCGAACAGGCGCGGATCGAAATCGACACGGCCCGCTCGCGGGTGACGCAGCGCCAGGCCGAGAAACGCGCGGCGCTCGCCCTGGTGACGCAGCGCCACACCGAGGTCGACGCAGCGCGCCGGCGCGTGGCGCGCTCGGAGGAGCTGGCGCCGAAGGGCGCCACCGCACAGCAGGTTCTCGACGACGATCGCGCGCGTCATGACGGCGCCAAGGCCGCGCTCGCCGCGGCCGAGGCGCAGGTCGCGGCAGCCGACGCCGCCATCGGAACGGCCGACTCCCAGGTCGTCGGCGCCCAGGCCGCCTACGAGGCGGCGCTCGCCACGATCGACAGGATCCAGGCCGACATCGACGACAGCGCGCTCAAGGCGCCGCGCGACGGACGCGTGCAGTATCGCGTCGCCCAGCCCGGCGAGGTCCTCGCGGCGGGCGGCAGGGTCCTGAACATGGTCGACCTTTCCGACGTCTATATGACGTTCTTCCTGCCGACCGAGGCGGCCGGCCGCATCGCCATCGGCAGCGAGGTGCGGCTGATCCTCGACACCGCCCCGCAATTCGTCCTGCCGGCCCGCGTCACCTTCGTGGCGGACGTGGCGCAGTTCACGCCCAAGAGCGTCGAAACGGCCGTCGAGCGCCTGAAGCTGATGTTCCGCATCAAGGCCAATATCGATCCGGCCCTGCTCAGCAAGAACCTCGACCAGGTGAAGACCGGTTTGCCGGGCGTGGCCTACGTCCGGACCGATCCCAGGGTCGATTGGCCGGCCAACCTGGCGGTGAAGCTTCCCCCATGACCGACCCCGTCGCCCGGCTGCGCGGCGTCGGCCTTCGCTACGGCCCGGTGACGGCGCTGGAGGCCATCGACCTCGAGCTGCCGGCCGGCAGCATCGTCGGCCTGATCGGGCCGGACGGCGTCGGCAAGTCGAGCCTGCTGGCGCTGGTGGCCGGCGCGCGCCGCCTGCAGGCCGGCAGCGTCGAGGTGCTGGGCGGCAGCATGGCGAGCGGCCGGCATCGCCGCCGCGCCTGCACGCGCATCGCCTACATGCCGCAAGGGCTGGGGCGCAACCTCTACGCCACCCTGACGGTGGCCGAGAACATCGACTTCTTCGGCCGCCTGTTCGGTCATGGCCGGCGCGAGCGCAAACGGCGCATCGACGAACTGACGCGGGCCACCGGCCTGGCGCCGTTCGTCGATCGTCCCGCCGGCAAGCTGTCGGGCGGCATGAAACAGAAGCTCGGCCTGTGCTGCGCCCTCATTCACGATCCCGACCTTCTCATCCTCGACGAACCGACGACCGGCATCGACCCGCTGTCGCGCCGCCAGTTCTGGGACCTGATCGCCCGCATCCGCGCGGCGCGACCCGGCATGAGCGTCATCGTGGCCACCGCCTACATGGAGGAGGCGGCCCGTTTCGACTGGCTCGTGGCGATGGACTCGGGCCGCGTGATCGCGACCGGCAGCCCGCGCGAACTGCTCGCGCGCACCGGCAGCCCCTCGCTCGAGGCGGCCTTCGTTGCCCTGCTTCCCGGCGAACGGGGCCGTGGCTACCGGCCGATCGAGACGCCGCCTCCCGATGACGGGCACGACGCCGAGGCCGCCATCGAGGTGCACGGCCTGACCAGGCGCTTCGGCGATTTCGTCGCCGTGGACCATGTCGACCTGCGCATCGCGCGGGGCGAGATCTTCGGATTCCTGGGATCCAATGGCTGCGGCAAGACCACGACCATGAAGATGCTGACCGGGCTGCTTCCGTCCAGCGAGGGCGAGGCCCGGCTGTTCGGCCAGCCGGTCGACGCCCAGGACTTCGAGACCCGCCGACGCGTCGGCTACATGTCGCAGTCCTTCTCGCTCTACAGCGAGCTGACCGTGCGGGAGAACCTCGAGCTCCATGCCCGCCTGTTCCACCTGCCCAAGGAGACGATCACGGGTCGCGTCCAGGAGGTCGCCGGACGTTTCGAACTGCTCGATGTGCTGGACGCCCTGCCCCCGACCCTGCCGTTCGGCCAGAGGCAGCGCCTGTCGCTCGCCGTGGCGGTGATCCACAAACCCACCCTGCTGATCCTCGACGAACCCACGTCCGGCGTCGATCCGCTCGCCCGCGACGCCATCTGGCGGATGTTGATCGACATGGCGCGCCACGAGCGGGTCACCATCTTCATCTCGACCCACCTGATGAACGAGGCCGAGCGTTGCGATCGCGTGTCGCTGATGCATGCCGGGCGCGTGCTGGTCAGCGACAGCCCGGCCGCTCTCGTCGCCCGGCGCGGCGTCGCCACGCTGGAGGAAGCCTTCGTCGGCTGGCTGCAGGATGCTGCCGGCGACGCCGCGGCGACGGACGTCGCGCCGCCGGTCGGTCCGGAAGCATCGACGCCGCCGCCCAGCCGCTCGTTCGAACTGCGGCGCCTGCTGGCCTACTCGCGCCGCGAAGCGATCGAGCTCATGCGCGATCCGATCCGCGCCACGCTTGCCCTGCTCGGCAGCGTCATCCTGATGTTCGTCATCGGCTACGGCATCAACATGGACGTCGAGGACCTGACCTTCGCTGTGCTCGACCGCGACGGCACGACGACGAGCCGCGACTATGCCCTCAACATTGCGGGCTCGCGCTATTTCATCCAGCGTCCGCCGCTCCGCGACTACGACGACCTCGATCGCCGCATGCGCTCCGGCGAGCTCAGCCTGGCCATCGAGATCCCGCCCAACTTCGCGCGCGACATTGCCCGCGGGCGCACGGTCGAGATCGGCGCCTGGCTGGACGGCGCCATGCCGTCGCGCGCCGAGACCGCCCGCAGCTACGTCCAGGGCATGCATGCGAAATGGCTGGCCGGCACGTCACTGGCCCTGCCGCTGGCCAATCTCGAAGTCCGGTTCCGCTACAATCCCGACATCCTCAGCCTGGTGGCCATGGTTCCGGCCGTCATCCCGATGTTGCTGCTCCTGATCCCCGCCATGCTGACGACGCTCAGCATCGTGCGCGAGAAGGAGCTGGGATCGCTCGTCAACTTCTACGTCACCCCGGTCACCCGGCTCGAGTTCCTCATCGGCAAGCAGTTTCCCTATGTCGTCCTCGGCATGGTGAACTTCCTGCTGCTGACCCTGCTCGCCGTGACCGCCTTCGGCGTGCCGTTCAAGGGCAGTTTCGCGGCCCTGGCCAGCGGCGCGTTTCTCTACATCCTCGCGGCCACCTCCATCGGTCTCCTGTTCTCGACCTTCATGCGCAGCCAGTCGGCCGCGATCTTCGGCACGACCATCGGCACGATGATCCCGGCGATGGAATTCTCCGGCATGATCGACCCGGTATCGTCGCTGCAGGGCATCGGCGCGGCGATCGGACAGGCCTATCCGATGACGCATTTCCTGACGATCGCGCGCGGAACCTTTTCCAAGGCGCTGGGGTTCGGCGACCTGCAGGCGTCGTTCCTCCCGCTGCTGATCGCCGCCCCGGTGCTGGTCGGCCTGAGCGCCGTCCTGCTGCGCAAGCAGGAGACCTGAACGATGCGCGCCGCCAACATCGTCCATCTCGGACTCAAGGAATTGCGTGGGCTCGCCCGCGATCCCGCGATGCTGGCGCTGATCGTCTTCGCCTTCACCTTCTCGATCTACAGCGCATCGACGGCGATGCCCGAGCAGCTCAACAAGGCGGCGATCGCCATCGTCGACGAGGACCGCTCGCCGCTGTCCGCCCGCATCGTCGACGCTTTCTTTCCGCCCTTCTTCATGCCGCCCTCGATGATCGCGCAGCCCGAGATGGACCACCGCATGGATGCCGGGATCGACACCTTCGCCCTCGACATCCCGCCCGAATTCCAAAGGGACCTGCTGGCCGGACGCCGGCCGACCATCCAGCTCAACGTCGACGCCACGCGCATGAGCCAGGCCTTCACCGGCGCCGGCTATGTCCAAAGCATCGTCGCGAGCGAAATCGATGCTTTCGTCCGGCGCTACCGCGCCAATGTCCCGGCGTCCGTCGAGCTTGCGTTGCGCGTACGCTTCAACCCGTCGCTCACCATCTCCTGGTTCGGATCGGTGATCGAGGTCGTGAACAACGTCACCATGCTGTCGATCATCCTGACCGGGGCGGCGCTGATCCGCGAGCGCGAGCACGGCACCATCGAGCATCTCCTGGTCATGCCCGTCACACCGCTCGAGATCATGGCGGGCAAGATCTGGTCGATGGCGCTGGTGGTGCTGGCGGCCTGCGCGCTTTCGCTGCTGTTCGTCGTGCAGGGGCTGCTGGCCGTGCCGCTGCAGGGTTCGGTCGCCCTGTTCCTGGCCGGCGCCGCCGTGCACCTCTTCGCCACCACGTCGCTCGGCGTGTTCCTGGCGACCGTCGCGCGATCCATGCCGCAGTTCGGGCTGCTGCTCATCCTCGTGCTCCTGCCCCTGGAGATGCTATCGGGCGGCACGACGCCGCGCGAGAGCATGCCCGAGATCGTCCAGTACCTGATGCTGGCAGCCCCAACGACGCACTTCATCATGCTCGGCCAGGCGATCCTCTTCCGCGGCGCCGGCTTCGAGACGGTGTGGCCTCAGTTCATCGCGCTGGCCGTCATCGGCCTTCTCCTGTTCACCATGGCCCTCGCCCGCTTCCGCAAGGCCGTCGGCGAGACGGCCTAGCCGCAACGCGCGGCCGCTGGACCGTCAGTGAACAGGCGGGCCCGCGTGGACTTCAGGACTGAGGAGAAAGGGCGCGCCCGGACGGAGTCGAACCGCCCGGGCGACGCGACCGAGCTGGAAGGCCTGAAAACCCTCCCGTCAGGAGAGGCAATATCCGCGGAATCAACCAGATCCTGAGGCGCCATTCGGAAGGCGCACAACATCGAGTGCCAGAACCTCCTGTTCCAGGGGGTGCGACCTCCGCTTCATTTATTTCGTTTGTTTCGTTTCTTTCGTTTAATCGGAGGACTCCGACGCATTCAGCGGACTGCCAAACCGCCTGCCTGGTTGCTCACGTGAAGTTAACTGCACTGCCGTCTCCCAAGCCTCCACCCTCTAACTGCCGATAATCTTCACTTATCGTCTGGAAAGCGCCTCTACACGGTACTGCCCAACAAAGCACCCAAGCCTGCAGGCCCGCAAAGGCAGATTGGAATCCACAGCGTATCGTCTCTTTTTGCCGCCGAAATCTGAGCCATTCGGTCATATTAGTTATTCAGGTGCAGCACCGAGCAGTTGCGCGACCGTCGCGGCGTGGAGATACCAAATGGAGAACGATCGCTTGCGCATTCATGTGGACGCGCCCTATGCCGAAGCGCTCGGCCGCGCTTCCTTTGTGTTCGCGTCGGCCGAATGGATGGCGGTCTACTGCTGTGAAAAGATGCAGGCGAATTATGTGCAAAAACTCGCCAAGAAGACCGCGGGCAACATAGCTGATGATCTGAACCGCCTTGCCGGTAAGCTCGCGGCCGGACCTGAGCGGCAGCGGAGCGTATAGCCGCCCATCTGTGCATCGGCCACGTCGAGCACTAGATGCTGACGGCACGTTCCAACGTGGCTTGTCAGCGCATCACCCCTGCCGGCAGTGATCTCGTCGAAAATCTCCTGCGTCATCGCAACTTCGCCGGAAGCCAGTATCTCGAAGACGTCATCCCATAGACGTGGGAAAATATTCTGCCGATAGGTCCTGAAAGGCTGCGTGAGGCCGGATGTATCAATGCAGAGGCGCTTGCTCGGCATCAGCCCTCTCCTCGAAGGAGATCGGCCTTGATGGCGTCTAGGTGGCTCAAGTTCTTGATGCCGAGGAACCGGCCAGCACCATGGTCAGTAATTCTTCCCGCTTCCCAGGCGTGTAGAACCAACCGTGTCAGCCGCTGACCGTGAGCACTTACATAACGAGCGCCGTAGTACTTGGCGCGGCCAAAAGCGCGCCACTCGCGTCTCTCGGCCTCGAATTCCTCCGACTTCGACCAGTAGAAGGCCTCTGTCACATAACGCAGATGTATCAGCCGCAGTAGCATCGCCTGCCGGCTGACCTTGAAAGCGCGGCTGTGGGCGATCAACTGGGAGTCGTCGAATGCTCTCGCTGGCGCAGAGGGAGGACTTCCGACGACCTGGGCGATGGCTTGGCGCGGCATAAGAAATGCGGCAGCGTACCGATTACACCATCTCTCGACCCTTGCTTCGTGCCTCTGTGCGTCGGCCTTCGGAAGCGCGCCGCTGATTCCACTCTCGCGCAACGCTACATGCGCGAATTCATGAACAATGGTGAATGCTTGAGCTTGCGGTGGATCATCGCCGCTGAAAACCATCACCGGGAGGGGAATTCTGCGATACAGATGCCGCGCGCGCCATGCTCCTCAAGGTCTGTGTTGCGCAGGACGAGTGTGCCCACCCCCTCGATGTGATCGCGCAGAAGGCGCGGAAAGATATGAACCTTACTAGCAGGTAACGCGATCTGCTCACTAACGCTCGGCCCTATGCTATCGCGAGCACTCTCCGCGTAGTCATCAGGCGATCCGTCAATCGTTCCAAAGTACTTCCTCGGGAAGCGAGGGGGGTCCTCACGAAGCACGTCGTAGAGGTCGAGAGCGTTGTTTCTCGATTGCTCGGCCCACAACCGAATTTTTGTAAGAGACTGTGAGTCAGGGCGCGAACGACCCGCGTGCGTCCGAAAATCAGCAAGAGCTGTTGGCTCCGGCAGTTTCGGGGGAGCTGGCAGGAAGAATTCCAGAAAAGGGCGATCGTAGAGGGCTGCAAGAACGCGCGCCTGGCGGACAGTCGGTTGGCCTTTCCCTTCTTCCCAATGGCGAATGTCTTCGGGGGCCTTGTTAACCCGCTTCGCCGCTGCCTCGTAGTCGACGCCAGCGTGCTCCCGCGCCCAGCGCAGGACTTCCGCGTTAAACGGGAGGTCGTCGCTACTCGCCACTGTCGACCAACTCCACTCTGAAGAATTCTCCTAATGCGCCGCCACGCTATGTCAGCGCAACGCGACCATCATAGCTAGTCCAGAATCTGAATTTGCAGAGGAACCTACAGGCCGATCTGCCGTGGGTCCCTGGTGGGTCCCATGCCAACTCCTCACCACGAAAAGCCCGTTTCCGCAGAAATGCCTTCAGAGCATTTGGGACAAAAAAGCCCCGCAAAATCGGGGCTTCTTCGTTCAGAGAAAGTGGCGCGCCCGGAAGGAGTCGAACCTCCAGCCTTCTGATTCGTAGTCAGATGCTCTATCCAGTTGAGCTACGGGCGCACGGCCGAACCCCGAGGGGTCCGGCGAAGGGGCGCACCCTAGTGAAACTGCCCCGGCGATGCAAGCCGAGTCGACGGGGCATCGCGGGCTGCGACCGGGCGCCGCTCCAACCCTCGAACCGGCCGTGAAAACGCTTCGGTGCCGAAGGCCGGACGGTGCCAAGTCGTTCAACGGATTGGGAAAAAGCCCGTCGGTTTTCCTTGCTTTCAATCGGCATGACTGCCATCTGGATTTGGGGCATGTGCCCCGAGTCGGCCCTGTTTCGTTCGGGCGCCGCATCGGAGCACCAGAACGATGATATCGGGGCGGGTTCGAGGCCAAAGATGGCGCTAAGAGTTCCACGATCCGCGCTTCTCCTGGCAGCGATCGTCCTGAGCGGTTGCGCCCAGAGCAGCGTCTTCGCGCCCCCCGTCAGCACCGCGCCGTCGAATGCCAACCCCGCCATCACCCAGACCGGCACGCAGACGGTCCGCAAGACCATCGAGCAGCTCCGCAGCGACCAGGCCGCGCTCAACAGCGGCATCGCCGCCCAGCAGGGCCAGTTCAACACGACCCGGGCGCAGCTGGCCACCGACACGCGGACCTATTCCGGTCTGGTGAGCGGCATCACTTCCCGCCTGCAGGCCGGCACGACGCCGGGCAACCCCGAGCTGGTGAACCAGTGGAACGCCGCGCAGGGCCGGCTGGACGCGGTGACCCTGGGCGTCGGCACGCTGAATTCGCTGGCCAGCCAGGTGACCACCCAGGCCTCCGTGGCGGGCTACCTGCTCGAGAACGTGCGCCTTGCCCTCATGGTCGGCGGCGCCACCGACGCCGATCATCGCAACCTGCGCGCCATCGAGAGCGAGACGCGGCGCTCGATGCAGCAGATCGACCGGCTGATCGCCGATCTCAACGCCGAGATCGCCCGCGAGAACACCTTCCTGGGCCGCGAGCGCACCAACCTGGCCGCCCTGTCCTACAACGTGAACACCGGCCGCCTCGGCGCGCCGGGCGGCGGGCAAGGCGGCACCGTCCCGCCGCAGCCGACCCGTCGGGCGGTTCCGCTCCAGTAACGATCCGCCGGCAGACGGGCTGATCTTCCACCAACCCGGTCGCGCATCCGAGGCCTGGGACGTAACATGACGCGCATGGCCCTTCGCTTCTTCGCTCTTATCGGCACGATGCTCGCCCTGGCGCTGCCGGCGCAGGCGCAGGTGTCGGCGGCGGACCAGACCGCCATCCGCGACGTGATCGAGGGCCAGGTCGAGGCCTTCCGCCGTGACGATGGCGCCGCTGCCTTCGGCTACGCCTCGCCGAGCATCCAGGGCCTGTTCGGCACGGCCGAGACCTTCATGGACATGGTGCGGCAGGGCTACCGGCCGGTGTACCGGCCGCAACTCTTCGAGTTCCGCGAGATCGTCACCCTGCAGGGAATGGTGACGCAGAAGGTGCATGTGATCGGCCCCGAGGGCCGGCCGGTCACCGCCTTCTATCCGATGACGCAGCAGCCCGACGGAAGCTGGCGCATCGAAGGCTGCTATCTGCAGGCGCCCGAAGACCCCCAGGCCTGATCGCCCGCACCCTCCATGTCTCGCGTTTCGCCCAAGGTGCTGGCGCTGCTCGGCACCCTGACCCTGATGTGGGGCACGAACTGGCCGCTGTTCCGGATCGCGCTCGCCGAACTGCCGGTCTTCACCTTTCGCACCCTCGTCCTGCTGGCGGGCGCGATCGTCCTGACGGCGATCCTGCTCGCGCGACGCGAGAGCTTCGCGGTTCCCCGGGACAAGTGGCCGGCGCTCCTGCTCGCTTCGACGATGAACATCGGCATCTGGAACATCGCGACGTCGCTCGCCGTTCTCTACGTCCCCTCGGGCCATGCCTCGGTGCTGGCCTACACGATGCCGCTCTGGGTCGCGGTGCTGGGCTTCGTGGTGTTCGGCCAGAAGCTGACGGGCCGGCTGCTCGCGGCCATCGCGATCGGGGCCGCCGCCGTCGCCGCGTTGATGATTCCCAACTTCCAGAGCTATGCGACGGCGCCGGCCGGCCTGTTCTGGGGCCTGCTGGCGGGCTTCTGCTGGGCCGTCGGCACCCTGGTCGTGAAGCGCACGAGCTGGCCCGGCATGGGCCTGTCTCTCACCTTCTGGCAGATCGTGCTGATGCTGCCGCCGATCGCCCTGGGCGCGCTGGTGTTCGACGGGCTGCCCACGCACATGCCGTCGCCCGCGGTGCTGGCCGCCACGATCTATACCGGCGCCATCCCGATGGCGATCGGCACCATGATCTGGTTCACCCTCGTGAAGCTGCTGCCGGCGCAGGTCGCCGCGATCTCCTCCATCGCCATCCCGATCGTGGCGATCGTGAGCGGCATCGTGATCCTGCAGGAGCCGCTCTCCACCCTGCAGGCGGTCGCGATCGCCTCGACGGCAATCTCGCTCTGGCTCGCCCTGGTGCCCGGACGACAGCGGTAGCAGACAACGGTAGTTGCCTCCGGCCCCCGCAATTCCCACATTGGTGCGGGTATTGGAGGCCCGGGCTTATGACGAGAGGCGATCCACGAGACTGGATGTGGTCGGAAGCGCTGCAGATGCTGGCGCAGGCCGAACGACTGCATCAGCAGGTTTTCCGGCCGCAGACCGCGGGCCGCCTGCGTCCCAGCTGGGAGCCGCCGGTCGACGTGCTCGAGACCGAGTGCGAAGTCCTGATCCTGGCGGCGCTGCCCGGCGTCGACGTGCAGAAGGTCGAGGCCGTGATCGAGAACGGCACGCTCGTCCTGTCCGGCGAGCGCACGGTCCCAGTCGAACTCAGGACCGCAAAGATCCATCGCATGGAGCTGCCGCAGGGCCGCTTCGAGCGTCGGGTGGCGCTTCCGCCCGGCATGTATGGCGAGGTGCGGCGCTTCGAGGCGAACGGTTGCCTCGTCGTGACCCTGGCCAAGGCCGGCACACGGAGGCAGCCATGAGCCCGCAGGATGACGTGGTCCAGCCCGTGACCGCGAAGCCCGCGACCGCGCCGGACGCAAAGCCCTTGCCGTCGGATGCGCTGATCGTCGTGCCGGTGCGCGACCTCGTGCTGTTTCCCGAGATGGTGTTCCCCGTGAGCGTTGGCCGCCCCTCGTCGGTCGCCGCCATCCAGCAGGCGGTGCGCGAGCAGCGCCAGATCCTGCTGGTGCTGCAGCGCGACCCCGCGAAGGAAGAGCTGGTGCCTGCCGATCTCCATGCGGTCGGCACGGTGGTCAACATCCTGCGTTACGTCACGACGCCCGACGGCAACCATCACATCGTCTGCCAGGGCGTGCAGCGCTTCCGCATCACCGACGTGGTCGAAGGATACCCGTTCCTGCTGGCGCGCGGCCTGCACCTCGCCGAGCCGACCGCGAGCGGGCCGGAGATCGAAGCGCGCTTCCTGGTCCTGAAGCAGCAGATCCGCGACACGCTCGAACTGCTGCCGCAGGTCCCGCAGGAACTGCGGCAGACGGTCGAGAATACGACGTCGGCCGGCGCGCTGGCCGATCTCGCCGCCTCCTATCTCGATTCCAAGCCGGACGAGAAGCAGGAGATCCTGGAGGCGCTCGACCTCGTGCCGCGTCTCGACAAGGTGACGCAGCTCCTGTCCAAGCGGCTGGAAGTACTGCGCATCAGCAGCGAGATCGGCAAGCAGACCAAGAGCTCGCTCGACGCCCGGCAGCGCGAGATGGTGCTGCGCGAGCAGATGGCCGCCATCCAGCGCGAGCTGGGCGAGGACGATTCGAACAAGCAGGCGATCGCCGACCTCGACAAGGCGATCACCGAGGCGAAGATGCCGCCGGAGGCCGAGACCGCCGCGCGCAAGGAACTGCGCCGCCTGCAGCGCACGCCCGAGGCGTCGGCCGAGCACGGCATGATCCGCACCTATCTCGACACCCTGGTCGAGCTGCCCTGGGCGCTGCCCGAGACGCAGCCGATCGACATCGCCGAGGCGCGCAAGGTGCTCGACGCCGATCATTTCGGCCTGGAGAAGATCAAGAAGCGCATCGTCGAGTATCTCGCCGTGCGCAAGCTGGCGCCCGAAGGCAAGGCGCCGATCCTGTGCTTCGCCGGACCTCCGGGCGTCGGCAAGACCTCGCTCGGCCAGTCGATCGCCCGGGCGATGGGCCGCAAGTTCGCGCGGGTGAGCCTTGGCGGCGTCCATGACGAGGCCGAGATCCGCGGCCATCGGCGCACCTACATCGGCGCGCTGCCGGGCACGATCATCCAGGCGATCCGCAAGGCGGGCTCGCGCGACTGCGTGATGATGCTCGACGAGATCGACAAGATGGGCAGCGGCGTGCACGGCGATCCATCGGCGGCGATGCTCGAGGTGCTCGACCCCGAGCAGAACGGCACGTTCCGCGACAACTATCTCGACGTGCCGTTCGACCTGAGCCGCGTGGTCTTCATCGCGACCGCCAACATGCTGGATACGATCCCCGGCCCGCTGCGCGACCGCATGGAGATCATCCAGCTTTCCGGTTACACGGCGGGCGAGAAGCTGCAGATCGCCAGGCGCTATCTCGTGCGCCGCCAGCTCGAAGCCAACGGCCTCACCGCCGACCAGGCCGGCATCGACGACGAGGCGCTGCGCCTGATCATCGACGGCTACACGCGCGAGGCCGGCGTCCGCTGGCTCGAGCGCGAGATCGGTCGCGCCCTGCGGCACGTCGCGGTGCAGGTGGCCGAGGGCTCGGCCACCAAGGTGGATATCGGCAAGGCCGACATCGAGGAGTTGCTGGGACCGGTGCGCTTCGAGAACGACGTGGCGATGCGCACCAGCTTGCCGGGCGTGGCCACGGGGCTGGCCTGGACGCCGGTGGGCGGCGACATCCTGTTCATCGAGGCCACGCGCTCGCCCGGCAACGGCAAGCTGATCCTCACCGGCCAGCTCGGCGACGTGATGAAGGAGAGTGCGCAGGCGGCATTGAGCGTCATCAAGAACAAGGCGAAGTCGATCGGCATCGACACCGCCCTGTTCGAGAAGAACGACATCCATGTGCACGTGCCGGCCGGGGCGACGCCCAAGGACGGGCCGAGCGCAGGCGTGGCCATGTTCATGGCGCTCGCATCGCTGATGACCGGCCGCACCATCCGCAGCGACACCGCGATGACGGGCGAGATCAGCCTGCGCGGCCTCGTGCTGCCGGTCGGCGGCATCAAGGAGAAGGTCGTGGCCGCGGCCGCGGCCGGCATCACCCGCGTGATGCTGCCGGCGCGCAACAGGCGCGATTACGACGACATCCCGGAAGAGGTGCGCAACACGCTCGAGTTCATCTGGCTCGAGAAGGTCGACGACGCGGTGGCGCAAGCGCTGACGCCCGACGCGCCGGACGACAGCAACAAGGGGTAATGTATCCTCCCCGTCACACGGGGGAGGCGCCCGCAGGCCGGAGGGGGAGCGCCTCAGTCGAAGCATTCATATCGTCGCTTTCCCCCTCCTGTATCCTCGCTTTCCCCCTCCTGTATCCTCCCCCGATGACGGGGGGAGGAGCATGAGTCAGCCAATCGGCAGCGACAGCGGGGAGATTTCATCGCCCGGCCTGTTCGCGTAGTCGAGCTTGACCGAATCGCGCAGCATGCGCGCCTGCGCCTCGGCGAGGCGTTCCATGGCGGCCTTCGGATCGAGATGGACGGGATCGCCGTCCTTCAGCACGACCTCGCCATCGACAATCACCATCCGGACCGCGCGGTCGGCGGCGTGGAACACGAAGGAACGCAGCGGATCGCGCGCCGGCTGCATCAGCGGGTGATTGAGATCGACCAGCACGATGTCGGCCATCATGCCCGGCGCAAGCGCGCCGATATCGTCGCGTCCCAGCGCGGCCGCGCCGCCGAAGGTCGCGGCCTCGAAGGCGCCGGCCGTGTCGAGGCTGCGAATGTCCTCGCTCATCAGGCGGCCCGCGACGATGGCCAGCCGCATCTCCTCGATCAGATTGTGCGGCGCGCAGTCGGTGCCGAGTCCGACATTGACGCCGCGCGCGCGATAGCGGCCGACATGGTCCATCGCAAGGCCGTAGCGCGCGAAGGGCTGCGGGCAGTGTGCCACCGACGCGCCGGCCTCGGCGATCAGGTCGAGGTCCTTGCGCGTGTGCCAATTAATCTGCGGATGGTCGTCGAGCAGGATGCAGTGCGCCATGATCGTGTCGGACTTCATCAGCCCCTGCTCGGCCGCCCACTGGATGGGTGTCTTGTTGTAGCGGCGGATCATCTCGCGCACCTCGACCACCGACTGGCCGACATGGGTCGAGAAGCGGCGGCCCGTATCGTCGGCGTGCTTGCGGCCGGTGGCGAACAGTTCCGGCGTCACCGTGTCGATCTGCGCCGGGAAGACCACCGCGCCCAGGCGTCCCGAATTGTGCGCCTCGGCCTCGTCCATGACCCGCCGGGCCTTGTCGAACTGCGCGAAGCCAGCGGCCTCGTCCCATTTCCAGGTCACGGTCTGCGGCGCGGCCATGCCCCAGCGCGCCGAGGCGAACGTCGGCGCCGCATAGAAGCGCATGCCGCTTAGCGCCATCGTCTCCAGCCAGCCCTCGAACGGCACGGTGACGTCGCACGCGGTCGTGGTGCCGGCGCGCAGCATCTCGGAATAGGCCATCGTCGCCGCGCCCTGCCGCCCGTCGTCGCCCAGGCGAAAGGCCTGCAGCCGCTCCATCAGGCCGGTCATCTGCTGCTCGGGCACGCCGTGATCCTCGCGCACGCCGCGATAGCCGGGTTCCGTGGAGGGATGGGAATGGATGTTGATCAAGCCGGGCAGCGCCAGCAGGCCCTCAGCCTCGAACACGGTCTCGCCCGGGCCGGTCGGACGAGCGCCGGCCGGCGTGATCTCGACGATCCGGCCGTCCTTCAGGTGCAGGTCGACTTCGCGGCGATAGACATGCCGCTTCTCGGCACCGTCCCGGACCACGGCCCAGGAGACGTTTCGGATCGAATCGGGCCGCATCGACATGAATTCTGCTCCTGCAAAGGCATGCCTGTTGCATAGGCACCGCAACGGGACGATAGAATCGGGAAAACGAGAGAACAAGGAGGCAGGTCATGCGGAAGACAAAATGGGCGGCCCTCGCCGCGGCAACGACGGCGCTGTTCGCGGCTACGGCCGAGGCACAGACGCTGAAGGTCGTCATGCATTCGGACGTGAAAATCGTCGACCCGATCTGGACCACGGCCTACATCGTCCGCAACTACGGCTACATGGTCTACGACACGCTGCTGGCGGTCGACGACAAGCTCGACGTCAAGCCGCAGATGCTGGAGGGCTGGAAGGTCAGCGACGACAAGCTCACCTACACCTTCACCCTGCGCGACGGGCTGAAGTTCCATGACGGCGCGCCGGTCACCGCCGACGACTGCATCGCCTCGATCAAGCGCTGGGCCTCGCGCGACGCGATGGGCCAGAAGCTGATGAGCTTCACCAAGGAGCTGGCCAAGGTCGACGACAAGAGCTTCACGCTCACCCTGAAGGAGCCCTACGGGCTGGTGATCGAGTCACTCGGCAAGCCGAGCTCGAACGTGCCGTTCATCATGCCCAAGCGCATCGCCGAGACGCCGGGCAACACGCAGATCAAGGAATTCATCGGCTCCGGCCCGTTCGTTTTCCGTGCCGACCTGTGGCGACCGGGCGAGAAGACGGTCTACGACAAGTTCAAGGACTACAAGCCGCGCGCCGAACCCCCTTCGGCCCTGTCGGGCGGCAAGAACGTCTATGTCGACCGGGTCGAGTGGATCAACATCACCGATCCGCAGACCGCGGCCAACGCGCTCATGACCGGCGAGATCGACATCCTCGAGCAGCCGCTGATCGAGATGCTGCCGCTGATCGAGAAGGACAAGAACATCGAGGTGAAGGATCTCAATCCGCTGGGCAGCCAATACAGCCTGCGCTTCAACGTGCTGCACAAGCCGTTCGACAATGCCAGGATCCGCCAGGCCGCGCTCTACGCCCTGAACCAGAAGGACTTCCTGCTGGCCGCCATCAACGACCCGAAATACTTCAAGGAGTGCAAGGCACTCTTCATCTGCGGCACGCCCTATGCAACGGACGCCGGCTTCGAGGACAAGCTCGAATCCAACTTCGCCAAGTCGAAGGAGATCCTGAAGCAGGAAGGTTATGACGGCACCCCCGTCGTGCTGCTGTTCGCGACCGACACCAACACCGGCCGGCTGACGCCGATCGCGAAATCGCTGCTGGAACGCGGCGGTTTCGTCGTCGACATGCAGGCGATGGATTGGCAGACCGTGCTGTCGCGCCGCGCCCGCAAGGAGCCGCTGAACGCCGGCGGCTGGAGCGCGTTCATGACTTCCTGGGTGTCGGCCGACCTGCTCAATCCCATCGTCTCGGCGTTCGTCGGCGCCGCCTGCGAGAAGGCCGCGATCGGCTGGCCGTGCGACGCCAAGATCGAGGAACTGCGCGACGCCTTCGCCAAGACCACCGATCCCGCCAAGCGCAAGGAGCTGGCGACCGCCGTCCAGGTGCGCGAGTCGGAGTACCCGACCTTCGCCCAGCTCGGCCAGTTCAACATCCCGATGGCGATCCGCAAGAACGTCACCGGCAGCCTGTCGTCGCCGGCCCCGGTCTTCTGGAACATCAAGAAGGCGCAGTAAGCCCATCACCTCACCCTGAGGAGCGGTCCGCAGGACCGCGTCTCGAAGGGTGGGCACGAGCACCACGTTTGTTGCCCATCCTTCGAGACGCACGCCTGCGGCGTGCTCCTCAGGATGAGGATGTGCGAAAGAATCTCGCGTGAAAGACTCTAGCCGAGTTCCAGGCTGGTCACGCCGAACAGGCCGGCATAGTCGACGTCGGGGTCCGCGCCCGTGTACATGCGCGCGGTCTCGAAGGAAGGTTGGAGGCCGATCCGTTCGGCAAGCTTCACGGCCGGCTTGTTGCGATCGGGCACGTCGATCGCGACGGCGGTCGCGCCGAGCGTCTTTGCGAGAGCCCCCACCAAGGAAGAAGCAATCTCCGGCGTCGCCCCATAGAGCGGGCCGACGCGCGAGGCGGCCGCACAGGCGCGCATCACGGCAAAGCCTGCGATCTCGCCGTCCCGCAAAGCCACGAGGGCTGCCCGTTCCGGCAGCGAGATCCAGGCGGCGAGGAAGGAATCGCGAGCCTCGGGAAAGAACTTGCGATCGTAGGCGGCAAGCCGGTCGAAGCCGATGCTGCGCGCATCGACGAAGCTGACGCCGGCCGGTGGCTTGGGCGACGGCGGCGCGCCTTCATGCCGGATGTTGTTCCATGCCAGCCGGAAGCCCGACTTCCTGTAGTTGCCCTGCTGCGCCACCACGCCATCGAGTCCGACATTGCGCCCCTGCAGCCGCGCCATGCCGGCCTGCCAGACCTGGATGCCGTAGCCCTTCCCGCGCACCGGCGGCCGGGCGATGTAGAAGCCCAGGAAACCGAAGCCTGCGCCGTACTTCACGACCGAGATACAGGCCTGCGGCTCGCCGTCGAGCCGACCGATCAGGAACGCTCCGGGATCGGCGCAAAAGAAGGCATGGGCGTCGGTGTTGCCGGGATTCCAGTTCTCATCGTTGGCCCACGAGGCCATGCGCTGGACGTCGTCGGCGCTGCCGACCGCGATCTCGAATTTCATGCGGTGGAGACTACTCCGCCGCCTTGGCCATTGCCGCGAAAAAACGGTTCTCCGGCCGCGGCAGGCCGAGATTTTCGCGCAGCGTCGTGCCTTCATACTCTGTGCGGAAGAGGCCGCGCCGCTGCAGTTCCGGCACGACCTTGTCGACGAAATCGTCGAGCCCGCCCGGCAGGTAGGGAAACATGACATTGAAGCCGTCGCAGGCTTCCGTGGCCAGCCACTCCTCCATCTGGTCAGCAATCATCGCCGGGGTGCCCAGCATGCCGAGCCCGCCATAGCCACCCAGGCGGCCCGCGATCTGGCGCACGGTCAGGTTCTCGCGCTTGCCGAGTTCGATCACCCGCTCGCGGCCGCTCTTGCTGGCTTCAGTCTCGGGAATGTCGTCGGGCAGCGGCTTGTCGGGATCGAACTGGCGGGCATCGACACCCAGCGCCATCGAGACGGCGGCGATCGAGCTGTCGTAGTTCACCAGACCGTCGAGCCGTGCCCGCTTCTCCTTCGACTCGTCGAGCGAATCGCCCACCACGACGAAGGCGCCGGGCAGGATCTTGATGTGATCGGGATTGCGGCCGACCTTGGCCGCGCGGCTCTTCACGTCGGCATAGAAGGCGCGCGCGCCGTCGATCGGACCGCCGGCGGCGAACACCATCTCGGCGGTTTCGGCCGCGAGCTGGCGGCCGGCATCGGAGGCGCCGGCCTGCACGATGACCGGCCAGCCCTGCACCGGCCGGGCGATGTTCAGCGGCCCGCGTACCTTCAGGTACTTGCCCTTGTGATCGAGCACATGCAGGCGCGACGGTTCGAAATAGACGCCGCTCTCGACGTCCCGGATGAAGGCGTCGTCGGCCCACGAATCCCAGAGGCCCGTCACCACGTCGAAGAATTCGCGGGCGCGCGCATAGCGCTCGGCATGGGGCATCTGGTCGTCCAGGCCGAAGTTCAGCGCCGCATCGGGATTGGAGGTCGTCACCAGGTTCCAGCCGGCCCTGCCCTCGCTGATATGGTCGAGCGAGGCGAAGCGGCGGGCGATGGTATAGGCCGGCTCGAAGGTGCTCGAGGCGGTGGCGATCAGCCCGAGATGCTTCGTGGCCATTGCCAGCGCCGGCAGCAAGGTCAGCGGATCGAACGAGGTCACCGTGGCGCTGCGCTTCAGCGCCTCCATCGGCATGTTCAGCACGGCCAGGTGATCGGCCATGAAGAAGGCGTCGAACTTTCCGCGCTCGAGCGTCTGCGCGTACTTCACCAGCGCCTTGAGGTTGAAGTTGGCATCGGGCGTGCCGCCGGGATAGCGCCACGCGGCGGTGTGGATGCTGACGGGGCGCATGAAGGCGCCGAGGCGAAGCTTCTTCTGGGTCATGGGGCGGTATGTTGCGCCCGCCGGGCGGACCGGCAAGGCCCGCTCGGACGACAAGAACTAATTCAACGAATTAATTCGATAGATCACACGATCGGCGGGTGCTTCTTGTCCGTCCCGGCCACGCGCTCCCAGGCGCGTGCGACCTGGAAGACGGTCGCCTCGTCGAAATAGCGGCCGACGAACTGCACCGAGACCGGCAGGCCGCCGACCGAGAGGCCGGCCATCATGGCGAGCGCCGGATGGCCGGTGACGTTGAACGGCGTGCGGGCCTGGCGCGGATAGGTGCGCTCGACCTCGGCCGTATCCTCGATGCGGCAGGCCGGGTCCATCGAGCTGGCGCACAGCAGCACGTCGACCTCGCGCAAGGCGGCCTCGACCTCGGCGATCATCTGCAGGCGGCGGCGGCTGGCCAGCATGTAGTCGCCTGCGCTCATGAAGGCGCCGGCCATCAGGCGCTGACGGCCGAGCTTCCCATAGTCGCCGGGTCGCTCGCTGAGCCACGGTCCATGGATCGACCAGGCCTCGCTTTGCAGGATCACGCGGTTCACGGCGCCGAACTCGCCGAGCGACGGCAGCGTGATGTTGCGGATCTCTGCGCCTTCGACCTGCAAGCTGCGCGCGACATGCTCCAGCGCCGCCGTGACCTCGGGATGGGCCGGCGTGTCGATCTCGTGGAAATGGCGAACGAAGCCCACGCGCAGGCCGCGGATGCCGCGGTCGAGCGCCGCCGCATAGTGACCCTGCGCCGCCGCCGCGCTGCCGGGATCCAGCGGATCGTGGCCGGCGATGGCCTGCAGCATCAGCGCATTGTCGGCGACGGTGCGCGTCATGGGTCCGACATGATCGAGCGTGAAGGAGAGCGGAAAGACGCCGCGGCGCGAGACCAGCCCGTAGGTCGGCTTCAGTCCCACGATGCCGCAGCAGCTCGCCGGGTTACGCACGCTGCCGCCGGTATCGGTGCCCAGCGCCATCGGGAACAGGCCGGCCGCCACGCCGGAGCCGGAGCCCGAAGAGGAGCCGCCGGGATGATGATCGGTGTTCCACGGATTGCGCGCCGGCGGCCACGGGAGATCGAAGCTCGGTCCGCCGATGGCGAATTCGTGCGTCGAGAGTTTGCCCAGGACGATGGCGCCGGCCCCGCGCAGCTTCTCGACGCAGACCGCGTCGGCGGTCGCCATATGGTCCAGCCGGACCTTGGAATGGCAGGTCGTCGGCAGGCCCGCGACGTCGATGATGTCCTTGATGCCGACCGGCACGCCGTGCAGCGGTCCGCGCAACCGGCCCGACCGGGCCTCGGTTTCGGCGGCGAGGGCGGCGGCCATCGCCGCCTCGTCATCGATCCGGATGAAGGCATTGAGCTTGGGATCAAGCTGCTCGATGCGATCGAGCAGCGCCTTCGTGAGATCGACGGGCGACAGCTCCCTCGCGGCGATGGCGCGGGCGGCCGCGTCCACCGTCATCCAGTGCAGGTCGCTCATAGCGTCGTCCCCGTCTTCATGGGCGGCCAGGGCTCGGCCGTCGGATCGGTCGGGCGCTTGATTTTATGGGCCACGTCGGCGGCCTGCTTTGCAGAGACCGCCACGTCTTCCGGGAAATCGGCCAGCGCTCTGGCGAGACCGGCGTGGCGTGCCAGTATCTCAATCGTGTCCTTGTCCACGGCACCTCTCCATCATTCCGAAAGATGCAGGCACGAGTCGTGCCAGCCATCCGTAGAGTTTAGCGTGTCGGAACACCGGTGGGCGATGCCAGACCTGGCGGGTGCTTGTGCCAGGCGCGTCCCTCGACGATCTCTCGCACGCCATATTCGTAGAGGGCGTTCATGTAGGCCTGATCGAACTCGCCCTTCTTGGGCGCCTCGAAATCCCGGCCGATATAGGCGAGGTTGTAGTCGACCTTGTCGCGCTGCGAGACGAAGTAGGTGCGCAGCACGTCGTTGAAACCGCTGGCCGCCAGCATCGCCACGATCGCGCGACCCGCAATCGTGATGGTGCGCCGCTCGGCCATCGCATAGTCCGGATCGAGGCGGGCATTGCGGATGATGTAGGCCCGGCGCTCCCGCTTGATGTTGCTGGCCGACATGTCGATGGAGGGCGGGTAGAGGAAGAGCTGGGCGATGGCGCCGCCGTCGACATGCAGCTCCTGGTACTTCTTGCCGTCCAGTTCGACGTCGATCAGCACCGGCTGGAAGAGCCCCGGAATGGCGGCGGAGGCCCGCAGGATCTTGCGGAAGAGGTCGAGCGCTCCCGGGCGCCCGCTGGCGGCGATGGCGCCGATGTTCCAGATCACCGGCCGCTGAGCGTCGAGGTCGGTCGTGCCGATCATCAGCAGCCGGCCCTTGTTGTACTCGGCGGCAATGGCATCCAGCATCTTCTGGTCGGCATACTTCGCGATGATGTCGGCCAACGGCGTCGTGTCGGTCATGGCGTCGTCGAACAGCGCCGCGGTGATCCCGCGCTGGCGAAAGACCTTCTCAGGCGTCATGGTCGTATAGACTTCGCGCAATTGTGCATCGTAGTCGGAGCCCAGGAAGGCGAAGGGGGCGATGAGCGCGCCGGTGCTGACGCCGGTGACCATCTTGAACGTCGGCCGCGTCCCGATGGCCGTCCAGCCGTTCATGATCCCGGCCCCGAACGCACCATTGTCGCCACCGCCGGAAACGGCGAGGAAATAGGCGGGCGGGATCTTCGTCGGCAAGGCGCCCGCAGCCCGCAGCGCGGCGGCTTCGCGCGCGCCGGACCGTATCCCCTCTTCAACCATCAGCCTGGCGTCGCCATCGGCGTAGAAGCGCGCGTTGGGAATGCCGAGCGGCTGCGCCAGATCCGTGTGGGTCCGCGGTACCGCGTCACCGCGGTCGGGAATGGAGCATCCCGTTCCAACCAGGCACACCAAGGCCGATACAAGAAGCAAACGAATTGCCGACATGTCCCCTCCCCCGAGGTCTCCGATCAGTCGAGTTGTAGCACCATCGCCTTGAGATAGGCCGTCTCCGGCAGATTCGGGTGCACCGGATGATCCAGCGCCGCGCCGCTGCTCAGCAGGATGCGGCCGCTTCGCTCGGCATCGCGCAGGCCGCGCCGGACCTGCTCGGCGAACAGCGGCGGGTCGACGAGGTGTGAGCACGAGGCCACGAAGAAGAAGCCGCCCTTGGTGACCAGCGGCGCCGCCAGACGCACCAACTTGCGATAGCCCTGCGCGCCGGTCTTGAGGTCCTTGCGGCTCTTCACGAAGGCCGGCGGATCGCAGATCACGACCTCGTAACTGCGAGGCTTCTCCTTCTCGAGGGTCTCGAACACCTCGCCCTTGCGGAAGGACACGATCTTGTCGACGCCGTTCAGCGCCGCCGCCTGCTGGGCCGCGTTGAGGGCGGGCTGCGAACGATCGAGGCAGACCACCGACGTCGCTCCGCGCGTCGCCGCCAGCACGCCGAAGCCGCCGCTGTAACAATAGGCATCGAGGACCCGGGCGTCCTTGGCGAGGCCCGCCATGAATCGCCGGTTGTCGCGCTGGTCGTAGAACCAGCCGGTCTTCTGACCCTCGGAGAGGTCGGCCACGAAACGCGCATCGTTCTCGATCAGCTCGATGCTGCCGGCCTGGCCCTTGGCCACGACCACCTCGCGCTTCAGCCCTTCGAGCTCGCGCACCGGCGAATCGTTCTTGAGGATGATCGTCGTCGGCGAGAACTCGGCTTCCAGCGCCTCCAGCAGGACCGGCGTCAGGGCGTCCATGCCGGCGGTATTCACCTGCACCACGAAGGCATCGCCGAACCGGTCGATGATCACGCCCGGCAGGCCATCGGCCTCGGCATGGATCAGCCGGTAATAGGGCACGCCGACCAGCCGGTCGCGCAGCGCCGCCGCCTGGGTCAGGCGACGGCCGATGAACAGCGCATCGACCTGCGCTTCAGGGTTCGTGCTGAGAACGCGCGCCGCGATCAGCGAATGCGGATTGAAGGTGACCAGCGCCAGCGGCTCGCCGCCCGGCGCGCGCAGGGTCGCCAGGCTGCCGGCCGGAATCGCCTTGGCGTCGGCGTCCATCAGGATCTCGTTGGAGAAGGCCCAGGGATGGCCGGCGCGGACGCGGCGATCCTCGCCGGCGCGCAGGATGACGGTGGGGAGCTTCTTCAGGGCCAATTCTATTCTCCTAAGGCGACACCATCGCGCCGCGGATCGGCGCCGCCCTCCCATCCGTCGCCACTGCGCCGGAGGGCGGTCAGGCCGCCTTCATGCCGGCGGACTTGTACTTCATGGCCCAGCGCGCGCAAGGCGGCCGCCTGATCGGCGATCGGCGTCCCCTCCTCCAGTTCGGTCGCGCCGTTCAGGTTGATCACCCGCGACAGGTCGACGGCGGCCTGGGCCGAGAGGTCCCAGTCGAGCAGGCCGATCAACGCCTGCAGCGTGTCGCCGATGATCCTGGCCCCGCCCGCCGAGCCCAGTGCCGCAACCAGCCTGCCGTCCCGGTCGAGCACGAAGGTGGGCGACATGGACGAGCGCGGACGCTTGCCGGGCTGGACTCGGTTGGCGACCGGCTTGCCGTCCACTTCGGGAAGGGGCGAAAAGTCGGTAAGTTCGTTGTTGAGCAGAAAGCCGCGCACCATCATGTGCGCGCCGAACGGCGCCTCGATCGTGGTGGTGAAACTGACGGCATTGCCCCAGCGGTCGACGATGCTGACATGGCTGGTGCCGCGCTCGACATAGCCCGGGGGCACGCCGGGACCGACCTTGCCCATGCTGCGATCCGGCGACATCAGCTTTCGCCGTTCCGCGAGATAGGCGGACGACAACAGTCCGGTCACCGGCACGTCCACGAAGGCCGGGTCGGCGACGTAACGGTCGCGGTCGGCGAAGGCGAGCCGGCTCGCCTCGGCGATCAGGTGGATCGCCCTCAGGTCGTTCGGCGCTTCGCGCTGGAGGTCGAAGGGCTGGATCAGGCCCAGCACTTGCAGGATCGCGATGCCACCCGAGGAGGGCGGCGGCATGCCGCAAACGACCCAGACACGATACGGGCCGCACACGGGATCGCGCTTGACCGGCTTGTAGTCGGCGAGATCGGCGGCGGACAGCGTGCCGGGCCGGGGATGGCTGCGCACGCGGTCGATCATCTCGGCCGCGACGGGACCTTCGTACATCACGCGCGCCCCCTGCCGCGCGATCAGATCCATCGTCTCGGCAAGCGCCGGATTGGCGATTCGCTCGCCCGGCTTGCGTGGAGAGCCGCTGGCGTTGAAATAGGTTTCGCGGATCGCCTGCTCCTCGCGCAGCGCCGGAATCCTCTGCAGCCACGCGGCGAGACGCGACGAGACCGCGAAGCCGTCGCGGGCGGTGGCGATCGCCGGGCCGAACAGCTCGCTCCAGGCAAGCTTGCCCTTCTCCTTGTGGGTGAGTTCCAGCATGGCCAGGAGGCCGGGAACGCCGACCGAGATCCCGGAGGCCACGGCTTCGCGGTACCCGAGGGGCTTGCCGTCGGGCGAGAGGAACATGGTCGGGCGTGCGCCGGCCGGCGCGGTCTCGCGGCCGTCGTAGACGGTGATGGCGCGGCTGGCGCCGTCATAGTGCAGCAGGAAACCGCCGCCCCCAATCCCCGAGGCGTGCGGCTCGACGACCCCCAGCATCATCTGGACGGCGATCGCCGCATCGACGGCGGTGCCGCCGCGTCGCAGCATCTCCAGCCCGGCCTCGACCGCCTGCGGATGCGCCGCCGCCACCATCGACTGGGGGGCCGCCTGCACGGATGGCACACGCCAGGCGGCGACCAGGAGCAGTGCGATCCCGAGCAGGCGGCGCGGCATCATGCGCGGCGCGCCACGATGAAGAGCCGGCGGAAGGGGAACAGCGTGATGCCGTCGGGACGCATCGGATAGGCTTTGCGCAGCAGCGCCGCGTAGGCTTCGTAGAACGCGCTGCGCTCCGGTTCCTGCAGCAATTCGAGGTAGGGCCGCAGGCCGGTCGATGACGTGAACTGCGCGACCGGATCCTTGCCGGTCAACGGCTGCTGGTAAATCGTCTCCCAGACTTCGAGCTCCGAACAGAGCGGCTTCAGCACGTCGTAGTAGCGCGCCGGCTCCTCGACGCGGGCGATCGGGCGTACCCTGGCGAGCTTGTCGCGCCACGGACCGGCCTGCGCCGCTTCATGCATCGAGACATGCGAGGGCGCCTCGTGGTTGCGCGGCATCTGGATCGCGAGCTGGCCGCCGGGCGGCAGCAGCTTCAGCAAGCCCGGGAACATGTCGATGTGTCCGTCGAGCCAGTGATAGGCCGCATTGCTGTAGAGGATGCCGGGCGGCGCGCTCGGCGCGAAATGCGCGAGATCGCCCTTGGCAAAGGTGATCCTCGCATCGACCGTCTGGCTGCGCGCCTTGGCGAGCATCTCCTCCGAGGAATCGATGCCGATGACGGTCGCCTCGGGAAAGCGTTCGGCGAGGATGCGCGAAATGTTGCCCGCGCCGCAGCCCAGATCGTAGACCGCATGGCCCGGCCGCGCGCCGTTCGCGGGATCGAGACGCCCCATCAGGTCGAGCGCGGGCCGTGTGCGATGATCGGCGAACTTCAGGTAGAGATTGGCATCCCACACCGTGGATTTGGCGTCGCTCACGTCACTTCTCCTCGAAGGCCTCGTCGATCGGCACACGATAGCCTGTCGCGATCTTGTTGCCCTTCTGCGCAGCCAGCACGACCGCCATGAATTCGTCGAACATCTCCTCGGTCATGCCCTTCTGGCGCGCCATGTAGCCGTGCGAGTTGATACAGTAGTCGCACTGGTTGGCGACCGACACGGCGAGATAGATCAACTCCTTGGTGAGACCGTCGAGTGCACCCGGCGCCATCACCGCCTTCATCTCGGCGGCGAAGCGTTCCATCGTGTCGGGATGGCGGGCCAGCGCCTTCCACACGTTGTTGATGCCCGCCGGATCGATGCCGCGCGCCTTGGCGATGCCCTCGACGACGGCCTTGGCCCGCGGGTTCATGTCCTCGTACTCGGTCAGCTTGGCCATGCGTGATTGCTCCAGGAACGAAAAGGGCCGGCAGTGTGCCGGCCCCATCTTGGCTTTTTCAGGCCAGTTGGTCAGTACATATGCTGGCCGCCGTTGATCGACAGGGTGGAGCCGGTGATGAAGCCGGCATCGTCGGCAATCAGGAACATGACGCCGCGACCGATCTCCTCGGCCTTGCCGAGCCGTCCGACCGGGATCTTGGCCACGATCTTCTCCAGCACGTTGGCCGGCACCGCCGACACCATGTCTGTGTCTGTGTAGCCCGGCGCGATGGCATTCACGGTGATGCCCTTGGGCGCGCCTTCCTGGGCCAGTGCCTTGGTGAAGCCGTGGATGCCCGACTTGGCGGCCGCGTAGTTCACCTGGCCGTACTGTCCGCCCTGGCCGTTGATCGAGCCGATGTTGACGATGCGACCGAAGCCGCGCGCGTTCATGCCGTCCCACACCGCCTTGCTCATGTTGAAGCAGGAGCCGAGGTTGGTGTCGATGACGGCTTCCCACATGTCGCGCGTGAGGCGGCGCATCGTGGAGTCGCGCGTGATGCCGGCATTGTTCACCAGCACCTCGACCGGCCCGAGATCCTTCTCGATCTCGGCGACGGCCTTCTGGCAGGCGTCGAAGTCGCACACGTCGAACTTGTAGACGCCGATGCCGGTCTCGGCCTTGAACTTCTGGGCGGCTTCGTCGTTGCCGGCGTAGGTCGCGGCGACCTTGTAGCCCTTGTCCTTCAACATCCGGGAGATGGCGGCACCGATGCCACGTGTTCCACCCGTCACGACTGCTACCCGTCCGGCCATTTTTTCCTCCCTGGAGATTCCGCCTCTGCAGTCTAGCCGGTTCTCCCCCGTCACGGGCAAGCGTCAGATTGACGTCGCCCCGAAGTTCGAATTGAACGACGCCGCCGGATAGAGAAGGTCAGCGCCTCGCCTCTAGAAGCGAGGGCATGAAGCCCTTCACCGCCCTGCTCGGCGCCGCCGCCGGGACCCATGCCGCCGACCAGATGGCGCTGGCCACGCTCCCCCTGACCGCCACCCTCGTCCTGGGCGCCGGTCCCGACCTGCTCGGCCTGCTGGTCGCCGCGCAGAGCGCCGCCTGGCTGCTGGTCTCCCTGCCCGCCGGCGCCTGGATCGACCGCATGCCGCGCCGTCGCATGCTCATCCTCGCGCTGGCGCTCGGCCTGATCGCCTCGCTCGCCGCCGTCGCGGCGGCGGCCACGGGCCAGGTCGTCCTGCTGGGTCTCGCCGCCATCGCCGGCGCGTCGGGCACCGTGGTCTATGTCCTGACCTCGGTCTCGCTGCTGCCGAGCCTGGTAGCGCCTGGCGACCTGCCGCGCTCCAATGCACGCCTCGAACTGGCGCGTGCCGTCGTCAGTCTCGCCGCTCCGTTCGTGGCCGGCCTGCTCGCCCAACACCTGTCGCCGACCTGGGGCTATGCGCTGGCAGCCCTCGGGGCAGGCCTGGCCCTGCTCTGCGTGCGCGCGTTGCCGGAAGGGACGGCGCCGACGACGGATGCCGAGCGTCCTACCCTCGCCAGCGCCATCCGGATCGGGGCCGCCTTCGTGGTCCGCAACGAGCTGTTGCGTGGCATCAGCCTCTGCGCGGTCTTCTGGAACTTCGCCTTCTTCGCCCTGCTCACCATCTGGGCACCGCTGGCGCTGGGCCCGCTCGGCCTCGACCCGGCGCATATGGGTTTCGCCCAATCGACCTACGGCGCCGGGCTGATCCTGGGCGCGCTGGTGGCGCCGGTCAGCGCCCGGCGGCTGCCGCCGCTCGTGACCCTGATCTTCGGGCCGGCTGTCTCGATCGTCGCCGCGATCCTGTTCCTGGCGGCTCCTTCGGGCAGCGGCTTCGTCCTCGCGGCCGCCGGCTACTTCCTCGTTGGCTTCGGCCCGATGCTGTGGGCGATCTGCCAGACGACGGTCCGCCAGCTCGTGACGCCCTCGCCGCTGATGGGCCGGGTCAATGCCACGGTGCAGACCGCGATCTACGGCGTCCGCCCACTCGGCGCCCTGGCCGGCGGCTTCGTAGCGGCTCACGCCGGACTGCATGCGGCCCTGCTGTTGGTTGCCGGGGCATTCGTGCTGTCGACCCTCGTCATCGTCCTGTCACCGTTGGCGCGCCTGCGGGTGCTGCCGGCAGCAGCGACAGCCTGAGGCTTGACCCGCAGGCCGGTCCGTCGGACTTTGCCGCCGGAGGTCGTTGCATGATGAAGTTACTGGGCGCCGCGTTGCTGGCGCTTTCCCTGTCCGCTTGCCAGAATACGCAGTCGTCCTGGTACCAGGCCTACGGCACGAACTCGTTCCCCGTTGCGAAGGACGGTCTGGCGGCCCTCTACATCGTGCGCGACACTGCCCCGCCGGATGCGCCGAGCATCCCGATCTCCATGAGCCGCCATCCCGTGGGCGGGCTGACGGGCTCGACCTGGATGCGCCTCGACCTGCCGCCCAATCCCTACGATCTGCGGGCCTTCGGCAGCAGCGAGAGCACCGAGGTGATCATCACCGTCGTGGCGGGCGAGACGCGCTTCCTGCTGGCGCAACCCAAGGGAACCAACGATGCCGAGCTCCTGTGGCTTTCCCAGGAGGACGGACGACGTCTCGTCAGACAGGGCACGCAGGTCGGCAGCTACTACAATCCGTAGAGTTTCTCGCCGCATAAAGTTCGGCCTCCCCTCATCCTGAGGAGCACGCCGGAGGCGTGCGTCTCGAAGGATGGGCAACAGGCAAGGTGCGCGTTCCCACCCTTCGAGACACATCGTGGAGTTTACCCCGAGGTACTCGAGGGGCGATGCTCCTCAGGGTGAGGACCTTCAAGAGAAAACGCCCGAAGGATCGCTCCTTCGGGCGTTTGAACTTCGAAGCGTCGAGCGAAGATCAGTCGCGCTGGACGCACATGGCGATGCCCATGCCGCCGCCGATGCACAGGGTGGCGAGACCCTTCTTGGCGTCGCGCTTCTGCATCTCATAGAGCAGCGTGGTCAGGACACGCGCGCCCGAGGCGCCGATCGGATGGCCGAGCGCGATGGCGCCGCCATTGACGTTGAGCTTCGTCTCGTCGAGGCCGAGCTGCTTGCCGACGGCGACCGCCTGGGCGGCGAAGGCCTCGTTGGCTTCGACCAGGTCGAGATCCTTGACCGTCCAACCGGCCTTCTTCAGCGCCGCCTGCGAGGCCGTCACCGGGCCGATGCCCATGATCGACGGATCGACGCCCGTGGTCGCCCACGACACGATCTTGGCGAGCGGGGTGATGCCGCGCTTCTTGGCCTCGTCGGCGCTCATCAACACCAGCGCCGCGGCGCCGTCGTTGATGCCCGAGGCGTTGCCGGCAGTGACCGAGCCGCCTTCCTTGGTGAAGGCCGGACGCAACTTGCCCAGCGCCTCGATCGTCGTGCCGTGACGCGGGAACTCGTCGGTGTCGACGACGACCTCGCCCTTGCGCGTCTTCACCGTTACCGGGACGATCTCGTCCTTGAAGCGGCCGGACTTCTGCGCCGCCTCGGCCTTGTTCTGCGACGACACGGCGAACGCATCCTGTTCGGCGCGCGTGATCTGGAACTTCTGCGCGACGTTCTCGGCGGTGTTGCCCATGTGATAGCCGTGGAACGCATCCCACAGACCGTCCTTCAGCATGGTGTCGAGCATCTTGAACTCGCCCATCTTGGTGCCGTCGCGCATGTGCGCGGCGTGCGGCGCCTGGCTCATGCTCTCCTGGCCGCCGACCACCATGATGCTGGCGTCGCCGTTGCGGATCGCCTGCCAGCCGAAGGCGACGGCGCGCAGGCCGGAGCCGCAGAGCTGGTTGATGCCGAGCGCGGTCTTCTCGACCGGGATGCCCGAGTTGACGGCCGCCTGGCGCGCCGGGTTCTGGCCCTGACCGCCGGTCAGGATCTGGCCCATGATGACTTCGTCGACTTCCTCGGGCTTCACATTGGCGCGCTCTAGGGCGCCCTTGATGGCGACCTTGCCGAGGTCGTGTGCCGGCACGGCGCCGAACGCACCGTTGAACGAGCCGATTGGCGTGCGCGCAGCACTCGCGATAACGATGTCCGTCATGAAATCCTCCTTGGCAGGCCGCCCTTGCGGATATTTATAGGCCTGCCGCGCGGCGGGGCAAGGACCGCCGCTCGCCTGGAGGGGACGCCTTCATTCCGAACAGCGGCCGTATCCAGCGCCACGGCCGCACCAGGCCTGCGTAAATCAGCCAAGCCCCGGCAGACGTCGCGATCACCGCGGCGACGAATCCCAGGAGAGGCGGCGCACCGATCCGCAGCAGTGCCCAGACGGCAATCACCGTTACGGTCTGGTGGATGAGGTAAAAGGGATAAACCGCCTCGGTCGCTTCCGAGAGGAAGGCCGGCCGCCGGGTCAGGTGGCGGTGCGCGAAGCCGATGATGGCGAACAGCCAGGCCATGACATTGACCGCCGACAGCAGCGCGAAGACCGGCCGCACCTCAGGCGGAATGGTCGCCCGGACGGTGCCCGCGAAGAAGCCGGTGTAGAGGATCGCGTACGCGACGAGCCCGACGGCCAGCGAGAAGAAGCGCTGGCGCTCCAGCGCCGTCAGAAGCTCGGACGATCCGAAGAGGAAGGCGCCATAAAGAAGCAGCGCGCCATAGGAGACGAGGCCGTGCCAGTCGCCGACCAGCCCGTTCACGTTCCAGGAGATCGGCGCCAGCCAGAGGGTCGAGGCGGCAAGCGGCAGGGTCATCAGCCACTGCAGGCCGAAGCGGGCCGCGATCCGGCCAGCCCCTCCAATGGCCGCCTGTCCCGATGCCGACCGCGCCCACAGGAAGACCGGCAGCAGCACCAGCGTCAGCACGAGGACGTAGGCCACGAACCAGAGGTGATGCCAGCTCAGGTTCCCCTGCGGGTAGACGCCGTCGAAGGCGTGCGGCAGCCATTGCAGGAACGAGCCGGTGAACTGACCGCGGTAGAGGCGTTCCAGATAGACCTGCGGCGGCACGATCACGACCATGCCGAAGGCCAGCGGCAACGCCAGGCGCTTCAGCCGGTCGCGGACGAAGGCTCCCGGCGTGCGATCGCCCAGCGCCAGCATGATCGCCGCGCCCGAGACCAGGAAGATCAGCGGCATGCGCCAGCGGTTCAGGAACCGCATCGCCTCACGCAGCCCTTCGAGGCTGTCGGGGCTGGTGACGTGCCAGCTCCAGCCCGACCAGGCCATGCCGGCGTGGTAGAAAATCAGCAGGCCGAAGGCGAGGACGCGGAGCCAGTCGAGATCGGCGCGGCGGGGGGCGAAGGCTGCAGGGTGCATGGCGAGGTTCCGGGTGGCGGATACCCTCGACCTACCCTGCAAGCCGTTGAGTCCGGGCCGTTTTGTGACGACCGGCGCGTCCTGTGGGACGACCGGCAAGCCCCATGGGGCGTCCGGTCAGGCCCGGACGGGCGCCAGGGCCTCGAAACGCTGGCGATAGCGCCGGCTTAGGTTCACTTCGGCGCCGCCCTGCAGGCGGATGCGCCAGTCGCCGCTCACCCAGGGCGTCACCTCGACGACCCGGGCGATGTTGACGAGGTGCGATTTGTGCACGCGCACGAACCGTTTCGGATCGAGCTCGCCTTCCAGCTTCGTGAGCGAGGAGCGGATCTCGAAGGTCTCGTCGCCGACATGCAGCACGGCGTAATTGCCCGAGGCCTCGATCCAGTCGATGTCGGCAACCTCGACCATGATCTCGCGGCCCTTGCGGCGCACGGCGAAGCGCTCGGGCAAGGATCCGGCGGGCGGCAGCGGCACCACGGCTGGCTCGGCGGCCACCGCTGGAGCCGGCCGCGCCAGATAATGGCGCAGCGCCACGGCGCCGGCGCTCAGGAGGGCGTAGGCGATGATGTCCTTCGCGAATTCGTAGAGCATCCGGTCGAGGGTGAGCGGAAAGCTGTGCGGCACGCCGACGATGCCGCCGAACCACAGGAACCTGAGCGCGGCCATGCCCAGCGTGTGGGCGACGCTGAACGGCACCACCGCCGCGATGTGGATCAGGAGATTGCGTCGATGGCCGGGGATCGGCCAGCGCCGGTGCAGCCAGTAGATCGCGGGCAGCAGGGCCGCGACGACCAGATGGCTGGAAACCTGGATCGCCAAGGCGGCGCCGTAGGTCATCGGCACGCCGCGCGCCGTCTCGTTGGCCATCTCGACATGGGCATGTGCGAACACCGAGACGGTGAGCAGCGCCGCCCAGATCACCGGCACCCGCCAGTCGACGGGCGACCTAGCCGGCGGCGACACGGGCTCGCCGCGAGGGAAGCGCCCCCAGCCAGTCGATCAGCGGCGTCCAGCAGAGCTCGCGGGCGCGGCCGCTCACCACCATACCGATATGGCCGAGCGGCAGGTCGATCCGTTGGACGTTCTTCAGGCCCTTCTTCGGGTCGGCCAGCGCCGCGGCGGACAGCGGCGGCACGATGCGGTCGCCCGAGGGGATCATGACCAGCGACGGCACCTTGATCTTCGCGGGCACGATGCGCCGCCCCGCGACGACCCACTGGCCGCGGCCCGGCGTATTGTCGCCGTACCAACCGACGAGGCATTCGCGCGCCGTCGGACCGGCAAGCGGTGCGCCGCCGTTCAGCCAGTCTTCCAGCAGGACGAACTCCTTCGCGCTCTCGCCCTTGGGATCCAGTCCCACGAAGCGCCCGAACTTCTTCACCGAAAGCCAGGGATCGAGCGACCAGAACAGGGTCTGCAGGATGTCGACCGGCAATTCGCCCACGCGATCCGCCACTTGCGCGAGCAGCGGGCCGGTCGAGAGGAGAAAGGCCTGGCCGGTGCGATCGGCGTGGAAATCCCAGGGCGCCGCCATCAGCGCCAGGCCGGCGACGCGCCGCGGCTTGCGCGCGGCCAGAGCCACGGCGAGCGTGCCGCCCATGCAGTAGCCCAGGACCGCCGGCGCCCGGCGGGCCCGCTTGGCCACGTAACCCAACGCCCGCTCGAGCCGCGCCACGTAAGCCGTGGTGTCGAAGCCGCGTTCCTCGCCCTCGGGCGCCCCCCAATCGACGAGATAGGGTCTTAGTCCCTGCCCCGCCATCGCGCGCAACAGGCTCTTCTCTTCCGTGAGATCGAGCACTTCCCAGCGGTTTATGAGCGAGGGCACGACGAGCACGGCACGCGTGCCGCGCTTCCGCGCGGCGCGATGGGTGGCGCCGTAGTCGAGCAGGCGCGTATTGCCTTCGCGCCAGACGGCAGGCGGCTCGTCCAGCTCGCGCTGGAAGTCGTTGCGTTGATAGGCGAGGACACCGTCTGCCAGCCGGATCTGGCGCCGACGGATCTCGCGCTGCAGCGCCTGTTCGAACTGCCCGGGACCCGCCTTGGCTTCGAGGGCGACGATCTCCGGCAGCAAACTCGTGAGCGATTCAGGAACCGCGGAGTCGGGCTTCGAGGTCGGCGAGCCTTGCTTCAAGAGACTCCACGCGCTTTCGGAGCTCGCCCACGTCATCAGCGCCGTTCCCAGATGGAGCGGCAGCGGACGGGGACCTAGTCGTGTCTGCATGGGACGCTCCCTGTGCAACCTGCAATGCCGAGGCGACCTGGGAATTCGCGGCCGCGAACAGGCGTGCGATCTGCTCGGTGACCGCCTGATCCGACGCGAGCCCGGCCAGCTGGGCCTGCCACAGATCGAGATAGCGCCGTGCCAGCCTGTCGAACTCGGCGCCGGAGTCGGTTGTACCGGCCGTCTTGTCGTCGTTTCCGGAGACCATGCACTCACTATAACGCATAGCCGCGCCAACGCTGCTTCCATCGGCGAAGGTTGCCTTGTCGCACTGCGGCATCGGCGCTAAGGTGCCGGTCCCTGAGTAAACGAGCGTTCACGGCGCGCGGGAGCTAGAGGAGCGAAGCGTAATGGCCGACCAGGCAGTACCCGACGGCGGACCGAAGGCGGCGCCGGTGGTGATCAAGAAGTACGCGAACAGACGGCTCTACAACACCGCGACCTCGGCCTATGTGACGCTCGATCATCTTTCCCAGATGGTGAAGGACAAGACCGACTTCGTCGTCTACGACGCCAAGACCGGCGACGAGATCACGCGCTCGGTGCTGACGCAGATCATCTTCGAGGAAGAGAGCAAGGGCGGCCAGACGCTGCTGCCGATCCCTTTCCTGCGGCAGCTCATCTCCTTCTACGGCGACAGCCTGCAGGGCGTGGTGCCGCAGTATCTCGAAATGTCGATGACGCAGTTCGCGCGCAACCAGGACCAGATGCGGCGCTACATGCAGAATGCCTTCGGCTTCAATCCGTTCCAACAGTTCGAGTCGATGGGCAAGCAGAACATGGCGATGTTCGAGAACGCCATGCGTATGTTCAATCCGTTCGGCACCGCACCCGGCAGTACGTCCCCCGGCGGACAGGCCTCCCCGCCGGCGCCCGCCAACGGCCACGAACCGGCCAAGCCTGCCGAGACTGCGGCGCCCTCGGGTGACGCGGCGATCGACGACCTGAAGCGCAAGCTCGACGAGTTGCAGAGCCAGCTCGCGGAACTCGGCAAGAAGCCCTGACGGCGCCATGACGTCGCCGCCAACATCCGCGGTGCGGCGCGTGATGTCGCCCTGCATCGGCATCTGCAAGCTCGACCAGAAGAGCGCCCTGTGCCTCGGCTGCCGGCGCACGATCGACGAGATCGGCCGCTGGGCCATGCTCGACGACTCCGCCCGTCAGGCCATCGTCGACCAGCTACCGACGCGGAAGTTATGAGCGCTGGGGGCGCCCCCTGCTTAACGCCCCTTGAACGACGGCTTGCGCTTCTCGCGGAACGCCGCAGTGCCTTCCTTGTAGTCCTCGGTAAGACCCGTCAGCACGTTCTGGTCGGCGTCCATGTGGCTGCCGAGATCGTCGAGCGCATGGGCCAGACGATTGACCGTGGTCTTGGTCATGCGCACGGGAATCGGCGGCTGCTGCGCGATGCGCTCGGCGAAGGCCATCGACGCGGCGAGCGCCTGACCGTCGTCCACGACGGTCTCGACGAGGCCCCAGTCCAGCGCCTGCGCCGCGCCGATCCGGTCGGACGCCAGGATCACTGCCTGCTTGGTGCGGGCCGGGCCCATCAGCGCCAGCATGCGCGGGATCGAGCCCCAGCTCATGTTCATACCGAGCTCGATCTCGGGAATTCGGAAATGGGCCGAGCGGCCGCAGGTGCGGAAGTCGAGCGACACGACCAATGCCGCGCCGCCGCCGATGCAATGGCCCTCGACGGCGGCGATCGTCACCTGCTCCATGTCCTGCCACGCCTTGCACATCTTCGGCCCCAGCCGCTGGCGATGGATGCGCTCGCCGATCGGCAGGCCGTCGCGGGCACGACCGTCGCCGTCCTTGAGGTCGAAGCCGGCTGAGAACGCTTTCGCCGAACCCGTCAGGATCACGACCGAGGTCTCGAGATCGTCCTCGAATTCGCGCGGCACGTCGCGCAGCTCGCGCATCGCCTGCTGGCTCAACGCATTGATGTTGTCACCGCGGTCGAAACGCACGACGGCGATGCGTCCCTGCGGCCCCAGCCCTTTCTCGATCTTCACGAACTGACGGTCCATCGCGCGCATTCCCTCCGGTATTTGCCGCGACCCTAGCGGCTCGCCTTTACAAGGGCGAGCCGCTTCGATTGACTGGCCTGCATGTCGAAAGCCATCGAATCCACCGTCTTCGAGCGCCGCGTCAACGCGTTGTTTGCCCCTTACACCAAGCCCGGGTCGCCGGGTGCCGTCGTCGGCGTGATGCGCGATGGCGAGATCGAGTTCTGCAAGGGCTTCGGCCTGGCGAGCATCGAGCTCGGCGTCCCGATCCGTCCCGACACGCGCTTTCGCATCGCCTCCGTAAGCAAACAGTTCACCGTGACGGCGGCTCTGATGCTGGCGGCCGAGGGCAAACTCAGGCTTTCCGATCCGCCGCACAAATACCTGCCGGAGCTGCCGCCGCTGCCGGTCACGATCGACCAGATGATGCGCAACTCGAGCGGCCTGCCCGACTTCCTCGAGCTGCTGCGGCTGGGCGGCCATGGACTGGACAAGCCGGCCCGGCCCGAAGACCTGTTCGACGCCTGCACGCGCAACCGCCATCTCAACTTCTCAGCCGGCAGCCGCTTCCTCTACAGCAACACCAACTTCCTGCTGCTGGGACTGATCGTCGAGAAGCTGGCCAAGAAGAAGCTGGGCGAGGTGCTGGCCGAACGGATCTTCAAGCCGCTCGGCATGGCGCACACGTCGCTCGTGGCCGAGATCGATGCGGTGATCCCCAACCTCGCCACCGGCTATCTCGGCGACCGCGAACAAGGCTTCCGCCGCGCCACCCACGCCTATCCGCAGGGCGGCGAAGGCGGCCTCACCTCGACCGTCGAGGACCTGCTGATCTGGAGCCAGCATTTCGACAAGCCGGTCCTGGGCAAGACGATCCCCGCGCAGCTCACTGCCCTCGCCGGCCTCACCGGCGGCCACGCCAACAACTACCGCCGCGGCGTTGCCGTCGAGGAGCTGCGCGGCCTGCAGACGGTCGGCCATGGCGGCCTGTGGCCGGGCTTCCGCACGGAATTCCTGCGCGTGCCCAAGGCCGGTCTCACGATCGTGGTGATCGCGAACCTGGGTAGCATCGATCCATGGCGACGTGCCCGCACAATCGCTGCGCTCGCCCTCGAGGGCGACAGGCGGATGAAACCCGCGCTGGCCCCGATCACGGCGGCCGAGATCAAGTCGCTCGCCGGGTCCTGGTTCAATGCCGCCGAGCCGTCGCTGTTCGACCTGGCGTGGCACAATGGTGAAGCCACCGTGACACAGAACGGCCTGCCCTTCGCGCTGGGCCGTCGCGCCGGCGGCTGGCTGGCGGCCGAGCGCGGCTCCTTCGAGTTCGCCTTGAAACCCGGCCCGAAGGGCACGCTGAAGGTCGATCTCGGTGCGGGCCGCATCATGACGTTCAACAAAGTGGGCAAGCGCGCCGCGGTGCCCGCCGACCTCGCCGGCACCTACGTCTCGTCCGACTGCGCCGCCGTCTGGCGCATCGCCCGCGACGGTAAGGACTGGACGATGCACGTCGGCGGACCGCTGATCTCGGGCGGCGCGCCGTGGATCGTGCGCGGCCTCGATGGCGAGACGGTCGAGGTGGAATCGCCTGGCAGCTGGATCAAGGCCACCCAGCTCGCCCACCTGGTCCGCGACCGCGACGGCAGGATCGTCGCGCTGGAGGTCTCGACCGGCCGCATCAAGAAGATGCGGTTCGATCTCACGCCCTGAACTACCTCTCCATTCAGAGGGGGAGGCGCCGCGTCCTACGCGACGGAGGGGTCATGACCCCATCGCCCTAAGACGAGGGCACTTCCCCTTTGCGCAGTCCGCAAAGGGGAAGAGTTCGACCCTCAGCGGAACGGGATCGCGTACATCAGGCCGCCGTTGGTCCAAAGCGCGTTCTGGCCGCGCTCGAGCTTCAGCGGCGTGGCCGGACCGACGTTGCGGTCATAGCTCTCGCCGTAGTTCCCGACCTGCTTGATGACGTTGTACATCCATTTCTCGTCGACGCCCGTGGCCTTGCCGAAGCCCGGCGTCACGCCGAGGAAGCGCTTCACGGCGGGATCGTCGCTCTTCAGCATCTCGTCGACGTTCTTCGAGGTGATGCCCATCTCCTCGGCCTCGATCATGCCCATCAGCGTCCACTTCACGAGATCGAACCACTGGTCGTCGCCGTGGCGCACGATCGGGCCGAGCGGTTCCTTGGAGATGCGCTCGGGCAGGATGACATGCTCGCCCTTGCCCGCGAGCTGGCCGGCACGCACCGCGGCGAGGCCCGAGGCGTCGGTCGTGTAGGTGTCGCAGCGGCCGGCGGCATAGGCCTGCAGGAGCTCGTCGAGCTTCTCGATCAGCACCGGCTTGAAGGTCATCTTGTGCTTGCGGAAATAATCCGCGAGGTTGAGCTCGGTGGTGGTGCCGGGCTGCACGCAGACCGTGGCGCCGTTGAGTTCCTTCGAACTCTTGATGTTGCTCTTGGCCGGCACGATGAAGCCCTGGCCGTCGTAGAAATTGACGCCCGCGATGTTGAAGCCGAGCGAAGTGTCGCGCAGCAGCGTCTGCGTCGCGTTGCGGGTGATGACGTCGACCTCGCCCGACTGCAGGGCGACGAAGCGCTGCTGGGCGGTGGTCGGGGTGAACTTCACCTTCTCGGCATCGCCGAACATCGCCGCGGCGATCGCCTTGCAGAGATCAACGTCGAGGCCGGTCCACTTGCCCTGGCTGTCGGCGAAGGAGAAGCCCGCCAGGCCGGTGTTCACCGCACACTGGACGAAGCCCTTGGCCTTGACCGCATCGAAGGTCTGGCCGGCCGAAGCCGGACCGGCGGCGAGCGCCGCCATGCCGGCGAGCGCGGCCGTTACGGTGATGGATTTGAATGACATTGCTGAAGCCCCCTGTTTGTCCCCGGTGGCTTCAGCATAGCAAAAGACGAGCCGCCTAGATCGTGCGTTCGACCATAAGCTTCTTGATTTCGGCGATCGCCTTGGCCGGATTGAGGCTCTTGGGGCAGGTCTTGGTGCAGTTCATGATCGTGTGGCAGCGATAGAGCCGGAACGGATCCTCGAGATTGTCGAGGCGCTCGCCCTTGGCTTCGTCGCGGCTGTCGGCAATCCAGCGATAGGCCTGCAGCAGGATGGCGGGCCCCAGATAGCGATCGCCGTTCCACCAGTAGCTGGGGCACGAGGTCGAGCAGCAGAAGCACAGGATGCACTCCCACAGGCCATCGAGCTTGGCGCGCTCCTCCGGCGACTGCAGGCGCTCGCGCGTCGGCGGCTGGGTGGTCGACTTCAGCCACGGTTCGATCGAGGTCAGCTGGGCGTAGGGCACGTTGAGGTCGGGCACCAGGTCGCGCACCACCGGCATGTGCGGCAGCGGGTAGATCTTGATGTCGCCCTTCACCTCGTCGATGAACTTGGTGCAGGCCAGCGTGTTGGTGCCGTCGATGTTCATGGCACATGAGCCGCACACACCCTCGCGGCAGGAGCGCCGGAAGGTGAGCGAGCTGTCCATCTCGTTCTTGATCTTGATCAGCGCGTCCAGGACCATCGGTCCGCACGTGTCCATGTCGACTTCGTAGGTGTCGACGGACGGGTTCTTTCCGTCTTCCGGGGTCCAGCGATAGACCTTGAACTTACGGATGTTCTTGGCGCCCGCCGGAGCTGCGTAGGTCTGACCGACGCCGACCTTGGAATTGGCGGGAAGAGTGAACTCGGCCATTTGGTCCTCTCGAACTCAGTACACGCGGGCGGTTAGTACACGCGGGCTTTTGGCGGGAACGACTGGACGTCGTTGCTCATCGGCTGCAGGTTGACCGGACGGTAGTCGATGCGGGTCTTGCCGGTCTTCTCGTCGACCCAGACAACCGTGTGCTTCAGCCAGTCCTTGTCGTTGCGATCCGGGAAGTCCTCATGGGCATGAGCGCCGCGGCTTTCCTTGCGGTTGGCGGCCGAGCGGATCGTGCCCTGCGCCTGGAGGATCAGGTTCTCGAACTCCAGCGTCTCCATGAGATCGGAGTTCCAGATCATCGAGCGGTCCTTGACGCGGATGTCGTCCTTGCCGGCGAACACCTTGTCCATGTTCACGCAACCCTCTTCGAGGGTCTTGGTCGTGCGGAACACCGCGCAGTCGTTCTGCATGGTCCTCTGCATCATGGCGCGCAGCTGGGCGGTCGGCGTGCCGCCGTTGGCGTGACGGGCCTTGTCGAGGCGGGCGATTGCCTCCTCGCCGGCGCGCGGCATGTCCTTGTGCGGCTGGCCCGGCGTCATCTGCTCGGCGACGCGGGCGGCGGCGGAGCGGCCGAACACGACCAGCTCGAGCAGCGAGTTGGAGCCGAGGCGGTTGGCGCCGTGGACGCCGATCGAGGCGGCCTCGCCCAGCGCCATCAGGCCGGGAACGACGGTGTTGGGATTGCCGTCCTTCACCGTCATCACTTCGCAGTGATAGTTCGCCGGGATGCCGCCCATGTTGTAGTGGCAGGTCGGCAGGATCGGGATCGGCTGGCGGGTCACGTCGACGCCGGCGAAGATGCGCGCGGTCTCGGCGATGCCCGGCAGGCGCTCGTGGATGATCTTCGGGTCGAGATGCTCGACATGCAGCTCGATGTAGTCCTTGTTGGGGCCGCAGCCACGGCCTTCGCGGATTTCGATGGTCATCGAGCGGCTGACGACGTCGCGCGAGGCGAGGTCCTTGGCCGACGGCGCATAGCGCTCCATGAAACGCTCGCCGCTCGCATTGGTGACGTACCCGCCCTCGCCGCGCACGCCCTCGGTGATGAGGCAGCCCGCGCCGAACACGCCGGTCGGATGGAACTGCACGAACTCGAGGTCCTGCAGCGGCAGGCCGGCGCGCAGCGCCATGGCGCCGCCGTCACCGGTGCAGGTGTGGGCCGAGGTCGCCGTCTGGTAGACGCGGCCGTAGCCGCCGGTCGCCAGCACCACCTTGTGGGCACGGAAGCGATGGATGGTGCCGTCGTCGAGGTTCCAGGCCATGACGCCACGGCAGACGCCTTCATCCATGATCAGATCGAGGGCGAAATACTCGATGAAGAACTCGGCGTGATTGCGCAGCGACTGCTGGTAGAGCGTGTGCAGGATCGCATGACCGGTACGGTCGGCGGCAGCGCAGGTGCGCTGGGCGATGCCCTTGCCGAATTCCGTCGTCATGCCGCCGAACGGGCGCTGGTAGATCTTGCCCTCGGGCGTGCGGCTGAACGGCACGCCGTAGTGTTCGAGCTCGATGATCGCGCCGATGCCGTCGCGGCACATGTATTCGATCGCGTCCTGGTCGCCGAGCCAGTCGGAGCCCTTGACCGTGTCGTACATGTGCCAGCGCCAGTCGTCCGGGCCCATGTTGCCCAGCGCCGCGGAAATCCCGCCCTGCGCCGCGACGGTGTGGCTGCGGGTCGGAAATACCTTGGTGATGCAGGCCGTCTTGAAGCCCTTGTTGGCCATGCCGAAGGTCGCGCGAAGCCCGGCACCGCCGGCGCCGACGACGACCACGTCATATTCGTGATCGATCACCTTGTAGGCGGTGTTGCCGATGTTGACGGTTCCCGCGACGGGCGGGTTGCTGTTGCCGGTGCTCGCCTCGGCCATGACTTAGCCTCCGAATCCGATACGCATGCTGGCCACGATCGCCGCCAGCCCGAAGAATACCGCGATGAACTTGACCGCCACGATCAGCGCCAGCTTGACGCCCTCATTGTGCACGTAGTCCTCGATCACGACCTGGATGCCGAGCTGGCCATGGTACAGGCCGATGCAGATCGTGAGGATCAGCAGCACCATCACGAACGGCGAACTGAGCCAGGCGCGGGCCATGCCATAGTCGGCACCGCTCAACATTACGAGCGAGACTGCGAACCAGATCACGAGCGGGATCAGGGCGACCGCCGTGAGGCGCTGCATCCAGAAATGATGCACGCCGCTCTTGGCCGAGCCGAGACCGCGCGCGCGGTTGAGGGGGCTCCTCAGATCGCTGTTCATGGGTCGCTCCTCAGATCAGCCGCAGGCCGACGATCCACGAGATCGCCGTCGCCACCAGGGAAACCGCCACCACGATCCAGCCGCTGCGGTAGGCGTCCTTGATCTCGAAGCCGTACCCGAGATCCCAGAAGAGATGCCGGATGCCGTTGAACAGGTGGAAGAACATGGAGAACAGCCAGCCGCCGAGCACGAAGCGGCCGACGATCGAGCCGTTGAAGGCCTGGAACTTCGCGTAGGTCTCGTAGCTCCCCGAGGCACACACGACCCAGACCGTGAGGTAGAGCACGCCCACCGACAGGGCGATGCCTGTCGCGCGATGCAGGATCGAAAGTGTGGAGGTGAGCTGCGGGCGATAGACCTGCAGATGCGGAGAAAGCGGCCGATGCACCGGCCGGTTGGCGACGCTCATCCGAGATGACCTCTAGTGCCGAATATCGGCTGGCGCTGTTTTTAGCGCGCAGCCGCATCAAGTCAACGAATGTCGGCGTCGCACGCGTGTTAAGCCCCGGATTTGCAAGCGAAAATCCGCCTGCCGAGCCGCCTTTCTAGGCGATGCGCCTCGGCATGAGCAGCCAGTAGTCGAGATCGAGCACGACGGCGGGATGGTATTTGCCATCCGCGCCCTTCCCCGGCCATGAGCCGCACGGGCAATCCTTCGCTGCAATGCTTCTCACTCGCAACGCACCGACATCGTCCCGGCCGGGCAGTGCCGCCGTCTCGAGCACCTCCGACCAGGCGTAGATCGTGTCGCCGCCGAAGGTCGGGCCGACGTGGCTGCCCGAGTTGAAAGCGGCGACGCGGAATCCGTTGGCCAGCCCGTTGAACGACAGCGCCCTCATGAGCGAGATGACGTGACCGCCATAGGCGAGACGGCGGCCGAAGCGCGTGTCCTTCCCGGCATAGGCATCGAAATGCACGCGCGCGGTGTTCTGGTAAAGGCGCGTCGAGAACATGTGGTCGGAGTCCTCGAGGGTGATGCCGCTGACATGGTCGATGCGCTCGCCCGGGACATAGTCTTCCCAGCGGTGGGAGGAACCCGCCGCGCTGTCGTCGTAGCCGGCGAGCGCCAGGCCCTCGGGCACGATGAGATCCTCGGGCTTCACCGACGGCGCCGGCTTCGGCACGGTGGTGGCCTGCACCGGCGCCTCAGGGTCGCGCTTGTGCACCATCACCCAGCGCACGTAATCGAGAACCATCTCGCCGTTCTGGTTGACGCCGGTGGAGCGCACCCAGACGACGCCGCTCGCCTTGTTCGAATTCTCGCGCAGGCCCAGCACCGTCGACTTCGCCGACAGCGTATCACCCGGATAGACCGGCACGCCCCAGCGGAACTCGGCGTAGCCGAGATTGGCCACGGCGTTCAGCGAGATGTCCGGCACCGTCTTGCCGATCACGACATGGAAGACGAGCATGTCGTCGAGCGGCGCGCGCGGCAGGCCGACCGCCCGGGCGAAGACGTCGGACGAGTTGATGGCGAAGCGCGAGCCGTAGAGCGCGATGTTCAGCGCCGCATCGGCCTCGGTGAGCGTCCGCGGCGTGGCATGGTGGAATTCCTGCCCGACGCGGAAATCCTCGAAGAAATTGCCGTTGCTGGTCTTGCTCATGATGTTGGGGCTCGTGCTCTTGGTCATGGGGCGGCCTGCAGCTCCTTGATCGCGGTGGCGAGCGCCAGCGCGCGCTCGGCCTGTTCGACGTGCAGATTCTCGATCATGCGTCCATCGACAGTGACAACGCCCTTGCCTTCGGCCTGCGCCGCCTTGAAGGCTGACACGATCTTTCCGGCCATCTCCAGCTCGGCCGCGGACGGGGCGAAGACTTCGTTGCAGGGCTCGACCTGGCTCGGATGGATCAGCGTCTTGCCATCGAACCCCATCTCCAGCCCCTGCTGGCAGACGGCGCGGAAGCCTTCGGCATCCTGGATGTCGTTGTAGACGCCATCGAGGATGGTGAGGCCGTGGGCGCGGGCGGCGAGCATGCCGAGCCCCAGTGCCGTGATCATCGGCAGGCGCATCGGCGTATGGCGCGCGCGCATGTCCTTCACCAGATCGTTGGTGCCCATGACGAAGAGCGTGAGCCGCGGATGCGAGCCTGCCACCTCTTCGGCGCGCAGGATGCCCTTCGGCGTCTCCATCATCGCCCACACCGCCATCGACGGAGGCGCGCCGGCGGCATCGAGCAGGCCGACGACGCTGGCCACCTCGGCCGCGCTCTCAACCTTCGGCACCAGCACCGCATCGGCACCGGACTTCGCGATCGCGGTGATGTCAGCCGCCCCCCAGGGGGTGCCGAGCCCATTGCAGCGGATCGCGATCTCGCGCTTGCCATAGGCTTTGCTCTGCGCCGCGGCGACGACGTTGGCGCGCGCCGCCTCCTTGGCATCGGGCGCCACGGCGTCCTCGAGGTCGAAGATCAGCGCATCGGCCGGCAGGCTGCGCGCCTTCTCCAGAGCTCGCGTATTGGCGCCGGGCATGTAGAGCACGCTGCGGCGCGGACGGACGGACTTCGACATCTCTGGGCCTCCCCGAAAACGCGGCGGACTATAATGACGGCCTTCCTTGTGGCAAGGTGGCGCCGGCCATGCGCTTCCTGTCCCTCCAGAGCCATGTCGCCTACGGCTACGTCGGCAATCGTGCAGCGGCCTTTCCCCTGCAACGATTGGGCCACGAAGTCTGGGCGGTGAACACGGTCGAGTTCTCGAATCACACGGGCTATGGCGCCTGGCGCGGCCGTGCGGCCTCGGCAGAGCAGGTCGCCGAGATCGTGCAGGGCATCGAGGCGCTGGGCCAATTCTCGCGCTGCGATGGCTTGCTGACCGGTTATGTGGGCGACGCGGCGCTGGCCGACGTCATCCTGGATACCGCACGCCGCGTGCGGGCGGCCAACCCGCGCGTCGTCTGGTGCTGCGATCCGGTCCTGGGCGACATCGACACCGGAATCTACGTCAGGCCGGGCATCGACGCCTTCTTCCGCGACCGCGCGATCCCGGCCGCCGATCTGGTGACGCCCAATCATTTCGAGCTCGAACACCTGACCGGCCGGACCGTCTCGACCATGAGCGAGGCGCTGTCGGCCGCACGCACCCTGCTCCAGGGAGAAGCACGGGGGCCGCGACTCGCACTCATCACCAGCCTGCGCCGCGCCGATGCCTCGGCGGACACGATCGAGATGGTCGCGGTGACGCCCGACGCGGCCTGGCGGGTGGCGACGCCGATGATCGGCTTCGAAATCGCGCCGAACGGCACCGGCGACGCCGTTGCCGCCCTCTTCACCGCCCACTGGGCCGCCGGCGACGATATTGCCGACGCGCTGGGCAAGGCCGCTTCGTCGATCTTCGCGGTCCTGGAAGCCACCGCGGCGATGGGCGAGCGCGAGCTGCAGCTCGTGGCGGCGCAGGACCGGCTGGTCGCACCGCCGCGCGCCTTCAAGGCCGAGAAGCTGTAGGCGCGCGATGACCGTGCCGGGCTTCGTCTTCAATCCCCTCTCGCTCGCCATCGAAGGCGCTGCGATCGGCTTCCTCATCGCCGTGCCGGTCGGGCCGGCGGCCGTGCTCTGCATGCGGCGCTCCATCACCGTCGGCGCCATGGCGGGATACATGACCGGAATCGGCGCGGCGCTCGGCGATGCGGTGTTCGGCGCCGTCGCGGCGTTCGGCCTTTCCTTCGTTCAGCAGTTCGTGATCGAGCGGGAGGCCTGGTTGCTGGGCATCGGCGGTCTCGTGCTGGTGATCATGGGCTGGACCACGATGCGACACCGGCCGCGCAATGTCGGCGATCCCGTCGCCGACGACCGCGAGCACAAATTCTCGACGCATTTCCACTATGCCAGTTCGAGCTTCTTCATCACCGTGTTCAATCCTCTGACCGTGATGGCCTTCGGCGCGGCCTTTGCCGGCCGCAACCTCGCCGGCGTCGGCGCGAGCCTGCCCGACGCCACGCTGCTGGTCGCCGCCGTCTTCTGCGGCGCGCTGGCCTGGTGGACGATCATCTGCACGGCGGCCGTGGCGCTCCGGGGCCGCTTCACCGGAGCGGGACTGCTGTGGCTCAACCGCGGCTCCGGCGCCGTCATCCTGGGCTTCGGGCTGGCGGCGCTGATCTCGCTCCTGCCGCTGCCCTGGAAGCAGATGGGACGCGCCCTCGGTCTCTAAGCTCAGGCGAGCGTGCAGACCTCGTCGAATTCGAAGCGCGGGCTGCGGGCAAACACCTTCGAGTGATCGCCGTAGCCGATGTTGCACAGGAAGTTCGTCTTGAACTTGCCATCGGGGAAGAAAGCCGCATCGACCTTGGCATTGTCGAAGCCGCTCATGGCGCCACAATCGAGGCCCAGCGCGCGGGCCGCGACGATCAGGTAGGCGCCCTGGAGGGTGCCGTTGCGGAAGGCGGTCGGCTCGGCCGAGGGCTTGCCCTTGAACCAGTGGATGGCGGTCTGGTCGTGCGGAAACATCCGTGGCAGGTGCTCGAAGAACTCCGGATCATAGGCGAGGATGGCCGTCACCGGCGCCGTCATCGTCTTCTCGGTATTGCCCGCGCTCAACGCCGGCTTGAGCCTCTCCTTGCCCTCCTTCGTGCGCACGAAGACGATGCGTGCCGGCTGGCAATTGGCCGAGGTCGGCCCCCACTTCATGAGGTCGTAGATCTCGTGAAGTTTCTCGTCGGTCACCGGCTTGTCGAGCCAGCCATTGTGCGTGCGGGCCTCGCGGAAGATGGTGGCAAGCGCCTTGTCGTCGAGCATTCAATTCCCCTTGGGTCGTTGACGAACCGTAGCGAAGCACCGTGGCGCGGTCGAGACGCGGCGGCGTGAGCGAGTTACGGTTTCGGAACCCGCCCTTTCGCGGCCACCTTTGCATTGCACGAATTGTGCTAGCGTCCGCCGCCTTCCCTTGCGCAGGATTTCCTGATGCTGCCCGTTCTGCTCGATCCCGCGAAGTTCAAAGATGCCAGGATCACCGCCAAGGGCGAGGCACGCGCGCATGTCGGCCTGAAGGCGCTCGAGACGCTGTGGTTCAACACCGGCACGCTCTGCAACCTCACCTGCCGGAACTGCTACATCGAATCCTCGCCGCGCAACGACCGGCTCGCCTACCTCACGGTCGGCGAGGTCGCGGCCTACCTGGACGAGATCGACCGCGACGGCCACGGCACGAAGCTGATCGGCTTCACGGGCGGCGAGCCATTCATGAATCCCGACCTGCCGGCGATGCTGGACGCCGTACTGTCGCGCGGCCTGAAGGCCATCGTGCTGACCAACGCGATGAGGCCGATGCACAGGATGAAGCCGGCGCTGCTCGACCTGCTGGCGCGGCATGGTCGCGACAATCTCGCGATCCGCGTCTCGGTCGATCACCATGAGAGATCGCTGCACGAGCAGGAGCGTGGCCTTCGAAGCTGGAAGCCGACCATCGACGGGCTGGTCTGGCTGGCCGAGGCCGGGTTCGACGTGCACGTGGCGGGCCGCCAATTCTCGAACGAGACCGATGGAGAAGTCCGGGCTGGTTACGCCCGATTGTTCGCGCGCCTGTGCGTGCCGATCGACGCGCACCATCCGGCGACGCTGGTGCTGTTCCCCGAGATGGATCCCACCGTCGACGTGCCGGAGATCACGACAGCCTGCTGGGGCATCCTGAAGAAGTCGCCAGACAGCGTGATGTGTGCGTCTGCCCGTATGGTGGTGAAGCGCAAGGGCGCACAACGGCCCGCGGTCGTGGCCTGTACGCTGCTGCCCTACGATCCGCAGTTCGAGCTCGGCGAAACCTTGGCCGAAAGCACCGGCGAGGTACGCCTCAACCATCCGCACTGCGCCAAGTTCTGCGTCCTGGGCGGGGCCGCCTGCAGCGCGTGACGACAGCGGTCGACATCGTCATTCCGACTTTGAACACCGGCGCGTCGCTCGCGTGCACGTTGGCAGCGCTTCCCGCCCATCCCGACCTCGGTTTTTCGACGACGATCTGCGACGGCGGTTCACGCGACGACACGGTGGCGATCGCGCAACGGTCGGGCGCCGCGGTGGTGGAGGCAGCACCGGGACGTGGCGGCCAGCTCGCCAGCGGAGCCGCGGCCGGCCGCGCGCCCTGGCTGCTGTTCCTGCATGCCGACACGCGACTGCAGAGCGGCGCCGCCAAGGTCATCGCCCGCTTCGTCCAGTCGGACGACGGCAAGGCCGGATACTTCAGGCTGCGCTTCGATGCGGAGGAAGCCGGCGCCCGACGGGTGGAACGCCTGGCAGCCTGGCGTTGCCGCACCTTCGGCCTTCCCTATGGCGATCAGGGACTTCTGATCTCGCGCCCGCATTACCAGCGTGTCGGCGGCTTCCGGCCGTTGCCACTCATGGAAGACGTCGACCTGGTGCGCCGCATCGGGCGGGACAATCTCGTTCCCCTCGACGCCGACGCGCTCACCTCGGCGGCACGCTATCGACGCGACGGTTGGCTGCTGCGTCCTTTGCGAAACCTGACCTGTCTCACGCTCTACTTCGCCGGCGTCCCGCCGCGGACCCTGCGACGTCTATACGGCAGATGAAGCGCCATCTCGTCATCTTCGCCCGTGCGCCCGAGGCCGGTCGCGTGAAGCGCCGGCTCGGGGCGGAGATCGGCATGAGGGAAGCCGCCCGCTTCTATCGCCGCATCCTCGACGAACAGATAAGACGCATGACGCGCGATCCCCGCTGGACCGTCTGGCTGTCGGTGACGCCCGACACCGCACGCCGCCATCCCGCCTGGCATCTCGTGCCCGTCCCGCAACGGAAACCACAGCGGCAGGGCGGTCTTGGCCGGCGCATGAAGCTGCCGTTCGCAACGCTGCCCCCCGGCCCGCTGGTTCTCGTCGGCAGCGATATCCCGGCGATGCGGCCGTCCCACATCGCGCGGGCCTTCGCATTGCTCAGCCGGCACGATCTCGTCTTCGGCCCCGCACGCGACGGCGGCTTCTGGCTGGTCGGGGCGAAGCGCGTGCGGCCTCTACCTTTCACCCTTTTCGTTAGTGTGCGCTGGTCGACGCCAACGGCTCTAGCCGACACGCTGGCCGGGATCCCGCGCCACGTCACGATGGCGCTCGCCGATACGCTCGACGATGTCGACGATGCCGCTTCCCTGCGGCGGCTTTCGATCTAGGCCGGAGTGGCTGCCTTCAGCGCGTCGAGTTCCCGCCGCACGGCGGCGAATACGTCGTTCCAGTTCCCGGGAGCCGTTTGCTGGAAAATCCGCGCCGACGGATACCAGGGCGCCTGGGCGCCGCCGAGCTGCCAGCGCCAGTCGGCGGTGGCAGGCAGCAGCACCCAGGTCCTCACGCCCATCGCCGCGGCGAGATGCGCTACCGGCGCGTCGATCGAGATGAGAAGGTCGAGCTGCGACAGGGCGGTTGCCGCCTCGGCGAAATCGAAGATGCCGCGGCCGACATCGTGCACCAGCCCGCCGGCGCCGAACGCCTGGATGTCCTTCTGGTGGAGGCCGCCCTGCAGGCTGAAGAACAACAGCTCCGGATCGCCCGAGAGCGCCAGGAAGTGCTGGAACGGCACCGACCTCTGGTGATCCTGGGACTGGCCCGGCATGGCCGCCCAGTAGATGCCGATGCGCAGCTTCGCCCGCTCCAGCCGGCCGAGCTTGATGCGGCTTTCCTCGGGCGCCCTGAGATAGGGTGGCTCGGCCGACAGCGCCGCGAAATCGGCACGGCAAAGATGCGGCAGCGAGACCAGGGACGCATGGAGGTCGAACTCGGGAACCGTCTCGCCCTCGGCCACGACCTCGTCGATATAGTCGGCAGAGCGCAAAAGGTCCTTGAGCAGCGCCTGGCAAAGCACGAGCACGGTGGCGCCACGCCGCTTCAACTCGCGGGCGAAGCGCACGAACAACAGCACGTCGCTCAGGCCCTGCTCGGGATAGAGCAGGATGCGCTTGCCCTGCACCGGCTCTCCTGCCCAGGCCGGCTGGGCGAAGTCCGGCGTCGGCGTCTCGGGCAGGCGCTTGCGGATCTCGTAGGCGTCGAAGCCCGCCTCGAGCTCACCGCGCATCAGCAGCGTGATCGCGAACTCGACGCGTGCCCGCCGGTTGTCGGGATGGATCGTCAGCGCCCGGCTGAAGCAACCGATCGCTTCGTCGAGCCGGCCGAGGTCGCGCAGGCAGAGCGCCAGGTTGAAGAAGCCCTCGGCATAGTCGCGGCTGAGCGCAATCGACCGGTAGTGATGCTTCACCGCCTCGTCGAGGCGATGCACGGCGCGCAGCGCGTTGCCGAGATTGGAATGCAGGGCCGGATTCCCGGGGTCGGCCGCCAGCGACAGGCGATGATGCGACACGGAGGCTTCGAGCTTGCCGGCGAGGCGCAAGGCGACGCCGAGATTGTTGTGCAGTTCGGCATGGTCGGGACGAACGGCCAGCAGCCGCAGGTAGGAGGAGATCGCTTCGTCGAGGCGCCCCGCACGATGGGCCTGCGACGCCAGGCGCAGTTGCTGGACGAAGCTGTCGGCCACGCTGCCGAACAACGGCGTCGGCGCGCCGGAGGCTGCGGATTCACGCTTCGTCGGATGGATGTGGGGCGCGTCGTTCACCTTCACAGTCTACCGCAGCGCGCCTCCACAAGCATCCGCCCACAAACGAAAATGGCGCGGACCTGCAGGTCTGCGCCATTCGATTTCCACCTTACTATCCGTCGTCTCGACCGGAGCACCGAAAGTGCGGAGCGGAGAGACCTCCTCTCCACCAGAAGCCGGCAAGTCGCAGATAAAAGGTCTCTCACTCCGCTCGCTGACTCTCGCTTCGGTCGAGGCGACGGGCTGAAATCAGATGTAGCCCTTGATCAGCTCCTCGGCGATCTGGACGGCGTTCAGCGCCGCGCCCTTGCGCAGATTGTCGCTGACGACCCACATCGCCAGGCCGTTCTCGACCGTGGGATCGGAGCGGATGCGGCTCACGAACACACCGTCCTGGCCAGTGACTTCCTTCGGCGTCACGTAGCCGCCGGGCTCGCGCTGGTCGACCACCAGGACGCCGGGCGCCGCCGCCAGGATGCGTCGCGCCTCGTCATCGTCGAGCGGCCGCTCGAGTTCGAGGTTCACCGCCTCGGCGTGACCCACGAAGGTCGGCACACGCACGCAGGTCGCGTGGACCTTGATCTTCGGATCAAGGATCTTCTTGGTCTCGACCACCATCTTCCATTCTTCCTTGGTCGAGCCGTCATCCATGAAGACGTCGATCTGGGGAATGACGTTGAAGGCGATGTTCTTGGTGAACTTCACCGGGTCGAGCGTCTGGTTGACGAAGAAGCTCTTGGTCTGGCTGACCAGCTCGTCCATGGCTTCCTTGCCCGCGCCCGACGTCGACTGATAGGTCGACACGACGACGCGCTTGATCCCGGCCGCCTCGTGGATCGGCTTCAGCGCCACCACCATCTGGATGGTGGAGCAGTTGGGGTTGGCGATGATGCCGCGGCCCTTGTAGCCGGCGATCGCCTGCGGATTGACCTCCGGCACGACCAGCGGCACGTCCGGATCCATGCGCCAGTAGGAGGTGTTGTCGACCACGATGGCGCCGGCCTTGGCGGCGCGCGGGCTGTGCTCGGCCGACACCTTGGCGCCCGGCGAGCTGAGCACGATGTCGATGCCCTTGAAGTCGAACTTGGCGAGGTCCTGGACCTTGAGTACCGACTTGTCGCCGAACGACGCCTTCAGGCCCACCGAACGGGAGGAAGCCAGCGCGACCACGTCATCGGCCGGGAAGTTCCTCTCGGCCAGGATCTGCAACATTTCGCGACCGACGTTTCCGGTCGCGCCGACGATGGCAACTCTGTAGCCCATGACTATATGCGCCTTGCGTGCGCGCACCCCTGATTGAAAGACAGGGGGAGATACGCGCAAGGCCCCGCTTTGGCAAGGATACGACCCGTCGCCGCGGTCGTTACCCGGCCGTCGCGCCCGAGGCCTTGATGATGGGAAGCCACACTGCGAGGTCGTCGCGGACAAGCTTCTGCGCCGCCGCCGGCGAGCCCGGCGGCAGCATCTCGATGCCCTGGCCCATCATCTTCTCGCGCACCTGCGGCAACTGGCCGATGCGGTTGATCTCGGCATTGAGCCGCGTGATCACCGGCTCGGGCACGCCGGCCGGGACGGCGAAGCCCATCCAGGTGTTCACGACGTATTCCTTGACCCCGGCCTCGATCATCGTCGGCGCGTCGGGCAGGAGGGTGGAGCGCGACTCGCTGGTCACGGCCAATGCCTTGAGCTTGCCGCCCTTGATCAGGCCGATGACCGTCGGCGTGTTGAAGAGGCCCATCGCCACCTCGCCGTTGGCGACGGCCTGGATGCCGGCCGGCGTCGCGCGATAGGGCACATGCTGCAGCTTCACGCCGGTCCGCAACTCCAGCAGAACGCCGGACATGTGGTGGCTGGTGCCGACGCCGCCCGACGAGTAGGTGAGCTCGCCAGGCTTGGCGCGGGCCTGCGCCAGCAGATCGGCCACGGTTCTGGCCGGATTGTCGGGTGAAACGATCAGGACGTTGGAGACCCCGCCGGTCACCGCGACCATCGCGAGGTCCTTCAGCGGATCGTAGCCGGGAGTCTTGTAGAGGCCGATGTTGAACACCATCGTGCCCTGCGAGACCAGGCCCATCGTGTAGCCGTCGGCCGGGGCGCGGGCCAGCTCGGCGGTGGCGATCGTCCCGCCTGCGCCGGTCTTGTTGTCGACCACGATGGTCTGTCCCAGAGACTTGCCCAGTTCCTCGGCGAAGACGCGCGCGACGATGTCGGCCGTGGCGCCGGGTGCCAGCGGCACGATCATGCGGATCGGCTTGGAAGGCCAGGCCTGCGCCATGCTCCTGGTCGAGACGACGGCCAATCCGGCCGCCAGGAGGCTTCGCTTCGTCAGGATCATGGTTTTCAATCTCCTAGAGTCCGACGGACTTCGCGACCAGGGCAGCGAGCTGCTTGCGCAGGCGCGCCACCAGCCCCTTCTCCGACCGCTTGCCGATCAGGTTTTTCATTTCATAGGGATCGCTCTTCAGGTCGTAGAGTTCGTCGCACGCGACACCGTCGAGCGATTTCTGCGTCCAGTGGATGTACTTGTGACGCTTGGTGCGGATCGCCTTGTAGCTCATGCCCACGAGCCACGGCATGGCGTTCTCGCTGAAGTATTCGCACATGAACGAGGTGCGCCAGCCCTTTGGCTTGGCGCCCTTTGCGAGGGGCTTCAGCGACTGACCCTGCATCGTCTTGAAGTCGGCCGCCTTGCCGCCCGCGAGGTCGACCAGCGTCGGCGCGATGTCGAGCGCGAGGACCAGTTCGTCGTTCACCGTGCCCGGCTTGAACCAAGCGGGGTAGCGGATGAGGAACGGCGACTTGATGCCTTCTTCGTAGGCAAAGCGCCGCTCCGGACCGAGCCCGTGCTCGCCGAAGAAATAGCCGTTGTCGCCCAGGAACAGGATGAAGGTGTTGTCGAGTTCACCGTTCTCCTCGAGCACCTTGAAGATGTCGCCCATGCCCTCGTCGACCGAGGCCATCATGGCGGCGCGCAGACGGATCTCCTCGTCGGTCCCGGCGAGGATTCCATCCAGTACCTTGCGCGAGGCGTCGTTGACCCGCATCGCATGGGCTTCCGTCCAGGCCGGCTTGTCCTTCACCACATCGGCCGCCGGAAGCGCATTCGGCCGGCGCGGGAAGTGCTCGCCCTTGTAGAGGTCGGCGTGGCGCGGCGCGGGACGGTAGCCGCCATCGGTGAAATCGATCGTGCCGTCGGCTGCCTGGAAGGCGTCGGGGTGCACGGCCTTGTGCGCGAAGAACAGCGCGAAGGGCTTGTCGCGCTTCTTCTTCAGGAAGTCGACGGCGTGACCGTTCAGCAGGTCGGTGATGTAGCCCTCGTATTTCTTCTCCGTACCATCGATGTTCAGCACCGGGTCGATGATCGACCCATGGCCCGGAAAGCTCACCCACTTGTCGTAGCCCGGCCGCGGGCCGCCGGAATTGCCCATGTGCCACTTGCCGATATGGGCGGTTTCGTAGCCCAGACGCTGCAGGATCACGTGGTAGTTCGGCAGGCGGTGGCTGTGCGCATCGCGCGCCACGTTGTCGATGATGCCGTGGCGGCTGGCGTACTGGCCCGTCAGGATCGAGGCGCGGTTGGGCGAGCAGAGCGGCGTGGTGTGGAACGCCGAGGTGAACATCGCGCCTTCATGGCCGACCCGGTCGATGTGCGGCGTCTTCATATAGGGATGACCGCAGATTCCCAGCTCGTCGAAGCGGAGGTCGTCGATCAGCACGATCAGGAAATTCGGTTTGCGCTTCTTGGCCAAGATCGGGTTCCCATTCTCAATTTCCGGCAAGCACACCGCGTGCCGAAATCAAACTAGCGAGCGGTGTTGACGGAGACCAGAGCGTCGCGCCCATATCGGCCGCGAAAGGGAGAATCCATGACCGAGACTGCCCTGCCGCTGGCGGGATTGCGCGTATTGGACATCAGCTCATTCATCGCCGCACCGGCTGCGGCCGTCGTGCTGGGCGACTGGGGCGCCGACGTCATCAAGGTCGAAGGACCGGACGGCGATCCAAACCGCCGGATCATGCACGATTCTTCGAACTATCCGAAAAGCGAGGTCAACTATCCCTGGCAGATGGATTCGCGCAACAAGCGCTCCATCGTGCTGGACCTCAAGCAGGCCGACGCCCGCGCGGCCCTCGACCGGCTGATCGCGGTCTCCGACATCCTGATCTGCAATTTCCCGCCGCCTGTGCGCGACAAGCTCAAGCTCGCCTACGACGACGTGAAGCAGGTCAACCCGAAGCTGATCTACGCGTCCCTCACGGGCTACGGCGAGAGCGGCCCCGACCGCGACCGGCCGGGCTTCGACGCCACCGCCTATTTCGCCCGTTCGGGCCTGCTCGATGCGCAGCGCTACGAAGGCGGGCCGCCAGGCGTGCCCGGCCCTGCGCAGGGCGATCGCGCGACGGCGATGGCGCTCGTCTCGTCCATCCTCATGGCGCTCATCCACCGCATGAAGACCGGCGAAGGCTCGTGGGTCGGCACGTCGCTGCTCGGCAACGGCCTCTGGTCGTGCGGCGTGATCGCCCAGGCGGCCCTCGTCGGCGCCTTCCTGCCACACCGGCCCCCGCCCGACCGGCCGCGGTCGGCGCTGGGCAATATCTACCGCACGGCCGACGATCGCTGGCTGCAGCTCACCATCGTGCGTGCCGACAAGCTCTGGGCACCGCTCTGTCGCGCGATGGGCCTCGACTCCCTGATCGACGATCCGCGCTTCGCCACCGAGCCCGAGCGCCGCGCCCGCGCCGGCGAACTGGCCGGCATCCTGAGCGACACCTTCGCGACAAGGCCCTACGAGCATTGGCGCGAGGCGCTGGCGGCGCACAGCGTCACTTTCGGCGTCATCAGCCGCCCGCAGGACGTCCCCGACGACGAACAGGCGGTGGCCTGCGGCGCCGTGGTCGACACCGCGATTCCCGGCATGCCGCGCACCCTGGCCGATCCGATTCGCCTCGGCTTCGCCCGCCAGCGCATCGCCCATCCCGCACCGGAACTCGGCGAGCACAGCGAGCAGGTGCTGCGCGAGGCCGGCATGAGTGAGCAGGAGGTGGCGGCCCTCAAGGCCAGCGGGGCACTTCGATGACCACGGACGAACCGCTGCCGCTGGCCGGACTCACCGTCCTCGACATCAGTTCCTTCATCGCCGCCCCGGCCGCCGCCGCGGCGCTGGGCGATTTCGGCGCCGACGTGATCAAGATCGAGCCGCCGGTCGACGGCGACCCGCACCGCAACAGCTTCCGCAACGCCAGCTATCCGCAGAGCGACCGGAACTTCCCATGGCAGCTCGATGGCCGGCACAAGCGCTCGCTGGCGCTCGACCTCAAGACCGACGGCGCCCGCACCATCCTCGAACGGCTGCTGAAGCGGGCCGACGTGATGATCGTGAACTTCCCGCCGCCGGCCCGCGAACGGCTGCGGCTGCGCTGGGAGGACATCGAGCCGATCAACCCGCGCCTCGTCTACTGCTCGCTCACCGGCTACGGCGAGACGGGCCCCGACCGCGACCGGCCGGGCTTCGACATCACCGCCTATTTCGGTCGTTCCGGCATTCTCGACGCGGCGCGCTATGACGGCGGCCCGCCGGGCGTCTCGCTGCCGGCACAGGGTGACCGCGCCACCGCCATGACCCTGGTGGCGGCGATCCTGATGGGCTTGCGCCGCCGCGACCAGACGGGCAAGGGCGGCTGGGTCGGCACCTCGCTCTATGCCAACGGCGTATGGGCCAACGGCACCACCGCTGCCGGCGCGCTGGTCGGCGCGCAGCTGCCGGTCCGTCCGCCGCCGGACCGACCGCGCAATGCGCTGACCAACCTCTATCGCACCCTCGACGACCGCTGGCTGCAGCTCCTGATGGTTCGGGACGACCGGCTCTGGGCCACGTTCTGCGACATCATCGAGCGGCCCGACCTGATGGCCGATTCGCGATTCGCCGGGAGGCCGGAGCGGCGCGCCCATGCCCAGGAACTGCACGACCTGCTGGCGCCGGTCTTCGCCGCGCGCCTGTATGCCGACTGGGAGAAGCGCCTGTCCGGCACCGGCATCCCCTTCGGAGTCATCGGGCGGCTGGCCGACGTGATCGACGACGAACAGGCCGAGCATGCCGGCATCTTCGCCGCCACGACCAATCCCGCGATACCGCGCACCGTCAGCACGCCGATCCGGCTGGGCTTCGCCACGCCGCGCACCGCCGGCCCGCCGCCGGAAGTCGGACAGCACAATGAAGAGGTGCTGCGCGAAACCGGCTTCAGCGACGAGGAGATCGACGCCCTCAAAAAGTCCGGCGCTTTGGGCTAGTCTCTCCGGATGGCCTCCCGCTTCCGGACCTATGCCGAGTTCTGGCCCTTCTACCTGCGCGAGCACGCCAAGCCCTCGACGCGGGCTGTCCACTATGTCGGCACCATCGCCTCCGCAGCCCTTCTGATCTGGGCACTCGCGTCGCAGAACTGGTGGTGGCTGCTGGGCGTCCCCGTGTTCGGCTACGGGCCGGCCTGGTTCGGCCATTTCTTCATCGAGAAGAACAGGCCCGCCACCTTCGAGGCGCCGGTCTGGTCGCTGATCAGCGACTACCGGATGTGCGGCCTTTTCCTGACGGGCCGGCTCGGTGACGAGTTGATGAAGCATCAGGTCCGCGCCCCCTAGAACGGGCCCGATTCGGAGGCGCGCTGGCCCCTTGCTTCCCAGGGGGGCCGACGCCACATTGCGGGCGAACATCCCAAATCCGCTCGAGGACCCATGGAAACGATGCTGCAGGGCGCCGCGCCGCAGGCTGCCCCCGCCGACCTGATCAAGGACAGCGACCAGACGAAGTTCGCCAAGGACGTGCTCGAAGCCTCGCGCACGGTACCGGTGATCGTCGATTTCTGGGCGCCGTGGTGCGGACCGTGCAAGACGCTCCAGCCGATGATCGAGAAGGTCGTCAAGGAGGCCAAGGGCGCGGTCAAGCTGGTCAAGATCGACATCGACAAGAACCAGATGCTGGCCCAGCAGCTGCGCATCCAGTCGATCCCGGCCGTCTATGCCTTCTTCGGCGGCCGCCCGGTCGACGGGTTCATGGGAGCCGTTCCCGAAAGCCAGCTGAAGGAGTTCGTCGCCCGCCTCATCCAGGCCTCAGGTGGCGCCGGCGATCCGGCTGCGGCGGAGCTCGCCGAGCTGCTCGAGCAGGCCAAGGCCGCGGTCGCGCAGAACGACATGGACACGGCGGCACAGCTCTACAGCGAGATCCTCGGTGTCGAGCCGACCAACGTCGTCGCCCTGGCCGGCCTTGCCCGCTACCAGGTCTCGCTCGGCGACGTCGAACAGGCGAAGGAACTGCTCGAGCAGATCCCGGCCAAGGAACGCACCGGCGCCGACGTCGTGGCCGCCCAGGCCGCGATCGACCTGGCTGAGAAGGCCAAGGATGCTGGTCCGATCGGCGACCTCAAGGCCAAGGCAGAAGCCGATCCAAAGGACTTCCAGGCCCGTCTCGACCTCGCCATGGCCTATTGGGCCGGCAACCAGAAGCAGGAAGCGGTCGACGAGCTGCTCGCCATGATCAAGGCCGACCGCAACTGGAACGAGGCCGCCGCCCGCCAGCAGTTGCTGAAGTTCTTCGAGGCGCTGGGCTTCACGGATCCGATCTCGGTCGACGGCCGCAAGCGGCTTTCGACCATTCTCTTCTCATGAGTGACGAGGAGCGCTCCTCGCAGAGGCCGGTGCGCAATCCGTTCGAGCCGACCTTCGAGCAGCTTCCCGAGACGCTGCCGATCTTTCCGCTGTCGGGCGTGCTGCTGCTGCCCGGCGGAAAGCTGCCGCTCAACATCTTCGAGCCGCGCTACCTCGCCATGATCTCCGATGCGCTGGCGGGCTCGCGCATGATCGGCATGGTGCAGCCAGTCCAGCCCGGCGGCTTTGCCGGCGACGGGCTGCCAACGGAGGATGGTCCACCCAAGGTGCACCGGGTCGGCTGCGCCGGACGCATCACCAACTTCAACGAGACCGAGGACGGGCGGCTGATGCTGGTGTTGAGCGGCGTCTGCCGGTTCAACATCGTGCGCGAGCTCGACCTCGCGCAGGGCGGCTACCGCCGCGTCTCCTCGGTCTTCTCGCCTTATCGCGCCGATCTCGACCATGCCGACGACGTCGTCGACCTCGACCGCGATCGGCTGATGGCCGCGCTGGCCGCTTTCTTCCGCGGGCGCCAGCTTTCGACCGACTGGGATGCCGTGAACAAGGCGGCCGATGCCAACCTCGTCACCTCGCTCTCGATGGTGCTGCCGTTCGGTCCAGCCGAGAAGCAGGCGCTGCTGGAAGCCGCTGACACGACGGCCCGCGCCAAGCTGCTGATCGCCTTCCTCGAGATGAACGCCTTCGGCGATCCGTCCGACACACCGCCCAGCCGCAAGAACTGAACGTCAGTCGGCGTAGGGCACCGGCGTGGACAGCGCCGGCTCCTCGTGACGCGCCCAATAGAGTTCCTCGATACGGCGCGTCAGCGGGCCGGGCCGGCCGTCGCCGACGGGGCGGCCTTCGTAGTTCACGACCGGCATGATGCCGCCCGCGGTGCTGCTGATGAAGATCTCGTCTGCCTCGGCCACTTCGCGCGCCTGCACGGGCCGGACTTCGCACCGCACCTGGAGCGTCTCGGCGATCTCCATCACCGTGCGCCGCGTCATGCCCTCGAACAGGCCGCGCGCCGGCGTCGCGAGCGTGCCATTGCGGACGACGAAGACGTTGAAGCCCGGCCCCTCCGTCACGGTGCCATCGGCGGCCGGCAGCAGCGCGACGGTCGCATCGCGGTCATAGGCCTCGAAGATTCCCATCGTCAGGTCGAGCCAGTGGAAGTTCTTGATCCGCTGGTCGAGTGATTCCGGCGGGATACGCTGGGTGTGCGACAGGATCAAGCGCAAGCCGTCGCGCCGCTGGGCCTCGTCGGCGATCCAGACGAAGGGCTGTGCGAAGGCATAGAGACGGTTGCGGCAGAGGCGCGGGTCGCGCGTGCCCACCGGCGGCAACCCGCGGGTACAGGTCACCTGCACGTAGGCGTCGCGCAGGCCCGACCGGCTGGCACACTCGATCATGATGTCGGCGATCTGCTGGCCCGTCAGCGGCAGCGACATGCGGAGGCCGGCCATCGACGCCTGGAAGCGCTCGACATGGTCCATGAGCCGGAAGAAGCGGCCCTTCCAGACATGCGCCACGTCGTAGGTCGCGTCGGAGCGGACGAAGCCGCGGTCGAGAATCGGCACCGCAGCCTCCGACAGCTTCATCCAGCGCCCGTCCATGTAGGCCACGCCCTGGATGGCGGCGGTCTCGCTGTCATGGTCCATGGCCAGATCCCCGATCGTTTGCGGTTTACCTGTCCCGACCATGCCTCATCGGGTTTCGATCGTCACATGGGCGAGTTCGTGCACCGGCAGGAGGCGTTCGCGAATCGCCTCGCGGTCGGCGGTGCCGGCGACGCTGACGATCGCGGCGTGGGCACCAGGGCCGATCCGCCAGATGTGCAGATCCGTGATGCGCGCGTCGCCCGGTCCCTCGACCTGTTCGCGCACCTCGGCTTCAAGATGCGGATCGCTCGCATCGAGCAGCACGGCGGCCGTGTCGCGCAGCAGGTTCCACGCCCAGACGGCGATCACGATGCCGCCGACGATGCCCATCACGGGGTCGAGCCAGACCCAGCCGAGATAGCGGCCGGCCAGAAGGGCGACGATCGCCAGGACGGAGGTCAGCGCATCGGCCAGTACGTGAGCGAACGCCGAGCGAAGATTGTTGTCGTGATGGGCGTGGTCGTGCTCGTGCCCATGGTCATGATGGTGGTGCTCCTGTCCATGCCGGTGTCCGCCCGACAGGAGGAATACGCTGGCCACGTTGACGGCCAGGCCGAGGATAGCGACGAGAGTGGCCTCCCCGAAGGCCACGGGCGTGGGATCGAACAGGCGCCCGACGGATTCCGTGGCAATCCCCAGCGCGACCAGTGCCAGGATCACCGCCGACGCGAAGCCCGAGAGGTCGCCCACCTTGCCGGTCCCGAAGGTGAACCGGCGGTCGGCGGCATGCCGCCGCGCGAAGGCGTAGGCGCCGGCCGCCACGGCGAGCGCGCCGGCATGGGTCGCCATGTGGAAGCCGTCGGCCAGCAAGGCCATCGAATTGAAGACGATGCCGGCGGCGATCTCGCCCACCATCATCACCGCAGTCAGCGCGACGACCCACAGCGTGCGCCGTGCGTTTTCGTCGTGCCGCTCGCCGAGGAACACGTGATCGTGCTCAGGCGACTCGATATTCCGCGTGATCATGCCGTCCCCCTCACTTCGCGTAACGGCGAACCACGGCAATGAGCTCCTCGGCTCCCGCCGCACGCGCCGCCGCGTCGAGCCCGGGTCGGGCGACATGCTCGCGGACATGATCCTCGATCAGCTCGCCCATCAGGCCGTTGAGCGCGCCGCGTGCGCCGGCGACCTGCTGCAGGACCACGGAGCAGTCCGCCTCCTGTTCGATCGCCTTCTCGATGGCCGCCATCTGTCCCGCGATCCGGCGGATCCGCGCGACCAGCTGCGCCTTGTTCTTCTGGAGATGTGCCATAGTATACCCCCCTATAGTAAATCCCCCGGCTGGGAAACCCACCTGTGGCATCGTCGGCGCGGGCTAGGGGGGCCGGTGGACGCCGTGCTATAAGAGCGGCACAAGAATCAGGGAAACACCGCACGATGAGCCCTCCATCGGACGAACCCGCAGCCCCCCGCCGTGCCGGCGTGGATCCCAAGCTGCTCGAGATCCTCGTCTGTCCCGCGACGCACGGCCCGCTGGAATACGATACCGCGGCCGGCGAACTGATCAGCCGCAAGGCCGGTCTCGCCTATCCGATCCGCGACGGCATCCCGATCATGCTGGTCAGCGAAGCACGCCAGCTTCGGGACCTGCCGTGACGGCCGAATTTCCCAAGGCCGTGCCCGACGGCGGCAACTACGAATCGGACGCAGCGCCGTGGCCTGTCGAATTGCGGGTCTTCAAGGAGGAGGGGCGGCTCGAGATCGACTTCTCCGACGGCCATGCCTGCGCGCTCCCCGCCGAGTACCTGCGGGTCGAGAGCCCGTCCGCCGAAGTTCAGGGACACGGCCCGAGCCAGAAGAAGATCGTCGGCGGCCGCCGTCATGTGAAGATCGCCTCGGTCGAGCCGGTCGGTCACTACGCGATCCGCATCGTGTTCGACGACCGCCACGACAGCGGCATCTACAGCTGGGCCTATCTGCGCGAGCTCAGCGAAACCCGGGCCGAGCGCTGGGCCGCCTACGAAGCCGCTCTGGCCCAGCGCGGCCTGAGCCGGGATACCTGACGAAACCTGACGAGCCACCCATGAAGATCATCATTGCCGGCGCCGGAATCGGCGGATTGACCGCAGCCATGTGTCTGCATCGCGCAGGACACGACGTGCAGGTGTACGAGGCCGTGTCGGAGATGCGACCGCTGGGGGTCGGCATCAACATCCAGGCCGGCGTAGTGCGCATCCTGTGCAGCCTGGGCCTCGAGCCCGCCCTCGCGGCCACCGCCATCGAGACCCGCGAGCTGCGCTACGCCAACCGCCACGGCCAGACGATCTGGGCCGACCCGCGCGGCCGCCATGCCGGCCTTCCCTGGCCGCAATTCTCGATCCATCGCGGCGAGCTGCAGATGATCCTGGTCCATGCCGCACGGGAAATGCTGGGTGCGGATCGTATCCGGATGGGTCGGCGTATCGCCGATTTCGCGCAGCACGGCGCCACCGTGACGGCCCGCTTCGCCGATCGCGACGGCGCGATCGTCGAGGAAGCCACGGCCGACCTTCTGATCGCCGCCGACGGCATCCACTCGGCCGTGCGCGCGCGCTACTACCCGAACGAAGGTCCGCCCAAGTGGCAGGGCATCCTGATGTGGCGCGGCGTCACCGTGGGCAAGCCCTATCTCGGCGGCGCCACGATGGTGCAGGCGGGCCATCACAACCAGAAATTCGTCTGCTATCCGATCAGCCGCGCCCATGCCGAACGCGGCGAGGCGCTGATCAACTGGATCTGCGATCTCCACATGGGCGACGGCGCGCTGCCCTCGCGCGAAGACTGGAACAAGCCAGGCCGGCTGGAGGATTTCCTGCCGCGCTTCGCCGACTGGAACTTCGGCTGGCTCGACGTGCCGGACGTCATCCGCAACGCGCATACGATCCTGGAATTCCCAATGGTCGATCGCGATCCGCTGCCGCGCTGGAGCCATGGCCGCATCACCTTGCTGGGCGATGCCGCCCATCCGATGTATCCGATCGGCTCGAACGGTGCCTCGCAGGCGATCCTCGACGGCGAGGCGATCACGCAGGAGCTGGCCGTCGGCGACGACCCCGAGGCCGCGCTCAAGCGCTACGAGGAGCGGCGTCTGCCGCCGACCGCACGCATCGTCGAGAGCAACCGGCGCAAGGGAATCGACGTCATGCTCGACATCGTCGAACAGCGTGCGCCGCAGGGCTTCACGGATCTCGAAACCGTGCTGCCGTCGGACGAGCTCGAGAAGATCGTCGGCGACTACAAGAAGCTCGTCACGCAGGACCGCGAGACGCTGCTGAAACTCGCCGCCGCCCCGACGTGACAGCCCCAAAACAAAACCGGCCCCTCTCGGGACCGGCCGTGGCAGCGGTTTAAACCGACCATCACATCGCCGGCCGCTACCGGGGGAGAATGTGCCAGAGGGCGATGACAGAATTATGGCTTTCAGATCAGCCTTTTTATTCCTCCCCCCCCTCTCGGGGTTGAGGAGACGGACGAGAAGGGCATGAGTCTCGCCCGCGCGATCGCGACGGTCGGCGGCTTCACGCTGCTGAGCCGCATCGTGGGTTTCGTGCGCGACATCGTGCTGTCGGCGGTGCTCGGCTCCGGCGCCGTGGCGGACGCCTTCTTCGTCGCCTTCAAGCTTCCCAACTTCTTCCGCCGCCTGTTCGCCGAGGGCGCCTTCTCGGCCGCCTTCGTGCCTCTGTTCGCGCGCGAACTGACGGGCGGCGGCCGCGAGGAGGCGATGGCCTTCGCCCGTGGTTCCCTTCACCGCGCTGCTGATCCTCGCGATGCCCTGGGTGATGGCCCTACTCGCCCCCGGCATGCGCGACGATCCGCCGACCTTCGCCATGGCCGTCGAGTTCGGCCGCATCGCCTTTCCCTACCTGCTGTTCATCTCGCTGACCTCCCTCTATGGCGGCGTGCTGAACGGCATCGACCGCTTCGCCCATGTCGCCGCGACGCCGGTGATCCTCAATCTCGCCCTGATCGCCGCAGTGCTGGGGCTGACGCCGTTGCTGCCCAACGCGGGCTATGCCGCCTCGATCGGCGTGGCGATCGCCGGCGTGCTGCAGTGGGTCTGGCTGCTGGTCGCCTGCGGTCGCGAGGAGGTCGGCATGGCGCTGGTGCGGCCGCGCTGGACTCCGCGGGTGGCGCGGCTGGTGAAGCTCGCGACGCCGGTAGCGATCGGCGGCGGCGCGCAGCAGATCAGCGTCGTGCTCGACGTGGTCTGGGCCTCGCTGCTCCCCGTGGGGACGATCTCCGCACTCTACTATGCCGACCGCATTGCCCAGCTGCCGCTGGGCGTCGTCGGCATCGCCATCGGCACGGCGCTGCTGCCGCTGCTCGCCCGCGAGCTGCGCGCCGGCAACACGCAGTCGGCCATGACCAACCAGAACCGCGCCCTCGAGTTCGGCCTGCTGTTCAGCCTACCGGCCGCCGTGGCCCTCTGGCTGCTGGCCGATCCGATCATCCGCGTCCTGTTCGAGCGCGGCCGGTTCCTGCCCGAGGATACGTTGCGTTCCGCGAGTGCCCTGGCCGCCTTCGCCGTCGGACTCCCGGCCTTCGTGCTGGTCAAGGCGCTGGCCCCCGGTTTCTTCGCCCGCGAGGATACGCGCACGCCGCTCTACGTCGCCCTGGCGGCAATCACAGCCAACGTGCTGCTGAACGTCTATTTCCTGTTCGCCACATCGTTGGAGTTGGTCGGCATCGCGCTCGCCTCCTCCCTGTCGGGGTGGCTGAACGCGGCGCTGCTGGCCGCCGTCCTGCGCCGGCGCGGACAATGGATCCCGGACGGGCGCCTGATCTCGCGCGGCGTCCGTATCGTCGGCGCCAGCGCCGGCATGGGTGTGACCCTTTGGTTCGGCCTGCACTGGTTGGCCAGGCCCCTGGCGCGCGCCGACATCGAGGGCGGCCTGGCGCTGGCTGGCGTCTGCGCGATCGGGATCGCGGCCTATGCGCTGCTGGGCGCCGCGCTGGGCGTGGTGAGGATCTCCGAGCTGCGCTACGTGATGCGCCGCCAGCCCGGCCTCAGGTCAGCCGACCCAGGCGAACAACCGTGACGCCGGGCCGCAACGGCCGGCTCGACGAAGGCATGACCAGCACGCAATCGTCGTAAGGCGTCGTCACAGGCTCGTCGTCGTCGTGGCCCAACACGGTGCCCGCCTTGGCGATCACGTCCTGGCCCTCGAAGCGCTGCGCCGGCGTAAAGTTGCCGCGCTTAGTGGCGACCGCATGGGTCACCTCGACGACGCGCTGGCGGGCAGGCGTCGGCTGGCGCCAGCCGGCCGGCAGATCGGCCTCTCCGAGCGCCCCTGTCTCGACGAGAAAGCGCGCCGTCACGTCCTTGGCGACGACGACAGAGGAGGCACGCCAGTGCTGGCCGGTCTCGATCAACAGCGCGTTCTTGGGGCTGTCGGGATCGCCGAACCCGCCATAGTCGCGCATGCGCATGCCGGCGGCATGGCCGGCGTCGCGCACGATGTCGACCGGGGTCCCGATCCTCTTCGCGAAGGCCACGCCCTTGTCGAGCGGGCCGGACAGCATCAGGGGCACGCAATCGTCGTGCATGGAATGGAGGTCGAGCAGCAGGTCGGCGCGCTCGACGAAGGGCTTCAGCACCTGGGCCCGCCTCGTCTCGACGGTGGTCGCGGGATTGTCGAGCCGGCCCCACACCCGGTTGAAGTCCTCGTCGACCAGACGCGACTTGAACGGCGTACGCGCATCGAACGCGTGATAGGCCTCGATATTGTTGAAGGACAGGATCAGCGTGCCCTTGCGCGGCTTCACCTTCATGTCGAGCAGCGCGTCGACCACGATGGCGCCCGAAACCTCGTTGCCGTGCGTCAGCGACGCCACCATCACCGTCGGACCGGGCGTGCCACTCTCCAGCACGTGGATATAGGGCGCGGCACCCTTCTCCCAACGGCGCAGGTCGGGGAAGGCGAATTCGATCGGCGGATTATCGGACATAGATTTGGGACCGTTGTAATGCTGAAGGGGATACTGAAGACTAAGCTCAACTTGTCCAACGTCAAAACCCACCGAATCGTTGAATGTTCGATGTTCTTCAGCCGGCCCAACCTGAAACCTCTCAACATCGACCTCATTTCAATCGAGGGTGGTGGCAGTTGCCCTGCCCAATTCTGGGGACAGACAGCCGATGGACGCTCCCTCTACATCCGGTACAGAGGCGGCCATTTCGGCGTGGAGTGCGAAGACGTCAAACTGATCGATGCTTGCATCGGCCCGGGATTGCACGGCGACTTGTTGATGGAGCAGGCATGCGATCTGGCCGGCCTCACAGTTCGTGGGAAGCAGATGGTCCTGTCGGAAGAAGCGCGTCTCGAAGCTGCAGAACATGGACCCATTCTCGATTGGTCTGGCCGAACGACTTACTGGGAGAGAGATTTCCAGTGCGCGCCGGCACATGCCTTGCATTTTATCGATGCACTCCAGCTTCGCTATCCGCGCGGCGTTCTGCTGGAGATTTACTTTGAAAGCCTGCCCCTGAAGGGTACGGACACTCACGGTCTGTTCCGCGCTTGCCGTTTGCGAAAGAGATTATCGGAATGTCCAGACCAAGGCGTGGTTGCCTTCGGTGTCGAGGCAGACGATCAGGAAATTGCCGGCATCGTGGAGAGCCGCGACGTCAAGCTGAGCGCCGTGGCAACTGCGTTCCGATATTCGATGCATTTCACCTATCGCTCCTGGAATCCCATCGGGAAGAAATCCGGTTTCTCCTGGGAAGAGGCGCGCCGCGACGAAGACGGCAGGTGGCCGTTGCGGGGATCGGTGCGCACAGCTTTCGCAAGCCAGGATCTTGCCGCTAGGGCATTCGTGGATACCGCTGTATCCGTCGCCGAGGCATGCTTCCCCGAGCCCACATAAGAGAGAAGCGGATGACACGCACGCGTTACCGCTGGTTCATCGTCTTCCTGCTGTTCGCGATCACCGTCGTGAACTACATCGACCGGGCGGCCCTCTCCTACGCCATCCCCCTGATCCAGCGCGATCTCGGCCTGTCGCCGGAGGCTACGGGCGCCATCCTGGGCGCGTTCGGCCTGGGCTATGCCGTAACGACCCTGCTGGGTGGCTTCGCCGTCGACCGCTATGGGGCCCGGATGATCCTCACGCTTGCAGCCGTGCTGTGGAGCCTGTCGATCGGCGTCACGGCGCTCGCAACCAGCGTGACGATCCTCTATGCAGCCCGTGTGCTGCTGGGCGTCGCGGAGGGGCCCAACTTTCCTGCCCTCACCGGCGCGGTCAGCCACTGGCTGTCGCCTCACGAACGGGCGACGGCACTGGCGAATGCGCTGCTGGCGGTCCCACTGGCGCTGGCGATCGGCGGTCCGCTGGTGACGGTGCTTCTCGGCTGGCTCGACTGGCGTCTCACTTTCGCGGCGTTGTTCGCGCTCTCCGCCGCCTGGATTCCACTCTGGTACTTCTTTTTCCGGGACGACCCGTTGCAATCCCGGTTCGTGAATGCAGCGGAGCTCGCCCATATCCGCAGGGTCGAGCCCGGCGTCACTCCGGCCCCGCACGTGGTACTAAAATCCTGGCCGGAGCCCGGCGTGCTCAAGGAACTGCTGACCAACCGCACGCTGCTCGCGAACTACTGGGCCTTCTTCGTCTTCGGCTACTTCCTGTTCTTCTTCATGACCTGGCTGCCGAGCTACCTGGAACGCAAGTACGGGCTGAACCTCGCCTCCGTCGGCCTGTTCTCCGTCCTGCCCTGGCTGTCCGCGGCCTTCCTCCTGTGGGCGATGGGCCGCTGGTCAGACCATCTATTGAAGACCACCGGCAGCATGCGCATTTCGCGCTCCTGGCTTATCGCCGGCAGTCAGCTGGTTGCAGCCCTAGCGGTCGTGCCGGTGGCCCTCACCGACAATCTCACCGTCGCCGTCGCCGGCATCACCGTGGCCGTTGCGGCGTCGATGGGGGCCAACGCCGCCTACTTCGCGGTGAACGTCGACATCGTACCGCGGCGCGCCGCGACCGCGCTCGGCCTGATGGATCTGGCCTTCGCCATCGCCGGCTTCCTGGCGCCCGTCATCACCGGCTGGGTGCTGAACCTGCGCGGCTCCTTCGTCGACGGCTTCCTGCTGATGACGGCGCTCGCCCTCTCTTCGGTGTTGGTGGTCCTGCTGTTCCACCACCCCGACAGGGATCGCGAGAAAGCGTGATGCTCAGCCCTCACGATACCAGTTCGCGAGATCCCAGGTGTTGTTGTCCCAGCCGCTGATCTCGAGCACGAGGTCCGAAGCGGCGGCGGCAGCGTTCGGCCGCATCACCAGCGGGAGCACTACGTAGTTCTCGATCACCAGCTCGTTGCACCGGATGAGCAGGGCGGCCCGCTTCACCGGATCGAGTTCGACCTGGGCCGCCTTGTGCGCGTCGTCATATTCCTTGTTCTGCCAGCGCGTGATGTTGCGGCCCTGCCACTTGTTGTCCTTGGTGGCCGCCTCCCACGAGCAGAACTGACGCAGGAAGACCTCGGGATCGGGCGCGTTCATGCCGTTGCTGTATTCCTGAAGGTCGGCATAGAACTTGGTGTAGGTGTCGGGATTGGCGACGTCGGAGGAGAAGAACACCGAGGCCGTCACCGACTTCAGCTCCATGTCGATGCCGGCCCGTTGCGCCGCCTGCTTGATGATCTGCTGCGTCTTCTGGCGCGGCTGGTTGATCGAGGTCTGGTAGACGAACTTCAGTCTCTTGCCGTCCTTGGTCCGCACGCCGTCGGCGCCGCGCACCCAGCCGGCCTTGTCGAGCACGGCATTGGCCCTGTCGACATTGAACTCATAGGACGTGTTCTTCGAGCGGAAGCGTTCGGGATTGTTGATGTAGTTGGCCGTCGCGATACCGATGCGGCCGTAGATGTGATCCTGGATCGACTTCTTGTCGATCACCAGCGAGAGCGCCTCGCGCACCGCGCGCTCCGACAGGATCGGATGCTTCGTCTTGAGGCTCGACCGCTCGCCATCGACCTCGGTCCACGGATCGGTGTTGTTCAGCTGCATGTGCTCGATGCCGCCGCCCAGGGTGATGATCACCCGTCCCTTGCCACCCTTCTCCATGCGTACCAGGATTTCGTCCTCGACCTGCAGGTTCCAGGCGAAGTGATATTCGCCGGTCTGCAGCACGGCTCGCGCCGCCGACACCGCATCGCCGCCGCCCTTCATCTCGATCGCATCGAAATGCGGCCGGTTGGGTTCGTGATAGTCGGTGTTGATCTCGCCGGTGACGAGGTCGCCCGGCTTGAAATCCCTGAATTTATACGGGCCGGTTCCCACGGGCTTGAGGTTGGTCGGCGCCTCGCGCGACTTCGCGCCCGTATAGTCGCCGAACAGATGCTTCGGGATGATGCAGCCCGCCCAGCCGACGAACGTGTCGGCCCAGAACGGGGTCGGCTGCTTGAACGTCACGCGCACGGCGTGGTCGTCGACCTTTTCGACCGTGACGTCCCTGTAGGAGCCGTTCGACACCGTCGCCGTGGCGGGATTGCTCGAATACTGCCAGGTGAAGACCACGTCGTCCGCGGTGAACGGCCTGCCGTCGTGCCAGCGCACGTCCCGCTTCAGCTTCCAGACCACCCAGAGCCCATCGGCCGACAGGGTCCCGTCGGCCCGGTTGGGGATCGAGGCCGCGAGCTTGGGCCGCAGGTTGCCGTCGCGGTCCCAGGCCGCCAGCGGCTCGTAGAACAGGCGCGAGGCGTCCTGGTCCTTGGTGCCGACCGCGAAATGCGGATTGAGGAGCGTCGGCCCCTGCCACCACATCACCTTGAGCAGGCCGCCGCCTCCGCGCTTGATGGGCTTGTAGACCGGCCGGGATTGCGCCATCGCCACGCCGGACAGCGCCAGGAGCTGGGTCGCCATGGGTGCGGTCAGACCCGCCGCCGCCAGGCGTCGGATGAAGCCGCGGCGCGACAGCCGGCCGGCTTTCACCTTGTCGACGAGACTCCGCAAGCCACGCTCGTTCATCGATGCCTCCATCGCGATCGTCGAAGCTACCCTTGCGCTCCTGCTATGCTGCAAGATGCGTGCAGTTGGATGGCAACAGCTTGAGCCGGCGTCGTCAACCGGCCACGGGCAATCGAGGATACGACATGATCGCTTCGAAGAAGGCCACGAGCCTGCGCGCCGCTCTGGGCGTCGCCATCTCCGCCCTCTTTGCGACCGCCTCCCTCGCCGCGGACCCGCCTGCCAAGGACTGCAATCAGGTGCAGGACTACAAGGAGATGGTCGAATGCCATACGCGTGACGCGGAAACGACCAACGCCAAGGTCGCGCAAGCATATGAACTCCTCATGAAAAGACTGGGCACCTCGCCCGCCGCGGAAGCGCTCGGCCGGTCGCAGAAGGCCTGGCTCGAATATCAAACCAGCTACTGTGCCTTCGTGGCCCTGGCGAACGAAGGCGGGAGCATCGTGCGCCTGACCCGTGCCCTGTGTACCGCGACCATTGCGAAGGCTCGCCTGCATGAGCTCGAGTATCAGGTCGATTGCCGGGAAGGCTTCTCGGGCTGCTTCAAGTCGCGCTGATGCCTTGATTACGTCTCGGGACTGCGCGATACCCGCCCGCCCCTGGCCTTCCACCGGCGGGGTGCGCGGAGGTCCAAACCCCGCGCCATCGACCTTATTCGGAGTCCACATCCATGACCGAGACGACAACCGCCGCGACCGGCGCGCCCAATGCGCATCTCGCCGCCTACGAGGCGCGCGGCCTCAAGGGCCGCATCCTTTCGGGCGTGCAGCCCACCGGCAATCTCCATCTCGGCAACTATCTCGGCGCGATCCGCAACTTCGCGCGCCTGCAGAACGACTACGAATGCCTGTACTGCGTGGTCGACCAGCACGCGATCACCGTCTGGCAGGAGCCGGCCCAGCTCGCCGCGCAGACGCGCGAGATCGCCTCGGCCTTTCTCGCGGCCGGCGTCGACGGCACGAAGCAGATCGTGTTCAACCAGTCCATGGTGCCCGAGCACGCGCAGCTCGCCTGGATCTTCAACTGCGTGGCCCGCATGGGCTGGATGAGCCGCATGACGCAGTTCAAGGAGAAGGCCGGCAAGGACCGCGAAAACGTGTCGCTGGGCCTGTTCGCCTATCCGGCGCTGATGGCGGCCGACATCCTGATCTACAAGGCCACGCACGTGCCGGTCGGCGAGGACCAGAAGCAGCATCTCGAGCTGACGCGCGACATCGCCATCAAGTTCAACAACGATTTCAGCCAGCCCGACTTCTTCCCGATCACAGAGCCGCTGATCTTCGGTGCGGCGACCCGGGTCATGAGCCTGCGCGACGGCACCAAGAAGATGAGCAAGTCCGATCCGTCGGACTATTCGCGCATCAACCTCACCGACGATGCCGATGCAATCGCCCAGAAAATCCGCCGCGCCAAGACCGATCCGCTGCCGATGCCCGACACGCTGGAAGATGCCGAGAAGCGGCCGGACGCCGACAACCTGCTCGGCATCTACGCCGCCCTCGCCGACCAGGAGAAGGACGCCGTGGTGACCCAGTTCGCCGGCAAGCAGTTCTCCGAGTTCAAGACGGCGCTGACCGAACTTGCCGTGGCCAAGCTCGGCCCGATCGGCGCGGAGATGCAGCGGCTGATGAAGGACCCCGGCCATGTCGACGGCGTGCTGCGCAACGGCGCCCAGCGCGCCCGCGCCGTCGCCGCGCCGATCCTCGACGAGGTCTACCGCGCGGTCGGCTTCCTCAAGCCGTAGCCGTCAGCCTTCCATGCGCGTGAGGGCCCACTTCACGGTGGTACCCTCCGGCGGGACCTGGCCGACCAGGACGATCTGCTCGGTGCGGCGCACGCGCCCCTCTTCGCCGAGATAGATGCTCTCGGCCAGGCCGATGCCGGCACCGGTCGCGCGCAGCCGCCAGCCGCGGCCGCTGGGCAGCCGCATCAGCACGGCCTGACCGCTCTGCGCCAGGGTCGCCTTGACCGTCGGATGCAGGTGGAAGCGCACGATGTAGCGACGGTCCGGCACGGTGACCGGCCTGCCTTCGTAGCCGAGGAATGAATCCTCGCCGCGCAGATCGCCGCCGTCCGGCGACAGCCACAGGCGGCGGCGATGGATGATGCCGTAGAGCGAGCGGTAGCCGTCGTGGCACATGTCGAGCCACTGGGCGCCGGCATCGTCGGCCCGGTCGATCAGCACGTTGCCGGCCCGATACTCCAACGCGCCATGGTTGGTGATCTCGGTTGAATTGACGTCGTCGACCACCGCCGTCGAATGCGCGGCCGTGAAGCGCATGAAATGCTGCCAGTCGCGCGGCGCGCCGGGATAGGTGCCGCAGTTCACGATCAGCCGCTCGTGCGCGGCGCTCATCTCGAAGCTGAGCGTACCGGCATGGGCAATGCCGTCCATGCCGCGGCCCGGCGGACTGCCGGCATCGGCGATCACCAGCGAGGTCCCGGCGGCCAACCGCTGGAAGCCGCTGGCCAGCGCCATCGCCGGCGCGACTTCGCCCGAGCCGGTGCGCGCCAGCACGAGGTCGATCAGGCGGCGGTCGCCTTCCCAGGTGCCGTTGAACAGCGCCAGCCCGCCATCGCCATGGCGAAAGAAACGCAGCATCGGCGCCATGCGGTCGATCGCAGCCACCAGTTCGGCCGGGGCGCGGCGCTCGGCGGACGCCAGGGCGGCCCGCACGTCGATCAGGTGGCGCAGGACCGTGAGCTGCAGGTGAGGCGCGCGTTCCGCGACGATGCCGTCGTGCAGCACATAGCGCTTCAGGAACTTCGAGAGTCGCGCCAGCGACTGATCGAGACTCTTCTCGAAGGTCTTGCCATCGCGGATGAAGGCGAGGTCGGCGAAGATCAGCGCCTTGTAGACGGAAACCGCTTCGTGTCCGACCATGCCACGGCGCGCGACTCGGCGCAGATGCACCCGCTGGCGACCGAGCGAGAACACGAAGCGGGCCGAGAAACCGGGATCGGCCGCCGCGGCCATCCATTCATAGTGCCGGATCCAGGCGACCATGCGCGCCGCCAGGACGTCGCGCTTCCATGTCACCGGCGACCAGCGCCATTCACGGTTGGTCCAGTCGTCGACCAGCTTCGCGGCGAGCAGCGCGCCGTGCGGATCGCCGTTGTCGCGCAGGTCGCGCAGCCAGGCGAAGCCGTTCAGCGCATCGAGCCAGAGCGGCGCAGCGCCGGCGCGCTGCCACGGCGGATCGTCCGAATCGGGTAGCACCACGCCGGCGCTGCCGCAGGCGGCGAACTCGCCGGCCAGCAGCAGCCGCTGCCCGAGCACCGGATCGCCCGGCCAGGAATCGGCGGCCACCGCGAAGAAACTGCGCGGCGTGGCCTGGCTCAGGGTCAGGGAATAGAGTGACGACCCTAGGAGCCAGCGGCCGAACGCGCGACGCTCTCCCTTTGCCACGGCAGACGGGCGCGTCGGAACGGAACGGAGGGGCCGGGCGCCGGAGACCAAAGGTTCCCCGGGCCGTCTTGTGTCAGCGACCAACGTCATCTTTTCGTTCTTTGGCCCGGGAGTCTCAAGCAGCCGGGCGGTGGAGGGGTTTTCAACAGTTTACCCCAGCCAGAGCCCTCTGGCGATGGGTTGCCAGGATCGGGGCGGCCCTTGAACGGCGACCAGTGCACCCCAGATTCATTCCAAGGGAACGCCCGCACGGGGTTCCCCGCCACTCGCTCCACGGAGGGGGGTTCAGAATGAGTCGCGTTTCTGTGTTTAGTTCACCTTTGCTGCTGGGTTTCGACCAGTTCGAGCGGACGCTCGACCGGCTGGCCAAGAACGCCGAGGGCTACCCGCCTTACAATATCGAGCGGATTGGTGAGAACGGGCTGCGCATCACCCTTGCGGTGGCCGGCTTCACGAGCGACGAGCTCGCGATCGAACTCGTCGAAAACCAGCTCACCGTCCGCGGAAAGCAGACTGACGACGGAGACCGGATTTACCTGCATCGCGGCATCGCGGCGCGTCAGTTCCAGCGGGCCTTCATGCTGGCCGATGGAATCGAGGTGACCGGCGCCCGTCTGGACAACGGCCTCTTGTCGATCGACTTGGTGCGGCCGGTCCTGGAGCCGCGCATTCGAACCATCCGGATCGACGCCGGCAACGCCGCCGGCAACGCGGACCATACGATCGATATCACCGCACGTCGCAGCCGTTGAGGCGGGGCGCGTTGATGCTGCCAAGGAGGTAGCCATGGAAAACGAAAGCAATGTCGTGATGTTCACCCCCCTCGCCGAAGAAGCGTTTCTCAGCCTCGGCGCCGAGCAGATCGCCTATGTGAAGGAAGTCAGCCTTCCCGACGGAGCGCACGCCGTCGGCATCTTCTCGGCAGACGGCAAGCCGATGGCTTCGGTCCCGTCGATCGAAATCGCACAGGCCCTGATCCGCCAGCACGAACTCGAGCCCGCGCTGGTCCACTGAAGGCGTTGGCCAGGAGATTCTTGGGTAAGGCGGTTCAGGCGGCGCTTTGCGCCTGCACCGTTTCGACGAGCAGCGCGTAGAGCGCCTCGGCATTTTCGGTCGCCCGCAGCTTTTCCACGAGACTGCGGTCGCGCAACAGGCGCGAGACTCGGGCCAATGCCTTGAGATGGTCGGCGCCGGCGCCCTCGGGCGTGACCAGCAGAAACACGATGTCCACGGGACGCTCGTCGATTGCATCGAAATCGACGGGATGAGCCATGCGGGCAAAGACGCCCATGGGCTTCGTCATGCTCGACAGACGGCCATGCGGGATGGCGATGCCGCCGCCGATGCCGGTCGACCCCAGACGCTCCCGCTCGAGCAGGCGGTCGAACAGCTTGCGCTCGTCGACGTCGAAAAGACCGGAGGCGCGGTTGGCGAGTTCCGCCAGCAGCGCCTTCTTCCCGGTCGCCTTGGCGCTGGCCAGAACGGCATCCGGGCCGGTCAGCAAATCGGCGATTTCCACAATGTCACCAATGGGTTAGCGAGCGCGAACTTTGGTCCCCCCGCGAAGGGTGCGCCCCTATAGGCGCGTCCCCCGGTCGGGTCAAGCCAAGGTTCGCCGGCACGCCGCACCCGCCGCCCGGCCGGTCTCAGTCGGCCGAGCCGCTCATCGCCTGGGCGGCGGCGGCGGCGTGCGACAGAACCGAGGGCATCTGGCGGCTCATGCCCAACCGGCCGAGGCGACGACGCTCCGCCGACGACGGTATGCGCATGGCTTCGCGGTACTTGGCGACGGTGCGCCGCGCGATCTCAATGCCCTCGCCCTTCAGCAGGTCGACGATGCGGTCATCGCTCAGCGGCTGGTGCGCATTCTCGCCGCCCACCAGAAGCCGGATGCGGGATCGCACCGATTCGGAGGAGACGACGACGCCCGGCGTGCGCGCCGGCAGGGCAGAGGTGAAGAAGTACTTGAGTTCGAAGATGCCGCGCGGCGTGTTGATGTACTTGTTCGAGGTGACGCGGCTCACCGTGCTCTCGTGCAGTTCGGTGGCGATGGCGATGTCGCGCAGCACCAGCGGTTTCAGCGCGCTGACCCCGTGCCGGAAGAAACCGTCCTGCTGGCGCACGATCTCGCGCGCGACCTTGAGGATCGTGGTGGCGCGCTGCTCCAGCGTCTTGACCAGCCAGTTGGCCGACTGGAACCGCTCGGCGACGAAGTCACGGTCGGGCTTGGCGCGCGCGCCCTTCATGAGCGTCGCGTGATAGTTGCGGTCGACAAGGACCTTGGGCAGCGCATCGGTGTTGAGCTCGATGTGCCAGCCATCCTCGCCGGTCTCGGGATCCTTCGCCGGCGTCAGGTAGAGATCGGGCTGCACCGGCTGGATCGGCTCGAACTCGAAGGCCTGACCCGGACGCGGGTCGAGCGTGCGCAGCTCGGACAGCATGTCGCGCAGATCCTCGTCGTCGACACCGCATCGGCGGCGGAGTTGCCCGAGCTCACCGGCAGCAACGAGGTCGAGATTGTCGAGCAGCGCCTTCATCGCCGGATCGAGGCGGTTGCGTTCGGCCAACTGCGCGGCGAGGCACTCGGCGACGGTGCGGGAAAAAAGACCGGCCGGCTCCATCTGGCGCAGCCGCGCCCAGACCTTTTCGACCAGCGCGATGTCGGTGGCGACGGCCTCGGCGACGGCGGCCGCATCAAGGCGACAGTAGCCGGCCTCGTCGAGACCTTCGGCGATCTTCACGGCAATGCGGCGCTCCGCCGGCTCCTGGAACATCAGCTCGATCTGCTCGAGCACGTGGACCGCCAGCGACCGCGGACGCTCGGCCACGAAATCGAGAGCCTCGGGCGCATCTTCGCGCTGGCCGACGCGGCTCGCGGCGGCGTCGCCGCCACGGTCGGCATGTTCGCGGGTCCAGCGATCGTCGGCGTCGGCAAGGGCCGGCGCGGCGGCCGAGAGAGCCTCGGCGGTATCGCGCGGCGCCTCGATGGCGGGTACTTCGTAGTCGGCCGACGGGCCGTCTTCCGAGGAACCCTCGCTCAGCAGCGGATTCTTTTCGAGTTCCTGTTGGATGAAGGCGGCAAGTTCGAGGTGCGAGAACTGCAGCAGCTTGATGGCCTGCTGGAGCTGCGGCGTCATCGCCAACGTCTGACGTGACGCGAGGATTAGACTCGGACCGATACGCATGTCACCCCACCCCTGAAGGTCTGTGGACCTCCCCGTGAGGAACGTACAGCAAAAACCGTGCCAAAGCCAGCACGGCCGAGATAATCAGTGGGCGAAAATATCCGTCTCCGGCCAGCCCGCAATGTCGAGACGCGCACGCGTGGGGAGAAAGCCGAAGGCGGCGTCGGCCAGCTCGCGGCGACCCTCGCGCTCCAGGAGCACGTCCAGCCTGGCCTTCAGGGCGTGCAGATGCAGTACGTCGGAGGCGGCATAGGCAAGCTGCTCGTCGGTCAGGCTGTCGGCGCCCCAGTCCGAAGTCTGCTGATGCTTGGAGAGATCGACACCCAGCAGCTCGCGGCACAAATCCTTCAGCCCGAAGCGGTCGGTGAAGGTGCGCACCAGCTTGGCCGCGATCTTGGTGCAATAGACCGGCTCACAGCGCACGCCGAGCGAATGCTCGAGCACGGCAATGTCGAAGCGGCCGAAATGAAAGAGCTTCAGCACCTTGGGATCGGCGATCAGGGCGGCCAACCGCGGCGCCTTGGCCGCGCCCTTCGGCGCCCCCCGCGGGATCTGGACCAGATGGGCGTTGCCGTCGCCCCCCGAGAGCTGAACCAGGCAGAGCCGGTCGCGATGCGGATTGAGCCCCATGGTCTCGGTGTCGATGGCGACGACGGAGCCGAACGAGACATCCGCGGGAAGGTCACCACGGTGGAGGCTGATCGCCATCTAGGAATGCTCCGGCTGGTCAGGACGTCGCCGGCAGCGGAATGCTCGGACAACGCCTAAACTGTTGATATTACACATTAAGATGCGGGTGCGCGGTCAGTATGTACGCCAGTCCGGAAGCGCCGTCCATATTGCTGGCCCCGCGACGAGCTGCGGTGAATCCCTGACCGTCTGCGTTCGGATGCCGGCTTTGTCGCGGCGACCTTTATCGATCCCTGCAAGAAGGAACTGCTATACTTGTTCCTCGGCCTCGGACCGAGGCCCAGAGTGCAGATGCGATGAGCTACGTAGTATTGGTTGTCGTCGTGTTGTTTGCCGCCGGGGGCGCCATTGTCGGTTGGCGGCATGCGACGGCCAAGATCGAGAACCCTCCCGGCAAGTATGATTTCCCCGGGGGGATGAGCCGGCGCGACCATCTGCGCATTCTCGCCCGCAAGCACCGACAGTGGCGGATTCCAATCACCCTGGCTTATGCCGCCGCGAGCGGCGCGGCAGGCTTCGCCCTGTTGATGGTCTATGCCGTTTTCATCCGGCGATGATCCGGCAAGCTGCCCAGATCGGCTGCAAGCCGTTGAGTCGGCTCAAAGACTTGGTTTGCGGGGTAAAACCAGCCGCATGGTGCCCAGGAGAAGACTCGAACTTCCACGCCTCGCGGCGCTAGTACCTGAAACTAGTGCGTCTACCAATTCCGCCACCTGGGCACGGCATGCGGTCTAGTGCGGGCGCTGAGTTAGGGCCGGGCCGCGCCGATGTCAACCGCGCTGGACGTCCGCGCCTCACGGTGCAGGCGCGCTTCGCCCCTTGAACCGTCATGGCATTGGGTTATAGGCAGCATCCATGAGCATCAAGCAGGTCACGGTCTTTGGCGGCAGCGGCTTCGTCGGCCGCGCCATCGTGCGGGCGCTGGCGCAGGAGGGTTACCAGGTCCGCGTGGCCTGCCGACGCATCGAGCTGGCGGAGCGGATCAAGACCGCAGGCGATGTCGGCCAGATCACTCTCGTGCGCACCAATCTGCGCAACCCGGCTTCGGTCGCGGCCGCCATCTCCGGCAGCCAGGCGGTGGTGAACGCCTCCGGCATCGCCTTCCAGCGCGGCCGACAGAGCTACCGGACCGTCCATGTCGAGGGCTCCCGCGCCATCGCCGACGCCGCCAGGGCCGCCGGCGTGCAGCGCCTGATCCATATGTCCGGCATCGGCGCGGACCAGCGCAATTCGACGAACAAGTACATCCGCTCCAAGGTCGACGCCGAGGACGCGATCGTCGCGGGCTTCGCTGACGCCACGATCCTGCGCCCCAGCGTGGTCTTCGGGCCCGAGGACGCGATGTTCAACCGTATGGCCCAGATCGCCCGCCAGGCACCCTTCCTGCCCGTGGTCGGCGACGGCTCGGCCAAGGTCCAGCCGGTCTATGTCGGCGATGTCGGCGCGGCCGTGGTGGCCGTACTGGAGCGGCCCGAAACCGCTAAGTCCGTGTTCGAGCTGGGCGGCCCGCGCGTCTACACGTATCGCGAGATCGCGGCTCTCGTGCTGCGGGAGATCGACCGCCGCAAGCGCATCGTCGGCGTTCCGGCTGGCCTGATGAAGATCATGGGCTTCTTCGCGGAATTCCTGCCCGTGCCGCCGCTGACCCACGACCAGGTCGACCTGCTGGTGACCGACAATGTCGCCCGCCCGGGTGCCCCCGGTCTTGCCACGCTCGGCATTGAGCCGACCGCCGCCGAGGCCATCCTGCCGATGTACCTCGACCGCTACCGGATCGGCGGCCGCTACAACCAACACGCCCCGGCCTGATTGACCCAACAAAGGCGTCACGGAAAGCGCGTATGCTTGCCCGCAGCAATTGGTCCCTATATGGAACTAACTAGGGGTCAAGGGAATTGATTCGCGAGAGGACAAGCAAGACAGGCCAGCCAATTCACAAAATTAGGTCAGCATCATTGACTATCGGTGAGGCATATGGTTAAACGCCTCCAACAAGGCCGTAATGGCGCGATCGGCGCGCTTCTTGCGTAATAAAATTTCACAATCAGTCCGAGGAGCCGGGGATGGCCGAGAGGATGCTGAAGTTCGTCGGAACGCCGCAAGCCATGCCCGACAAGCGGCCGGCCGCCGAACGCCGTCGCGACTTCGACGAGATCTATGAGGGTTTTGCCAAGGAGAAGGCGGCGGAGCAGGCGGCCCGCTGCTCGCAATGCGGCGTGCCCTTCTGTCAGATCCATTGCCCGCTACACAACAACATCCCCGACTGGCTGAAGCTGACGGCCGAGGGCCGACTCGAAGAGGCCTACGAACTCTCCTCCGCGACCAACAATTTCCCGGAAATCTGCGGGAGGATCTGCCCTCAGGACCGGCTCTGCGAAGGCAACTGCGTCATCGAGAAGGGATTCGAAGCGGTCACGATCGGCTCGGTCGAAAAGTACATCACCGACACCGCCTGGCAGCGCGATTGGGTGAAGCCGATCCTGCCGCGGCGCGAGCGGTCCGAGAGCGTCGGCATCGTCGGCGCGGGCCCGGCCGGCCTCGCCGCGGCCGAGCAGCTTCGCCGCAAGGGCTACCAGGTCGCGATCTACGATCGCTACGACCGGGTCGGCGGGCTGCTGATCTACGGCATCCCGAACTTCAAGCTCGAGAAGGAGATCGTGCAGCGGCGCGAGACGCTGCTGCGCGACTCGAAGGTCACCTTCCACCTGAACTGCGAGGTAGGCCGCGACGTTTCGCTCGAGGAACTGCGCGCGCGCCACGGCGCCGTGCTGATCGCAACCGGCGTCTACAAGGCGCGCGACATCGCCGCCCCCGGCGTCGGCCTCGCGGGCATCGCGCCGGCGCTCGACTATCTCACCGCCTCGAACCGCCAGGGCCTGGGCGACATCGTCCCCGCGTTCGAATCGGGAATGCTGAATGCCGCGGGCAAGAACGTCGTGGTGATCGGCGGCGGCGACACGGCGATGGATTGCGTGCGCACAGCGGTTCGCCAGGGCGCCAAGTCGGTGAAGTGTCTCTATCGCCGCGACCGCGCCAACATGCCCGGCTCGCAGCGCGAGGTGAAGCACGCCGAGGAGGAAGGCGTCGATTTCGTCTGGCTGGCCGCGCCGCAGGCCTTCCTCGGCACGGAGACGGTGAGCCACGTCCGCACCGTGCGCATCCATCTCGGCATGCCCGATGCCTCGGGTCGTCAGACGCCGCAGGAGATTCCCAACAGCCACGTCAACATCGAGGCCGACCTCGTACTGATGGCGCTGGGCTTCGATCCGGAGGATCTGCCGGCGGCGATGAGCGCGCCGGACCTCGGCGTCACCGGCTGGAACACGCTCAAGATCGACTGGAAGAGCATGATGACCAGCCTCGACGGCGTGTTCGCTGCCGGCGACATCGTGCGCGGCGCCTCGCTGGTCGTCTGGGCGGTGCGCGACGGCCGCGATGCCGCCGAGCGCATCCATTCCTACCTGACGACCAAGACGCTGGCCGCCCAGCGCATTGCGGCAGAGTAGACGATGCTGAAGGTCTATGACTTCACCGGGTCGGGCAACGGCTACAAGGTCTGGCTGCTGATGTCGCAGCTCGGCCTGCCGTTCGAGCGCATCGAGCGCGACATCCTGAAGGGCGAGACACGCACGCCCGAGTTCCTGGCGAAGAACCCCAACGGTCGCATTCCGACGCTCGAGCTGGAGGACGGCACGTTCCTCTTCGAATCGGGTGCGATCCTCTGGTATCTCGCCGAGGGCACGCCGTTCGCACCGGCCGACCGGCTGGCGCGTGCGAAGACGCTGCAGTGGATGTTCTTCGAGCAGTACAGCCACGAGCCCTACATCGCCGTAGCGCGCTTCTGGAAGCACTTCCTCGACAAGCTCACGCCGCAGCAGGAAGGCAACCTGCCCGACATCATGAAGAAGGGCTATGCCGCGCTCGACGTGATGGAGAAGCATCTCGCGGCGCGCACCTTCTTCGTCGACGAGCGCTACGGCCTCGCCGACATCGCGCTCTATGCCTACACGCACGTTGCCGACGAGGGCGGGTTCGACCTGTCGCGCTATCCGAACATCAACGCCTGGACGGCACGCGTGAAGGCGCTGCCCGGCCACGTCGCGATCGACCACACGTTCTGACCAAGGAGAAGAAGAAAATGCCGATGATCAACGTCCAGATGTTCGAGGGCCGCACCATCGAGCAGCGTCGCGCGCTGGCCAAGGAGCTGACCGAGGGCACCTGCCGCGCGCTGGGCTGCACGCCCGACGCGGTGCAGATCATCCTGACCGACATCAAGAAAGAGAATTGGGCCGAAGCCGGCAAGCTGTTCTCCGATACATGACCTTCAGACCGTAAGACCCGTCGCGCTGCCTACCCCCTCCCCACCCCTCTCCCGTCAGACGGGGGAAGTGGCCTGCAAGGCCGGAGGGGGAAAGCCACGGTAAGGATATAGTGCCATGACCACCCGTCCCTTCGATGCCGAGCAATTCGTCCGCGACTATCAGAGCGGCACCGCCAAGCTCACCGCCGCCTACGGCTACAATCCCGCCCAGGAGCTGGACTCCTGCGGCGTCGGTCTCGTGGTGGCGCTGGACGGCAAGCGCCGCCGCGACGTGGTCGCGGCGGGCATCGATGCGCTGAAGGCCGTGTGGCACCGCGGCGCCGTAGATGCCGACGGCAAGACGGGCGACGGCGCGGGCCTCCACGTCGAGATCCCGCAGGACTTCTTCAAGGAATATGTCCGTGACTCGAGCGGCGAGGTCCCGCAGTTTGGCCGGATCGCGGTCGGCATGGTCTTCCTGCCGCGCACCGATCTCGGCGCGCAGGAGCGCTGCCGCACCATCGTCGAGACCGAGATCCTGCGCTTCGGCCACACCATTCTGGGCTGGCGGCAGGTGCCGGTCGACATCTCGGTCATCGGCGCCAAGGCCAACGAGACGCGGCCCGAGATCGAGCAGATCCTGATCGGCCGCGGCGATGCGAAGCTCGACAACCGCGAGTTCGAGAAGCAGCTCTACATCCTGCGCCGGCGCATGGAGAAGGCGGCGCTCGCCGAGAACATCGCCGAGTTCTACGTCTGCTCGCTCTCCTGCCGGTCGGTCGTCTACAAGGGGATGTTCCTGGCCGAGCATCTCAGCGCCTTCTATCCCGACCTGCTCGACGAGCGCTTCGTCTCGCGCTTCGCGATCTTCCACCAGCGCTACTCGACCAACACCTTCCCGCAATGGAAGCTGGCGCAGCCCTTCCGCGTGCTCGCCCACAACGGCGAGATCAACACCATCCTGGGCAACGTCAACTGGATGAAGAGTCACGAGGCGCGGCTCGAGCACGAGCACTTCGGCCCCTTCATCGAGGACCTGAAGCCGATCGTGCAGCCCGGCGCCTCCGATTCATCGGCGCTCGATAACGTGTTCGAGCTGCTGGTGCGCGGCCATCGCAACCTGCCGATGGTCAAGACGATGATGATTCCCGAGGCCTCGGCCACGAACCCCAACGTGCCCGCCGAGCATCGCGCCATGTACAACTACGTGAACGGCGTCATGGAGCCGTGGGACGGGCCGGCCGCCATCGCAGCCGTCGCGGGCAAGTGGGCGCTGGTCGGGCTCGACCGCAACGGGCTGCGGCCGATGCGCTACGTCATGACGTCCGACGACCTGCTGATCGCCGGTTCCGAGGCCGGCATGGTGCCGCAGGACGAAGCCCGGATCGTCGAGAAGGGCCGCCTCGGCCCCGGTGAGATGCTGGCCGTCGATATGGACCAGCCCAAGGTCTACAAGGATCGCGAGCTGAAGGACATGCTGGCCGCGACGCACGACTATGCGAGCTGGACGCAGCGCACGGTCGAGCTCGATTCGCTGATCCGGCAGGACGCGCCGGCGACCGAGCACTTCCCCGCCGACGAGCTGCGGCGCCGCCAGTTCGCGGCCGGCTGGTCGATCGAGGACCTCGAGGCGATCCTCCATCCCATGGTGGAGGACGGCAAGGAGGCCGTCGGCTCGATGGGCGACGACGCGCCGCTCGCGGTGCTGAGCGACACTTATCGCGGCATGCACCATTATTTCCGGCAGAACTTCAGCCAGGTCACGAACCCGCCGATCGATTCGTTGCGCGAGCGCAACGTGATGACGATCCGCACCCGGCTGGGCAATCTCGGCAACATCCTCGACGAGACACCCGACCAGAGCGAGATGCTGTCGCTGCAGTCGCCGATCGTGCTCAACGCCGAGTTCGAGGCGATGCGCAAGTACATGGGCGACACGGTGGCCCGCATCGACTGCACCTTCGATCCGAAACGCGGGCTCGACGCGATGCGCCAGTCCTTCGAGCGGATCTGCAAGGAGGCCGAGGACGCTGTCCGCAGCGGCTGCCTCCACATCGTGCTGACCGACGCCAACATCGGCTCCGACCGCGCCGCCCTGCCGATGATCCTGGCGGCCGGCGCCGTGCACTCCTACCTGGTGCGCCAGTCGCTGCGCACCTTCACCTCACTGAACGTGCGCTCGGGCGAATGCCTCGACGTGCACTATGTCGCCGTCATCATCGGCGTCGGCGCGACGACGGTGAACCCCTACCTCGCCGAAGAGACCATCGCGGCCCGCCATGCGCGCGGCCTGTTCGGCAAGCTGTCGCTCGGCCAGTGCCTCGCCAACTTCAAGAAGGCACTGGACGAGGGCCTGCTCAAGGTTATGTCCAAGATGGGCATTTCGGTCCTGTCGTCCTACCGCGGCGGCTGCAACTTCGAGGCGGTCGGCCTGTCGCGCTCGCTGGTCGCGGAGTTCTTCCCCGGCATGCCCTCTCGCATCTCGGGGATCGGCCTGCGCGGCATCCAGGAGGAGATCGCCGAGCAGCATGCCCGCGCCTTCGACGAGGATGTGATCGCGCTGCCGATCGGCGGCTTCTACAAGGCCCGCCGAGGCGGCGACCGGCACAATTTCGAGGGTGCGCTGATCCACATGCTGCAGGACGCGGTGAACACCGAGTCCTATGCGAAGTACCGCAAGTACAGCGAGGCGGTGCGCCGCCAGCCTCCGATCAACCTGCGCGACCTGCTCGACTTCAAGCCCGACCGGGCGCCCATCCCGCTCGACGACGTCGAGTCGATCACCGAGCTGCGCAAGCGTCTGGTGGCGCCCGGCATCTCGCTGGGCGCGCTGGGTCCGGAGGCGCACGAGACGCTGTCGATCGCCATGAACCGCATCGGCGCCAAGTCCGATTCCGGCGAGGGCGGCGAGGATGCCGCGCGCTACCGGCCGCGGCCGAACGGCGACAATGCCTCCTCGGCCATCAAGCAGGTCGCGTCGGGCCGGTTCGGCGTTACCGCCGAGTACCTGAACAACTGCCGTGAGCTCGAGATCAAGGTGGCCCAGGGCGCCAAGCCTGGCGAGGGCGGCCAGCTGCCCGGCCTCAAGGTCACCGAGATGATCGCCAAGCTGCGTCACTCGACGCCGGGCGTCACCCTGATCAGCCCGCCGCCACACCACGACATCTACTCGATCGAGGATCTGGCACAGCTGATCTACGACCTGAAGCAGATCAATCCCGAGGCACGCGTGACGGTGAAGCTGGTCGCGCGCTCCGGCATCGGCACGATCGCGGCGGGCGTGGCCAAGGCCAAGGCCGACGTGATCCTGGTGTCGGGCCATAACGGTGGTACCGGCGCCTCGCCGCAGACCAGCATCAAGTATGCCGGCATCCCGTGGGAAATGGGCCTGTCGGAGACGCACCAGGTGCTGACCCTGAACCGCCTGCGCGACAAGGTGCTGCTGCGCACCGACGGCGGCATCAAGACCGGCCGCGACGTGGTGATCGCCGCCATGCTGGGCGCCGAGGAATACGGCCTCGGCACGGCGTCGCTGATCGCGATGGGCTGCATCATGGTGCGGCAGTGCCATTCCAACACCTGCCCGGTCGGCGTCTGCACGCAGGATCCCAAGCTGCGCGAGAAGTTCGAGGGAACGCCGGAGAAGGTGGTCAACCTGTTCAGCTTCGTCGCCGAAGAGGTGCGCGAGATCCTGGCGCAGCTTGGCTACCGCTCGCTGCTCGAGATCGTCGGCCGCTCCGACCTGCTGAAGCAGGTCGGCCGCGGCGCGCGCCATCTCGACGACCTCGACCTCAACCCACTGCTGACGCGGGCCGATGGCGGGCACGAGACGGTGCATTGCACGGTCGAGGGTCGCAACGAGGTGCCCGACACGCTCGACGCACAGATGCTGCGCGACGTGCAGCCGCTCTTCACCCACCGCGAGAAGATGCAGCTGCAGTACAGCGTGCGAAACACCCATCGCGCCGTCGGGACGCGGCTGTCGGCGATGATCACGCGCAAGTACGGCATGACCGGCCTGCCGCCCGACACCGTGACCGTGCGCCTGCGCGGCACCGCCGGCCAGTCGCTGGGCGCCTTCGCCGTGCAGGGCATGAAGCTCGAAGTGTTCGGCGACGCCAACGACTATGTCGGCAAGGGCTTGAGCGGCGGCACCATCGTGGTGAAGCCGACCATCTCCAGCCCGCTGGTGCCGGAGGCCAACGCCATCATCGGCAACACGGTCCTGTACGGCGCGACGGCCGGCAAGCTCTTCGCCTCGGGCCGGGCCGGCGAACGCTTCGCCGTGCGCAACTCGGGCGCCGATGCGGTGGTCGAGGGGCTGGGCTCGAACGGCTGCGAATACATGACCGGCGGCACGGCGGTGATCCTGGGATCGATCGGCGTCAATTTCGGCGCCGGCATGACCGGCGGCATGGCGTTCCTCTACGACCCGGAGGACGCCTTCAAGCTGAAGGTCAATCCCGAGACGGTGACGTGGCAGCGCGTCGACCATCCGCACTGGGAGACGGTGCTGAAGGGACTGGTGGCCGAACACGTCGGAGAAACCAAGTCGCCGTTGGGCGCCCGCCTGCTCAACGACTGGGATCGCGAGGTCGCACACTTCTGGCAAGTCGTTCCGAAGGAAATGCTGACGCGCTTACCGCAGCCACTTAGCCTCGCGCAGGAAAAGCGCGCCTAGGCGCGACGAAAGATCTGACCCCTCCGCCCCTGCGGGGCACCTCCCCATTTGAATGGGGAGGAGCGAGAATCAGTGCCTTCCCATTCAGATGGGGAGGTGGCCGAAGGCCGGAGGAGTCAATAGTACAAAAGGCATAAACGGAGGAAACATCCCATGAGCGACGCGCGGTCCTCGCGCGTGGCTTGGCTGCAGCTCGGCCTCGTCGTCGTACTGTTCGGCCTGGCCTGGCCGGTCATCCGGATCGGCCTCGATGCCGGCACGCCGATCTGGCTGGCAGCGGCGCGCGCCACCCTGTCGGCGGCGACGGCGTTCATCCTTGTCGCCGCGCTGAAGCGCCTCGCCTGGCCCGGCCGCGCCGACTGGCCGATCATCCTCTCGGTCGGCGCGCTGCAACTCACCTGCTTCTTCGCCTTCGCCAATCTCGGCGTGCAGATCGTGCCGCCCGGCCGCTCGGGCGTGCTGGCCTACACGACCATGCTCTGGATGGTGCCGCTGTCGTGGATGGTCGGCGAGAAGGTGGGCGGCCGCGCCTTCGCCGGGGCGGCGCTCGGCGTCGCCGGCATCCTCGTACTCGTCGATCCGCTGCGCTTCGACTGGAGCGACCGTCGCGTGATGCTGGGTCATGCCTGGCTGCTGGCCGCGGGCTTCACCTGGGCGCTCGCCATCCTGCATGCCCGTCGCCATGTCTGGCGCATGTCGCCGCTCGACGTGCTCCCCTGGCAGATGGGCGTGGCCACAATGCTGCTCTGGATCCTCGCCTTCACGCTGGAACCGGCAGGCCATCTCGACTTGCACCATCCCTCGCTGTGGCTCGCCTTGCTCTATCTCGGCGTTCTGGCCGGGCCCACGGCGACCTGGGCCGCCGTCTCGGTCGCGCGCGCCCTGCCGCCGGTCACCGGCTCGCTCGGCATGCTGGGCGTGCCCCTGCTGGCCATCGCCAGCTCGGTCGTGCTGGTCGGCGAGCCCGTCACCTGGCCGCTGGCGATCGGCACGGCGCTGGTGATCGCGGGAATTGCCATCGTGATCCTGGACAGGAACAATTGAGCCCATGTCCCTGATCGAAATCGAACGGCGTGAAGCCGGCGCCGCCACAATCGCCATCGTCCGTTTCAACAATCCGCCCAAGGGCTACATGAACGCCGTGATGGTGGGCGAGCTCGACGCGGCGGTCGACAGGCTGCTGGCTGACGATGCAGTGCGGGTGCTGGTCTTCACCGGCGCGCTGCCGGGCGTGTTCATCGAGCACTACGACGTCTCCGAACTGCTCGCCCTGTCGGAGAAGCTGCGCGCCAAGGGCGCCACCTTCTCGCTGGACCGGCCCTCGCCGGAGAGCGGCTATCACAGGATCCTCAACCGCCTGGAAGCCTCGCCCAAGCCGGTGATCGCCGCCATCAACGGCACGGCCATGGGCGGCGGCTTCGAGTTTGCCATGGCCTGCGACATCCGCCTGGCCGAGCGCGGCCCCTACTGGCTCGGCCAGCCCGAGATCAACATCGGTATCCTGGCGGGTGCCGGCGGCACGCAGCGCCTTGTGCGCCTGGTCGGCGAGGCCCGGGCCCTCGAACTGTCTCTGCTGGGCCGCACCGTGTCGCCCGACGAGGCGGCGACGCTGGGCATGGTCCATGTGGCCGTCGACGGGCCGGTGCTGGATCATGCGATGACGATGGCGAACCGGCTGGCGGCCCAGCCACCGCGGGCGGTGGGGCACATCAAGCGGCTGGTCCGGTCGGCGACTGAAACACCCCTGTCACAAGGCCTCGCCAACGAGCGGACCCTGTTCATGGACCTCGCTGTGAGCGACGATGGACACCGGCTGATGGGGGAATTCGTCGCGGGAAGGCGGACAATTCGCGACTGATTGACAGGCAAGTCCGGGCCCTTCCATATGCCGGGGAACCGGGCGAGGACGGAACACAGCGATGGCGAACAAGGTCTACAAGGATGCGAAGTCGGCGCTCGAGGGCCTGCTGCGCGACGATCTGATGCTGATGTGCGGCGGCTTCGGCCTGGTCGGCATTCCCGAAAAGTTGATCGGCGCTGTACGCGACTCCGGCGTGAAGGGCCTGACCTGCGTTTCGAACAATGCCGGCATCGACGGCGCGGGCCTCGGCCTGCTGCTCGAGACCGGCCAGATCCGCAAGATGATCAGCTCCTATGTCGGCGAGAACAAGACCTTCGCCAAGCTCTACCTCGAGGGCAAGCTCGAACTCGAGTTCAACCCGCAGGGCACGCTGGCCGAGCGCTGCCGCGCCGGCGGCGCCGGAATCCCGGCTTTTTACACCAAGACCGGCGTCGGCACGCTGGTCGCCGAGGGCAAGGAGATCAAGGTCTTCGACGGCGAGGAATATGTGATGGAGCGCGGCCTGTTCGGCGACATAGCGCTGGTCAAGGCCTGGAAGGGCGACACGTCGGGAAACCTGATCTACCGGAAGGCCGCGCGGAACTTCAATCCGATGATGGCGACCGCGGCGAAGGTCTGTGTCGCCGAGGTCGAGGAGCTGGTGCCGGTCGGCGAGCTCGATCCCGACCACATCCATACGCCTTCCGTCTTCGTGAAGCGCATCTTCTGCGGTGCGCCCTACGACAAGCAGATCGAACAGCGCACAATCCGCAAGGCTTGAGGAGAGAACGATGGCCTGGACCCGCGATCAGATGGCGGCACGTGCCGCCAAGGAACTGAAGGACGGCTTCTACGTGAACCTGGGCATCGGCATCCCGACCCTGGTGTCGAACTACGTGCCCGAGGATGTCGACATCACGCTGCAGAGCGAGAACGGCATGCTGGGCGTCGGCCCCTTCCCTTACGACAACGAGGTCGACGCCGACATCATCAATGCCGGCAAGCAGACCGTGACCGAGGTGAAGGGCACGTCCTATTTCAGCTCGGCCGACAGCTTCGCGATGATCCGCGGCGGCCATATCGACCTGTCGATCCTGGGCGCCATGGAAGTGGCGGAGAACGGCGACCTCGCCAACTGGATGATCCCCGGCAAGATGGTGAAGGGCATGGGCGGCGCCATGGACCTGGTGGCCGGCGTGAAGCGCGTGATCGTCACCATGGAGCATGTCTCCAAGGACGGCGCGTCGAAGCTGCTCGGCGAATGCACCCTGCCGCTGACCGGCCGGCGCGTGGTCGACATGGTGATCTCCGAACTGGGAGTCTTCACCGTCGACAAGAAGGGCGATGGCGGCGTGACGCTCCTCGAACTAGCCGACGGCGTCACCGTCGACGAGGTCAAGGCGAAGACGAAAGCCAAGCTCTCGATCGTGGCCGGATTGAAGGTCGCTTAGGGCGATCCGCTTCAACAATAGCTCCGTCATCTCGACCGGAGCGCCGAAGGCGCGAAGTGGAGAGATCTTCTCTCCACCAAAAGCCGTCAATTCGTTGAGAGAAGGTCTCTCCGCTTCGCCTCGCTTCACGAGGCTACGGTCGAGACGACGGAATCTCTCTCACCACTTCGACAGATACTGCCTGAGCGGTTCGGCGCCGGGATTGGTGTAGCGGCGGTCGAGCACGACGCCCTTCGCGGTCGCGCCGCTGCCGTAATAGAGCGCGTTCCAGTCATTGTCGGCGTCGATGTAGGAGCCCTCGATCGAGGCACCGGCGAACAGGCCCTGCGAATTGGCGAAGGCCACGATGTCGGCGCCGCCGGCCGCCGTCGAGGCGCCTTCGAGGCCGATGCCGACCGCGACCATGGTCACGCCGGCTTCCGCCCCGAACTTGAACTTGTGGTCGATGATCGCCTGCAGCCCCTTCTCGGTCCGGATGATGAACACGATCTCGGAGACCTTGCCGCCGACCTGCAGGCCGACGCTGCCGGAGCCCATCAGGTAGAAGGCCGGGAAGCTCCAGTTGTTGGGCGAAGACCGACCCAGCAGCACGCCGCGACCACCGGCGGCGCCGAAGATGAACCCGCCCTGGACGAGTTCGGGAATGATCAGCACGCCGCGGGCATTGACCATCTGTCCGGCGGCGTCAGGGAAGTCGGGTCCGCCCAGGATCTTGCGGGCCGTGGCGAGGCAGGAATCGACCAGCGACTGGCGCTTGGCATCGGCCCGGGCCGGCTGGGACCCGAGGAACGGCGCGGCGAACGCGGCCGCGGTCCCCGAAAGGACGGTTCGGCGATCGAGCTTCATTTTGTGCTCCGTATGGCTGGCGACCGACGCCGGGGAGCGCCTGGATGGTCACGAGAGCCCAACCATAGCACGTTTCGCCGCCGGATTGGCCCGCCCTCAGCGCGGCCAGGCCGGCCGGTCCTTCATCGTCAGGGGAAGGCCCGCAGCCATCAGGATCACCCGGTCGGCGCGCTCGGCAATACGCATATTCAGCCGGCCCATCGCGTCCCGGAAGCCACGGCCGAGCGGCGTCTCGGGCACGATGCCGAGACCCACTTCGTTGCTCACGAACACCACCGGCTGGTTGTGATCATCCAGTGACCGCACCAGCTCGTCTGTCGCCTGGTCGACATCCTCGCCAGCATGCATGAGGTTGGAGAGCCAGAGGGTGAGGCAGTCGACCAGCATCGGCTGCCCCTTGGTCGCCGCCTGCTCCAGCACGTCGGCGAGCTTCAGCGGCTCCTCGATCGTGGTCCAGGCGACACCGCGGCGGGCGCGATGGGCCATGATCCGGGTCGCCATCTCGACGTCGCCCGCCTCGGCGGTGGCGATATAGACCGCCGGCCGCGGCGCCCCGCCGTGCAGAGTGCCGGTCACCAGGCGCTCGGCATGGGTGCTCTTGCCCGAGCGCGCGCCACCCAGCACCAGCGTCACCGGCGGCAACGGGAAGGTCGAGATATGCTCCATCAGCCGGGCTTCGCGCTCACCAGCCAGCAGGCGCCGGGCAGCGACACACCGTCTTTCGTAGCGTGCGGCGCCATCGCCTCGATGATGGCGGCCTTCGCCCGGGCGGCGGCGGCCGGATCGGCTTCGGCGAGCGGCCGGGCCAGCGGGCCGAAGCGGCCGGCATTGGCCACGACATCGGCCGGGTCCCGGCCCATCCAGATCTCGACGTCGAGCGGCTCGATCGCCAGACCGGCGAAGCCTGCCCCTTTCAGGATGCGCTCGACCCGGGCGCGATCGCCGAAGGCGAACTGGCCGGGCTCTTCCGGGCCGGGCCGCGGCGGCAGCGTCAGGAACGGTGCGGCCGCCCTCACCGGCGTGAGGCTCCAGGGATTGTCCAGCGCGCTGCGCCAGCAGACGAAGGCCAGCCGTCCCGACGGCTTCAGCGCCCGTCGCAGGTTGACGAAGGCGGCGACCGGATCGGCGAAGAACATGACGCCGAAGCGCGAGAAGGTCAGGTCGGCCGAACCGGCCTCGACAGGATGCGTACCGGCATCGGCCACGACGAAGGTCGCGTTGGGAAGCCGTCGCGTCAGGGCGGCGTCGATCAGCACCTGCGAGATGTCGACGCCCAGAACGTGGCCTTCCGGCCCGACCGCGGCCGCCAGTGCCGCCGTCGTGGTGCCGGGGCCGCAGCCGACATCGATCGCCTTCTCACCGGGCTGCGCGTTCGCCAGCGCCAGCGCATCCCGCGTGATCCCGGCCATCAGATGGTCGAGGCGGGCCTGCGCCTTCAGCCAGTTCTGCCCGCCCGGACCGTTCCAGAGGGCCGCCTGTTCGACCGCCAGCTCAACGGTGGACTTCGCGGCCGCCGTCACGCGGGTCCGCCGGCATGGGCCATGACGATCTCGCGCGGCATGTAGTTCACGAACGCCACGCGCCAGGCATGAAGGGGATCGGCCTGCTCGAAATGCTCGATCAGGGTGATCGAGACATTGTCGATCTCGAAGCGCACTGCGGCCTCGGGATGCAGGTCGAAGGCATGGGCCAGCGCCGCGCGGATCGTGCCGCCATGCGCCGTCGCCACGATGTCGCGGCCCTTATGCTCGGCGGTCAGCCGGTCGATGCTGCGCACCGTGCGGTCGCGCAGGTCGACGAAGCTCTCGCCGCCCTCGGGCCGGAACTCCGGCGGTCCCAGCCAGAAAAGATGATTGTTGGCGTGGTTCTCGGCGATCTCGACATAGGTGAGCCCCTGCCACGAGCCGAAATGCTGCTCGGCGAGGTCGGGATCGACGTTGAGCGTGTCCATCTCCGCCCCCGCCTTGGCGAGCGTTTCGGCCGTCTTGCGCGCCCGCAGCAGATTGGAGGCGTACCAGACCGCGCCCTTGGGCAGCAGCTTCGCCTGGTGTCGGAACAGCGCCTCATTGCTCACGTCGCAATCCATGTCGGACTGGCCGTAGCAGCGGCGTTCCGGATTGGGCACCGGCGCATGCCGCACCCACCACCACCGCGTGACCGCTCCCGTGATCTTGGCGCCCGTCGCCATGCTCTTCCTCCGCTGAACTCTTACGCGGAGGCTTTCTTAGCCGCCGATGAACAGCGCCGCCACCACGAGGAACACGACCTCCGCCTTCTGCTGCACGGCGCCCAAGGTGTCCCCGGTGTAGCCGCCGAGCCGCCGGGCGACCCAATGCGACGTGAACCAGGCCGAGGCCAGCACGGCGAGCGGCGCCAGGAGGGCCACGAACAGGCCCTTGCCCAGCATCAGCAGGAAGGCGAGCCCCGCGCCGATGCCGATGGTGATCCAGACATCGTTGTCGGTCGGCTTGCCCACCGTCGCGCCCAGCCCGTCGGCATGGACGGGCGAAAAGGCCAGCAGCGGATAGGCCAGCACGGCGCGCGACAGCGCGTGGGCCGAGATCAGCACGACGAGCCCGGTCGCGGCGCCGAACTGCGCCAGGCAGGCGACCTTGATCAGCACCGTGAGCGCCAGCGCCAGCACACCGAAGGTGCCGTTGCGGCTGTCGCGCATGATCTCGAGCCGCCGCGCCGGTTCCAGCGCATGCGGGCCCAGCCCGTCGGCGGTATCGGCCAGCCCGTCTTCGTGCAGGGCGCGCGTCAGGACGATCGCCGCCCCGACCGCCAGCACGGCCGCCAGCCAGCCCGGCCCGGCGATGCCGCGCACGATGGCGAAGACCAGCCCGGAGGCCAGCCCGATCGCCGCGCCCACGAAGGACAGCACCGGCAGCACGTCGGCCAGCGGCCAGCGCGGCAGGCCGACGTCGAGCTTCAGCCCGGTGAAGAACGTCATCTGTTCCTTGAAGGCCTGCAGCCATTCGTCGAACGACGCGGGGCGGTGTGCGCCGCCGCCCCCGTAGGAAGAGGAGGAGGGCTCGTGGGGACTGGTCATGATCCTCCGAATATAGGATGGTCCGGCCCCTTCCTGAATGCCCCCGGACAAACAATGTCGGCTGCCTCCTTCGATGAAATGCGCCGGATCCTGCGCGACCTGCCGGGACCCGATCTCACCGCCCAGACCGAGGTGGTGCGCCGCCAAGCCGAACTGACCAAGCCGCCGGGCTCGCTCGGCCGGCTGGAGGAGATCGCGGAATGGCTGGCCTGCTGGCAGGGCCGCGCCCAGCCGCGGGTCGAGCGGCCGCGCATCGCGGTGTTCGCCGGCACCCATGGCGTCGCCGCCCGCGGCGTCTCGGCCTATCCGCCCGAAGTCACCCAGCAGATGGTGAAGAACTTCCTGAACGGCGGCGCCGCGATCAACCAGCTGGCCGCCGCCATCGACGCCGACCTGCGCATCTACGAGCTCGACCTCGACCATCCCACCGCCGACTTCACGCGAGGGCCGGCGATGGACGAGACGCGGGCGGCCAACGCCATGGCCTACGGCATGATGGCGGCCGAGCCCGGCATCGACGTGATGTGCCTCGGTGAAATGGGCATCGCCAACACCACCGCGGCCGCCACGCTCTGCGCCGCGCTCCATGGCGGCACCGGCGCCGACTGGGCCGGACCGGGTACCGGCGTCACCGGCAAGGCGCTGGCGCACAAGATCGCGGTGATCGACGAGGCGCTGGCTTTCCACAAGGACGCGATCGCGCGCCGCGATCCGCTCGAACTGCTGGCCGCGGTCGGCGGCGAGGAATTCGCGGCCCTGACCGGGGCCATCGTCGCCGCCCGCATGGGCCGCATCCCGGTGCTGCTCGACGGCTTCGCCTGCACCGCGGCCGCCGCGGTGCTGCGCGCCATCGACCGCCGCGCGCTCGACCATTGTATGGTCGCCCACCGCTCGGCCGAGCCCGGCCACACCCGCCTGCTCGCCGAACTGGGCCTGCGCCCGCTGTTCGACCTCGACATGCGCCTGGGCGAAGCCTCGGCCGCCGCGCTCGCCGTGCCGCTGCTCAAGGCCGCCGCCGCCTGCCACAACGGCATGGCGACCTTCGCCGAGGCCGGCGTATCCTCCAAGGATGCGTAGACGCACCCTGCTCGCGGGTCTCCCGCTCCTCGCTCTCGCCCCTGAGGCCGCCTTCGCCCATCCGCCGCGCCAGCCCGACGCGGCGGAAGCCAAGCACTTCGTCGAGGAAGTCACCGACTTCCGCAGCAAACTCGCGAAAGCCGTGCGCGCCAAAGACCTCGCCGCCCTGCGCCCGCTCTACGCCGACAGCTTCACGCACACGCACGGCTCGGGGAAACTCGACAACAAGGACGCCCGCCTCGTCGCGGCAATGGCCGGCGAGCCGCTGATCGAAGCGGCCCCCGCGACGGAGCTCGTCTTCCGCGTCTTCGCCGGCCCGACCGTGATCGTCACCGGCAAGAGCCCGATCCTCAACGTGAAGGAACAGAAGACCTACGACTTCCGCTGGGTCTCAGTGTACGTCACCGCGCAGGATGGGTGGCAGTTGGCGGTGAGTCAGGCGACGCGACTCGTCTGATCGCACCGGAAAGCCTCGCAACCTCAAGGCATCATCTCGACCCGCCATCGGATGCCCGATAAAGTTGCGGCATGATAAGCTTCCGCTCGTCAGGACAGCGATGAAACTAGCCCTCGCCATCCTCACCCTCCTCGCGATGTTTTCATTCCTTTACTTCTGCGTGGTCTCTGCGGTGGCGATCGTCGGCGCCCGGCTGGAACGGCAGCCGTTTCCTCCTTCCAAGACGTCATTCGGTTCAACCCTGTGGGACGGCGGCCCGTACACGGAGCGCGGCAAGGAACTAATGGCCCGCTATTATCGCAACTTCTTCTTCGCCTTCGCTTCCGGCATGGTCATGGTCGTATCGGGCGCGGGCTACGTCCATTTGCGAGACGGCGCCGTCGGACCCTCTCCCTTCAAGTCTCCTGTCTTCATCGCGGCGCCAGCCATTGTGTTTGGCAACGCGCTGATGGCCTTCCTCGGCTGTGCCTTATGGTTGCTGGTGTGCTTGGCCGGTGCTGCCCTTCGAAAGCTGCGCGGCGAGTCGACAAGCGACGCTCAACGCCGACAGATCTTCAAGAGTTTGCAATGGACGGCCGGCTGCTTCGTCGTTGCGGCGTTGTCGCTCGTGATCATGCGGCACCAGTAGAACCGATTCACCGAGCAACGCGACTTCCTTGACGATAGACGCCCGCAAGAACCACCGTAGAGTTGCAGCGTGACGACGATAGCGAGAACTCTGAGCCTGCTGATTGCCCTTGCCATGATGGCGGGATGCACCTCCCAGCGATCAGCACGCCTCGACTCACTGAAGACACCACAGAGCCCTCTACAGCTTGTCGAAGCAATCTGGCAGTTGAGTGCTTCGGGCCAAGTTCTGGATACCGGTCTCTACACAGCCGACAACCTGAAGCGCGCCTTCGGCGGCTCGGATGTGAACGTGCGGGTGGGAAAATACGACGTCCTGATCGGCTCATACTGGGCGGAGATTCGCAATTTTCCGTTCGAAACACCGCCCCGAAGCCAAACATCCCTGAGTATCCAAAGGCTCACCCTGCATCCGGACGGAGCGCTTCGGTCGTCAGTCCATTTGAGATTCGGGCAGTTTCCTACGACGATCGATCTGGCAGCGCTCGAGAGGCTGTTCGGGAAGTCGTGGATCGAGAAGGAGTATCCGCTGCCTCCACACCCGATCCCAGGACCAACTGACCAAGTCATCCAATATAAGTTCGGCGAGGAAGGATCCGGTTGGACGGCGTCATTCGTCATAGAACGCGGCGGAACGCTCAAAAGCGTGGTCGGCGAGTTGAACCGGCCAAATTCATAAAGCACCCATTGGATGACCTCGCAACGCCGATCATCGATGCGCACCACGATCGATGGGAGCGGCTACCCCCTCACGAGACGGGACTCTGGTCGCGCAGTCGGCCCATGACGAACCAGTAGGCAATCGAGCCCGATAGCGCCGGCGCCATCAGCCGGACAATCCGCCGAAAGCAAAGCTCTTCAAAGGTTGGCGGGAAATCGGTGCCATCATCATGCCGGAACATCCACTCAACCACGGGCGCGAGCGTGATCGCAGTGAGTATGCCGCAAGTCACATAGTAGTAGAGAGAGTCCCACCCTCGCCACCGAGCGATGACGGCCGAAATTACAGCCGGAACCAGTGCCAACCACAGGGCCAGCATTGCGAACATGAGCGCTCCTAAGATGGACACATCGACCATCTGAAGGAGGCGATACGGCATCGGGACGGAACTTGCCACGCCCGTCATCCATCCTTCAATGCCGTACTGCACGCAGTAAACGAATGCAGAAGCGCCTATCGCGGCGAGGTACGCGCCCGCGAAATTCGCGACGGCGACACCTACGCCAGCTGAAGCGTTTGCTGGAGAGTTGCTAGTCGCCAACGATCGCTCCCTTCTCTTCATTGACCTCGGGCCTCTGGTTCAGCCGCGAGGCAGGAAGCGTCGGGAGCAACCCGCAAAGAAGGGCTGCCGAGGCTGTCGCGGCTTGGCTCGCCCTACTTCGCAAAGGCCGCGCGCAGGGCCTTGACCGTCTCGTCCCAGGCGGCCCGGGCGGCTGCTTCATCATACTCTATCCGATGGCCGAACGCGGTCACGGGGGCGGCGCGCGGGGCATTGAAGGCATGCCACGCGCCGGGATAGACGATCAACCGGACCGGTGCACCCTCAGTGCTGCGCCGTTCCATAATTTCCCGACACGCCTTCGCCGGTGTCCAATCGTCCAGTTCGCCGATCAGGATCAGCGTCGGCACCGAAAAGTTCTGTTCACGACACCAGGGGTAATAGGCGACCGCGGCCTTGAAGTGCCGGTCGACCAGGGTCTCGATGCCGCCGAGTTGCACCGCGGACAGGGCGACCATCGCGCCTTGAGAGAAGCCCAGGACTGCGATCCGGTCGGCGTCCACGAACGGCAAGGCGGCCAGGTACTGGAGCGCGCCGTAAGCATCCATGACACGATCGACCGGCGGGCCAACGTCGAACGTGCAGCGATGCGCGATACCGCGCGGGCCGAAACTGTCGACAGCGAGCAACACCCAGCCCAGTGCCGTGATCCTGGCACCAAATGCGTCGTCCGAGGCCTGACGCCGCCCGTCGCAGCCGTGAAGGGCCACGACGGCGGGGAACGCACCCTCTCCGACCGGCCGATAGAGCTCTCCCGAGATCAGCTCAATTGCCTGGACCGGCACAGGTTCGCCGCGCTCCTCCGCCAGCCGCTTCTGCAGCGGCGACGGCGGCGTGGTCGCCGTCGAGAACCGAACCGTTTCGGCGGCGGCCGGCAGCGCTACCGCCGCGGCAATGACCATCAGAACGACCATCGCACGCAGGATCATGGCGCGAACGGTGTGCCTCCGAAGGCGCGCCGTCAATATCACCGCCGTACTTCCTCCACTGTAGCCGACGGCGCACTGTGACCCACGAATCCGATCGACCGTCGTCCCGAGCGGAGCGCAGCGAAGTCGAGGGACGACGGAAATGAAAAGCCCGCCTCGGCTCTCACCGGGCGGGCTCTTCGTTTTCAGGTCACGCCGCTCAGGCGTGGAGGTCGAAGCGGTCGAGGTTCATGACCTTGGTCCAGGCGGCGACGAAGTCCTTCACGAACTTCTCCTTCGCATCGGACTGGGCGTAGACCTCGGCCAGGGCTCGGAGCTGGCTGTGCGAGCCGAAGATCAGGTCGAACCTCGTGCCGGTCCACTTCACGGCGCCGGACTTGCGGTCGCGGCCCTCGTAGACGCCCTCCTCGCCGGCGACCGGCTGCCACTCGGTCGCCATGTCGAGCAGGTTGACGAAGAAGTCGTTGCCGAGCGTCTCCATCTTGTCCGTGAAGACACCGTGCTTCGACTGGCCCACGTTGGCGCCCAGCATGCGAAGGCCGCCGACCAGAACGGTCATCTCGGGCGCGGTCAGGGTGAGGCGCTGGGCGTGGTCGACCAGCCGCTCCTCCGGCGACTGCGGCAGCTTCGTCCCGACGAAGTTGCGGAAGCCGTCGGCGGTCGGCTCCAGCGGCGCGAAGGAGTGGACGTCGGTCTGCTCCTGCGAGGCGTCCATGCGGCCCGGCGCGAAGGGGACCTTCACGTTGTGGCCGGCAGCCTTGGCCGCCTTTTCGACCGCGGCGACGCCGCCCAGCACGATCAGGTCGGCCAGCGACACCTTCATGCCGCCGGTTGCCGAGGCGTTGAACTCGGCCTGCACCGCTTCGAGCTTCTGCAGGACCGAGGCCAGTTCGGCCGGCTGGTTGACCGCCCAGTCCTTCTGCGGCGCGAGGCGGATGCGCGCACCGTTGGCACCGCCGCGCTTGTCGGCACCGCGGAAGGTCGCGGCGGACGCCCAGGCCGTCGTCACGAGCTGTGACACGGTAAGGCCCGAGGCCAGCAGCTTCGCCTTCAGCTGCTCGATCTCGGCCTCGCCGACCAGCGGATGGTCGACGGCGGGGATCGGGTCCTGCCAGATCAGCTGCTCCTTCGGCACCAGCGGGCCGAGGTAGCGCGCGATCGGGCCCATGTCGCGGTGCGTAAGCTTGAACCAGGCGCGTGCGAAGGCATCGGCGAACTGGTCCGGGTTCTCGAAGAAGCGGCGCGAGATCTTCTCGTAGGCCGGGTCGAAGCGAAGGGCCAGGTCGGTCGTCAGCATCGACGGCGCATGACGCTTGGTCTTGTCGAAGGCATCGGGCACCGAATCGGCGCCGGCGCCGTTCTTCGGCCGCCACTGATGGGCGCCGGCCGGGCTCTTGGTCAGCTCCCAGTCGTAGCCGAACAGGTTCCAGAAGAAGTTGCTGCTCCACTTGGTCGGCGTCGAGGTCCAGGTGACTTCGAGGCCACTGCCGATCGCGTCACGGCCCTTGCCGGTGCCGAAGCTGCTCCTCCAGCCCAGCCCCTGCTGTTCGATCGGCGCGGCTTCCGGCTCCGGCCCGACCAGGCCGGCGTCGCCGGCGCCGTGTGTCTTGCCGAAGGTGTGGCCGCCGGCGATCAGCGCCACCGTCTCCTCGTCGTCCATCGCCATGCGGGCGAAGGTCTCACGGATGTCGCGCGCCGCCGCGACCGGATCGGGGTTGCCGTTGGGGCCCTCGGGATTGACGTAGATCAGGCCCATCTGCACGGCGCCCAGCGAGCCCTGCAGCTGGCGGTCGCCGCTGTAGCGCTCGTCGGCCAGCCACTTGCCCTCGGGGCCCCAGTAGATGTCCTGCTCGGGCTGCCAGGTGTCGGCGCGGCCGCCGCCGAAGCCGAAGGTCTTGAAGCCCATCGATTCCAGCGCGACGTTGCCGGTCAGGATCAGCAGGTCGGCCCAGGAGAGCTTGTTGCCGTACTTCTGCTTGATCGGCCACAGTAGCCGGCGCGCCTTGTCGAGATTGACGTTGTCGGGCCACGAGTTCAGCGGCGCGAAGCGCTGCTGGCCGCCGCCGGCGCCGCCTCTTCCGTCTCCGACGCGATAGGTGCCGGCGCTGTGCCAGGCCATACGGATGAAGAACGGGCCGTAATGGCCGAAATCGGCCGGCCACCAGTCCTGCGAATCTGTCATCAGGGCCTTCAGGTCCTTGATGACGGCGTCGAGGTCGAGGCTCTTGAAGGCCTTGGCATAGTCGAAGGCCTCGCCCATCGGGTTGGAGAGCGGGGAATGCTGGTGCAGCACCTGCAGGTCGAGCTGGTTGGGCCACCAGTCGCGGTTCGAAGGTCCCTTTGGGGCGCCGCTGAACGGGCACTTGCTCTCGGTCGTCATCGTCCATCCCTCATGTTTTAGGCTCGCAGCCTAAGATTAGAACGATTCTAAATTGAAAGTCACGTTCTTTGTCGAACGGAGGGACTTTCGGCCGGTGCGGCGGGAGGCGCCACCTATCCTTTGGCATGGTTCTCGCGTCTGCGGCGGCAACGACCACAAGGAAAGCAGGGACCTTCGTCATGATCTTCCGCAAGAGAGCCGTACTGGGAACCGTCGCGCTGCTGGCGTCGCTGGCCGCGACCCCGGTGCTGGCGCAGGGCACGCTACGCGTCGGCATGACCGCCTCGGACATTCCGCTGACCACCGGCCAGACCGACCAGGGCGGCGAAGGCATGCGGTTCATGGGCTACACGCTCTATGACGGGCTGATCAATTGGGACCTGTCGTCGGCCGACAAGGCCTCGGTGCTGGTGCCGGGCCTCGCCACCTCGTGGAAGGTCGACGAGGCCGACCCGACGCGCTGGACCTTCACCCTGCGCGACGGCGTCAAGTTCCACGACGGCAGCGACTTCAAGGCCGATGCCGTGGTCTGGAACATCGACAAGCTGCTGAACGACAAGTCGCCCCAGTTCGATCCCAAGCAGGCGGCGCAGGGCCGCTCGCGCATTCCCGCCGTCGCCTCCTACAAGGTGATCGACGACCGAACGGTCGAAATCCGGACCAAGACGCCGGATGCGTTCCTGCCCTACCAGATTTCCTGGGTGATGATGTCGAGCCCGGCGCAGTGGGAGAAGGTCGGCAAGGACTGGAACAAGTTCGCGCAGACGCCGTCGGGCACCGGCCCGTGGAAGCTCACGGCCTTCCAGCCGCAGACCCGCGCCGAGCTGTCGCCCAACAAGGACTATTGGGACAAGGCCCGGATCCCCAAGCTCGACAAGATGGTGCTGCTGCCGATCCCCGAGCCCGCGACCCGCACGGCGGCGCTACGCTCGGGCCAGGTCGACTGGATCGAGGCGCCCTCGCCCGACGCGATCCCCAGCCTGGAGAAGGCCGGCTTCAAGCTGATCAGCAACGCCTATCCGCACAACTGGACCTGGCACCTCTCCTTCGCCGACGGCTCGCCGTGGAAGGACGTGCGCGTGCGCAAGGCCGCCAACCTCGCCGTCGACCGCGAGGGGTTGAAGGTGCTGCTGAAGGGCATGATGATCCCGGCCAAGGGCTTCCTCACGCCGGGCAGCCAGTGGTTCGGTAATCCGAGCTTCGACGTGAAGTACGATCCCGAGGCGGCCAAGAAGCTGCTGGCCGAGGCAGGCTTCAGCAAGGCCAAGCCGGTGACGGCGAAGGTGCTGATCTCGAGCTCCGGCTCGGGCCAGATGCTGCCGCTGCCGATGAACGAGTACATCCAGCAGAACCTGGCCGACGTCGGGATCAAGATCGAGTTCGAGGTCGCCGAATGGAACACGCTGATCAACCTGTGGCGGGCCGGCGCCAAGTCGGACCTGGCGAAGGGAGCCAGCGCGCTGAACTTCAGCTACTTCATCCAGGATCCGTTCACCGCCTTCATCCGCCATCTCGATTCGAAGCTGGTGGCGCCCAACGGCACCAACTGGGGCTTCTACCAGGACCCCGGCATGGACGCTCTGCTGGAGAAAGCGCGCACGACGTTCGATTCGAAGGCGCAGGACGAGGCGCTGAAGAAGGTCCACGAGAAGATCGTCGACGACGCGCTGTTTCTGTTCGTGACGCATGACGTCGCGCCGCGCGCCTTGTCGCCCAAGGTCACGGGCTTCATCCAGACCCAGAACTGGTTCCAGGACTTCTCGCCGATCGTGATGAAGTAGCGCCGCAAGAGGAGCGTCACTCGATCACGCGACCTCATCCTGAGGAGGTCGCGGAGCGACCGTCTCGAAGTATGGGCAGCAGACGTGGTGCTCGTGCCCACCCTTCGAGACGCACCGCTACGCGGTGCTCCTCAGGGTGAGGTCATATTTGTTCGCGCGGCCTCAAGCCCGCAGCCGGTCCCACCAGTCGCGGGTGCGGTACCAGGCGCCGACGAAGGGCAGGACCCATTCGGGGTTGCCGCTGTAGAACGGGACGGTCGGGAAATCCTGGCCGTCGAAGGCGTTGACGGGCGCGTTCGAGCCGCCGGCGATCTTCCGCGCGGTCTGGTAGCCGAGATAGGACATCATCGCGACGCCCGAACCGTTGCAGGCCATCAGATAGTGCATTCCCTGCTCCATGCCCATGTGCGGCAGGAAGTCGAAGGCGAAGGCCACGTTGCCGGTCCATGCATGAGTGATCTTTACGCCCTTGAGCTGCGGCCAGCGCTCCAGCATGTAGCCGTGCAGCACCGGCGCGCTGACCTCGGGCGTCACCTGGGTGAAGCGGGCGCGGCCGCCGAAGATCACGCGCTTGTTGTCGGGCGACTGGCGGTAGTAGCAGAGCACGCGCTTGGTATCGGAGACGACGCGGTTCTTCGGGATCAGGCTTTGCACCAGATCCTCGGGCAGCTCCTCAGTCGCGATGATATGGCTGGCGACCGGCACCAACTTGCGGCGCAGGGTCGGCGTCAGTTCGGTCGTATAGCCGTTGGTCGCGATCACCACCTCGCGCGCCTCGATCGGGCCCTTGCTGGTGAGCACGCGAAACCCACCGGGCTTGCGTTCGATCTTCTCGGCATCGCAGTTGGCGCAGAGCTTGGCGCCGGCGCGGTGCGCGGCCTTCAGCAGGCCCCCATAATAGAGCGCGGGATGAAGTTGGCCGGTGCGCTCCACGACCATGCCGCCATAGTAGTAGTCTGAGGCGATCTCCTCGCGTTGCCGTTCGCGCGGCACCATGTAGGTGCCCAACGCCGCCTGCTCGTTGTAGGTCGAGACCTTGGCCTGTTGTTCGGCGAAGTGGCGCGGCGTGTAGGCGCCGCTGAAGCGGCCGTTCATGCGCCAATGGCATTCGATGCCTTCGCGCTGGATCACGGTCTCGACCTGGCTCAGCGAATCGGCGGCGTCGCTCAGCATGCGCGCCATCACCTTCTTCCACGCCTCGGGATCGCCGCCAACGCCCTTGCCGGAGAAGCCCTTGCCCATGGTCGTGCCGCCGCTGACGCCGCCGCCGTTGCGCGTCGAGGCCCCGACCCCGAAATCGCCGCGCTCCAGTACCGTGACGTCGACGCCCGAGCGCGCCAGCTCGAGGCCGGTCGACAGGCCGCCGTAGCCCGCGCCGACCACCAGCACGTCGGTCTTGAGCGGCGGATCCTGGCTCAGCTCGTTGGAGGGATGCCACCATTCCCACCACCAGGGCATCGCCTTGAAATCCTTGTGGAAGACGCTGTCGGCCATCGAACTCTCCTAACGCGCACTATCCTTCAACCCCCGGCCGAAGCGGCCGATCAGCACGAGCACGATCGACACCAGCAGAATCTGCATCACCGAGACGGCGGCGATGGTCGGGTCGATCTCCATCAGGATGTTGTCGAACATCTTCTTCGGGAGCGTCATGTTGGCGCCGGCGAGGAACAGCGCGACGACGACCTCGTCGAACGAGGAGATAAAGGCCAGCAACCCGGCCGAGACGAGGCTGGGACGCAGCAGCGGCAGGGTGACCCGCGCGAGCGTGCGCCAGCGGCTGGCGCCCAGTCCCTCGGCGGCCTGTTCGAGCGAGCGGTCGAAGTCGCGCAGCCCCGCCCCGATCACCAGCACCACGAACGGCAGAGCTAATATCGTGTGGGCGATCACCAGCCCGTACCAGGTACCGATCAGCTTCAGCTTGGCGAACAGGCCATAGACCGCCACCGAGAGGATGATGGTCGGCACGATCACGGGTGCGAGCGCCAGTCGGTCGATCAGGATGCGGCCGAAGAATTTTCCGCGCACCAGCGAGAAGGCGAGCGGCACGCCGAGCGCCAGGGCGAAGACCGCCGTCGCGCTGCCGATGTAGAGCGAGCGCCAGGTCGCATCGATCCATTGCGGATCGTCGAGATAGCGCTCGTACCACTGCCAGGAGAGGCCCGGCGGCGGGAACTGCATGTAGGGCGCCGACGACAGCGAGATCGGGAAGACGACCAGCAGCGGCAGCATCAGGAAGAAGTAGATGAGGCCGCACGACACGACGAGGAGACGGCGGCCGGGCGTGCGGCTCATCGCGCGGACTCCGTCTCCGTCCGAGTGAAGCGCTGGGCCAACGCATAGACGGCGAAGGTGAAGACCAGCAGCACCGCCGAGAGCGCCGCGGCAAACGGCCAGTTCAGCGCCTCGCGCACCTGCTGCTCGATCAGCACGGCGATCATCATGACCCGCCCGCCACCCAGTAGCGCCGGCGTGATGAAGAAGCCCAGCGACAGCACGAACACCAGCACCGAGCCCGCGAAGATGCCGTTCAGGGTGAGCGGCAGGTAGATGCGCCGGAAGATGCTGAAGCTCGACGCGCCGAGTCCCGCGGCAGCCGCGGGAATGGCGGGATCGACCTTGCGCACCGCGCCGTAGATCGGCAGCACCATGTAGGGCAGCAGCACGTGCACCATGCCGATCAGCACGCCGGTGAAATTGTGCAGGAGCGGGATCGGATCGCTGATGATGCCCGCTTCCATGAGCGTGCGATTGAAGACGCCGTTGCGTCCGAGCAGCACCATCCAGGCGTAGGTACGCACCAGCACCGAGGTCCAGAGCGGCAGCAGGACGAAGATGAAGCCCACGGTCGCCCAGAAGGGCGTGGTCGTGGCCATCAGGAAGCCCAGCGGATAGCCCAGCAGCAGGCAAAAAAAGGTGACCAGCAGCGCGATCTCGAAGGTGTTCCAGAAGACGCGGAGATAGAGCTGTTCGCCCAGCGCCTTGGCGTACCAGTCGAGCGTCCCGCCTTCGAGGCTGAAGCCCAGCATGCGCACGACCGGGAACAGGAAGAACACGAAGAGCAGGATCAGCGCCGGCAGCGCGGGGAGGAAGCCGCGACCAGTCACGACATAGCCCTCATCCTGATGAGGCGCGCAGCGCCGTCTCGAAGGATGGGAACGAGCACCGCGCCTGCGGCCCATCCTTCGAGACGCATCGCTGCGCGACGCTCCTCAGGATGAGGTTGGGGTTCAGAACACATGGATCGACTCGGGGTCGATGCCGACCGTGACCTTTGTGCCGGCGGCGGGCAGCGCGCCGCGCGCGGGCTGGCGGACCAGCAGCTCGAGGCCGCCCTCGCAGGCCAGCCGCAGCTTGAACGAGGTGCCGAGATAGACCGATTCGATCACCTCGCCCGTGAACGCGTTGGCGCCTGAACCGGCAAATCGCTCGGGACGCATCAGCACCCCGACCTTCGTGCCCGCCGGCTTGTCGCTGCAGACCTGCAATGCCCGACCGCCATCCAGCGTCACCGTGCCCGGTGCGCTCATCGTGCCGTGGAAGATGTTGCTCTCGCCCACGAAGTCGGCGACGAAATCGTTGGCCGGGCGCTCGTAGATCTCCGTCGTCGTGGCGATCTGCTGGATCGTGCCCCTGTTCATCACCGCGATGCGGTCGGAGAGGACCAGCGCCTCCTCCTGGTCGTGGGTAATGAAGATGGTGGTGAGGCCGAGACGCCGCTGCAGGCGGCGCACTTCGAGCTGCATCGTCTCGCGCAGCTTGCGGTCGAGCGCGCCGAACGGCTCGTCCAGCAGCAGGAGCCGCGGGTCGAAGACGATGGCGCGCGCCAGCGCCACCCTCTGCTGCTGACCGCCGGACAACTGCCGCGGCAGGCGCGCCTCGTAACCCTTCAGCTCGACCATCGCCAGCGCCTCGCCGACGCGCCGCTCGATCTCGGGCTTCGCGACGTTCCTCATCTCCAGCGGGAAGGCGACGTTGGCCGCGACACTGAGATGCGGGAACAGGGCATAGTTCTGGAACACCATGCCGATGTCGCGTTTGGCGGGCGGCAGCGAGGTGATGTCGGCACCGCCCACCGTCACGCGGCCGCCGTCGGGCGTCTCGAAGCCGGCGACCACCTTGAGCAAGGTCGTCTTGCCCGAGCCGCTGGGCCCGAGGATGGTCAGCAGCTCGCCCTGTGCCACCTGCAGCGAGACGTGGTCGAGCGCGACCACCTCTCCGAAACGCTTCCCGACCCCCTCGATGAGAAGGTCGGCCGATCCCGCGCTTGCACTCACGGAAGATCAGCCCTTCTTCAGCATCCAGGCGTTCCAGAGTTCGGCCGCCTTGGTGCCGTTCTCAGCGTACCACTGGTCGCTCACCCAGAACTGCTGGTCGAGATAGGCGGTCGGCAGGAACGGCTTCACCTTCGGATCGACGAAGTTCAGCGATTCGAGATTGAGACCGGGATAACCCAGCTCCGAGGCATAGACTGCCTGCTGCTGCGGCACGGCGAGTTCGGCCAGCATCTTGTTGGCCCAGTAGGGGCTCTTGGCACCGCGCGGGATGGCGAAGCTGCCCTGTTTCAGCGAGCCCTCGTTCCATTCGATGCCGACCGGCGCCCCCTTCTTGATGATGTCGTAGAAGCGGCCGTTCCAGCCGGTGGCCAGAACCACCTCTTTGTCGAGCAGCAGCTGGGCGGGCTGCTGGCCGGTCGACCACCAGACGGTGATGTGCGGCTTGATCTGGTCGAGCTTTTTGAACGCCCGGTCGAAGTCGATCGGATAGAGCTTGTCCTTCGGCACACCGTCGGCGATCAGCGCGAATTCGAGATTGTCGGTGGGATGGTTGCGCATCGAGCGCGCGCCCGGGAACTTCTTGACGTCCCACCAGTCAGCCCAGCTCTTGGGCTGGCTGCCGTTCTTGAACACGTCGTTCCGGAATCCGATGATGGTCGTATAGACCGACGAGGCGAAGACGTAGGGATTCTGTGCCGTCGCTGGATACTTGGAGCGGTCGACGACCTTGGGATCGATCTTCTCCAGGAGATTGGCCTTGCCGGCACGGATCGCATCCTGGCCGCCGATCTCGGTCAGGTCCCATTCGACGTTGCCGGAATCGACCATCGCGCGGAGCTTGCCGAAGTCGACCGGGCTCGTCTCCACGACCTTGATCCCGTACTTCTTCTCGAAGCCGTTGAAGAAGGCCTTGCGCATGGCCGTGCCCATCGACCCGCCGGAATGATTGACGACCAGCTGGGCGGGCTTGGCAGGCTCGGCCTGCGCGAAGGCCGGCCCGGCGGCGCCGACCGCGGCGGCGCCTCCCAGCAGCGAGAGAGCGTGACGGCGATGCAGGCGCTTGATGTCCATGACGTGTCCCCTCCGAAATCCCCCCAGGACTGTAGAAGCGGTATCTGCACGGAGCAACACTCAACACCATAACCTTCTGGAATGACCAGGCGGGGCGAATGAATTTCTCGACCACTGCAGGAGGCGTCTAACGTCGGCACCAAGCAACACCGGCGGGGGCCAGCGATGATGAACCGATTGAAGGCATTGATGTGCGGCGCGGTCCTGGCCTGTACCGGCGCGGCCAGCGGCGCGGGTAGTGCTTCGGCCCAGGAACTCACCATGGCGGTGTGGGGCGGCGGCGGCGCCAACACCTGGCGCGAGGCCTTCATCAAGCAGTTCAACCCGGGCAATGGTTCGACCATCAAGATGGTCGAGGTGCCGAACCCGGCCGGCGCGCTTCGCTCTCCCGCCGCGGCCGGTCAGTACAATCTGGCGCTGGTCACCTATTTCGAGGCGATCGCTCTCTCCAATGCAGGCCTGATCGAGAGCTTCGACGACAAGCAGCTCCCGGGCATCGCCGACGTCGATCCGAAATACCTGACGAGGGACAAGGCGGGCCGCCATGTCGGGCTGCCTGTCTATTTCACCTACTATGGGATCGCCTACAACACGGACCTCGCCAAGGCCGAGGACTTCGCCTCCTGGCAGGGGCTGGCCGATCCGAAATGGAAGGGCAAACTGTCGCTGACACGACCAGTCTACCTCGCACCCTACGACGCCGTCATCATGGCCAAGGCGATGGGCGGCAGCGAGAAGGACATCGACCCGGGCTTCAAGCTGCTCGAGAAGATCGTGCCCAACGTGCTGGCGACCTACACCTCGCTCGCCCACATGAACACGCTGCTGACGCGCGGCGAGGTGGCGGCCGTGCCGTTCTACGCCTCGCGCGTCTGGGCCCTGCGTCGCCAGGGCGCCAAGAATGTCGGCATCGTGATCCCCAAGGAGGGCGCGCTGATGCTGCCCTACGTCGTGGTGGTCCCCAAGGGCGGCAAGAACCAGGAAAAGTCGCTGGTCTGGATGAACTATATCGCCAGCGCCGAGCCGCAGCTGCGCGCCGCCCTGCTCGACGGCTGGCTGCCGATGAACGCCAAGGTCAAGCTGCCCGAGGACCTGCAGAAGACGCTGGGACAACCCTACGAGCAGATCGTTAAGTCGCTCTACTCGCCCGACTGGCGGATCGTCGTCGAGCACAACGAGGCACGGGTCGACCGCGCCGAGAAACTGATGTCCGGCGCCAAGCAGTGAGTAGAGGTTCGATCTCGATCAACGGTGTCGGCAAGGCGTTCGGCACCGCGACCGTGCTGGACGGGGTGGATCTCTCGATCGAGGGTGGCAGCTTCGTCACCCTGCTCGGCCCCTCCGGCTGCGGCAAGACTACCCTGCTGCGCCTGATCGCAGGGTTTCTCGACCCCAGCCGCGGGACGATCGCCATCGACGGCGCGCCCATGCAGGGCGTGCCGCCGCGGCACCGCCCGCTCGGCATGGTGTTCCAGAACCTGGCGCTGTTCCCTCATCTCGACGTTTTCGAGAACGTGGCCTACGGGATGCGGATCCGCGGTACCGCGGCGACCGAGATCTCCAGCCGCGTCGCACGTTTCCTGGGGCTGGTGGGCCTGGCCGGCTTCGAGCGGCGGCGCATCGGCCAGCTCTCCGGCGGCCAGAAACAGCGCGTGGCGCTGGCGCGGTCGCTGGCGCTGGAGCCCGCGATCCTGCTGCTCGACGAGCCGCTGAGCGCGCTCGATCTGCAGCTTCGCCGCCAGCTGCAGGTGGAACTCAAGTCGATCCAGCGCCAGCTCGCCACGACCTTCGTCTTCGTCACGCACGACCAGGAAGAAGCGACGATGCTTTCCGATACGATCGTCGTGATGGACGGCGGACGCGTCCAGCAGGTCGGCACGCCCGGCGAGATCTACCGACGTCCCGCCTCGCCCTTCGTCGCGCGCTTCGTGGGTGACATCAACATGATGGACGGCCGCATCGAGACGGTCGATGAGATGTCGGTCTCGGTCTCCGTCGGGGGACGGGCGATCTCCGTTCCCCGCTCCGCCGTCGTCGGCACCGCATCGACCGGCCGCGCCTGCCAGCTCGCCTGCCGCCCCGAATCGGTGCGGCTCGGAGGAACGCAGGCCGACGCACTGTCGCTCGAAGCCCGTGTGACGGCGCTGCATCGCCTCGGGCCCACGGTGAAGGCCGTCCTCGACACGCCGCTGGGCCCGCTCACGGCGCTGACGATGGCCGACACGCCGCACTTGGCGGAACTCGCCGAAGGAAAGACGGCGCGTCTCTTCGTACCGTCCGACACTTTCACGCTCTTCGCCTCAACCTGAAAGAACGATCATGCCCGCTCAGGATTTCGCCGGCCGCACCGTCGCAGATCATGTGGAAGCCTTCACCTCCGGCAAGGTCGCCGCGCGCGACATCGTCGAGGGCCTGCTCGAACGCACCCGCAAGGCCGAGCCCTTCAACCCGTTCGCGACACTCGATACCGACGGTGCCCGCGCCGCGGCTGACGCGCTCGACGCGCGGCGCAAGGCCGGCGGGTCCTTCGGCGCGCTGGCTGCCGTGCCGGTCTCGGCCAAGGATCTCATTCTCACCAAGGGCCTGCGCACCGCCTTCGCCTCCGTCACGATGAAGGACAACATCCCGTCGATCGATGCCGAGGCCATCGCCCAGTGGCGGGCCGCCGATGCCGTCCTGTTCGCCAAGACCACGACGCCGGAGTTCGGTCACAAGGTGCTGACCGACAGCCCGCTGCATGGCATCACCCGCAACCCGTGGAACCGCGAGCATACGAGCGGCGGTTCGAGCGGCGGCGCGGCGGTTTCGGTGGCCCTGGGCCTCGGCCCGATCGCCATGTCGACCGACGGGGCAGGCTCGGGCCGCATTCCCGCCGCCTGCTGCGGCGTCTACGGACTGAAGGCGACGCTGGGCCGCGTGCCGCACGAGGTGCCGCCCGACCAGTTCGGCCAGCTCACCTATCTCGGCGTGATGGCGCGCCATCCGGGCGATCTCGGCGCCGGCCTTGCCTCGATGTCGCGCGGCCATCCCAACGATCCCTGGACCCTCGCCATCGGTCGCGAGCCCTTCCCCTGGCCCGACCGGTCCGGCGAGCATCCGATCGCCGGCCGGCGCATCATCGTCATCCGTCGCATGACCGGCGGCCATCTCAACCCCGACACCGAGGCGCGCCTCGACGCCGCGCTCGCCTTCCTCGACAAGCAGGGCGCCCACATCAAGGAGATGGACGGTCGCGAGATCGACTGGAAGCTCGACGTGGCGCGCATCATCCTGCGCGCCAACCAGATCGAGCGCTTCGCCGACATCCTGAAGAACCGCCGTGGCGAGCTCGATCCGTCGTTCGCGCGAACGCTGGACGAAGGCAATGCGGTCGACGTCGTGACGCTGCGCCGCGCCGTCGTCGATCGCACCACCGCCTTCAAGTCCGTGCAGCGCCTGTTCGCCGACTGCGACCTGCTGCTCACGCCGACCGTCGCCACGCCGGCGCCGCTCGCCAGCCAGAACCAGTTCGAGCCATTGGTGGTCGACGGCAAGCCGCTCGGCGACCTGCGATCCGCCTGGTACACCTACACGATCCCCTTCAACATGACCGGCCATCCCGCGATCTCGATCCCGTTCGGGCACTCGAAAGCGGGCCTGCCCATCGGCATCCAGTTCGTGGCGCCGTGGTATGGCGAGGCGCACCTCATCAAGCTCGCCGAGGCGTTCGATGCGGAGACCGGCGCCTCGGCGGCGTTCCCGCCGGGCTTCGCGGCCGGCGCCTGAGATGCGCGGCGCCACCTCCGCCCCGCGAAGCCTCGGCTGGCTGCTGCTGCCGGCCCTGCTTGTGCTCGCGCTCTTCCTGGGCTCGGTGGCGCTGCTCCTCTTCCACGCCTTCTGGAACAAGGACGGCTTCTCGCTGATCTACTTCCGGCAGATCATCGACCGCGCCGACTATCACGATGTCTTCCTGCGCACCGTGTCGATCGCCGCCATCGTGGCGGTCGCCGCGGCGGTGCTGGCCTATCCGATCGCGTGGCTGCTGTGGCGGCTGCCACGCTGGCGCAACCTGCTGCTGGTGATCGTACTGGTGCCGTGGCTGGTCAGCCTCGTGGTGCGCACCTACGGCTGGCTGGTGATCCTGGGACCCAAGGGCTTCCTCAACGAGACGCTGAAATGGGCCGGCGTCATCCAGTCGCCCCTGCCGCTGATCTTCAACGATCTCGGCGTGGTGATCGGCCTCACGCACGTGCTGATGCCCTTCTCGGCGATCGCCACCCTCTCGGTGCTGCTGCAGATCGACAACCGTCTGGAGGAAGCGAGCGAATCGCTGGGGGCCGGCGGCTTCGAGACCTGGCGGCGCGTGGTGCTGCCGCTGTCGCTGCCCGGCGTCTTCACCGGCCTCGGCATCACCTTCCTGACCTCGATGGGCGCCATCGTGACGCCGATCCTGCTGGGCGGCATCCGCCAGAAGATGGCCGGCACGCAGATCTATCAGGAGGTCGTCTACAACTTCAATATGAGCAAGGCGTCGGCCTGGGCGATCTGCCTGCTGCTGCTGAGCGGACTGGGCCTCGCCCTCCTGCGCGCGGTCGAGGTGGCCCTGGTGCCCAAGGCCGACCGATGAACGCCCCGATCGTGAGACTGGGCCGCACCGCGTCGTTCGCGCTGCTGCTATTCTTGCCGCTGCCCATCGTGGTGATCGGCGCCACCTCGTTCGCCGCCGCCGGATATCTGAGATTCCCGCCGGGCGACCTCAGCCTGCGCTGGTATGTCGAGGCCGCCACCGATCCGCGCTGGATCGAGGCCTTCGTCACAAGTCTCGGGATCGCGGCCGTGGTGTCCGTGCTGGTCACCGCCATCGCCTTCGCCGGCGCCTATGCCTGTCACCGGCTGCGGCCGCGCTGGCTGCCGGCCTTCGAGCTGGTCGTCATGTCGCCGCTGTTCTTCCCGCATGCCGCGCTGGGCGTAGCGCTGGTGAACGTGCTGGCGATGGCGGGTTACCTCGGCTCGGCGACCGGCATCGTCATCGCCCATATCGTCTGCACGCTGCCCTTCGCGTGGCGGCCGATCTTCGTCGCCCTGCAGCGGATCGATGGCGAGATCGTGGAGGCCGCCTCGCTGCTGGGCGCCGACGAACGCCGCATCGCGCTCGGCATCGCCCTGCCGCTGACCCGCTCCGGCCTCGTCACCGCGCTGCTCTTCTCGTTCATCATCTCGTTCGACGAGGTGACGATCACCATGTTCCTCACCGGACCTCAGGTCACGACCCTGCCGGTTCAGATATATGCGTTCATCCAGGAGAATGCCTCGCCGGTTCTGGCGGCGATCTCGACCGCGACCGTCGTCGTGACGCTGGTGGTGGTCATGCTGCTGGAACGGCTGATCGGTCTCGAATTCTTCGTGGCCCATGATCCGGCCTAGCGTCCGGTGCGAGGCCGAGCTCTGCTCGGCCCTACCAACCCTTGGTCTTCATGTGGGCCTTCACGGCATCGAGGAATGCGTCGGCGAGCCGCGAGGGTTTGCGGTGGCGCGGCCGCATGGCGCGGAAGAGATAGCGGATGCGCGGCTCGAACGGCACGACGGCGATGCCGGCGCCGAGATAGTCGCGGGCGGTGAACGGATCGACGATCGAGACACCGAGGCCGCGCGCGGCGAGCGCGCAGGCATCCGCGGAAGAGTAGACATCGATCTGCAGCTGCCGCTCGATCCTCTCCTGCTCGAAGGCGGCATCGATCAGATGGCGCATCCGGCCGTCGAGCGGGAAGGACAGGAAGCGTTCGCCGCGCAGATCGATGGGCTTGATCACCTTGCGCCGCGCCAGCCGGTGGTTGGCCGGCAGCACGCAGACCGCGGCCGCGCGGCTCAGCTCCTCCGTGACCATCGCGGGATGCTCGAACGGCATCATCGAGAAGCCGAGGTCGATCTGCTGGTCGATCATCTTCTGGTTGATGTAGGTCGAGCTGCGGACCTGGAAGACGATGTGCGCCTTGGTGTGGCGCTTCATGAAGCTGGCCATGACATCCGGCAGGACGCTGCGGCCGAGCGCCGGCGTCGAGTAGATCAGCAGGTCGCCGACCTGGCGCTCGCGGATCTCGCGCGCGACCTCCGTCACGCGCTCCAGGCTGTGATAGAGCCGGGCCACTTCCTGCTCGAGCAGCCGGGCCTCGCTGGTCGGCGCCAGCCGGCGCTTGATGCGGGTGAACAGCGGGTAGCCGATCTCATGCTCCAGCCCCGCCAGGATCTTGCTCACCGCGGGCTGCGAGACACCCAGCCGCTCCGCGGCAGCGGTCACCGTGCCGTGCGCCATGATGGCGCGAAAGGCTTCGAGCTGACGCGACGTGATCATCATAACCTCGACGACTTAACCTCGTCGAACAATGACTTTGACCGTCTCAGGGCTCAAGCCTTTACTCGTTCCTGCCAACGTTTCTGCCTATGAGACCCTTCATGCCTGCGGTTGACCAATCGATCTTCTCCAGCGACTTCAAGGACGAGCCCTACTGGTGGGAGGCTTTCCGTCCGCAGGCGATCACCGCGCCATCATTGCCCACACGCACCGACGTCGTGATCGTGGGCGGCGGCTATGCGGGCCTCGCGACGGCGCGCGCGCTGGCCGATGGCGGCGTGCAGAGCGTCGTGCTGGAAGCCGACGAGTTCGGTGCCGGTGCCTCGACCCGCAGCGGCGGCGCACTCAGCGCCGGCCTGTCGATCGGCAAGAGCTTCACCGGCCGCACCCTCGACTACTCACCGGAGCTGGTGCGCGACGTGGTGGGCTGGGCAATCGACGCCTATCGCGCACTGGTTGACCTGGTCGAGCAGGAGAAGATCGACTGCCATCTTGAGCAACGTGGCCGCTTCCTCGGCGCCTGCGCCGCGTCGCACTATGAAGGCCTGCGCACGCGCTTCGCCAAGCTGCGCGACGGCGGCGCCACCGACTGCCGCCTGATCACTCGCGAAGAGCAGCGGGAGGAGATCGGCAGCGACTTCTATCATGGCGGCATGGTCTTCGAGACGGCGGGCAAGCTACATCCCGCCCTGTTCTATAGCGGCCTGCTGGCGGCCGTGCGCCGCCGCAATTCGGTGACCCTGGCGGGCCATTGCCGCGCCACCGGTCTCGCCCGCGACGGCGAGGGTTGGCGGGTCAGCACCAGCATGGGCGAGGTCCGGGCGCGCCACGTCGTCGTCGCCACCAACGGCTACACTTCAGGCGTGACCCCTCGGCTTCAAAAGCGGCTGGTGCCGATCGCCAGCCACATCATTGCGACCGAGGAATTGCCCGCCAACCTGATCCGCGAACTCTGCCCCAAGGGCCGCACCTTCTCGGAGACACGGCGCGTGCTGCACTACTACCGGATCTCGCCCGACGGGAAGCGCGTGATCTTCGGCGGGCGCGCCCGCTTCACTGAGATCCCCGGTGAACTGCGCGCCCAACTGCTGCATCAGGCGCTCGTCGAGCGGTTCCCACAGCTCAGCCACACCAAGGTCACCCACACCTGGCAGGGCAACGTCGCCTTCACCTACGACGCGCTGCCGCATGCCGGCGAACTCGACGGGCTGCACTTCGTCCTGGGCTGCAACGGCTCGGGCGTGTCGATGATGCCGTTCCTCGGCAATGCGATGGGGCAATCGATCGCCGGGCGCCTGCGCGGCAAGGTGCCCTTCGCCGGGACGGCGCTGCCGCCCATTCCGCTCTACTCCGGCAAGCCCTGGTTCCTGCCGCTGATCGGCGGCGCCTTCCGCACCCTGGATTACATCGATGAGAAGGTCAGATGAGCGCTTCGTTCTTCTCTGCCGACTACGGCGAAGCGCGCCACCGCTTCCTCGAAGCCTCCGCCAAAGCCGGCGCCAGCGTACAGACCCACATTCATCCGTCGAAGGGCGCGTCGGGCGAGGAAATCGCCACCGACGCGACTCGGCTGGGGCCCGCCGACGCAAGCAAACTGTTCATCGTGAGTTCGGGCACGCACGGCCCCGAAGGCTTTGCCGGCTCGGCCTGCCAGTTGGCGCTACTGAACGACGAGCTGGTGAAGCGGGCCACGAGCCGCGGGATCGCGCTGCTGCTGATCCATGCGGTCAACCCGTACGGCTTCTCGCACCTGAAGCGCACGAACGAGGACAATATCGACCTCAACCGGAACTTCGGAGACTTCTCCCAGCCCTATCCCGACAACCCGGTCTACGAGCAGATCCACGACCTGCTGGTGCCGGCGACCTGGCCGCCCTCAGCCGGCAACGAGGAGCGCCTGACCGCCGCGATGGCACGCCTCGCAGGACAGCGCGATCCCGGCGTGTCGAGCGGCCAGGCGAAGCATGCGGACGGCCTCTTCTACAGCGGCACGGCGCCGGCCTGGAGCAACCGCACGATCCGCTCGATCCTTTGTACTCACGGATCAAACAAGCGGCACATCGCCTGGATCGACGTCCATACCGGCCTCGGCCCTTATGGCCACGGCGAGAAGATCTTCGGCCGCCATTCCGAGGAAACCACGAAACGCGCGAAGGCCTGGTGGGGCAGCGACCTCATCGTGAGCACGGCCACCGAGTCGGTGTCGCCGCGCACGATCGGGCACATCACGGGCTGCGCGCCGGAGGAATGCCCGGACGCCGCGATCACGCCGACCACGCTCGAATACGGCACCGTGCGCAATCCGGTCGTGCGCCACGCGCTGCGCGGCGAGGCCTGGCTGGCGGGCCATCCCGACGCGCCCGCTCCTTTGGTGAAGGACATCCGGCGCGCGGTCCGCGACGCCTTCTTCGTCGATGCTGACGACTGGAAGGGCATGATCCTCGGCCAGTTCCGGGCCCAGGCGCTGCAGACGATCAACGGGCTGATCAACGAACAAGTCTAGGGAGGCACCATGAACTTCAAGACCCTGCTGGGCGCCGTCGCCGGTCTCGCGCTCGCGATGCCGGCCGTCGCGCAATCGAATCTCAAGATCGTCATGCACTCGGATCTCAAGATCCTCGATCCGATCTGGGCGTCGGCGCAGATCAGCCGTACGCACGGCTATCTCGTCTACGATACGCTGTTCGGCCTCGACGGCGATCTCAAGCCGCAGCCGCAGATGGTAGGCAACTGGACCGTCGATCCGGCAGGGCTGATCTACAGCTTCACCCTGCGCGACGGACTGAAGTGGCACGACGGGGCGCCGGTCACGGCCGAGGATTGCGTCGCCTCGCTCAAGCGCTGGGGCAGCCGCGATCCGGTGGGCCTCAAGCTCATGGCCAACGTGAAGAACCTCTCCGCACCCGACGCCAAGACGATCCGCCTCGAACTCGCCCGGCCCTACGGGCTCGTCATCGATTCACTGGCCAAGCCGGCTGGAATCGTGCCCTTCATGATGCCCAAGCGCGTCGCCGAGGCGCCGGCCACCCAGCAGCTCAAGGATCCGACCGGATCCGGCCCGTTCATGTTCAAGGCCGACGAGTGGCGGCCCGGCGACCGGGTCGTGTACGTGAAGAACCCCAACTACGTGCCGCGCACCGAGCCGCCCGCCAATTTCTCCGGTGGCAAGGTGGCGAAGGTCGATCGGGTCGAATGGGTGTCGATCGCCGATCCCCAGACGGCGGTAAACGCGCTGCTGAACGGCGAGGTCGATGCGCTCGAATCGGTGGCGCACGATTTGCTGCCGCTGGTCGAGAAGCAGCGCAGCATCGAGGTGCAACGAGGCGCATACGCCGGCCAGTATGCCCTTCGACCGAACTGGCTCCATCCCCCGTTCAACGATCCCCGGATGCGCCTCGCCCTGGGTTACGCCATCGACCAGAAGGGCTTCCTGGACGCCGCCGTCGGCGACCCCAAGTTCTGGCGCCTGTGCAAGACCTACTATGGCTGCGGCACGCCGCTCGCGTCGGACAAGGGCACGCAAGGCCTGCTCGAGGGCAATGTCGAGAAGGCCAAGGCCCTGATCAAGGAGGCGGGCTACGACGGGCGGCCGATCGTGCTCCTGCAGGTGACCGACCTCGCTTCGCTGGCCAATCTCGGCCCGGTCGCCAAGGCGCAGCTCGAACGGGTCGGCTTCAAGGTCGACATGCGTCCGGCCGACTGGCAGACGCACCTCGCGCGCGTCATGCGCAAGGAGCCCCCCGAGGATCGCGGCTGGAACATCACCCTGTCGAGCACGGGCGTCATCGACGTTGCGAACCCGATCACATCCCTGTTCCTGAACTCGGCCTGCGACAAGGCCTCCGCCGGCTGGTCGTGCGATGCACAGATCGAGGCGATGCGCGACGCCTACGCGCTCGAACCGGAGGCAGCAAGGCGCAAGGCCATCGCCGAGGAGATCCAGGAGCGCGCCCTGCAGGTCGGCACACACTATCCGCTCGGCGAGTGGTACAGCGCCTCGGCCGTCAGCGGCCGGACGAAGGGCTGGATCCGGCCGCCCTCGACGATCGCCTTCTGGAACGTCGAGGTCGGGAAGCGCTGAAGTCGTCGGACCCTACTTCTTCTGTGCGCCCGGCAGAAAGTCGTCGAGCGGCACGCCGAAGCTGTTGAGCGCCCAGGAGACGAGATTGTACTGGCCCACCGTAAAGACGGCATCCATGAGCTGCTCCGTCGAATAGGTCTTCGACAGGGTGGCCCAGGTCTCGTCGGAGGCGACCGAGTTCTCGAAGAGGTCGTCGGCCAGCTGCATCAGCGCCGCCTCGTGCTGACTCCACCCCTTGGCCTTGGGCCCTTCCTTGAGGTTGGCGATGTCACCATCGGTGACGCCGCCCCTCTTGGCGATCAGCTCGTGCTGCGCGAATTCGTACTCGGCCTGGTTCAGCCAGCCGATGCGCAGGATCAGCAGCTCGCGATCGCGGAACGGCAGGGTCTGCTTGGACAGGATGTGACCGGCAAACGGAGTCCACCGCTTGGTCAGCGCGGGGTGATTGGCCATCACTTTGAAGATGTTGAACACCTGGCCGTTCATGGCGTTCTTCTCGATGGCCTCGCGATCCTCGGCCTTCATCGTCGAGAGATCACGAATCGGAATACGCTGCTTGCGCTTGATCACCACTTTCCTCCGTTGTCGGTCCCGATTGGACTAACGTTCCCTCAGGCGACCGACAAGGCGAAAGACACTATTCGGCGCGCAGGCTTTCGCGCGGCGGCTGGAGCTTCGCTGCGGCAAGCTTCGCCTGGCCGGGCGTGTTGAACTGATGACCTTCCAGTTCGAAGAAGGGACGTGTGAAGGCATGGAAGCGGAACGCGTTGCCTTCCTTGAGGACGACACCGGCGGGCTTTCCCCAGATTTCGACGACGAAGGGCTCGGGCATGGCGCGGTCTCCTTCCGGCTGAAGTTTCTGCGATCGGTTCTGAGATGGTGTCGGCATGGGAGAAGACAATGACCGGAGCTTTCGAAACAACAGACGGTCACAGGAGATGCTTCGCGTACGGCATCAATATGGCGGCAACGCTTTTCCCTGCTGGTGCAGCGGTCATCCTTGCTGAACAATGACACTCCAATGTCACGCACCCTTACCCGCTCCCGTTTCATGGGAATCGCCGCCGGGGCCGCCGTGCTCGCTGCAGGCCACGGCGCCGCGCAGACGGGAGTCCGCATGCATCAGCGCAGAATTCCTTCATCGGGCGAGATGCTGCCGGTGGTCGGCGTCGGCACGTGGCGGACGTTCGACGTCGGCGCAAAGCCGGAGGATCGCGCACCGCTCGCAGAGGTGCTGCGGCTGCTGTTCGCGGCCGGCGGCTCGGTAATCGACACATCGCCGATGTATGGGTCGGCCGAAGCCGTGGTCGGCGACCTTCTGTCCGCCGCCGCTGCCCGCTCCAGGGCCTTCATCGCCACCAAGGTCTGGACCACGGGCCGCGACAGGGGCCTCTCGCAGATGCGCAATTCGATGCGACTGCTCAAGACCGACCGCATCGACCTGATGCAGATCCACAATCTCGTGGACTGGCGCGCCCATCTGCCGACGCTGCGCGCCTGGCAGGAAGAAGGCCGCATCCGCTATCTCGGCATCACCCACTACACGCAGAGTGCCCATGACGAGCTGGAAAGCGTGATGCGGGCGGAGAAATGGGATTTCGTCCAGATCAACTACGCGCTCGACGATCGCGCCGTCGAACGCCGTCTGCTGCCGCTGGCCGCCGAGCGCGGCATCGCCGCAATCGTGAACCAGCCATTCGGAGGCGGCGGTCTCCTGCGCCGGCTGCTCGGCCGCAAGCTGCCCGACTGGGCAGGCGAGATCGGCGTAACGAGCTGGGCGCAGCTGCTGCTGAAATTCGTGCTGGCAAATCCCGTGGTCACCTGTGTCGTCCCCGGCACCGGCAAACCCGAGCACATGGCGGACAACCTGCAGGCGGGCTTCGGGGTCTACCCCGACGCGGCGCTCCTCAAGAAGATGATCGCTGAGATCGCGGTCTAGAGCGGATTGACCCCTCCGCCCCTTCAGGGCACCTCCCCATTTAGATGGGGAGCCGTCGTCGTCTTACGACGACGGAGGGATTAGAGGTCCAGCGGCAGGTCCGTCTCGATCCAGGCGGTCGCAGAGGAATGCCTCGGCTGCCAGCCGAGTTCACTTCGGGCACGCCTGGCGCGGACGCGGCTGTTGGAGCCGAACGTGTAGGCGGCACTGTTCTCGCCAAGTTCCTTTGCAGCGTCCTCGAACCGCCAGGCCTGCGGCTCGCCCAGCTCGAGGCGACGCGCAACTGCGACGCAGATGTCACGATACGACGCCTCGCCGTTCTCGGCGAAGTAGAAGGCACCGGCGGGCGCCTTGGCGAGCGCCAAACGATAGAGGTCGGCCACATCCTCGACATGGACGTTCGACCAGATGTTCAGGCCCCTGCCGACATGGCGCACCACGCCGGAGGCCCTCGCCCTCTTCGCAAGGCCGGGAATCTGCGCGCTGTCGCGCGCCAGTCCGAGGCCGTTGCCGTAGATCATGGTCGGACACACGACGATCGAGCGCACGCCCCGGCAACTCGCGTCACGGATCGCGCGGTCGATGGCGACCCGTGCCTGCTTGCCCGGTACCGGCTCGACCGGCGTGTCCTCGTCATGGATCTTGTCCGACGCGACGTCGCCATGGGCATCGTCGGCCACGATGCTGGAGCCGCTGGTGTGGAGGAACGGCTTGCCCGACCCGACGAGCGCCTCCAGGAAAGCATCGATCGCGCCGCGATGGTCGCTGTTGGCCGTATTGATCACCGCATCGGCGCGCCGGGCTTCGGCCGTCAGGAGGGCGGCATCGTCGAGGCCGCCGATGACCGGCTCGACACCGAAGAAAGCGAGCCTGCGGCCCTTCTCGGCGTCGCGCACGAGCCCGCGCAGGCTGTGGCCGTCGTCGAGCAGACGTCGCGCGATGGTGCCGCCGATGTAACCGGTCGCGCCGGTCAGGAAGATGTCCATGGTCATGTCTCCTAGAGAGCCAGGGTCATCTGCGGCGACGCCGTGCGCTCCTCGCGCTGGTACAGGTTATGGAGGGAGACGCCGAGCAGGCGCACTTTCTTCTCCAGGGGAAAGATGGATCGCACCAGTTCGCGCGCCGTGCGTTCCAGGACCTCGCGGCTTTCGACACCTTCTTCGAGTGTGCGGCTCCTGGTCACGATCCGGAAGTCGGCATACTTGATCTTTACGGTCACCGTGCGGCCGACGATGCCGGTGCGCACGCAGTAGGACCAGACGTCGCCCAGCACCGAGGCGACGCCCTCTTCCACCGCGGCCGGCCGGTCGAGATCCTCCATGAAGGTCGTCTCCGAGCCGACCGACTTGCGGGGCCGGTTGGGCACGACGCGGCGCTCGTCCTGGCCCCGCGCGATGGCGTGATAGTAGGCGCCGGAGCGGCCGAAATACTGCTGCAGGAATTCCAGCGTCTGTGCCTTCAGGTCGGCGCCGGTATGGATCCCCAGGCGGTTCATCTTTTCTGCCGTCTTCGGCCCGATGCCATGGAAGCGGCCGACCGGCAGGACTTCGACGAAGGCCGGCCCCTTCTCCGGCGGGATCACCGTCTGGCCGTTGGGCTTGCGATGGTCGGAGGCGAGCTTGGCCAGGAACTTGTTGTAGGAGATGCCGGCCGAGGCGGTGAGGCCCGTGCGTTCCAGGATGCGCGCCCGGATCTCGCGCGCGATCTCCGACGCGAGCGGCATGCCCTTGAGGTTGGTCGTGACGTCGAGATAGGCCTCGTCGAGCGACAGCGGCTCGACCAGCGGCGTGTAGTCGAGGAAAATCTCGCGGATCTGGCGGGACACTTCCTTGTAGACCTCGAAACGCGGCTTCACGAACTGCAGCTCTGGGCACAGACGCTTGGCGGTGACCGAGGGCATGGCCGAGCGCACGCCGAACTTGCGTGCCTCGTAGCTGGCCGCCATCACGACGCCGCGCTGCCGCCCGCCGACCGCGACCGGTTGGCCGCGCAGCGTAGGATCGTCGCGTTGCTCCACGGACGCGTAGAAGGCGTCCATGTCGACGTGGATGATCTTGCGGGTCTCGGCTTCCGCCATGGCCGGAGTATAGGCGCGTCGTGGACCGAGGTCCCCTGGGGCCGGTGTCGCCGCCTCACGCCGGGCGCGCGGGTCGCAGGCGAAGCGTGAAGACCGCGCCTCCCCCGGGCCGGTCGTCGACCGAGATGGTGCCGCCGTGTGCGGCGGCCACGCGGGTCACGATGGCCAGCCCGAGCCCGCGGCTGTCGGGTCGCGCGCGGTCGCGACGCCAGAAGCGCTTGAAGATCGTCTCGCGTTCGGCTGTCGGCACGCCGGGGCCTTCATCCAGTACCCGCACCGTTCCGTCAGTGGTGACATCGACCTCGATCGCCCCGCCGGCCGGCGTATGGCGAATGGCATTCTCGACGAGATTGCGGACCGCCCGGAACAGCGCCTCGGCATGGCCGTGCACCCACACCGGCGTCTCGGCGCCGGTCAGGGCGATCGTCCTGTCGCTGTCGACAACGAGCGGCGCCATGAAGGCCACCGCCTCGGCACAGACGTTCTGCAGGTCCGCCCGGGAGTTGCCGTCCACCACAAGCACCTCGAGTTCTGCGATATCGAGGACCTGGTTCACGGTGCGGGTCATGTTGACGATGTCGATCTCCAGCGACCGACGCAGCGGCTGGTCCTCCAGCGTATCGACTCGGGCCCGCATGATGGCCAGCGGCGTCCGCAGTTCGTGCGCCATGTCGGCGGTGAATTCGCGCTGTGCGCGGAATCCCGCTTCCAGCCGGTCGAGCGCCTGGTTGACCGCGTGCACGAGCGGCACGATCTCGGTCGGCATCGACTGCTCCGACAGCCGGACATCGGTGCTGGTCGGCCCGATCGATGTCGCCGTTTCGGACGCGGCACGCACCGGGTCGAGGGCGCGGCGAAAAATCATGATGTCGATCAACAGGAGGAGCAGCAGGATCGGGAAGGTGATCCAGGCGACGCGCGGCAGGAATGAAGCGACGATATCGTCGATGATGACGTCGCGGTGCGCCAGGTCCTGCCCGACCTGAATCCAGTAGAGACGGTCGCCGATGGCGCGCGGCACGTTCACGCCGATGAGCGCCGGACCCTTGCTGCGACGCTGCGCGAACGAGTCTTTCGTCAGAGAATCGTTGGCGGTCGAGAGCGGCGCATCGTCCGGACGCGAAGCGAACAGCAACTTCCCCGTCGAATCGAGGATGGCATAGGCATAGAGGGCATAATCGCCGGAATAGATGGGCTGGGCCTCCTGCGGAATGTCGAGCGTGACGCCGCCATCGGGAGTCGGTCGCAGGAAGCTCGCGATCGTGAGGGCCTGGGCGCGCAGCGCGTCGCGGTGGAGGCTGTTGGCCGCCTCGTTGAGCAGCCAGTAGAGCGCCAGCGGGATCAGGATCGAGGTGACGCCGATCGCCACGACATGCAGCGCGACCACACGCGAGAGGATCGAGCGGAAGCGCCTCAAACGGCGGCCTTTTCCTCGGACAGCAGATAGCCGACGCCCCGAACGGTGTGGATTTTCACGGTCGCGCCGCAGTCCGACAGCATCTTGCGCAGGCGGTGGACGTAAACTTCGACGGCGTTCGAGCCGACATCCCCCGACAGGCCGAAGAGCTGGTCCTCGAATAGGCGCTTGGGAACCACGTTGCCGCCACGCCGCAGCAGGATTTCCAGGATCGCCGTCTCGCGGGCCGCAAACACCCTCAACTTGCCGCCGACGAAGACCTGCCGCCCTTCCGTCTCCAGCGAGACGTTTCCGAAGGAGAGCTGACGGCCGAGCAGGTTGCCGGGCCGGCGCAGCAGCGCCTGAAGCCGCGCCACCAGCTCCTCCATGGCGAACGGCTTCACGAGGTAATCGTCGGCGCCCGCCCTGAGGCCATTTACCCGGTCGCTCACACCGTCCCGCGCCGTTAGGACGAGGACAGGCGTCGAATCGCCGCGTCCGCGGATGCTGCGCAGCAATGACAGCCCGTCCTGGTCCGGCAGACCGAGATCGAGAACGATCGCCGCGTAGCGCATGGCGGCCAGCGAATGCGCGGCATCGCCGGCATTGGCCACCGTGTCCGCGGAAAAGCCACTGCGCGCCAGGCCCTTGACCAGCAGGCTGACGAGTTCGTCGTTGTCCTCGACGAGAAGGACCCTCATGGGCGTCCACACTCCCTGGACGAATTTGCGATTGGGGCGATCCTAGCACGGCCGGCGTCCGTCAATCGCCATACAAGCGATTCGAGGAGTCGTGACGCCGTCTTGACCGGCGTCTGGGGCGCCCCGAAAAGGGGCGATGCCCTCAGAAGACCAACTCATCGATCTCGCCGACCGCCGCCTCCGGGTCCGCCGCCTTGCGCCGGCGCAGGATGACGGGCTCGATCGCACGGTGCTGGTCTTCCTGCACGAGGGCCTGGGCTGCATCGAGATGTGGCGCGACTTCCCCCAGAAGCTCTGCGACGCCACGCGCTGCAGCGGCATCGTCTACGACCGCACCGGCTATGGAAGGTCGAGCGCCTGGCCGTCCGATCCCGGCCTCCGCTACATGGAGATCGAGGCCGACCTCGTCCTGCCGCGCCTGTTGACCGCCCTCGGGATCGAGGATTGCGTGCTGGTAGGCCACAGCGACGGCGGCACGATCGCGCTGAACTATGCCGCGGCCGATCCCGAGCCGCTGCGCGCCGTGGTGACCTTGGCCGCGCATGCGATCAACGAGCCGGTCTGCGTCGAGGCGATCACCCGGGCCCGCGGGGCCTTCGCCTCCGGCGACCTGCGCCAGAGGCTCGCGAAGTATCACGACGACGTCGATGGCGCCTTCCGTCTCTGGGCCGATTCCTGGATCGCGCCGGGCTTCGAGCCGATGGACGCCAACGGTCGGCTGCCGGGCGTCGTGGTGCCGGTGCAGGCGATCCAGGGCGAGGACGACGAATACGGCAGCGAGCTGCAGCTCGGGATCATCGCCGGCAAGGTCGGGGGGTATTGCGAAACGCGGCTGGTGCCGGATTGCGGCCACAGCCCGCACCTGCAGCAGCCGGCCCAGGTCCTGGCGGAGATGACGCGCTTCGTGTCGCCGCTGGCGCTGCTCGGCTGACTAGAGCCGCTTCAGCTCGCTGGAGGCGGCCCAATTGAGCTCGGACACGGTGGGGCAGCGGGCCTGGGCGAGCTGGAACTGTTCGCGCGCGCGCTGCTTGTCGCCGCGGCGGACGGCGTCCATCCCGATGAAGAAGGCGGCCGGGCACTTGCCGTTGGCGCGCTTGGCCCCGTCGTCGGATTCCGCGGCGACCTCGAGTTCGCCGGCCGTGCCCTTGCCCATCAGGAACCGCAGGATCGGGCCGGGCCATTCGTTCAGGCTCTCGGCCCCGACGTCACGGACCAGGGCTGTGCGGGCGTCGCGCCGGGCCCGGACCTGCGCGGCATAGCGCCAGAGCAGCGGCGCCTGCTTCGACTTGAAATTGGGCCGGCCCGCCAGCGAGGCGTCGAAATCGTCGGCCGCCTGGGCATAGTTGCCGAGATTGAAATTCGCATGGCCGCGGTAGAACAGCGCCGACCGACGCTCGCCCGGCGTCTGGGCGCCGGCCAGGGCGGCATCGAGCAAGCCGATGGCGCGCGGGAAGTCGGCGATCTGCATGTAGACCTGGGCCTGGGCGATCGTCAGGGACGGATCGCCCGGCTTGCGTTGCAGCGCGCTGTCCAGGGTGCGCAGCGCCGCCGCCCGGTCGCCGCCGCCCGCCAGGCCCGGCATCGTGCTCGACAGCACGACCTGCCAGTCGCCCGGCAGGACCTTGCCCATCTCGGCAATGTCCTTCTGGCTGTCGGCCTCGCGCCCCAACCGGCTCAGCTGGAACGCACGGATACTGAGATAGATCGACCGGTCGAAGGCCGAGAGCTGCGACGCCGACAGGATTTTGTTCAGCGAGTCGAGGGTCGCGCCGCCGCCGGCACCCGTCGCGCCGGGCAGCGCGGGCGCAGCAGCTCCACCGGACGAAAAGCCACGCGCGCTGGGATCCCAGGATTCGGCCGCGTTCCGCTGTGCCGACGCTTCGCCCGCCAGGGCCAGCGCCACTGCAAGAACCCCAAATGCGTAACCCATTCGACGTCGCATGCGCCCAATCTGACACAACGGCCGCAAAGCCGCATCCGCCGATTGCCTGCGGAGGTGCATGCCCCTATTTTGCCCCACATCCGCAGAGAACCGACCTTCCAGGAGTGTAGATATGGCCGCCGCCCATCCCAATAGCTTCAAGGCTCGAAAGACGCTGAAGGTCGGTAGCCGCAGCTATACCTATTTCAGCCTGAAGGCGGTCGAGAAGGAGGTCGGCGACCTTTCCCGCCTGCCGTTCTCGCTCCGCGTCCTGATGGAAAACCTGCTGCGCCACGAGGACGGCACGACCGTCAAGAAGACCGACATCTCGGCTTTCGCTGAATGGCTGAAGAATGGCGGCCGCTCCACCAAGGAGATCAACTTCCGACCCGCCCGCGTGCTGATGCAGGACTTCACCGGTGTCCCCGCCGTGGTCGATCTCGCCGCCATGCGCGACGCCATGGGCAAGCTGGGCGGAGACCCCAAGAAGATCAACCCGCTGGTCCCGGTCGACCTCGTGATCGACCACTCGGTGATCGTCGACAATTTCGGCAATTCGAGCGCCTTCGGGGCCAACGTGAAGCTCGAATACGAGCGCAACCTCGAGCGCTACCAGTTCCTGCGCTGGGGCTCGATGGCGTTCGACAATTTCCGCGTCGTCCCGCCGGGCACCGGCATCTGCCACCAGGTCAATCTCGAGTACCTGGCCCAGGTCGTATGGACCAAGAAGGAAGGCAAGGAGACGATCGCCTATCCCGACACGCTGGTCGGCACCGACTCGCATACCACGATGGTGAACGGCCTGGCCGTGCTGGGCTGGGGCGTCGGCGGCATCGAGGCAGAGGCTGCCATGCTCGGCCAGCCGCAGCCGATGGTCATCCCCGACGTGGTGGGTTTCAAGCTGACCGGCAAGCTCAAGGAAGGCGCGACCGCGACCGACCTGGTGCTCACCGTCACCCAGATGCTGCGCAAGAAGGGCGTGGTGAACAAGTTCGTCGAGTTCTACGGCGACGGTCTGGCGGACCTGCCGCTGGCCAATCGCGCGACCATCGCCAACATGGCGCCGGAGTACGGCGCGACCTGCGGCTTCTTCCCGGTCGACGACATCACGCTGGGCTTCCTCAAGACGACCAACCGCGGGACGGCTGCCAAGCTGGTCGAGGCCTACGCCAAGAAGCAGGGCCTGTGGCGTTCGAAGAAGTCGCCGGAGCCGGTCTTCACCGACACGCTGTCGCTCGACCTCGGCGACGTCGTGCCGAGCCTCGCCGGCCCGAAGCGCCCGCAGGATCGCGTGCCGCTGGCCGACGCCGCTCAGCAGTTCGTCGCGAACATGGAGAAGGAATTCGACCGCAAGGATGACGGCAAGCGCATCCCCTGCGTGGGCACGAATTACGACCTCGGTCACGGCGACGTGGTGATCGCGGCCATCACCTCCTGCACCAACACCTCGAACCCCTACGTCATGCTGGGTGCCGGCCTGATCGCGCGCAACGCGGTGAAGCTCGGCCTCAAGGTCAAGCCGTGGGTGAAGACCTCGCTGGCCCCGGGCTCGCAGGTCGTGACCGAATACTTCGAGGCCTCCGGCCTGCAGAAGGACCTGAACAAGATCGGCTTCAATCTCGTCGGCTACGGCTGCACGAGCTGCATCGGCAATTCCGGCCCGCTGCCCGATCCGGTCACCAAGGCGATCGGCGACGGCGATCTGGTCGTGAGCTCGGTGCTCTCAGGCAACCGCAACTTCGAGGGGCGCGTCAATCCCCTGACCCGCGCCAACTACCTCGCCTCGCCGATGCTGGTCGTGGTCTACGCGCTGGCCGGCTCGATGAAGATCGACATCACCAAGGATCCGATCGGCATCGGCAAGGGCGGCAAGCCGGTCTACCTGAAGGACATCTGGCCTTCGAACATGGAAGTCGCCAAGACCGTCGACAAGTTCGTGACGGCCAAGGCCTTCAAGAAGCGTTACGCCAACGTCTTCGAGGGTGACCGGTTCTGGCGCGGCATCAAGACCAAGCCCAGCCTGACCTACGCCTGGGACGATAAGTCGACCTATGTGCGCAACCCACCCTACTTCGAGGGCATGGGCAAGACTCCGGCGGCCCTGTCTAACATCACCGGCGCCCGCCCGCTCGGCCAGTTCGGCGACTCGATCACCACCGACCACATCTCGCCCGCCGGCTCGATCAAGAAGGACAGCCCCGCCGGCAAGTACTTGATGGAAGAAGGCGTCGAGGCCAAGGACTTCAACCAGTACGGTACGCGGCGCGGCAATCACGAGGTGATGATGCGCGGCACCTTCGCCAACATCCGCCTCAAGAACGAGATGGTCCCGGGCGTCGAAGGTGGCTTCACCCACCACTACACGACCGACCAGCCCGAGCCGATCTACGACGTGGCGATGCGCTACAAGAAGGAGCACACGCCGCAGGTCCTGATCGCCGGCAAGGAATACGGCACCGGCTCGTCGCGCGACTGGGCGGCCAAGGGCGTCAACCTGCTGGGCGTGAAGGCGGTGGTCTGCGAGACCTTCGAGCGCATCCATCGCTCGAACCTGGTCGGCATGGGCGTGCTGCCGCTGCAGTTCAAGGACGGCATGACGCGCAAGACGCTGAACCTCACCGGCCGCGAGACCTACGACGTGGGTGGCATCGACGGCGAGCTGAAGCCCGGCATGGACGTGCCGCTGACCATCCATCGCCCCGACGGCGCGTCGGAGACGATCATGCTGACCTGCCGCATCGATACCGCGGAAGAGGTCGGCTACTTCAAGAACGGCGGGGTGCTGCACTACGTGCTGCGCAACCTGGCCCAAGCGGCCTGACGCCGGCGGACACGGGACCCATGGCGACGGGGCTGCCAGGCCATGCCGTCGCCATGGCCCGCAACAACATCTGGGCGAACCACCGGCTGCTGACCGCCTGCAAGGCGCTGACGCCCGAAGAGTTCGCCGCGCCGCGCACCAGCTTCTTCCCGTCGCTGCGCGCCACGCTCAATCACATCCTCTGGGTCGACCTCTATTACATCGACGCGCTGCAGCGCGACCCGACGGTGCTTCAGCGCTATCACGACCCGATCCCCGACTTCCCCGACGCCGCGTCGCTCTACGACGCCCAGATCGCCAGCGACCGCCGGCTGCTGGCCTTCTGCGAGCGCCAGACCGAGGAAAGCCTGGCCGAGGGCCTGTCGCTGCCGCGGCCCAACCGCACGCCGCCGCCCTCCAGCGTGATCTCGATCCTGGAACATCTCTTCCAGCACCAGACGCATCATCGTGGCCAGGCGCATGCGATGCTGGCCGGCACCCAGGTGAAGCCGCCGCAGCTCGACGAGTTCTTCCTGGCCGGCGAGCAGCATCTGCGGCGTGACGAGCTGCTGGCGCTGGGCCTCGAGCCGAGCTGATGCGGCCTCGTTCCTCCTTTGCCGGCGCGGCCATCGAGGTGAGCGACCTCGCGCGCTCCGTCGCCTTCCATCGCCTGTGGTTGCCCATGCTGGGGTTCCATCGCGTCTGGGCCAGCCCCGACCGGGTGATGTGGTCGCGCGGCTACGACCATTTCGTGATGCGCCAGGCCAAGGACGGCATCTCCTACGGCCCGGGCGCGCTGTGGCTCGCGGTCTCGGCCGAGAGTCGCGGCCAGGTCGACCAGGTCTTCGCCGAGCTGCGCGACGCCGGCGCGGAGATCATCCAGCCGCCGCAGGAACTCGACTATCTCGCGCCCGGCTATTATTCGGTGGGCTTCCGCGATCCCGATGGCGTGCCCATCGAGGTCATGCACCGCTGGGACGACCTGCCAGAGGTTCGCGATGCCGAGCAGGTACGGGTACCCGGCCACGGCGTCAGTCTGGGGGGCTACTTCTTCAAGCCGGTGGCCGGCCAGCCGCCCTACCCGGCACTGATCCTGCTGCATGGTTTTGCCGGCCACGCCCACAACATGGTGGGGCTCGCCCGCGCCGCCGCCGCCAACGGCTATGCGGCACTGGCCCTGTCGCTGCGCGGATGGCTGGGCTCCGAGGGCGAGAACGACCAGGGTCTGCGCCAGCCCCTCGACATTCTGGCGGCGATCGACTGGCTGGCCAAACGGCCGCTGGTCGATCGCGACCGCATTGCCCTGGTGGGCGCCTCGATGGGCGGACAGGTGGCGCTGCTCGCCGCGGCCCACAAGCCGCCGGTGCGCGCCGTCGCCGCGTTCTTCGCGCCCACGGATCTCGCGCGCTGGCGCGAGGCCAATCCCTACATGCGCGACTATCTCGACGATCTCTGCGGGCCCGAGGGCCTGCCGGTGCGCTCGCCGATCCTGCGGGTCGCTCAGATCGACGCACCCGTCCTGCTGCTGCACGGCGACCGCGACGAGAACGTGCCGGTCGAGCAGTCGCTCGCCATGGCCGAGGCGATGCGCACGCACGGCAAGGAAGCCGAGGCGGTCGTGGTTCCCGGCGCCACCCACTATTTCACCGAGCAGCAGAACGCCGCCGCGCGGCGCACGCTGTTCGACTTCCTGCGTCGCCACCTCACCCGGAGTTAGCCGTCCATGCGCGTGTCAGAAGCCGTCCACTCCCGCCGCTCCATGCGCGTCTTCAAGCCCGATCCCGTGGCCAAGGCCGACATCGAGTGGATCATCGAGACCGCCAACCGCTCGGCCTCGAACGGCAACCTGCAGCCCTGGAAACTCTATGTGACCATGGGCGCCGCGCGGAAGCGGCTCTCCGCAGCGATCCTGAAGGCCATGGACGAGGGCGATAACGGCCCCGGCGCCGAATACAACGTCTATCCGCAGGAATTCACGCCGGTCTACGACGCGCGCCGCAAGCTGGTCGGCAAGCAACTCTACACGCTGCTGGGCGTGCCGCGCGGCGATGCCGCCGGCATGCTGAAGCAGTTCCGCAAGAACTACGAGTTCTTCGACGCGCCGGTCGGCATGATCCTCTGCGTCGAGAAGCGCATGGGCAACGGCCAGTGGATCGACTGCGGCATCTTCCTCGACCAGCTCATGCTGCTGGCGCGCGAGAAGGGCCTGCACACCTGCCCGCAGGCCGCGTTCAGCCGCTACCAGCATGTCGTGCGGCGCGAGCTCGGGATTCCCGACGACCAGACGGTGATCTGCGGCCTGGCGCTGGGCTACGCCGATCCCGAGGTGGCGCCCAACAGCCTGGTCACCGACCGCGCGCCGATCCAGGACTTCACGACCTGGTTCAGCGAGTGACGCCCAAAGTCGAATTGCCGAGCCCGTCGGCAGCGGGCTAGAACGCAGGTAATTCAAGGCACAAAGCCGAAGCCGGAGGAAAGCCATGGCCGATGAAGTGATCGCCGTCAGCGCGGACTGGGCCAAGCGCGCCTATGTCGATGAAGCCAAGTACAAGGCGATGTACGAGGCCTCGACCCGGGACGCCGCCGCGTTCTGGAACGAGCACGGCAAGCGGATCGACTGGATCAAGCCCTACAGTCCGGCCGCCGTGCGCGACGTCGACTATGAGGGCGACGTCCGCATCCGCTGGTTCCACGACGGCGTGCTGAACGTCTCCGCCAACTGCATCGACCGCCACCTCGCCAAGCGGGCCGACCAGACCGCCATCATCTGGGAAGGCGACGATCCGGCGAAGTCCGAGAAGATCACCTATCGCAAGCTGCACGACGAAGTCTGTCGCATGGCGAACGCGCTGAAGGAACTCGGCGTCAAGAAGGGCGATCGCGTCACGATCTACCTGCCGATGATTCCCGAGGCTGCCTACGCGATGCTGGCCTGCACGCGCATCGGCGCCATCCATTCCGTCGTGTTCGGCGGCTTCTCGCCCGACAGCCTCGCCAACCGTCTGGTCGACTGCGACAGTAATGTCGTGGTCACCGCCGATGAGGGTCTGCGCGCCGGCAAGCACGTGCCGCTCAAGGCCAATTGCGACGAGGCGCTCAAGAAGGCCCCCGGCGTGAAGAAGGTGCTGGTGGTGAAGCATACCGGCGGCAAGGTCGGCTGGAACGCCGACCGCGACGTCTGGTGGCACGAGATCGCCGCCAAGGTTCCGGCCGAGTGCGTGCCCGAACCGATGGGCGCCGAGGATCCGCTGTTCATCCTCTATACGTCGGGCTCTACCGGCAAGCCGAAGGGCGTGCTGCACACGACCGGCGGTTACATCGTCTATGCCTCGATGACCCACCAGTACGTGTTCGACTATCACGACGGCGACGTCTACTGGTGCACCGCCGACGTGGGCTGGGTGACCGGTCACAGCTACATCCTCTACGGGCCGCTGGCCAACGGCGCCACGACCCTGATGTTCGAGGGCGTGCCCAACTACCCCGATTCCAGCCGCTTCTGGCAGGTGATCGACAAGCACCAGGTGAACATCTTCTACACCGCGCCCACCGCCATCCGCGCCCTGATGCGCGAGGGCGAGGCGCCGGTGAAGAAGACCTCACGCGCGAGCCTGCGCCTGCTCGGCTCGGTCGGCGAGCCGATCAATCCCGAAGCCTGGCTGTGGTACCACCGCGTGGTCGGCGACGGCCGCTGCCCGATCGTCGACACCTGGTGGCAAACCGAAACCGGCGGCATCCTGATCACGCCGCTGCCCGGCGCCACGGCGCTGAAGCCCGGCTCGGCGACGCTGCCCTTCTTCGGCGTGCAGCCGGTGATGGTCGATGCCGATGGCAACGAGCTGCAAGGCCCCTGCACCGGCAATCTCTGCCTGATCAACTCCTGGCCGGGTCAGATGCGCACGGTCTATGGCGATCACCAGCGCTTCATCGAGACCTACTTCAAGACCTATCCCGGCAAGTACTTCACCGGCGACGGCGCGCGCCGCGACGAGGATGGCTACTACTGGATCACCGGCCGGGTCGACGACGTGATCAACGTCTCGGGCCATCGCATCGGCACTGCCGAGGTCGAGAGCGCGCTGGTCGGCAACACCAAGGTGGCCGAGGCCGCCGTGGTCGGCTTCCCGCACGACATCAAGGGCCAGGGCATCTACGCCTACGTCACCCTGAAGGCCGGCGAGCAGTCCTCCGAGGAGCTGCGCAAGGAACTGGTCGCCTGGGTGCGCAAGGAGATCGGCCCGATCGCCACGCCCGACGTGATCCAGTGGGCGCCCGGCCTGCCCAAGACCCGCTCGGGCAAGATCATGCGTCGCATCCTGCGCAAGATCGCCGAGAACGATTTCAGCAACCTGGGCGACACGTCGACGCTCGCCGACCCGCTGGTCGTCGACGATCTCGTGAAGCACCGCGGCAAGTAAGGACCCCGATGGCCAACCCGACGATCACCCAACTCGCCGCGGACCTGGCCGCCGGCCGCACCTCCTCGCGCAAGCTTACCGAAGAGGCGCTTGCGCGCATCGCGGACCCCCGGGGCGAAGGCAAGCGCGCCTTCATCAAGGTGTGGAAGGACCAGGCGCTGGCCGCGGCCGACGCCAGCGACGGCTTGCGCAAGGCAGGCCTCGTGCCCTCGGCCCTCGCCGGCATCCCGGTCTCGATCAAAAACCTGTGCGACGTCGCGGGCGAAACCACGCTCTCGGGCTCGAAGGCACTCGACGACGCCAGGCCCGCCACGGCGGACGCGCCCGTGGTGGCGCGCCTGCGCGCCGCCGGCGCGGTGATCGTCGGCAGCACCAACATGAGCGAGTTCGCCTTCTCGGGCGTCGGCTTCAACCCGCATTACGGCACGCCCGGCAATCCGGCCGACCGCGCGCGCGTACCCGGCGGCTCGTCGGCCGGCGCCGCCGTCTCGGTGGCCGACCGCATGGCCGTCGCGGCACTGGGCACCGACACCGGCGGCTCCGTGCGCATTCCCGCCGCGGTCTGCGGCCTGGTGGGCTTCAAGCCGACCGCGCGCCGCGTGCCGATCGACGGCGTCATCCCGCTCTCGACCTCGCTCGATTCGATCGGGCCGCTCGCCAATTCGGTCGAGGATTGCGCCATCGTCGACGCGATCTTCGCCGCCGAACCGATCTCGGTACCCGACGCAGCACCGCTCGCCGGACTTCGCTTTGCCATCCCCAGGCACTTCGTGATGGATGAACTCGACGCCATCGTCTCCAAGGCCTTCGAGCGCGCCTGCAAGGCGCTGTCGGCCAAGGGCGTGAGAATCGAGCAGATCGATCTCGCCGAGCTGAACGAGCTGCCGGCCATCAATGCCAAGGGCGGCTTCGCCGCCTCCGAAGCCTATGCCTGGCACAAGGAACTGATCGCGCGCCGCGGCGCCGACTACGACCCGTTCGTCCATCCCCGCATCATGCGCGGCAAGGACATGAGCGCTGCCGATTACATCGAGCTGCTGGCCAAGCGCGCCGATCTCTGCCGCCGCGTCTCGGCGATCACCTCGAACTACGACGCGGTCATCATGCCGACCTGCGCCATCGTGGCGCCGACGATCGAGGAAGTGTCGACGCCCGAGGGCTTCACGAAGAAGAACCTGCTGCTGCTGCGCAATACCACGGTCGGCAATTTCCTCGACCGCTGCGGCATCAGCCTGCCCTGCCACGCCGCCGGCGAGCTGCCCGTCGGCTTCATGCTGATGGGCGAGGCGATGGCCGACCGTCGCGTGTTGGCGATGGCGCGCTCGGTGGCACCGGTCGTCGCGGCCCACTGACAGGAAAAGCTCCGTCGTCTCGACCGAAGCGCCGAAGGCGCGTAGCGGAGAGATCTTCTCTCCACCAAAAGGCGGCTGATCGCAGAGAGAAAGCCTCTCCACTCCGCTTCGCTGCGCGAGGCTCCGGTCGAGACGACGGTTTTCTCTTAAATCGCTAACAGGACTTTACTGATACCGCGGATCGTCCGGCCGGCGCATCTTCCAGACGTTCTCGACCGTCGTGTATTCGCTGTAGCCCAGCCGCGCGACCGGCTTCAGCGACAGGATGTCGACCCTACCGTCCTTCAGGATGGCGTCGTCGATGTGGATACCGACCACCTGCCCCAGCACGATCGAGCCGCGCTTGGCCTCGTGACCGGGCTCTTCCGGCAGTTCGATCGTCTTCCAGTACTTGCATTCGAGTGCGACCGGCGATTCCTTGACCCGTGGCGGCTTCACGAAGCGGCAGGGCTCAGGCGTCAGGCCCGCGAGCTTCATCTCGTCGATTCCGTAGGCCACCATCGCGGTGGTGATGTTCATCTTCTCGCTCATCTCCGCAGTCACCATGTTGACCACGAACTCGCCGGTCTCCTCGGCGTTCATGCGGCTGTGCTTGGTCGGCGTGTCGCCGTAGGTCCCGGTGATGGCGAAGTAGACCATGGGCGGGAACTCGCCGACGCCGTTGTAGAAACTGTAGGGGGCGAGATTGACCCGGCCCTGGCCGTCGACCGTCGAGATCCAGCCGATGGGCCGCGGCACGATCAGCGCCTTCAGCGGATCCTGCGGCAGTCCATGGTCGCGCTTGGCGGTATCGTAGAACATCTGTCTTTCCTCACCCGAATTTCACCGGTGGTGTCTGCACTGTCGGCGCCGCCGCATCAAGGATCGCCTGCCGGTCGCCCGTCCGCGGCGGATAGATGCGCTCGCGATTGATCAGCTCCTTGGTTCGCTTGGCCCTGGCACCGCTGGACACCAGCTTGCGCTCCCACCCCTCGGTGTAGAGCGCGCCCCAGGAGCCGAGATCGAGGATGGTCGTGTACCAGGTGATGGAGAGCGGCAGCATCGGCCGGCCGAGCAGGTCGCAGGCGGCGTTGTGGCCGGCGAAACGGCCCATCGGCCGCCCGTGCTGGCAGGACATGACGCAGCCATGCGTGCCGTCTATCGGGAACGAGGCCACGTCGCCCGCCGCGAACTCTGCGGCAAGTCCCCGGATCTTCAAGGTCGGATCGACCGGCAGGCGACCGAGACGGTCGCGCTCCACCGGAAAGGCCGATGCGAGCGGATGTGCGCGCATGCCGGCACACCAGACGACCGCCTCCGCCTCGATGCGCTCGCCGCCCTGCAGCGTCGCGCCCCCGGCATCGACCGCCGCGACCGACACGCCGCCGCGCCTTTCGATACCTAGCGCCTGCAGCGCCTCCTCGATGACCGGAACGGCCTCGTCGCCCATATCCGAGCCGATGCGCGGCGCATGGTCGGCCAGGATGACACGCGGCGCGGCAATACCCGCGGCCCGCAGCTTGGCCGGCATCTCGGCGGCGGCTTCGATGCCCGTCAGGCCGCCGCCCACGACCAGCACGGTCGAAGCGCCCGACGGCAGCTTCGCGATATGCGCATTGAGCCGCATCGCCGCTTCGTATGTGTCGACGTCGAACCCATACTCGGCGAGGCCCGGAATCGGCGGCCGCGCGAGCCGGCTTCCCAGCGCGAAGACGAGGCGGTCGTAACCGATCCGCTGTAGCGCACCGTTGGCCTCGCAAGCCGCCGTGCGGCTTGTAACATCGATGCTCGTCACCTTGCCCTGAAGACGGCGCACGCCGACCGGCGTCAGCACGCTGTCGAGCGCCACGCGCGTATCCGAGAGATCGGCCTCGTAATTGCGCACGCGGATCGAATGCCACGGTGTGTCGTTCAACAGCAAGATCTCGAGATCGGCGCCAAACACCTCGCGCGCCCGCGCGGCCGCCAGCGCACTCCACAATCCGGCGAAGCCGCCGCCGAGAACCAGGATCCGGCTCGTCATCACATGCGGTTGTGCGACGAGCGGTCCGGCTTGTCGAGCCGGCCGCGACGGCCCATGTTCCCGCCATGTCACGCACCATGAAGGCGCTTCTTGGCGTCTGGATCGCGGCGCTCGTCGTCGCGGCCGGCTGGATCGGCTGGGATGCCACGCAGGGCGGCAAACCGTCGATCGGCGGGCCGTTCCAGCTCGTCGACCAGGACGGCCGCCCTTTCTCGAGCGATCAGCTCAAGGGCAAGCCGTCGCTGATCTATTTCGGCTTCACCTATTGTCCCGACGTCTGCCCGACCTCGCTGTTGCTGATGGAGACGGCCATCGAGAATCTTGGACCGGACGCGGCCAAGAAGGTGAACGTCGTCTTCATCACCATCGACCCCGAGCGCGACACGCCGGATCTGCTCAAGGGCTATGTTCCGAACTTCGGGCCGGGAATCATCGGCCTCACCGGCACGCCCCAGCAGATCGCCGACGTGGCAAAGGCGTATCGCGTCTACTACCAGAAAGTGCCCGGCAAGGAGGGCTCGCCCTACCTGATGGACCACTCCTCGATCGTCTACCTGCTCGATCGCAACGGACGCTTCGTCACCCACTTCACCCATGACGCCAAGGCCGAAACCATTGCCAAGGCCGTGGGGCGCCTTCTCTAAGTCCTTGTTTTTACACAATTGTTGCGTCGCAGTATGGGCGTGACAAGGGCTCGCCGGAGCGTACAATCCGCGGCCCATGCTTTATCAAGCCTACGAATTCCAGCGGCAGCTCTCCGTCCCCCTCCGGATGTGGGCCAGCACCCTCGAGCAGGTCTATTCCAGCCCCTACAATCCGTGGGCGGAAACCTGGGTCGGCAAGTCGATCGCCGCGGGCGCGGAGATCATGACGCGCCTCACCCAGAACTACGGCAAGCCGGCGTTCGGGCTGAAGACGACGACGGTCGGCGACGAGACCGTGGCGGTCAACGAAGAAATCCTGCTGCGCAAGCCGTTCTGCCAGCTCCTCCATTTCCGTCGCGACACCGCCCGTCGCGACCCCAAGGTGCTGGTGGTGGCGCCGATGAGCGGCCACTACGCCACCCTGTTGCGTGGGACGGTCGAGGCCTTGCTGCCCGACCATGACGTCCACATCACCGACTGGATCGACGCCCGCGAGGTGCCGCTCAGCCAGGGCAATTTCGACCTCGACGACTACATCGACTACGTCTCGGACTTCTGCCGCTACCTCGGACCGGACGTCCATGTCATCGCCGTCTGCCAGCCGTCGGTACCGGTGCTGGGTGCCGCCGCGCTGATGGCGGAGGCCAAGGAGCCGCGCCAGCCCAAGTCGCTCACCCTGATGGGCGGCCCGATCGACACTCGCGTGAGCCCGACGGTCCCCAATGACCTCGCGATGCGCAACTCGATGATGTGGTTCCGGCATAACGTCATCTCGACGGTGCCGCTCAACTATCCGGGCGCTCTGCGCCGCGTCTATCCCGGCTTCCTGCAGCTCACCTCGTTCATCAGCATGAATCTCGACCGCCACGTGAATGCGCACATGCGTCAGTTCGAGCACCTGGTGAAGGGCGACGACGATCCGGCAGAGGCTCACCGCGCCTTCTACGACGAATATCTCGCCGTGATGGACCTCAGCGCCGAGTTCTATCTCCAGACCATCGAGGTCGTGTTCAAGGAGCACCTGCTGCCGCGCGGCGAATGGGTGAGCCGCGGCCGCAAGATCGATCCCTCCTTCATCGAGACCGCCCTGATGACGGTCGAGGGCGAACTGGACGACATTTCCGGCGTTGGCCAGACCAAGGCGGCGCATGCACTGACGCCCAACATTCCCGGCGCCCGGCACGTGCACTGGGAACAGCCGCGGGTCGGCCATTACGGCATCTTCAACGGCCGCAAATGGCGCGAACAGATCATGCCGCGGGTCCGCGCCTTCATTCGCGAGAACGACGACCGCTAGAGCCGCGCCCGGGCCGGCGGAGGAACCACCAACGCGTTCCACACGTTGCCCCTCTCATGGGTATCGAGGAACAGTGGAACCACGCCGCCAATATAATGGTGGCCATGGGGACGACCTACGGACTTCGCGTCATAGGCGCTATCATCATCCTGTGCATCGGCTGGATGGCATCGCGGCTGCTGTACAGGGCCGTGGTTCGCCTCTGCCAGCAGACGCCGCGCATCGACCGCACCGTCGCGCTCTTCCTCGGTAACGGGGCGCGCTACACGGTCCTCGTCTTCACCTTTGTCGCCGTCCTCACGACCTTCGGCATCGCCACGACGAGCTTCGTCGCCGTCCTCGGCGCCTTGGGAATTGCCATCGGCCTGGCGCTCCAGGGCACGCTCAGCAACCTCGCGGCTGGAATCATGCTGGTTGTTTTTCGCCCGTTCCATATTGGCGACCGGGTCGAGACCGTCGGAGTCACCGGCATCGCGCGTGAGATCAACCTGTTCTTCACCGAGATCGACGGCGACGACAACACCCGCATCGTCATTCCCAACGGCAAACTTTGGGGAGAAGTCCTGAAGGTCCCGACCCGCAATGACACCGCACGTCTGGAGTTCCGCGTTCCCCGGCCCGCCAACGAAGACATCGACACCTCGATCTCCCGCCTTCGCGGAACGATCGAGCAGGATGCCCGGGTTCTCAAGGTTTCGGCCATCGGGATCGATACACTGGAGGCCGACAAGTACACGTTGGCTGCACAGGTATGGACGCAGCGGGCGTCGGCGATGCAGCTCAAGTACGATCTCAACCGAGGGATCAAGCAGGAGTTCGACCGCGAGCCGGCGCCGGGCGCGGTGGAGCGCCGCGCCGGATAGGGCTAGCATCGCTCTATGACCGACCTCCCCGTCACCGTCTCAGAGTGGAAGCCCGCCCCCTTCGATCTGAAGGGGGAAACGGTGTTCGCGATCGGCGACGTTCATGGCTGTGCGGCCGAACTCGGGGCGCTCCTGAAGTCCATTGCCGGACTGGCGGGAGAATCCAAAGGCCGGCGCCGATTGATCTACCTCGGCGACATGATCAACCGCGGCCCCGACAGCGCCGGCGTGCTCGAACTGTGGGCGCGCAACGAGGAGGCGCATGGGGTCGACCATGTCGACCGCCTGATGGGCAACCACGAGATCATGATGATGCTCACGGTCGTCGGCGGGCCGCACGCGCACAAGGCCGAGACCATGTGGCTCAGCAAGCGCATGGGCGGTCACATTCTGCTCGACGAGATGGCGGCGCGCGCCGGCCGTGCGGGAGTCCATGCAGACCAGGCTCTGCTGCACGATGCCCTTGGCGAGACGGTCGTGCACCGCCTGCAGGGTATGCGCTCGCATGTCCGACTGGGCAACACGGTGTTCGTCCATGGCGGCCTCGATCCACATGCCGACCAGGACGAGTTTCTCGCACGGCCCTGGCTGGTCTTCACCGAGGCGCGCTGGGCGTGGATCAATCACGGGTTCCTGGACTGGAAGCGGGGCTTCGGCGGCACGCTGGTGGTCCATGGCCACACACCGCCCGACAAGCATACGGCGATCAGCGGCATGGAAGATCCGCACCTGTTCGAGGGCGACCGCCTGGGTCTCGACGGGGGCAGCGCCCGCACCGGCATCGTGACCGGAGCTCAGATCGAGGATGGCCGCTATCGCATCCTGAAGGCCGGCACGCCTTTCGAGACTCCCATTTCTTCCGACGCCGGGTGAGATGAATTAATTCGGCCCAGGGTGTCGGCATGAAGCCCGTTCCTGCGTCCTCCGTCCAACAGGAGCCGATGATCCATGCTCTACGCCATCCTTTGCTACAACTCCGAGGAAGCCATCGGCGCGTGGTCCAAGGACTATCACGACGAGACGATGACGAAGCTCTACGCCGTGAACGACAAGCTCGCTCGGCAAGGGCGACTGGGGCCGGTTGCGCGCCTGCTGCCGACGACGGCGGCCACGACCCTGCGCAAGGGTCGCGAGGAGATGGTGATCGACGGACCCTTCGCGGAGACCAAGGAACAGCTCCTCGGCTTCTACGTCATCGACTGCGCCTCGCTGGAGGAGGCGCTCGACACGGCGAAGGAACTCGCCAAGGCCAACCCTGGCACCGGCAGCTACGAGATCCGGCCGGTGGCCGAATTCCACCCCAGCCAGTTCCCCGTCGGAAGCAAGCCCGTCGCATGACCGATCTCGGCTGGATCGACCCGGTTCTGACAGCCGCCCGCCCCCGGGTGATGGGGGCGCTGCTGCGGTACTTCCGGACTCTCGATACGGCCGAGGAAGCCTTCCAGGAAGCCTGCCTGCGCGCGCTCAAGAGCTGGCCGCAGAACGGCCCGCCCCGCGATGCCGCCGCCTGGCTGATCCTGGTCGGACGCAACGCCGCGATGGACCAGGTCCGCCGGCGGGCGAGGGAGACGGAACTGCCGGACGAGGCGGTGCTGTCGGACCTCGACGATGCCGAGGCTTCCCTGGCCGACCGGCTCGACGGCGAACACTACAAGGACGACATCCTGCGGCTGCTGTTCGTCTGCTGCCATCCCGAACTGCCGGCGACGCAGCAGATCGCGCTGGCCCTGCGCATCGTCTGCGGCCTCTCGGTGACGCAGATCGCCCAGGCCTTCCTGGTCGGCGAGGCCGCCATGGAGCAGCGCATCACCCGCGCCAAGGCCCGCATCGGCAATGCCGGCGCCGCGTTCGAGACACCGGGCGCACCGGAACGGGCCGAACGGCTCGCCGCTGTCGCCGCCATGATCTACCTGCTCTTCAACGAGGGGTATTCCTCGAGCAGCAGCCGCGAGGCCGAGGCGCGCAAGCCGCTGGCCGAGGAGGCGATCTGGCTGGGCCGCCTGCTGCTGCGCCTGTTTCCCGCCGAGCCGGAGATCATGGGCCTCACCGCGCTGATGCTCCTGCAGCGGGCACGGGCGAAGGCGCGCTTCGACGGGGACGGCAACGTCGTCCTTCTCGAGGACCAGGATCGCAGCCTGTGGAGCCGCCCGCGGATCGCCGAAGGACTCGCCCTGATCGACAAGGCGATGCGGCATCGGCAGCCGGGCCCCTATCAGATCCAGGCGGCGATCGCCGCGCTGCATGCCCGCGCGCAACGCGCCGAGGACACGGACTGGGCCCAGATCGACCTGCTCTATGCCAATCTCGAACGCCTGCAGCCCTCGCCCGTCGTGACGCTCAATCGCGCCGTTGCCGTTTCCAAGGTGAAGGGCCCCCAGGCCGCGCTCGAAATGATCGAATCGCTCGGCGAGCGGCTGAAGGGCTATTTCTACTTCCATGGCGTCAAGGGAGCGCTGCTGGAGCAGCTCGCGCGGCCCCTCGAGGCTCGCGAAGCCTTCGGCCATGCGATTGCGCTGGCCAACAGCCCGGCTGAGGCTGCGCACATCCGCCAGCACCTCGACAGGCTCTCGTCCTAGAAAAAATTCCGGCGGCAATGTCGGAAGCCGCGTCGGCCGTTCGTCCTCGGGACATGACATCAGCCCGGGAGACCGTCATGAACCCTACCGTCCAGCCGCCCGTCCTCGGTGGCCCCTGCCCCTATCTTTCCGTCAGCAATGCCGCCAAGGCCGCCGAGTTCTACGTCGAGGCGCTCGGCGCCCAGGAAGTCATGCGCATGCCGCCCGACGACAAGGGCCGCTACATGCACATCCATCTGGTGATCAACGGCGGATCGCTGATGCTGGCCGACGCCTTCCCCGAGCACGGCGCACCGCTGGAGAAGCCGGCCGCCTTCACGCTCCATCTCCAGGTCGACGATGTCGACGCCGCCTTCGACCGGGCGATCAAGGCCGGCGCCACGGTCGCACTGCCGGTCCAGGACATGTTCTGGGGCGATCGCTACGGCCAATTCCGCGATCCGTTCGGCGTCCTGTGGTCGATGGGCGCGCGTCTCCCGAAGGGCTGATCATGATCTCCCGACGTGCACTCTGGGCGGGCCGCATCCTCAGCGGTCTCGCCGTCCTGTTCCTGCTCTTCGACGGGATCATCAAACTGCCGCCCCTCGATGTCGTAACCACCACGATGAAGGAACTGGGCTATCCGACGACCGATTCCTTTGCGCGCTTCCTGGGTTTCGTGACACTCGCGTGTACGGCGCTTTACGCCTGGCCGCGAACGGCGCTACTGGGCGCGGTCCTGCTGACCGGCCTTTTCGGCGGTGCGATCGCAACCCACCTCCGGATCGGCAGCCCGCTGTTCAGCCACACACTGTTCGGCATCTATTTCGGCATCACGGTCTGGGGCGGCCTCTGGCTGCGCGACGAGCGCGTGCGACGGGTGATTCCGTTCCTGTCCCGATGAACTCAGCAGAGCAGGCTCTGGATCTGCTCGGCGAGTTGTCGTTGTTGATAGGGTTTGCTGAGGCGCGGCAGGGCAATCCTGGGGCGCGTCGGAAGGTCGGCGTAGCCGGTGGCGAGCAGGATCGGAAGGCTGGGCCGCAGGGCACGAGCCTCCTCCGCGAGTTCGAGACCGGTCATGCCTGGCATCGCGTAATCCGTGATCATGAGATCGATCGGTCTGCCGGACCGCAAGACTTCGAGCGCCTCCGGCCCTGACGATGCCTTGACGACCGTGTGCCCGAGATCCTCGAGCAGCGACGTCGTACTGAGGCCAATGAGAAAATCGTCGTCGACGAAGAGCAGGGTCGCCCGACGCGTCTCGTGGGGCGCAGGGGCGGCCGCTTCCGAAACCATCGGACTCGGAGCGCTGTGCGCGACAGGCAACCAGAGCTCCGCCCGTGTGCCCTGGCCGGGCCTGCTGTACAGGCGCAGGGCGCCCCTGAGCTGTTGGGCCACGCCGTGGATCATCGAAAGGCCGAGTCCCGTTCCCTTGCCCACGTCCTTTGTAGAGAAGAAGGGCTCGATGGCCTTGCGGAGCGTCTCGCTGTCCATGCCCGTACCGGTGTCGGACACGGTGAGGCGCACATACCGGCCCGCCGCGAGATCGCTTGCGGCACTTGTCTCCGCCACATCGAGCGCCAAGGTCAAGGTGCCCCCTTCCGGCATGGCATCACGGCTGTTGACCGCAAGGTTCAGCAGCGCGAGTTCCACCTGGTTGGCGTCGACATGGGCCGGAGGAATCCCGGTCGGGAAATCCTGGATCATCGTGACGGAGGGACCGAGCGAGCGGTGCAGCAGGTCGTCCATGCCCCGCACCAGGTCGCCGAGGTCGACCGGCCGGGCGTCCAGCGCCTGGTGGCGCGCGAAGGCCAACAGGCGCTGCGTCAACGCCGCGCCCCGCTGGGCACCCTGCATCGCGCCGTCGATCAACCGATCGCTCGAGGCATTTGCAGGCACGCGCTTCCGCAACAGTTCGAGATTACCGATCACCGCCGTCAGCAGGTTGTTGAAGTCGTGCGCGACGCCGCCGGTGAGCTGGCCGATCGACTCCAGTTTCTGCATCTGCCGGAGCTGTGCCTCCGTCCGTTCCCGCTCGGCGATCTGGGCGAGGAGTTCGTCATGGGCGCTGCGAAGCTGGGCGGTCCGCTCCTCGACACGCTTCTCGAGCTGTTCGTTCATGCCCTGAAGCGCCACCTCCGCCGACTTGCGCGCGGTGATGTCGGAGGCGAGTCCGACGAAACGCCGAGGCGCTCCTGCCCCATCGCGGACCAGGCGCGCGCGGACCTCCAGCCAGAGGATTGTGCCGTCTGGTCGCTCGAAGCGGAAATCGGCCGCGAAGTCTTGATTGGACGCGATGCTTTGACCGAGGCGCTGAACCACGCGCGCCCGATCCTCGGCGACGATCCCCCGCAACAGCTCATCGAGCTCGACCTCCTGCACGACCGAGCGGCCGAGGATGGACCTGCCCTCGGCCGAGATCGGAAGTCGAGAAGTCGAGAAGTCGAACTCCCAATCGGTCAGCCGCCCGGCATGAAGCGCCGTGCGCAGGCGCACATCGCTCTCCCGCAGATTGGCAAGCAAACGCCGCGTGTCATGCTGGCGCCGCCGGCCCTTCACTGCAGCTCGCGCGACACTGATGAGGGTGGTGGGATGGAAGGGCCGTTCAATGAACGACACGTTGCCGAGCACGTCCAGCCAGTGCGCCGCGATCGGGTTCCGCTCAGGCCCACCGTCGTGGTCGGTGACGAGAAGAAATGGCAGGTCGGACCAAGGCGGCTGCCTGGAGAGCCAGGCCACGAGAGGATTGAGATCGGCACCCCGGATTGCTTCCTCCGTCATCAGCAGGAAGGCCACACCATCGTCGAGGCATTGCACCACTGCCTTGAGATCGGGACATGCGACGCACGCCACGCCGGTCTGTTGGATCAGGGAACAGGCCACCGCCGCATCTCGCCCGCGCGGCGCCAGAACCAGGGCGCGCAATTCCCGGGGCGCATCGGTCATTCGCGCGATACCGGGCGAACGGGCGCACGATTGCCCGGCAACAGGGGCGTTCCTCGCAGCACACCATGGAACTGCGAAAGCGGTTCACCGATGTGGAGGCCCCGCTCGAGCCAGAATTCGCGGATCGTGTCCTCGTGCTTGCCGCCCCTTTTCTTGATCACAGACAGTGCGCGGCGGACCGAGCCTTCCGCCTCGAAGAAGCGCAGCAGGATCACGGCGTCGGCCAGATAGGTGACATCCACCGGTGACTTCATTTCGCCGATGATGCCCTGCTGGGCCATCGTGACGAAGGTCGAGACGCCAGTGCGATTGAGGTACTGGATCAACTCGTGCATGTGCAGGACGAGTGAGTTCTCCTGCGGCATGGCGGCCTGATAGCCGTTCAGGCTGTCGATCACGACGGTCTTCATCGCAGGATCGTCCGCGACAAGCCTGACGTTGTGAGCGAATTCGCCCGGCGACAATTCGGCCGCATCGAGTTGCATCACCTTCAGCCGCCCGGTCGCCTCCATTGCGCGGAAATCAAATCCCAGCGGCGCGGCCCGATCGAACAGGAGACCGATCTCCTCATCGAAAACGAACATCGAGGCCTTGTCGCCCTTGCGAATGGCTTCCGCCACGAACTGCCAGGCGAGGGTCGTCTTCCCGGAACCGGCGGGTCCAACCAGCAATGTACTCGAACCCTGCTCGATACCGCCGCCCAGCAGGCCGTCGAAGGCCGGCAGGCCGGTTCCGATCCGCCCGCGGTCGAAATCTCGACGGTGTTCGGCAGCGACGAGCCGCGGGAACACCTCGGCGCCGCCGGCGCGAATGACGAAGTCGTGGTAGCCGCCACGGAACCCCTGCGCGCGATACTTGACGATCCTTAGCCGCCGCCGCTCGGCACCGTAATCCGGGGTCAGCTCCTCCAGGCGAATGACGCCGTGTGCGACGCTGTGCACCGTCTTGTCGAGCACATCCGTGGTGAGGTCGTCGAGCATCAGAACGGTGGCGCCGTGGCGCGCGAAGTAGTGCTTCAACGCGAGTATCTGGCGACGGTACCGCAATGAACCCTGCGCCAGCAGCCGGATCTCAGACAGGGAATCGAGGACGATCCGCTGCGCCTTGCTGCGTTCGACGGCTTGGAAGATGAGCCTCACCGTCTCGCCAAGCTCGAGATCGGAAGAATAGAGCAGGCTCTGCTGCTGATCGGCATCCAGCAGGCTTTCCGGCGGCACGACCTCGAAAATCTCGATCCGGTCGTCATCGAGCTCCCATCCGTGTGCCTCGGCAGTGTGGCGAAGTTCATTGGCCGTCTCGGAGAGCGTCACGTACAGGCCGCGCTGGCCCGCCCCCGCTCCTTCCAGCAGAAATCGCAAGGCCATGGTGGTCTTCCCGGTGCCCGGGCTTCCCTCCAGCAGGAAGACGCGACCGGTCGCCAAGCCGCCCAGAAGTATATCGTCGAGACCCGGTACGCCCGTCCGGTCCTTGGATGTCCCCGTCCTGGCGTCCATGGTCCCTCTCCTGGTCTCCACCTGCCTGCCGCTGGATTGCCTGCCCGCGAACAGGCGAAGGCGACCTTCACAACGACGAAAAGAGGCGAGAAGTTCCGGGTTTCGACCCGGTCAGGGGCGGCGTGGCTCGATCGCGGCCAGGAATTCGGCCCCGTAGCGTTCGAGCTTGGCATCGCCGATCCCGTGGATTTCGCGCATGGCGGCCAGGGTCGAGGGTCGGTGGGTGGCCAACTCGACCAGGGTGCGGTCGGAGAAGACGACATAGGCGGGCACGTTCTGCGCCCTCGCCAGCCGGGTCCGCAGCGAGCGCAGCGAATCGAGCAGTTCGCTGTCGGCATCACCCACGATCGGCGGCGCCGTGGCCCGCCCGCGACGCTCGCCCTTGGATGTCACCGACGACACGATCTTGCGCAGCTCGACCTTCTGCTTGCCCTTCAGGACGGCCCAGCCCTCGTCGGTGACCCACCAGCGGCCGTGCTCCATCAGGTCCTGGGCGATCAAGCCGACGGCCGAAAGCTGTCGGAAGATCGAACGCCAGTCCGCCGCCTTGCGGTTCTTGCCGACGCCAAAGGTCGGCAACCGGTCATGATTGAACTTCGACACGTTGTCGGTGAGGTCGCCGGTCAGAATGGCGACGAGATGCTCCATGCCGAAGCGCTCGCCGGTGCGCACGATGGCGGACATCGCCTTCTGGGCATCGACGGTCGCGTCGAACAGTTCGACGCCCTCGACACAGAGGTCGCAGTTGCCGCAGGGCTCCGATGCCTCTCCGAAATAGGCAAGCAGGGTCTGGCGGCGGCAACGCGGCGCCTCGGCGAGCGCCAGCAGCGCACCCAGCCGCTGGCGCTCGATGCGTTTGCGCTCGTCGGAGGAATCGCTCTGCTCGATCTGCAGGCGTCGCAGCTGCATGTCGCCCAGCCCGTAGAGCGTGAGCGTATCGGCCGGCAGACCGTCGCGGCCGGCGCGGCCGATCTCCTGATAGTAGGCCTCGACGTTGGACGGCAGGTCGGCATGGCAGACGAAGCGCACGTCGGGCTTGTCGATACCCATGCCGAAGGCGACGGTGGCCGTCATCACCAGACCGTCCTCCTGCTGGAAGGCGTCCTGGTTGTGATCGCGAACCGACTTCTCGAGGCCGGCATGATACGGCCGGGCGTTGATCCCCGCGCCCTTGAGCGTCTCGGCCAGCTCCTCGACCTTGCGGCGCGACGAGCAGTAGACGATGCCGCTTTCGCCGGGATGCGCTTGCACGAACGACAGGACCTGGCGTGTCGAACGCTCCTTGGGCTTGAACGCCAGCCGGAGGTTGGGCCGGTCGAAGCTGCGCACGAAGACGCGCGGCTCCGCGGCGAACAGCTTCTCGACGATGTCGCCCCGCGTCGGCGCGTCGGCGGTAGCGGTGAAGGCCAGGGTCTGCAGACGGCCGCCGATCTGGCGCGCAAGGGTGCCCAGCGTCAGATACTCGGGACGAAAATCATGGCCCCATTGCGAGACGCAGTGCGCCTCGTCGATGGCCATCATCGTGACCTGCGCCTCGGCCAGCATCTCGACCGTGTCGGGCCGCGCCAGGCGCTCCGGCGCGACATAGAGCAGGCGTAGTTCGCGGCGCCACAGGAGGCCCATCACCCGCGCATTCTCGGCCGGCTCGTTGCTAGAGTTGAGGCTGCCGGCCGCCACGCCGGCGGCGGTCAGCGCCTGGACCTGGTCGCGCATCAGCGCGATCAGCGGCGACACGACCAGGGTGAGGCCGGGGCGGGCAATGGCGGGAAGCTGGAAACAGAGCGACTTGCCACTGCCGGTCGGCATGACGGCCAGGACGTTCTCGCCGGCCAGCACGGCGCGCACGATCTCCTCCTGGCCGGGTCGGAAAGCGTTGAATCCAAAGACGGAATGCAGCAGCGCGCGGGCGTGGGAGAGGGGTTCATCCATCGTCGGCTGCAAACTACCCCTGCAGGCCCGCCTGCGACCATGTGGAACGCCGTCGCTGGGGAGAGTTCTGCCGGCGGTTCCGTACCGGATAAAGACCATTCAGAGGCGGAACCCGCACCCCCTGTGCTCGTTCATCTGCCAGACAAGAGGGGATACGCATGCTGGGATTGAGCCTTGCCGTCCTGCTGGCGGCGGCGGGCATCATGGCCTTCCCGTGCTGGCGGCACAGCGCGGGGTGGGGCTACGGGCCGAGTGCGGTGGCTGGCGGACTTCTGGTCCTCGTCGCGGCGGTGACCGTCGGGGACCGCATTGCCCTCAGTTCCTCCCAGCAGACCGCGCCGGTACGTGTTGGCATCCACCGCGTCTGAACAGGGGACTATTCGAACGCGTTTTGCTATCGCTCTCCCCGAGATCATCAAGGGAGATCGATCAATGCTACGCTTCGCCACTTTGGCCGCCCTCTTCGTCGCCGCTTCGGCCGGCTCCGCCCTGGCGCTCGACTGTCCCAAGCCGCAGCCGACGGCGAAGCCCGGAATCCTGAAGGAAACGCCGGCCCAGATGGCGGCCGTCGGCAAGCAACTTGCCGGCGGCGACACGTTCAACGCCATCGCCTCGGCGACGGCCGATCTCCGCATCCGCTATCCCGGCATCGAGAGCGCCGAGGTGGTGAATTATCTCGTCACCGCCTACTGCCCGGCCGTGGCGGCCGACAGCAAGCTGAGCGAAGCGCAGAAGAAGTCGGCCGTCGACGGCTTCGCCGCCCAAGTCATGCGCCAGGTCTACTAGGCTGAGCCAAGCTCAGCCCACCTAATGGCGGGCCGCCTGCCCGCCATCGAGGGTCACCACCACGCCGCTGATGTAGCTGGCGCGGTTCGAGGCGAGGAACACGGCGAGGTCGGCGACCTCGTCGGGCTCGGCGGCGCGGCCGAACGGCAGGTGCGTGGTGAGTTCGGGCCACCGCTCGGGATCACCGAACTTCTGTTCGGCCACATTCCGCAGCCGCGTCAGCATGCGGTCGGTGCGGGTGGCCGGCGGGTTGATCCCCACCACGCGCACGCCGTGATCGACGCTCTTCGACCCCACCGCGCGGGTGAAGGCCATGATACCCGCATTGCCCATCGTGCCGGCGACGTAGTCGTAATTGAAGCTCTCGCCGGCGAGGCCGATCACGTTCACGACCACGCCGGCCTTGCGCGCGTACATCTTCTCGAGCATGGCCCGCGTGGCGTTGATGTAGCCGAATACCTTGAGATCCCAGGCCTCACGCCACTTCGGCTCAGTCATCCCGAAGATGTCGCCCTGCGGGATGGCACCGGCATTGTTCACCAGGATGTCGGCATGGCCGACCGCTTCGACGATCCGGCGTGCGGTGTCGCCATTCGAGAAATCGGCGGGGTGGATCTCGACCGGCACATTGTGGCGGGCGCGGATCTTTTCTCGTGCGGCTTCCAGCGACTCCTGCGAACGCGAGGCGATGTGCACCGTGCAGCCCTCGGCCGCGAAGCCCATGGCGCAGGCGAAACCGATGCCGCGGCTGCCGCCGGTGATCAGCACGGTCTTGCCGGAAAGCTTCAGGTCCATTGGTCGTTTCCCCCCTTGGCACGCTGTTGAAACGGGTATCTGCAGGCGCCGGCAAGAAACATTGGCCCGTAGCGGTACCAGGATACCTGCCTCGGGGATGCGACTCCCGCTTCGTTTGATTCGTTTAATTCGTTTGTTTCGTTTATTCGCCGGGATGCGGCGCTTTCAACCGCCCATTATAGCCGGTAAACGCTGGCGATGGCAGCGCGCCCGTCCTCGGTCTTGACCCGTCCATCCTTCACCATCTGGACGAGATGCGCCAGCATCGAGCGCCCGGCCGCCGGATGCAGATGGAGAGGGGTGTCGGCATAGTTCTTCGCCACCATCTGCGGGATGGTCTGCGGACCATCCTTCAGGCGCGCGATGATCTGTGCCTCGCGGCCCAGCCGATGATCGATATAGGCCTGCACGAACGGGTTGGGATCGCGGATCTCGGCGCCGTGCGTCGGGATGTAGAGGCTCTCGTCGCGCGGCAGCAGCTTGCGCAGCGAGGCGAAGTAGTCGGCCATGTTGCCGTCGGGCGGCGAGATCACCGCCGTCGACCAACCCATGACGTGATCGCCCGACAGCAGCGCCTTGTCTTCCTTCACCGCGAAGCAGAGATGGTTGGAGATGTGGCCGGGCGTATGAACGGCCTCGACGTTCCAGCCATCGCCCTGGATCACGTCGCCGTCGTTCAGCTTCACGTCGGGCGCGAAGGAGAAATCGCCCTCCTGCTCGGCAGTCACGCCTTCGGGCGTCGGATGCGGCCCGTAGCTGTAGACCTTCGCGCCGGTCGCCCTGGCCAGCGCCGGCGTCGCCGGCACATGGTCGACATGGGTGTGCGTCACCAGGATGTGCGTCACCGTCTCGCCGCGCACGGCGTGCAGCACGGCGTCGATATGCTCCTGCTGGTCGGGCCCGGGATCGACGACCGCGACATTGCCGTGGCCGATGATGTAGGTGCCCGTCCCCTTGAACGTGAAGGGATTCGGGTTGTTGGCGACGACCCGCCGGATCAGCGGCGTCACTTCCATCGCCGTGCCGTAGTCGAACTTGAAGTCCCTGATGAACGGAATGCCGGGCATTTCAACCCTCATTGGAGCGCGCCACTCCAGTGGCGCTGAGCGAGTTCCGGATGTCGGCGCTGACATAGACGATGCCGGTGCGGCCGACCGCGACGCCGGTCGGCACCAGGGCCGGCGGTCCGCCGGGGAACGGCGCCAGCCCGATGTCGAGATTGGAGGCGATCACCGTCTTTGCACCGGTTGCGGGATCGATGGCGACGACCCTCTTCTGGCCGACTTCGGCAACATAGAGCCGGCCGTCCGGCCCGAGGTCGATGCCCTCCGGACCGGTGAGATTGTCGGCCACCACCTTACGCGTGCCCGCGACGACGTCGATCTCCGTGACGACGCCGGCCGAGATCTCGGTGATGTAGATCAGCGGCCCCGCCCCATGCACCATGGCCACCGGACCGCGCAGCTCCTTCATGACCGTGCTGCGCTCCTTGCCGTCGGCGCTCACCTTCACGAGGTTGCCGCTCGCCAGCTCGGCCACGTACATCGTGCCGTCGGCGAACTCGACCGCATCGACGGGCGCCGCGAATTCGCCCAGCGTCGCCACCAGCTTGCCGGTCTTGCGGTCGACCTTCTCCACGGTGTTGGAGAACCAGCTCGACAGCAGCACGTTCTTCGGGCCGACCGAGATGCCGATCGGATAAGCGTGCGTCTCGCCATGCACGCGCAGCACGTCCGTCACGTCGCCGTTGGCGCCGTCGACCGTGCGATAGCTGAACACGTCGGCTACGTGCACCGTGTCCTTGCCGCCTTCGCTGGTGACGGCGAGATCGGTCGGAACGGCAAGCTTGCCCTCGACGATGGTGCGATGGGCGCCGGTCTGCTTGTCGACCAGGTAGACGCCGTTGTCGGTCATCGAGGTCACGAACAGGCGGCCGCGCGAATCGAAGGCGAGATTGTCGAGGCCGGGCTTCATCGAGGCGACCAGCTTCTTGGCCTTGCTGGTGAGGCTCACGCTCCAGATGCCGCCGGTCCCGGTGTCGACGACATAGACGTTGTCGCGATTCTGCGGATCGATGTTGGCGGCGGCCGGCGTCTTGAAGCCGGACGCAATCACCTCGGAGGCGCCGGTCTCCAGATTCACCTTCACGATCTCGCCCTTGAACCAGAGCGGGCCGTAGAGGAAGCCGTCGTCCTTGTGGACCTCGAAACCGTTGAGACCGCCCAGTTTCTCGGCGATGCGGCGCAGCTCGTTGCGCGCTAGCGGCTTGAAGTCGGGCTTGTCGACGTTCCTTATGTCGATCTCATAGAGGGCGTCGCCGAGGAAGACTTCGGAAACGAACAACCTCCCGTCCTTGCCGAACGCGAGCGAGTTGGGGCCGCTCATGCCATGGGCGACCTCGATGGTCTTGCCGTTCGGTTTGCGGACATAGACCTTGCCGATCAGGAACGCCGTCCACGCCATCGTGCCGTCGTCGGCAAAGGCGATGTCGTCGGCCATGCCGGTCGGCGGATCGATCACGCGGTCGACCTCGCCCGAATCGACCTGCACGCGGTAGAGGGTCTGGCCGATCACCGAGCCGGCAAAGAGCTGGTCGTCCTTGTTGAAGGCGAGCCCGTGCACGCCATGGAACCAGGAGCCCGGCACCAGGAACTGCTGACTGTATTCCCGGGGCGGCGGCGCTTCGGCCTGCTGCGCCCACGCGCCACTGGTTACGCCGAACGCAAGCACCGCCGACGCGACAATGCGGCCCAACCCCATCCCGTTTCCTCCGACCGACCCACTCGCGGCGCGGACTTTAGACCGCGTGGCAGGTTTTGTAACGCCGAACCCTTCGGCTACCATCAGGGTTCGATAGAAGAACGCTCATTCTGCAGGAGGAAATCATGGCGGGTCCGCTCACGGGACTTACGATCGTCGAACTGGCCGGGATCGGCCCGGGCCCGATGTGCTCGATGATGCTGGGCGACATGGGCGCCGACGTGATCCGGGTCGACCGCACCAAGGCGCATGTCATGGACCGGCTCGCCGATCCGAAATTCGCGGTCCACAACAGGAGCCGCCGTTCGGTTTCCGTCGACCTGCAGAGCAAGGCGGGCGTCGAGGTCGTGCTGCGCCTGATCGAGAAGGCCGACGGCATGACAGAGCCGTTCCGTCCGGGTGTCGCCGAGCGGCTGGGCCTCGGCCCCGATGTCTGCCTCGCGCGCAATCCGAAGCTCGTGTACGGCCGCATGACCGGTTGGGGCCAGGAAGGCCCCCTCGCCAAGGCCGCCGGCCACGACATCAACTACATCGCGCTGACCGGCGCCCTGCATGCGATCGGCGGCAAGGACAAGCCGGTGCCGCCGCTCAACCTCGTGGGCGATTTCGGCGGCGGCGGCATGCTGCTGGCCTTCGGCATGGTGTGCGGCCTGCTCGAGGCGCAGCGTTCCGGCAAAGGCCAGGTGGTCGACGCCGCCATGGTCGACGGGACGGCGCTGCTGCTGGGCGCGCTCTACGGCATGACCGGCGCCGGCCTCTGGAACGCCGAGGAACGCGAGGGCAACCTGCTGGACGGCGGCGCGCACTTCTACGGCACCTACGAGACCAGGGACGGCAAGTACGTCTCCATCGGGTCGATCGAGCCCCAGTTCTATGCGCTGCTGCTCGAGAAGACGGGCCTGAAGGACGAGCCGCTGCCCGCGCAGATGGATCGCAAGGCCTGGGGTCAGCTCAAGGACCGGCTGGGCACGATCTTCAAGACGAAGACGCGGGACGAATGGTGCGCGATCATGGAAGGCACGGACATCTGCTTCGCCCCGGTGCTCACCATGAAGGAAGCGGCGCAGCACCCCCACGCCAAGGCGCGCAACGCCTATGTCGACGTGGCCGGCTTCGCACAACCCGCCGCCGCGCCGCGCTTCTCGCGCACCAAGGCAGGCGTGAAGGGCCCTGCGGCGAAGCGCGGCCAGCACACCGACGAGATCCTGTCCGAGCGCGGTTTCTCGGCCAAGGAGATCGGCGAGCTGAAGGCCGCCGGCGTCGTCGGCCCGCAGGCCTGATGTCACATAGATGACGGGACGCCCATGATCCGTGCCTTCGAACTGGCGGTGCAGCAGCTTGGCGACCCCAAGCTGCGCGTCATCGTCTGGCAGTCGCTGGCGCTGTCGCTGGTGCTGCAGATCGCGCTGGGCGTGCTGGCCTGGTGGGGGCTGCAATCGCTTGCGACCTTCCAGTGGTCATGGGTGAACGAGACGATCCGCTGGCTGGGCGGTGGCGCGGTTGCCGTCCTGGCGCTGATGCTGTTCCCGGCCAGCTTCGGCATCGTCATCTCGATCTTCATGGAGCGGATCGCCGATATCGTCGAGGCCCGGCACTATCCGCAGCTCGGCCCCGCCCGCGGCATTCCGCTCTGGACCGGTCTGTGGTCGGGCATCGTGTTCCTGCTCACCCTGCTGGCGATCAACCTGGTGATGCTGCCCTTCTACGTCGTGGCCCTGTTCGTCGCCGGGCTGGGCGCCGTTCTCTTCTATGGCGTCAACGGCTGGCTGGCAGGTCGCGAATACTACGAACAGGTGGCCCTGCGCCGGCGCGATCCCGCCGAGGTCAGGGCCTGGCGCAAGGCCAATGCCGTCACCCTGTGGCTCACCGGCATCCTCATCGTCTTCCTGGGCACCATTCCGATCCTCAACCTGATCGTGCCTGTACTCGGCATGGCCATGATGGTGCACATCGCCCAGTCCTTGAAACCGCCCCTTAACCGGCCGCCGACGCCGCGTTAGAATGAGACTATGAAATCCGCATTTGGGGCACTCGCGGCCATCCTTCTGCTGGCCGGCTGCCAGACGGGCGGCCCCCAGGACTATTCGCTCGGCGCCGGGGAGAAGGGCGTTTTCAGCTCGCGCAACGCCGGCTCGCCGATCCCCGCCGATCGCATCAAGGGCCTCGACGAGGCGCAACTGGTCGCCCTGTTCGGCGCCCCGCAACTCGACCGCAAGGACGGAACGGCCCGCGTGCTGCGCTACAAATCGGACGCCTGCACCCTCTTCGTATCGATGTACCAGCGCGACGGCCAGCCCTTCAAAGCCGAGTTCGCCGACGCCTACGACACCCATCTGCGGCCCCTGCCGCCCGACCAGTGCGCCGGTTCGGTCGCGGCGCAGAAGAAGCGGGTGGCCTGACATTGCGATCAGGTTCAGGTCCCGCTCTCCCCGGACAGCCGTTGCCACAGGGCGGCGACGGCGGCGCAGGCCCGCTCTTGGGCGATCATGTCGAGATGGCCGAGGTCGGGAACAACGTCGACGGCGATGCGCGGATTGAGCTCCTTGAACAGCGGGGCGTACTGCTCGGCCCTGAACAATTCATCGTTCGCGCCGACGGCAACGATCATCGGCCGGTCGATGTGTGCGATCTCGCGCCGCCAGTCGCGGCTGAGCTGAAGGCCGGAGGCGAGCCGGAAGGAATAGACCGGCGTGCGATTCTCGCTCGGCGCTGACGCCGTGGCGAAGCGCACGACCGGGAGATCCTGAAACCAGGGCATGCCGAAGCCATCGAGGAGGGAGAGCGCGATCACGCGCGGCACCGCCACACTCACCCAGCCGCCGGCGGCCGGTCGCGTCGTGGGGGCATCCGGTGCGATGTAGGGCGAGATCGCGAGATAGGCATCGAAGGCCTGCCGGTTGGCGCCGCTGGCCGTACGCAGCACGAAGCCGCCACCGGAGGAGAAGCCGATCAGCGTCTTCTGGATTCCGGACTTGGTGAGGCCGGCAGCCGCGATGAAATCCATGAGGTCGTCGTCGAGTTGGGTGCGATACGAAGCATCGCCATTGGCCGTGCCGCTGCCGCCATGCCCGCGCAGGCTGATCGAATAGACCGTTGCACCCGCGGCCTGCAGCGCCTGCGCCGACTTGTGCATCGAGATGCTGGCGCTCGAAGAGCCATGGACCAGCACGACCGCCCGGTCGACGCGGGCCGGATAGACGCGGTAGGCGAGCGGCGCGCCATCGCGCGCCGCCACACGCTGGACCGGAGGAAGCTCTGCCCAGTTCCAGGTCGACAGGCCCGGCAGCGAATCGCCCGCGAGCAGGCGCGGCAATTCACCGGGAGTGCTGAAGGCGATGATGCCACCGAACCCCGCAACCACGGCCAGCAGGATGCCCGCGGGCGCCCGTCCAAGACGTCGGACCCAGCGGCTGGACCGGCCGCCGACACCGCCCAGCCAGCCCAGGCCGATACCGGCCACGAAGCCGCCGACACCGCCGGCCAGGGCGATCCACATCGGGTCGGTCCGGAGTGCCGGCGCCATCCCGAAGAGGACGCCCAGCGCGTAACGCACGGCGAAGATCGAGAGGCCGAAGACCAGCATGAACCAGCCGCCGGCGACCTCCAGCCGGCCATCGTCGAGGCGGTGCACGGTGCGGCCGCGACCCAGCAGGTCGCCCAGCGGCAGGGCAACAGCCAGGGCCGCCAGCCAGGCGACGAGAGCCAGCGCGGGCTGGACCGCCTGGCCGATGCCGACGAATGACAGGACCAGCCCGACAACCGGCAGGATCGCCAGGCGCCACAGCGGCAGCGTCCGCGAGCGCAGGCCGAGCACCCCGAGCCAGATGACGAGGACCATCAGCGGCCACACCCAGAGGGGCGTGTTCGTGACGATCTGCAAGACGATCTGTAACGGCTGCGACATGAAGGGCTCCGCTGAAGACGGTGTTGCCCGCACCTTCCGTGCAGCGCCGCTTCCGATCCATCGTCGCTACGTGGAAGTGCTGGCGTTTTTCGCGATCTGCCGTCATTCATCCGTTCACGATGCGCGAATCGCCCTATGTCCGGTCGTTGCCGTATCAGCTTCTGCCGGTCCTCGGCGTCGCGCTGGTGCTGGCCGTGCTCGGTCCTTTCGGCACCTACCAGAGCATGGACCTCGTCCAGCGACTGGCCCATTTCGGCATCATCGGCGCCCTGAGCTGGATCCAGGTCGTCCTGCTCGCCGCCTGGTTCGGCACCATCGAGCCGATCGACCGCTGGCCGGTCGCCGGCCGGATGACCCTGGTCGGCCTGCTGGCCGCGGTGCCCAGCACCTTCGAGGTCATCGCCGTACATTCCTGGCTGGTGCGGCCCATTCCGCTTTCACTCGCACCGAAGCTGTACCCCGAGAACGCGTTCCTGACCGTGGTCGTCTCGGTGATGATCGGCCTGTTCGTCGAGAACCGCCTGCGGGCGAAGGCCGACGCCGAACTGACGCGAGTCGCCGCGCTCCCGCAGGCGCCCACGACTTCCGAGGCCGACTCCCCTCGGCCGGATGCCCCGGACTTCCTGCGCCGCGTTCCACCAGCCCTGGGTCGTGACCTGCTGGCGCTCGAAATGGAGGATCACTACCTCCGAATCCACACGGCGCTGGGCAGCGATCTCGTGCTGATGCGCCTGCGCGACGCGCTGACCGAACTCGGGCCCGAGCGCGGTCGACAGGTCCATCGGTCGTGGTGGGTAGCGGAAGGTGCCGTAGCCTCTGTCGAACGGACGCCCAACCGGCTCATTCTGGTTCTGCGCAACGGCCTGCACGTGCCGGTCAGCAAGACCTACCGGGATATCGTCAAGGAAGCCGGCTGGCTCGAGAAGTAAAAAGCAGACCGTCATCTCGACCGGAGCGCGCAGCGCGGAGTGGAGAGATCTTCTCTCCCCGATTTGCCAGCTTTGGGTTGAGACAAGGTCTCTCCGCTCCGCGCCTGCGGCGCTCTGGTCGAGACGACGGAGAGGCTACTTCCCGCCGCGATCCTCGCGCCACAGGTCGAGCTTTTCCTGAATGGGACGATCCGAGAAGGAGAACAGGACGGCGTCGCTGTCGGCGCGATGCTCGACCCGGGCCCAGCTCGGTACCACGAAATGATCGCGCTTCTTCCAGCGCATCACCGTGTCGCCGATGCGGCTCTCGCCCTCGCCCTCGACGACCGAGAAGACCGTGCCGTCGGTGCTGCGATAGGGCGCGGTCGCGAAGCCCTTCGGGACCAGCTGCATGAAGGTGCCCATGGTGGCGATGGGGGCGCCGCCGCTTGCCGGATTGACGTAGCGCAGCTTGTAGCCATGGCAGGGATCGGGGGCGCCGGCCCGGACGAGTCCCTGCAGCGCCTCACGCGTGCGCGCGTAGGGATAGTTGAAGATCGGCGAGGTCTGCCGCGACGGCTTCCAGTCGACCGGCAGGAGCCCGCTCGCGAACTTCGCATCGGACGTGCCCAGCGGCGTCGTCACGACCTGCTCGTCGGTCTCGCCGGTCTCGGCGAAGCCCGCGTTGAACATCGCGACCAGCGGGATGTCGAGCCCGTCCAGCCACACCATCGGCTGCGACGAATCGTTGCCGTGATCGTGCCAGGTCCAGGTCGGCGTGATGACGAAATCGCCCTCGTGCATGATCGTGCGCTCGCCGTCGACCGCGGTGTAGGCACCCTCGCCCTCGACGATGAAGCGCAAGGCCGACTGCGTGTGGCGATGGCTGGGCGCCACCTCGCCCGGCAGGATGAGCTGCAGGCCGGCATAGAGAGTCGGCGTGATACAGGCGCTGCCGGTCATTGCCGGATTCTCGAGGATCAGCACCCGCCGCACCGCTTCCTTGGCGGTGATGAGCGCGCCGGACTCCATCAGGAACGGCCGCACCTTGTCGTAATCCCAATGCGCGGCCTGGTATTTCGGCGTGGGCCGGGGCGGCACGAGCTGGTGCAACGATTCCCAGAGCGGCGCCATCGAAAGGCCACCGATACGCTCGTAGAAATCGCGCCTCGCGTTGTTGCCTGTGGTCGGCGTGGACATTGCGCGCCTACTCGGCGGCGCGTAGCAGCGGTGCCGACCGCGCCGCCAGGCGTTCCCGGCAGGCGGCGGAGAAGGCATCGAACAATTTCATCGACACCGGATTCTCGAGCGCCTTGTATTCGGGGTGCCATTGCAGCGCCAGCACGAAGCCCGGCGCGTCGGGAACGCTCAACGCCTCGACCTGCCCGTCCTCGCAGCAGGTCGCCTCGATCCGGGCTCGCGGCGCCAGCACGTCGACGCCCTGCGCATGCAGCGAGTTCACGGTCACGCGACGCTCGCCCAGCAGCCTGTGCAGCAGGCCGCCTTCGGCAATGTCGATGTCATGGGCCGGCGCATAGTTCACGTCCATGTCGGGCGACTTGGGCGAACGGTGATCGCGTCGCCCCTCGACCTCGTGCACGTGCTGGTGCAGCGAGCCGCCCAGCGCGACGTTGACCTCCTGCAGCCCGCGGCAGATCGCGAACAGCGGCACGCCGCGGTCGATCGTGTGCCGGATCAGCGGCAGTGTGGTGGAGTCGCGCGCGCGGTCGTGCAGCGTGCCCTCCCGGCTCTCCTTGCCATAGTGATGCGGCTCGACGTTGGACGGGCTGCCGGTCAGCAGCACGCCGTCGAGACTGTCGAGCAGCCGGTCCATGGCTTCGAGGAAGCCCGGCTCGTCATCGCCGAACTCCGGGCCGATGGCGGGGATCAGGACCGGCAGGCCGCCCGCGGCGCGGATCGCGGCTTGGACGTATTTCTCACCAACCGTGTGATGCCAACCGCCGCGGCCGTTCTCCTTGAGACAGGCGGAAACACCGATCAGGGGGCGTGAAGAGGAGCGAGTCATGGGCTGCCGGAGCGTGCAAATAGCGGGAAGTTCATTTTCGCCCCTGCCCCGTCTCTTGGCAATTGCCCGGCGTCCGCTCATGCCCGCAGCTTGTGCAGTGCAGCCCTGCATGGTACCGCCGCGCCGCAGCAAACCTTTGTCCAAGACGATTGGAAGAGCGCCATGACGACCACCCCTCCGCCGTCCGCCCCGCCCTCCGGCACGACCGCCCAGGCCGGACCCGCCGCGCCTCTCACAATGCACGGCCAGTACATCAAGGATTTCAGCTTCGAGAATCCACGCGCGCCGCAAAGCCTGATCGAGCAGACGACGCCGCAGCTCACGCTGAATGTGCAGGTGGCCAACCGCCAGTTCGACGCCAAGACGTTCGAAGTGTCGCTCACGATCGAGGCCTCCGCGCATACGCCGGAGAAGGAGCCCCTGTTCATGCTCGAGCTGGTCTATGCCGGCACGGTCACCCTGGGTGAGCTGCCGCCGGAGGCCTTCGGCCCGATGCTGTTCATCGAGACGCCGCGCCTGCTCTTCCCGTTCGCCCGCGCGATCGTGGCCAATGCCACGCGCGAAGCCGGCTTCCCGCCCCTCAACATCGCGCCGGTCGACTTCGTGGCCCTCTTCCGCCAGCAGCTCGAGGCCAATGGCGGCCAGATGCCAGGCGTCCCCGCCGGCCCGGTCGGTCACGCCTGAGCTAGGCTGCGTCAGCCTTCAGCCAGAGCGGATCGCTGATCTTCTTCAGGAACTCCGCGTGCGCGGCGAGCTCGGCAGGGCTTGCCGCGTGCGGACGGGCCGGCCGGATGGGCCGGCTCTGGTCGACGAGGCCCTCGAGGCCCGCCGCCACCATCTCCGGGGCCAGTCCCAGATCGCGCTGCCGGCCGCCGCTCAGCTCCAGATAGACTTCCGCCAGCAGCTCCGAATCGAGCAGCGCCCCGTGCTTGGTGCGCTTGGTGTTGTCGATGCCGAAGCGGTCGCACAGGGCGTCGAGGCTGGCGCGCTGGCCGGGAAACTTGCGCCGCGACAGCGAGACGGTGTCGACATAGTCGTTCGCGATCCTGGGCTTGCCGGCACGGGAAAGCTCGGCATTGAGGAAGCCCAGGTCGAACTGCGCGTTGTGGATGACGAGCTGGGCTTCACCCAGGAACTCCAGCAGTTCGTCGGCCTTGTCGGCGAACAGCGGCTTGTCGGCCAGGAATTCGTCGGTGAGCCCGTGCACTTCCTGTGCGCCGGCCGGCATCGGCATCTCGGGATTGAGGTAGAGCTGCAGCGAGCGGCCGGTGGCCACCAGGTTGACCAGCTCGATGCAGCCGATCTCGACCACGCGATGGCCGGCGAGGGGATCGAGGCCCGTGGTCTCGGTATCGAGGACGACTTCACGCATCCCGATCTTGTAGCCCGATGCGAGCCTACTTGCGACGCGCGCGCGCGAGCCGGGCTGTGAATTTCTCCCGCCAGGGATTGGGCGGCCAGAACCGTCCGTGCAGCGCGCGCAATTCGACAACGGCCTTGCCAAGCGCCGCGCGGGTCGGCGCAAGGCCCAGGCCGGTTGGGATCACGATACTGGCCTTGCGCCGCTTCAGCGCGTCCGGCACCTGCTGTCGCAGGATGCCCTCGAACTTCTCCGTCGTCATGCCGGGCCGTGCCAGCACGCGGCGGCGCTGCAGGAAGGCCGGTGCGCTCACGACCAGCGTGGCATCGACGCGCCGCTCACCCATGCCCTCGAACAAGAGCGGGATGTCGAGCACGACCAGCTTCTCGCCCGCCAGGGCGGCGCGCCGCAGAAAGGCGCGCTGCCTCTGGCCGACCAGCGGATGCACGATCGCCTCGAGCCGGCGCAGTGCCTCCTTGTTGCCGAAGACGCGGGCGCCCAGCGCCTGACGGTCGAGCACCCCCGCCTTCACGACGCCGGGGAACGCCGCCTCGATACCGGGCAGCGCCGCGCCGCCGGGCGCCTGAAGGGCGTGGACGGCGGCGTCGGCGTCGTACACCGGCACGCCCATCTCCCGCAGCATCTTCGCTGCGGTCGACTTGCCCATGCCGATCGAGCCGGTCAGTCCGACGATGACCATTCAGGGTCTTTCCGTTTCACGCTTCCCCCTCACCTCATCCTGAAGAGGCCGCGGCAGCGGCCGTCTCGAAGGATGGGCAACAGACGTGGTGCCTCGTTCCCACCCTTCGAGACGCGCTCCCGTGGAGCGCTCCTCAGAGTGAGGCTTTGTGGGCCTTAGGGAACCAGGACGGTTTGGCCCGTGGTCTTGCGGCTCTCCAGGTCGATATGCGCCTGGGCGGCTTCGGCCAGCGGATAGTGCTGGTCGATGGAAATCTTCACCTTGCCGCTCTTCACCATCTTGAACAGCGAGCGGGCGCTGGCCTCGAGATCGGCGCGGGTGGCAGTGTAGGCGGCGAGGCTGGGGCGCGTGACGTAGAGCGAGCCCTTGGCGTTCAGGATACCGATCGGCACCGGCGCGACGGCGCCCGAGGCATTGCCGAACGATACCATCAGGCCGCGAGGCTGCAGGCAGTCGAGCGAGGCCGCCCAGGTGTCTTTTCCGACGCCGTCGAACACCACGGGAACGCCCTTGTTCTTGGTGATCTTCTTCACCTCGGCCACGATGTCCTGCTTGGTGTAGTCGATCACCCACTTGTAGCCGTTCTTCTTGGCCAGCTTGGCCTTCTCGGGCGAAGAGGTCGTGCCGATCACCTTGTAGCCGCGCGCCTTGGCCCACTGGCCGAACAGCAGCCCGACGCCACCGGCGGCGGCATGAAACAGGATCGTGTCGCCCTTCTTCAGCCACGCCTTGGCGGTCCGGTCGACGAGATACTCGGTCGTCATGCCCTTGAGCATGATCGCCGCGGCCTGCTCGTCGCTCACGCCCGCCGGCACCTTCACGAGCTGGTCGACGCCCATCAGGCGCTCCTGGCAGTAGGCGCCCAGCACACCGCAATAGGCGACGCGGTCGCCCTTCTTGAAGCCCTTCACCCGGGGGCCGACCTCGACGATCACGCCCGCCGCCTCGCGGCCGACCGCGTTGGGCAGCGGCGTCTGGTAGAGGCCGGAGCGGGTGTAGACGTCGATGAAGTTCAAACCGATGGCCGTGTGACGCAGCTTGACCTGGCCGGGACCGGGCTTGCCGACCTCGACGTCCTCGAACTGCATCTTCTCCGGACCGCCGTTCTCGTGAATCAGAATGGACTTGGACATCTCAATTTCTCCCCTTGCCGCGGCGACCGAGGAACGTCGCCTGCTTGCGCGCGTCGAGTATAGTGACCGGCCTTTCATGCGCCAGCCCGGCGCGGCCTTCGACAGGAGAGTTTATGCTCAGGAAGGTCTTTCTCGGACGTCGCCGCCTCCTGACCGCGAGCGCCGCCGCGGCAGTGGCCGCCCCCGCCATCGTGCGCGCCCAGCAGGTCCTGCGCAGCAGCAAGGGCTCCTACAGCCTGCGGATGCTCACGCTCGATCTCGAACAGCCCTGGGGCATGGCCTTCCTGCCGGACGGCCGCCTGCTGATCACGGAGCGGCCGGGACGGCTGCGCATCTTCGCCAACGGCCGGCTGGAACGGGCGCCGGTCGGCGGTCTCCCGAAGGTCTATGCGCGCGGCCAGGGCGGGCTGCTCGACGTCTGCCTGCATCCCGATTTCGCGAGGAACGCCCGGCTCTATCTCACCTACTCCGGCGAGGGCGAGGGCGGCGCCGCTACGGTGCTGGCACGGGCCGAGTTCCGCAACAACGCGCTGGTCGGCGTGCAGCGGATCTTCGAGGCCCTGCCCCGCACGTCCGGTGGTCTGCATTTCGGCTCGCGCGTCGTCTTCGATCGGGCGGGCCTGCTCTACGTGACCTGCGGCGAGCGCTACCAGATGCAGCGCGCGCAGAACCTCGCCGACCTCGGCGGCAAGGTCGTGCGGTTACGCGACGACGGCACGGTCCCGCCCGACAATCCTTTCGTCGGCCGCGAGGGCGCGCGGCCGGAGATCTTCACCTATGGCCATCGCAATCCGCAGGGCATGGCGATGCATCCCGGCACCGGCCGCATCTGGCTGGTCGAGCACGGGCCGCGCGGCGGCGACGAGCTGAACCTGCTGAAGGCCGGCGCCAACTACGGCTGGCCGCGGGCAACGCACGGCATCGATTACAGCGGCTCGACCATCAGCCCGAACAAGAGCCTGCCGGGGATGGAAGACCCTGTGCGGGTCTGGGTGCCGTCGATCTCGCCGAGCGGACTGGCCTTCTACACCGGCGACCGCTTCCCCGGCTGGAAGGGCTCGGTGTTCACCGGCGCCCTCTCCGACAACGCGCTGATCCGCATCGAGCTCGACGGCGACCGCTATGTCGGGGAAGAGCGGTTGCTCGTCGACCTGCTTCCCTATATCCGCGACGTTCGTCAGGGGCCCGACGGCCTCCTCTACATCGTCACCCACACCGACAGTGGGGGACTGTACCGCCTGGAGCCCGCGTAACGCCCATGCTGATCCTCGCTTCCGCCAGCGTCTCGCGTCGCCAGATGCTGCAGAATGCCGGCCTCGATTTCGCGGTCGAGACGTCGGGCGTCGACGAGGACGAGGTGAAGCTCAGTCTTGCAGCGGAGAAGGCTGCGCCGCGGGACATTGCCGAGACGCTGGCCGAGCTGAAGGCGAAGCGTGTCTCCACGCGACACCCCGAGGCGATGGTGATCGGCGCGGACTCGACGCTCGCCTGCAACGGACGCCTGTTCGACAAGCCGCCGACGATGGAAGCAGCCCGTAGACAGCTTCAGGCGCTTGCCGGCCAGACCCACGAGCTTCATTCCTCGGTCGTGGTGGCGAGAGGCGGCGTGCGGCTATGGCATTCCAACGATCGCGCCCTCCTCACCATGCGGCCGCTGCCCGATTCGTTCCTCGATGCCTATCTCGCGCGGGCCGGTGAAGCGGTGACGACCTCCGTTGGCGCCTACCAGCTCGAAGGGGTGGGTGCTCATCTGTTCACCAGGGTCGAAGGCGACTATTTCACCATCCTCGGCCTGCCGCTGCTGCCGCTGCTGTCGTTCCTCGCCGGGCATGGCATCGGACTGGAGAGAGCCGCATGAGTCCATACGACACACTGCTCGCCGAAGCGGCCGGCCGGCCCTTCGCCGCCATCGTCGGCTGGCCGGTCGAGCATTCGCGCTCGCCGGCGCTGCATGGCTTCTGGCTGAAGCAGCACCATATCGATGGCCACTACGGCCGGCTGCCCGTGAAGCCCCAGCGCGCCGCGCTGGAGGAGCTTGTCGCGTTCCTCAAGAAGACGCCCAACGCGCGCGGCTGCAACCTCACCCTCCCCCACAAGGTCGAGATCCTGCCGCTGCTCGATCGCATCGATCCCGTGGCCCGTCGCATCGGCGCGGTGAACACCATAGTCAAGCAGCCCGACGGCACCCTGGAGGGCCGCAACACCGACGGGTTCGGCTTCCTCGAAGCGCTGAAGTACAACGCACCGCACTGGATGCCCGACACCGGGCCGGTCGTCGTACTGGGGGCCGGCGGAGCTGCGCGCGCGATCGTTTCGAGCCTGATGGATGTCGGCGTGCCCGAGCTGCGGCTCGTCAACCGAACGCGCGAGACGGCGGTCGACCTGGCCGTCGCCCTCACCCCGCCGGGCGGGCAGCGCATCGTGGTCGCCTCCTGGGACGAGCGTTCCGAGCTGCTCGACGGCGCGACCCTGCTGGTCAACACCACCTCCCTCGGCATGAAGGACCAGCCCGCCCTCGACATCGATCTCGCGAAACTGCCGCACGAGGCGGTGGTCTACGACATCGTCTATGTGCCGCTGGAAACCTACCTGCTGGCCGCCGCCCGTTCCCGCGGCAACCGTTGCGTCGACGGACTCGGCATGCTGCTGCACCAGGGTCGGCCGGGCTTCGAGGCCTGGTTCGGCCCCCGGGTCGAGGTCTCGGGGGCGCAGCGTCATGCGGTCGCCGCCGATCTCGGAGCCTGATCATGGCTGACAGCAACCCGCCAGCCCCCGATCCCCGAGCCTCCGATCCACCAGCCGGCTACAAGCCGCTGTTCCGCACCAGCCCGTTCCTCGACCATAACGGGCCGTTCTTCTATCGCGAGAACGGCGACGGCACCTTCATCGTCGGCCTGCGCATCCAGCCCAAGCATGCCAACGCCCGCGGCGTCGCCCATGGCGGCATCCTCATGACCCTGTGCGACATCTCGCTGGGCTATCGCACGACGCGCAGCCAGACGCCTTCGCCTCTGATCGTCACCGCGAGCGTGAAGACGGACTTCGCAGGGTCGGCGAAGATCGGCGACTGGGTCGAGGCCCATGTCGATGTCCACAAGGTCGGCGGACGGCTGGCTTTCGCCAACTGCTACCTGAAGGTGGGCGAGGAGCGCATCGTCCATGCAAGCGCGGTGTTCGCCAGGACGGGCGATCGATCTTGAAGCTCGTCCTTACGGCATTCCTGCCGTTTGCCCTCGGCTACTTCCTGAGCTTCCTGTTCCGATCGCTCAATGCCGTGGTCGCGCCGGCGTTGCGCAGCGAACTCGGCCTCGACGACGCGGCCATCGGCGTCGTGACCTCGATGTACCTGGCGGCCTTCACGGTGGCCCAGCTTCCCGCCGGCGTGGCGCTCGATCGTTTCGGGCCCCGCCGCGTGGCGCCGGTCATGCTGCTGGCGACCGCGCTGGGTGCCGTCATCTTCGCGCTCGGCCAAGACGTCGTCACGCTGAGCGTCGGCCGCGCCCTGATCGGGCTCGGCCTGTCCGTCGCGCTGATGTGCGGCTTCAAGGCCAACGTCCTCTACTGGCCGATCGGCCGGCTGCCGTTGGTCAACGCCGTCATGATGACGTTCGGCGGGCTGGGCGCCGCGATGGCCACACGTCCGGTGCAGTGGCTGCTGGTGGACTTCGACTGGCGGCAGGTCTTCCTGGGCCTCGGGGCAATCACCGTCGCCGTCGCGCTCTACCAGCTCCTTGCCGCTCCGCGATACGAGCGAGGCGGAAAGGGCCGCCTGGCCGACGAACTGGGCGGCCTGATGGGCGTGCTGCGCACACCCCTCTTCTGGAAGGCGGGACTCGCGCCGACATTCTCGCTCGGTGTCTGGGTCTGCTACACGAGCTTTTGGGCGGCCGGCTGGCTGCGCGACGTGGCCCATCTAGACGAGCCGTCGGTCGGCGTCGCGCTGTTCGCCCTCTCGATCGCCATCGTCCCCGGCTACTTCTTCAGCGGCATGATCGTCGACCTGCTGCACCGGCGCGGCGTGCGCGGCGGCCGGGTGCTGCTGGTCTACGGGTCGCTGTTCCTGGCGATCCACGTCCCCATCGCGCTCAACGTCACGGCCGTCCCGAAGCTCCTGTGGTTCGCCTACGTGATGTTCGGCGGCATGTCGGTGGTCTGCTACGCGCTGGTGACGCGCGCCTTCGCGCCCGAGCTGGCCGGCCGGGTCAACACGACGCTCAACCTCATCTGCATGCTGATCGCGTTCGTGGTGCAGGCGGCGATCGGCCCGGCACTGGCGTGGATGGAGGCGACGCATGGCCTGTCGCGCGCCGGGGCACATCAGGTCGTGACCGTTGTCTTGCTGGCGATGCAGGCCGCGATCTGGCTGTGGTTTGCGGCGAGCCGGGAGGCGCGGGATCTGACATAGAAAAGCGAAGAGCGCCGGCAAGCGGCGCCCTCTTGAGTTCTCGTCTGTTCTGAACCGTGTGGGCTCTCGCGCTTGGTTACAAGCGCTGCCGCCCACCAGGGCGCGCTCAAGTGCGCGCCCTTTGCGCCTTATTGATTCATCGACCCGAAGAAATCCTGGTTGGTCTTCGAGGTGCGCAGCTTGTCGAGCAGGAACTCGATCGCATCCACCGCGCCCATCGGCATGAGGATGCGGCGCAGCACCCACATCTTCGACAGCGTCGCGCGGTCGACCAGAAGCTCTTCCTTGCGGGTGCCCGACTTGGTGATGTCGATCGCCGGGAAGGTGCGCTTGTCGGAGACCTTGCGGTCGAGGATGATTTCCGAGTTACCGGTGCCCTTGAACTCCTCGAAGATGACCTCGTCCATGCGGCTGCCGGTGTCGATCAGGGCGGTCGCGATGATGGTCAGCGAGCCGCCTTCCTCGATGTTGCGGGCCGCGCCGAAGAAGCGCTTCGGACGCTGGAGCGCGTTGGCGTCGACACCGCCGGTCAGCACCTTGCCGGAGCTCGGCACGACGGTGTTGTAGGCGCGACCCAGCCTCGTGATGGAATCCAGCAGGATCACCACGTCCTTCTTGTGCTCGACCAGGCGCTTGGCCTTTTCGATCACCATTTCCGCGACGGCGACGTGGCGGCTGGCCGGCTCGTCGAAGGTCGAGCTCACGACTTCGCCCTTCACGGTGCGCTGCATGTCCGTCACTTCCTCGGGGCGCTCGTCGACGAGCAGCACCATGAGGAAGACCTCGGGATTGTTGGCGGTGATGGCGTGCGCGATGTTCTGCAGCAGCACCGTCTTGCCGGTGCGCGGCGGCGACACGATCAGGGCGCGCTGGCCCTTGCCGATCGGGGCGATCAGGTCGATCACGCGGGTCGAGATGTCGAGCTGCTGCTGCGGCGTCGTGCCGGCCTTCTTGGTCAGCGTGCCGGTGCGGCGCGTGCCGACGCGGCCCGACGAGGTCGCCTTCGAACCGCCGATAGCTTCCTCGGTGATGGCCGGGGCCATGGCGGCGGCGCCGCCGTCGAGTTCGAGCTTCAGCTTCTCGTCGGGATAGAGCGGCGTCAACGAGTCGAAGTTGATGCGATGGCGCAGCGCGTCGGGATCGTCGAAGTTGATCTTGTTGATCTGCACCATGGCGAAGTAGCGCTCGCCGTCCTTGGGTGCGCGGATCTCGCCTTCGACGGTGTCGCCGGTGCGCAGGCCGAACTTACGGACCTGCTGGGGGCTGACATAGATGTCGTCGGCGCCGGGCAGGTAGTTGGCTTCCATCGAGCGCAGGTAGCCGAAGCCGTCGGGGATCACCTCGATGGTGCCGACGCCGAAGATCGCCTGGTCGGCGGCGGCGAGCTTCTGGAGGATGGCGAACATCAGCTCCTGGCGGCGCATCATCGCCGCACCCTCCACGCCCTGCTCTTCGGCAAAGGCCAGGAGTTCGGGAGGCTTCTTTTTCTTGAGGTCCTGGAGATTCATGGGTCTTCGATCTGGTGGGGAAATGACGCACGCGCCTGCAGCGGCCGGAACGGCCGAACCTGAAAACAGCGCTATGTCGTACTGGATGGGCCCCATCGAGTTGCCGCCGGGGAGGCGACGCCAGGGGCCCTGGGCGGGGGTTGTATAAACGCCGTCCCCCGCCCTGTAAAGACTGGCTCCGCCGCGGCGATGCGCCGGGGTCGTTACTCTCCTTCGGCCAGCATCTCGGCGTAGCGGAAGATCTCGGTGTGGTCGGCGCCCTTGCCCAGCTTGCCGTCGGCGGCGGTCCAGTAGGCAACGGCCTGCTGCAGGTGCGGCATGTTGAGCTTGAGGTGGCTGGCGACGTCGCCCGCGGTGCGCAGGTCCTTGGCCATCAGGGCCGTGGTGAATCCCGCCGAGAAGTTCCGCGGCACGACGAACTGGCGGCCCTTGACCTCGGTGGCGTTGCTCTTGCCGGTCGAGCTGTTGAACACGTCGACCATGGTGCCGGGATCGAGGCCGAAGGCCTCGCCCACGACCAGCGCCTCGCACATCGCGACCAGGCCGGCGGCCGAGAGATAGTTGTTGAGCGCCTTCAGCGCATGGCCGGCGCCCGCCGGGCCACAGAGTGTGATGGTCTTGCCCATGGCCGCGAAGACCGGACGCGCCCGCTCGAGGTCGGCGGCCGCGCCGCCCACCATGATGCTGAGCGAGCCGTCGATCGCCCGCTTCACGCCGCCCGACACCGGGGCGTCGAGCAGCGCCACGCCGCGGGCGGCAAGGTCCTTCGCGAGCTTCTGCGTGTCGACCGGATTGGACGAGCTCATGTCCATGACGACCGCGCCCGCGTCCAGCCCGTCGATCGCGGGATCCTGCCCTTCGAGGACGGCCTGCCGCACGATCTTGCCGTCCGGCAGCATGGTGATCAGCGCCGCAGCGCCCTGCGCGGCGGCCTTCGCCGACGCCGTGGCCAGCGCCGAGGGATGGGCGCCGACGAAATCCGAGACCGCCTTCTGCGACACATCGAACACGCGCAGCGTGAAGCCGGCTTCGACGAGGCGTTTCGCCATCGGACGGCCCATCATGCCGAGGCCGATGAAGGCGATGGTGGCGGGGGGCGTGAGCGTGGTCATGACGAAGCTCCTGACGTGAGGTCGTATTCATAGAATGGCAGGACGCGCCCGGGAATCGCATCCGACGGCTCGTTTCGCAGGAAACGCGCGCCCATGCGCTCGTAGAACGGCGCGGCGTTCACGTCGGCGAGAATCGTCATGCGCCGGTATCCCAGCTTTCGCGCCAGCGCGATGGCCGCCTCGAACAACAGGCGCCCAGTCCCGCCGCCGATGGCAGAGGGCTCGACGAACATCAGCGCCAGTTCGGCATCGCAGCCATCGCGACCGACGCTGACGGTGCCGACCGTCCGGCCGGAGCCGTCCGTCGCCACCAGCACGCGCCCCTCGGCGATTGCTTCTTCGCCGACCGTTAGCGAGGGAACGCAGAGCCGCATGAACTCCGCGTCGTAGCCCCAATGCGCCTTCGACCTGAGGCAGAGCGCGGTGAGGCCGGCCGCCTCACCGGCTCGTGCCGGCCGAACCGCTACCATGGTTCAGATGCCGCGATCCTTGAACACGTCGCGCGCCGTCTTGAAGGCGTCGAGACTCGCCGGGATGCCGCAATAGATCGCGACCTGGAGGAAGATCTCCTTGATCTCGTCCTTGGTCAGGCCGTTGTTCAGAGCGCCGTTGATGTGCAGCTTGAGTTCGGGGCCGCGATTGAGCGCCGCCAGCATGGCGAGGTTCAGCATCGAGCGGTGCTTCTTCGACAGGCCCGGGCGCGTCCAGGCATAGCCCCAGCAGTACTCTGTGGTGATGTCCTGGAAGGCCATCATGAACTCGTCGTCGGCGGCGCCGGCCAGCGAATTGTCGACGTAGGCCGCGCCGAGCACGGCTTTGCGCATCTTCATGCCCTCGTCGTAGAGCTTCTTGTTGCGCGGCGCTGGCTTGGCTTTCTTCGCCTTCGCGACTGCGGTCTTCTTGGCCATGTCTTGCTCCTCCGGATAAAACCGGGGAGCTGTATATCAGATCGCCGCGTGACCTGCGTGGGGCTGCGCCGCTGCGCCGTTGAGACCCTTGGAGCGCGCCTGCTGGCAGAGATCCTCGATGGTCACGTTGTCGAGTTGTGCCATCATTTCCTCGCGCAGCTTCTCCCACAGGGGCCACACGACCTCGTGGGCAAGCGGCGAGCCGATCGAGGGGTCGCTGGGCTCGGTTTCGACCTCGAGGTTGCGCACCACCCTCACCACCTCGCCCAAGGTGATTGTGGCCTTGTCTCGGCCCAGCCGATAGCCGCCGCGGGGCCCGCGCTTTCCCGACAGGATGCCGGCGCGCACCAGATGCTGCAGGACCTGTTCGAGATATCGCTTGGGAATCCGCTGGCGCTCGGTGATGTCGCCGCTACGCACCGGGTGATCGCCGACATGGAATGCCACGTCGAGAACCGCCTCGATCGCGAACATCGTCTTCTTGCTGAGGCGAGGCATCCCGTTCTCGTCCCTCTTCAGGCCCTCTTGAGCGAGTCGGCCGTTACTCCAGTCGAACCAAAGCCACCCGCACCGCGGGCCGTCTCGTCGAGGGTCGAGACCTCTCGCCAGACGGCACGGGCATGGCGGGCAATGATGATCTGTGCAATTCGCATGCCGCGCTCGATGCGGAACGTCTCCTTGCCGAGATTGATCAGGATGACGCCGACTTCGCCGCGATAGTCGGCATCGATGGTCCCGGGGGCGTTGGCGACCGTGATTCCGTGCTTGGCCGCCAGGCCGGAACGGGGCCGGACCTGGGCCTCGAAGCCCACCGGCAGGGCAATCGAGAGGCCGGTCGGGACGATCCGGCGTTCCAGCGGCGCCAGCTCGATATCCCCGTCGATGGCGGCGAGCAGGTCCGCCCCGGCGGCTGCGGCCGTCGCATAGTCGGGCAGCTGCAGGCCCTGTCCATGGGGCAGCCGCACGATTTCGATCTCGATGCTTTCGACGCCTGCCATCGGGCCCCCGTTGATTTATTCCGCAGCCTGCTGCTTGCCTGGCTGTACAAGATGCAGCGCGATCCGGCCGGCGAGCCGCATGGCGACATCGCCCTTGCCGAGCGGCGGCCAGTCCTCGGTGCCCCCGGAGGTAATCAGATGCACCGTATTGCGCTCGCCGCCGAAGGTACCCGTGGCCGGCGACACGTCGTTGGCCACGATCCAGTCGCAGCCCTTGCGGGCACGCTTGTCGACGGCATTGGCCACCACGTTCTCGGTCTCGGCGGCGAAGCCCACCACCAGGGCCGGCCGCCGGGGGCCAGCCTTGGAGAGCGTCGCCAGGATATCGGGATTGGGCGCCAGTTCGAGCGCCGGTGGCGGGGCACCTGCCTTCTTCTTGATCTTGCCGGTGGCCGCGTGCGCGGCCTTCCAGTCGGCCACGGCGGCGGCACAGACGGCGATGTCGAGTGTGCCGGCGTCCAGACACGCCGCCAGCATCTGGTCGGCCGATTCGATGCGCACGACCTTCACGCCTGGCGGATCGGGCACGGCGACCGGCCCGCTCACCAGGGTCACCTCGGCGCCGAGTTCGGCCAACGCCGCAGCAATGGCGTGCCCCTGCTTGCCCGAAGAATGGTTCGAGATGAAGCGCACCGGATCGAGCGCCTCGCGGGTCGGACCCGAGGTGACCAGCGCGCGCTTGCCGGCGAGCGGCCGGTCGCGCACCAGCATCGCCTCGATCGCGGCGACGATCTCGAGCGGCTCGGACATGCGGCCGGGACCGTGTTCGTTGCACGCCATGGCGCCGTCGTTGGGACCGACGAAGGTGACGCCGCGCTTCTTCAGGGTTTCGACGTTCGCCACGGTCGCGGCATGCGTCCACATGCGAACGTTCATCGCCGGCGCCGCCAGCACCGGCTTGTCGGTGGCGAGCAGCACGGTCGCGGCGAGATCGTTGGCGAGGCCCGCGGCCATGCGCGCCAGCAGATCGCCGGTCGCCGGCGCCACCACCAGTAGGTCCGCGTCGCGCGAGAGCTGGATATGGCCCATCTCGCTCTCGTCGGTCAGCGAGAACATGTCGCCGTAGACGCGGTCCTCGGTCAGAGCCTGCAACGAGAGCGGCGTCACGAACTTCGCGCCGGCCTCGGTCAGCACGCAGCGCACAGAGGCGCCGCGCTCGCGCAGCCGGCGGATCAGATCCAGCGACTTGAAGGCGGCAATGCCGCCCGCGACGATCAGCAGGATACGCTTGCCGTGCAACATGGCCGTCAGCCTATCACAAGAGGCGGGTCACGACAGTATAGAGGCCGGTGGCCAGCAGGGCCCAGAACACGGCCAGGCGGAACTGCTCCACCGAGAGGCGGGAGCGGATTTGCTGGCCGAGCCACATGCCGCCGATGGCCGGCACGATCGCGGCCCCCGACACAATGGCGCGCGGCCCGTCGAGCACGCCGAAGAACAGGAGCGAGGCCGTCAGGGTCAGGGACGTGGCACACAGCACCACGCCCAGGGTCTGGACCAGCTCGACCGGCTTGATGTCGAGCCCCTGCAGGTACGGCATCAGCGGAACGATCGGCACGCCGACCACGCCCGCCACGAAGCCCGAGACGAGGCCGATGATGGGCGCCAGCGGCTTCTCGAGATCGGCATGAATGGTGAGGCGTATGCGGAGCAGGCCAAGGGTGCTGTAAATGATCAGCACCGTGCCCAGCACCAGGAAGGCCCAGCCCGGCCCCTTCTGGCCGACCAGCCAGACGGTCAGGTAGAGCACCACGCTCAGAGGCAGGATCAGCGGCCACTGGCGGCGCACGATATGCCGGAAATGACCGCCGACCGCCGCCTGCCAGACATTGGTGACGACGGTCGGCAGCGCGATCAGGGCGATCGCCTCCGACAGCGGCAGAAAGAGCGACATCAGCGCAATAGAGATGGCCGGCAGGCCGAGCCCGACCAGGCCCTTGACGGTGCCCGCGAGCAGGAAGATCGCCAGCCCGATGACGATTTGATCGGTGGGCACGGGGTCAGTGCCACCAGGCGGCGATGGCGGCGACGAGCGCGAGAACGGCCACGAGTTCGGCGAAGCTCGGGCGCCAGTAGCGGCCGGACGGCGGCGGCTGCAGCGCATCGCGCTCGGCCTTGCGTCGTTCGTGCTCGGCGACCAGATGCAGGCTGTCGATCAGACGCGGCAGGCGGCGCAGGCCCTGCGCGAGATCCTCGGCGGCGCGGCCGACCGTGGCGCGCGGGCCGAAATGGGTAACCATCCAGTCCTCGATCAGGGGCCGCGCCAGTTCCCAGATGTTGACGTTGGGATTGAGCTTGGTGCCCATGCCCTCCGCCATCAGCATAGTCTTCTGCAGCAGCAGGAGCTGCGGCTGCACCGTCATCTCGAACTGCTCGGTGACCCGCAGCATCTGCGCCAGGAGACGGGCGATCGAGATCTGGTGGCTGGGCTTGCCGAAGATCGGCTCGCCGATCGAGCGGCAGGCCTGGGCGAAGGTCTCGAGCGACTGGTCCGGCGGCACATAGCCCGCGCGGAACTGGACCTCGGCGACGGCGCGATAGTCGCGCCGCAGGAAAGCGACCAGCAGCTCGGCGAGATAGCCGCGCGTATCCTGATCGACCCGCCCCATGATTCCGAAATCGACCGGCACGATGGTGCCCTGGCGATCGACGAAGGCATTGCCGCCGTGCATGTCGGCATGGAAGAAGCCGTCGCGGAACACCTGGTAGAAGAAGGCCTCGGCGCACTTCCTCATGATCTCGTGCGGATCGTGGCCCGCGGCGATGATCGCATCCCGGTCGCCGATCGGGATTCCATCGACCCGCTCCTGGGTCATCACCCGCTCGGCAGTGCGGTCCCAGTCGATCCTGGGCGCGCGATAGTTCGGATCGTCGGCGAAGTTGTCGCCCAGCTCCTCCGCCGCCGCGGCCTCCATGCGCAGGTCCATCTCGACCCGCACCACGTCGGCGAAGGCACGCACCGACTCGACCGGCTTCAGGCGGCGGAAGCGCGGCTGCGTGCGCTCGACCAGCTCCGCCACCCAATAGAAGAGATCGAGATCCCGCTCGAAGGCCTTCTCGATGCCCGGCCGCAGCACCTTCACGGCGACGTCGCGGCCATCGGTCGTGACCGCGAAATGGACCTGGGCGATCGACGCCGCCGCCACCGGCACGTCGTCGAAGCTCGAAAAGATCGCACCGAGCGACTGACCCAGCTCGCTCTCGATGATGCGCCGGGCCTCGGCGCCGGGAAACGCCGGGATATGATCCTGCAGGCGCGCGAGATCGGCGGCCACTTCCTCGCTCAGCAGGTCGGCGCGGGTCGACAGCGCCTGGCCGAGCTTGATGAAGGACGGACCCATGTCCTGCAGCGCCGCCGCCAGCCTCTCGCCCGGACGTCGCGGGTCGTTGCGCGGGGCGAAGAGACGCGCCCAGGCAATCAGCGCCGGCGCGATCCCCAGCGACTCGAGCGGGAACAGTGCGTCATGGCGCGCGAAGCTCACCGCCATGCGCAGCAGGCGCCATCCGTTGCGGAGCGCGCGGAACATCTAGATGCGCCAGCCCTGGTGCAGGGCCACGACGCCGAGCGACATGTCGCGCCAGGAGACGTTTTCGAAACCGGCCGCCCGCATGCGCGCCGCCAGCTCGCGCTGTGGCGGGAAGCGACGGATGCTCTCGTGGAGATAGCGATAGGACTCGGCGTCCCGGGCGATGACCTTGCCGAAGAAGGGCAGCGCGCGCTCCGAATAGGCATCATAGACGCGCCCGACCGGTGCCGAGGTCACCTTGCTGAATTCGAGGCAGTAGAAGCGACCGCCCGGCTTCAGCACGCGATGGGCGTCGCGCAGGGCCTGGTCGATGTCGGTGACGTTCCGCAGGCCGAAGGCGATCGTGTAGGCGTCGAACGACCGGTCCGGGAACGGCAGGTGCTCGGCATCGCCGGTCGCCCAGGTGAGGCCCTGCAGCAGCCCACGGTCGACGGCGCGGTCACGCCCGACCTCGAGCATCGCCGGATTGATGTCGCAGACGGTGACGTCGGGCCGCTCGCCCTGCCGGCGCAGCAGCCGGAAGGCGATGTCGCCGGTCCCGCCGGCCACGTCCAGCAGCTTCTCGCCCGGCCGCGGGTTCACCACGTCGACCATGGCGTTCTTCCACAGCCGGTGCACCCCGCCCGACATCAGGTCGTTCATCAGGTCGTAGCGCGGCGCCACGCTGGCGAAGACCTCGCGCACCAGGCCGGCCTTTTCGGCAGCCGGCACGTCGCGGAATCCGAAGGAGGCATGCCCCTCGGGGGCCTGTCCCTCGGGGCGGGCTGCGCTAGGATCGTCGGAAAGGGCTTGGTCCATGGGGCCGCAACCTAGAGGAATCGCCATGCTGCTGAAAGACCGGGTCGTCCTGATCACCAACGTCGAGAAATTCGCAGGGCACGGCACCACAAGGATCGCCCTGGCCCAGGGCGCCACGGTTCTGGCGCACGATCCGTCGTTCGAAGCGCCCAGCGCACGGCGCAAGTACGAGGCGGAATTCCCGGGCGCCCATGCGCTTTCGGCGACCGAGCCGGCGACGATGGTCGAACTCGCCCTGAAGCGACACGGCCATATCGACGCGCTGGTCAACAACGACGCCTATCCGGCCTTGCGCGCACCGCTCGGCGAGGCGCGTATCGAGGACTACCGCGATGCGCTGGAAGTCATGGCCGTAGCGCCGTTCCGGCTGACGCAGCTCGTCGCGCCGTCGATGCGCAAACGCAAGTCGGGCCGCATCGTGTTCGTCTCCTCGGCGGCCCCTCTGCGCGGCATCGCCAACTATGCGCCCTATGTCTCGGCGCGCGCGGCAGGCAACGGTCTCGTCTCCTCGCTCGCCAAGGAGCTGGGCCGCGACGGCATCACGGTGAACGCGGTCGGCTCGAACTATGTCGAGAACCCCGACTACTTCCCGCCGGCATTGCTCGCCAACAGCGAGGCGATGGCCAAGATGACGGCCCAGATCCCGCTCGGCCGCCTCGGCAAGTCGGACGAACTGGGCGCGACGATCTGCTTCCTCTGTTCCGACGGCGCCGGCTTCATCACCGGACATGTCCTGCCGCACGCCGGTGGCTGGGCGTGACATCCGCAAAAATCGCATGCAGTATCCCTGCATAACGAACGCCGCGCAGGTCTGACCGAAGCAGCGGCTGCCAGGGAGAAACGTCGAGACACGTCGGGAAACCGGCGCGCTTCCCCTTGGCCGAATCGGTCCGAGGACGGCGCATGGGAAGACAGATTGTCCACCGCCTGCTGATCTCGTTCCCCGCCCTGCTCGGGGTTCTCTTCCTGTGCTTCTGTCTCCTTCAGGTGGTGCCCGCCGATCCGGCGATGATCATCGCCGGCCCCGATGCCAAGGCCGAGACCATCGCGGCGATCCGCGAGGAGCTTGGCCTCGACCGTCCCATTCCCATCCAGTTCGCCGACTATATCGGTCGCGTGCTGCAGGGTGACCTGGGCCGTTCCATCATCTCCAACAAGATGGTGAGCGAGGAACTCGCGCTCACCATCGGGCCGACGGTCGAGTTGATGCTGGGCGGCATGCTGATCGCCATCCCGCTCGGCCTGACCCTGGGCACGCTCGCCGCCGTGAAGCGAGGCACCCTGATCGACCGCGCGATCATGGCGGTCTCGGTCGCCGGCGTGTCGATGCCGGTCTTCTTTATCGGCCTGGTCCTGATCCAGTACTTGGGCTTCCAGTGGGGGCTGTTCCCCTTCACCGGCCGCACCGGGCCGATCTGGGACGGCGGCCTGCCGAGCCTCGTTCTGCCGGCGCTGACCCTGGGCAGCGTACTGATCGGGCCGATCGCGCGGTTGACGCGCACCGCCGTGCTGGAGGTGCTGGGCGCCGATTATGTCCGCACCGCCCGCGCCAAGGGCCTGCGCGAAACGGTGGTGATCATCCACCACGCGCTGCGCAACGCGATGATCCCGGTGGTCACGCTGATCGGCCTGCAGGCCGCGTTCCTGCTGGGCGGCGCCGTCGTCACCGAGACGATGTTCTCGTGGCCCGGTGTCGGACGGCTGGCGGTCGGCGCCATCGTGTCGAGCGATTTTCCGACGGCGCAGGGCGCGATCATGATCCTCGCGATCGCCTTCCTCACGATCAACCTGATCGTCGACGTCCTCTACGTCTACCTCGATCCCAGGATGCAACGGTCATGAGCGTCGACGCCCTCAACGCCCCGACACCGACGGCCGCCGAAGAGAATGGCGTCTTCTCGCGCTCCGGCGTCCTGCGCCGGCTGGCGCGCGACAAGGTGGCGGTGGTGGCCGCGCTGCTGCTGGCCACCATCGGGCTCGCCGCCCTCTTCGCGCCGCTGGTCGCGCCGTACGATCCCTATCTCACCGATCTCACCAAGGTGATGCAGCCACCCAGCGCCGAGCACTGGTTCGGCACCGACAATACGGGCCGCGACATCCTGAGCCGCGTCATCTACGGCTCGCGCAACACGCTGATGCTCGGTCTGGTCGGCGTCATCCTCGGTGGCTTCCTGGGCGGCTTCCTCGGCATCCTGGCGGCCTACTATCGCCGTCTCGACGGCTGGATCATGCGCCTGGTCGACGTGATGCTGGCCTTCCCGGCGATCCTGATCGGCCTCGCGGTGGCGGCGATCTTCGGCGCCGGCCTCACCGCCGTGGTGATCGCGCTGGTCGTGGCGACCGTGCCCGACGTGGCGCGCGTGGCGCGCGGCGCCGCGATCGGCATCATGAGCCAGGAATTCATGGAAGCGGGCCGCGCCGTCGGCGTCTCCGACCGCACGCTGATCTGGCGCTATCTTACGCTCAACTGCATCTCGACCATCTTCGTGTTCCTGACCCTGCGCTTCGGCCAGATCATCCTGATCGGCTCGGCGCTGGGCTTCCTCGGCATGGGCGCGCAGCCGCCGACCGCCGAACTCGGCATGATGGCCGCGCAGGGCCGCGACTTCCTGTTCATGGCGCCGCATATCGCGACGATCCCCAGCTTCATGATCTTCGTGATCGTGCTGGCCGCCAACCTTCTGGGCGACGCACTCCGCGACGTCCTCGATCCGAGGCTGCAGACATGATCAGACAAGCTCTGAGTGCAGCGTTCGCGTTGAGTATCGCGTATCCGGCAACGGCGCAGACCCTCAACATGATGAAGGCGATCGATGCGCCGCATTACGATGCCCAGCGCACGACCTGGGGGCCGACCTCCGACATCGTCAACATGTTCCAGGACACGCTGGTGGCGCTCGACTGGGATGGAAGGACGCCCATCCCCTACCTTGCCAAGTCCTGGACGGTGAGCCCCGATGGCAGGACCTACACCTTCAAGCTGCGCGACGACGTATCGTTCTGCAGCGGCAAGAAATTCACGGCCGAGGATGTCGTCTATTCCTTCAAGCGCTTGAAGAGCCCGGAGATCAAGGGGCCCTACGCCTGGCGGGCGGGCGAGATCAAGGAACTGCGGGCGCCCGATCCCTACACGGTGGAGTACGAACTCTTGGAGCCGTATTCCGAGCTGCTGCTCCAGCTCACCATGTTCACCAACGTCATTCACAACAAGGAGAGCGTGGAGGCGCTGGGCAAGGACTACGGCATCAAGGGCGCCGACGGCACCGGACCCTGGTGCTTCGAGGCCTGGCAGCCCCGCACCCAGATCGTGCTGAAGCGCCACGATGCCTACAAATGGGGGCCCTCGATGTACGCCAACAAGGGGCCGGTGAAGTTCGAGAAGCTGGTCATCAAGATCGTGCCGGAGGATTCGAGTCGCGTCGCCGCCATGATGGCCGGCCAGTTCGACATCACCCATCAGTTCCCGGCGCAGTTCATCGCCCAGGCCAAGGCGGCGCCGATGCTGCAGGTCCAGGAAGCGAAGCCCAACTTCCAGCTCCTGTATTTCGGTTTCAAGACCACGCGCCCGATGGTGGCGGACCGGCGCGTGCGGGAGGCCATGAGCATTGCCATCAACCGCGCCGAACTCGCCAGGGCCATCCTGCTCGGCAACGCCGACCCGGCCTTCACCGACGTCGACCCCGATGCGCTGGACTTCGACCCGAAGACCCGGGACATCGTGAAGGAAGATGTCGAGCGGGCGAAGAAGCTGCTCGACGAGGCCGGCTGGATGCCCGGCGCCGACGGCGTCCGCGAGAAGGATGGCGTCAAGCTCCAGCCCAAGGTCTACTACACGCAGGCCGGCAACACGCCCCGGATTGCGGAAGCCATCCAGGGATATCTGCGCCGCATCGGCGTGCAATGGCAGCTCCAGCCCTGGGACTCGACCATCGCCGCGGCCAAGATGGCCGAGCAGGACTATGAGATCTGGTCCGTCACCGTGCCCTATCTCTCGGCCGGCGACCTGATGAACATCTACTTCAACTCGAAGAACATCCCGACGCCCAACCGCATGAACTGGAAGGACGCCGAGACCGACGAGTGGCTGCGCCTCGGACGCTCGGCGCTGACCGAGGCCGATCGCGCCAAATACTACGCGATGGTCCAGCAGAAGGTGACGCGCGAGCACCTGTGGATCCCGGTGCTGAACATCAACATGCACCAGGTGACGAACAAGAAGATCAAGGGCGCGCGGCCGCACATGATCTACCAGAACACATTCTACAAGGGTCTCGACGTGACGTTCTGAACAGCAACGACAAGGGAGCGAGGAAGCGATGCGTAAGTTCCTGAAAGGCGTAACGGCGTTGCTTGGCGTGGTGGGCCTCTCGCAGGTGGCGGAGGCCCAGACCCTGCGGATGATGAAGTCGCTCGATGCGCCGCATTACGACGGCCAGCGCACGACCTGGTCGCCGACCTCCGACATCGTGAACATGTTCCAGGACACGCTGGTGGCGATGGACTGGGACGGCAAGACGGCCATTCCCTACCTCGCCAAGTCGTGGACGGTCAGTCCGGACGGCAAGCTCTACACCTTCAAGCTGCGCGACGATGTGCAGTTCTGCAGCGGCAAGAAGTTCACCGCCGAGGACGTGATTTACTCCTTCAAGCGGCTGAAGAGCCCAGAACTCAAGGCGCCGCTGGCCTGGCGCGCCGGCAACATCAAGGAGCTGCGCGCGCCCGATCCCTACACGGTCGAATACGAGTTGAACGAGCCGTTCGCCGACCTGCTGCTGCAGCTCACCATGTTCACGACGGCGATCCACAACAAGGAGAGCGTGGAGGCGCTGGGCAAGGACTACGGCGTCAAGGCGATCGACGGGACCGGCCCCTGGTGCTTCGAGAGCTGGCAGCCGCGCACCGAGATCGTGCTGAAGCGGCACGACGCCTACAAGTGGGGCCCCTCGATGTATGCCAACAAGGGGCCGGTGAAGTTCGAGAAGCTCAGCATCAAGATCGTGCCCGAGGACTCGAGCCGGGTTGCCGCCATGATGGGCGGGCAGTTCGACGTCACGCACCAGATCCCGCTGCAGTTCATCCAGCAGGTCAAGGCCTCGCCCAACCTCAATGTCCAGGAGGCCAAGCCCAACTTCCAGCTGATGTACTACGGCTACAAGACCACGCGCCCGATGGTGGCCGACAAGCGCGTGCGCGAGGCGATGAACATCGCCATCAACCGCGCCGACATCGTGAAGGGCATCATGCTGGGCAACGCCGAGCCCGCCTACACCTTCATCGATCCCAAGGCGCTCGACTTCGCCGACTCGACCAAGGGCCTCATCAAGGAGGATGTCGAGCGGGCCAAGAAGCTGCTCGACGAGGCCGGCTGGAAGGTGGGCAGCGACGGCATCCGCGAGAAGGACGGCGTCAAGCTGGCACCCCGGGTCCTGTTCACGCAGGTGGCCTACTTCCCGCGGGTCTCCGAGGCGATCCAGGGCTACATGCGCAAGATCGGCGTCGACTGGAAGATCGTGGGCTACGACTCGACCATCGCCCCCGCCGAGATGGGCAAGCAGGACTTCGAACTGTGGACGGTGACCTTCCCCTACATCTCGTCCGGCGACCTGCTGAACTTCTACTTCGATTCCAAGAACATGCCGGCGCCCAACCGCATGAACTGGAACGACGCCAAGACCGACGAATATCTCAAGATGGGCCGGGCCTCGATCACCGACGCCGACCGCGCCAAATACTATGCGCTGGCCCAGCAGAGGGTGACCGAGGAGCACCTCTGGATGCCGGTCATGAACATCGCGATGTACACGACCAGCCTCAAGAAGCTGAAGGGCGTGCGGCCGCACATGCTCTACCAGAACACCTTCTACAAGGGCCTGGACTACTCCTACTGATGGAAAAGCTCCTCGAGGTCCGCGGTCTCCGCACCCACTTCCACACCGACCGCGGCCTCTTCCGCGCGGTCGACGGAATCGACTTCTCCGTCGGCCGCGGCCGCACCGTCGGCCTAGTCGGCGAATCCGGCTGCGGCAAGAGCGTCACCTCGCTCTCCGTCATGGGCCTGGTGGCAAGCCCGCCCGGCCAGGTCGAGGCCGAGGCGATCCTGTTTGAAGGCCGGGACGTGCTCGGACTCTCGGCCGACGAACGCCGTCGCCTGCGCGGCGGCAAGATGTCGATGATCTTCCAGGAACCGATGACCTCGCTCAATCCGGTCCACACGATCGGTCAGCAGATCGTCGAGGCGATCCTGGCGCACACCACCCTGTCACCGCAGGCCGCCAAGGCCCGCGCCGTCGAGATGCTCGAACTGGTGCGCATCCCTTCGGCGAAGCAGCGGGTCGACGACTATCCGCATCTCCTGTCCGGCGGCATGCGCCAGCGGGTCATGATCGCCATGGCGCTGTCCTGTGAGCCCGCCCTGCTGATCGCCGACGAGCCGACCACGGCGCTCGACGTCACCATCCAGGCGCAGATCCTCGACCTGCTGCAGGACCTGCAGCGGCGGCTCGACATGGCGATGCTGATCATCACCCACGATCTCGGCGTCATCGCCGAAATAGCCGACGAGGTGGTGGTGATGTATGCCGGCAAGATCGTCGAGAGCGCGCCGGTCGACGCGCTGTTCGCCGATCCGCAGCATCCCTACACGATCGGCCTGCTGGGCTCGATCCCGCGCATCGAGGTCGACCGCGAACGCCTGTCGACCATCGAGGGCTCGGTACCGAGCCCCAACAACCAGCCCAAGGGCTGCCGCTTCGCGCCGCGCTGCCCCTTCGCCGATCCGCGCTGCCACCTCGAGCCGCCACCGCTGCGCGACCTCGGACCGGAGCATCGCGTGGCCTGCTGGAAGGCGCCCGTCGAACTGGCGAGGGCCGCATGAGCACCGCTGAAGCAACGCCCGTCCTCCAGGTCGACGGGCTGGTGAAGCACTTCCCGGTGAGCCGCGGTCTGATCCGCCGCAAGGTGATCGGCATGGTGCGTGCCGTCGAAGGCGTGAGCTTCGAGATCGCGCGCGGCGAGACGCTGGCGCTGGTGGGTGAATCGGGCTGCGGCAAGTCGACGACCGGCCGCCTCGTGCTGCGCCTGATGGATCCGACCGCGGGTTCGGTCCGCTTCAAGGGCGAGGAGATCGCGACCCTCGACAAGCACGCGCTGCGCCGCCTGCGCCGCCACATGCAGATCATCTTCCAGGACCCCTATGCGTCGCTCAACCCGCGCATGACGGTGGGCGAGATCCTGGCCGAGCCGATGGCCGTCCACGACCTGCACACCGAGGCCGAACGGGCGACACGGGTCAAGGACCTGCTCGACGTCGTGGGTCTCCTGCCCGAGCATGCACGGCGCTATCCGCACCAGTTCTCCGGCGGCCAGCGCCAGCGCATCGGCATCGCCCGCGCCCTGGCGGTCAATCCCGACCTCATCATCTGCGACGAGCCGGTGTCGGCGCTCGACGTGTCGATCCAGGCGCAGATCGTGAACCTGCTGCAGAACCTGCAACAGCGGTTCGGTCTCTCCTACCTCTTCATCGCCCACGACCTCGCGGTGGTGAAGCACATCAGCCACCGGGTCGCGGTGATGTATCTCGGCCAGCTGGTCGAGATCGCCGGCAAGCGCGACCTCTACGACCGGCCGCTGCACCCCTACACGCAGGCGCTGCTGTCGGCGATCCCGCGGCCCGATCCCAGCGTGCGCAAGGAGCGCGTGCTGCTGGCCGGCGACGTGCCCAGCCCCTTCGCCCCACCACCGGGCTGCCGCTTCCACACACGCTGCATCCACGCCCAGCCGCGCTGCAAGCAGGAGCAACCCGAACTGCGCGACGCCGGCGACGGCCATCGCGTGGCTTGCCATTTCTACGAGACGCTGCCGAAACCGGCGGCCGCTTCTACGGCGAGCTCTTCCCTCGGGAAACTTCCCGAACGCCTCGCCGCCTTCGAGGCGGCGAAAGCCGCGCGCCAGCCGAGCTGAGCACCACGTCGCGCAACTTCACCAGCGCGAGATCGATCTCCGCTTCGGGGGTCCCGGCATAGCCCAGGATCAGGCCGTGCCGCTGCACGCGGCCGGCGTAGCAGACCGAGAGCGGCTGGACGGTCAGGCCCTCGGCCGACGCGGCTGCCGTCACGGCAACGTCGTCGAAGCGCCGCGCAATCTCCGGGGTGGGGCGCGCGATCACGTGCATGCCGCCGGGATCGGGGGCGATCGTGAGCAGGCCGTCGAGACGGTGCATGGCGGCCTGCAGCAGCGTCTCGCGGCGGCCGGCGTAGAGCTGCCGCGTGCGGCGCAGGTGGGTGGCGAAATGGCCCTCGGCGATGAACCGCGCCAGCGCGCCCTGTCCCAGCAACGGCGCACGCACCGAGACGCGGTCCATGATCCGTTCGGTCGCCTCGACCAGCGAGGCCGGCAGGACGAGGAAGCTCAGCCGCAGCGCCGGGAAGAGCAGCTTGGAGAAGCTGCTGAAGTAGGCGACGCGGCCGGAACGATCGAGGGTGCGCAGCGGTGCGAGAGGCCGGCCGCTGTAGCGATACTCGCCGTCGAAATCGTCCTCGGCGATCCAGCCCCTGGCGCGTTCGGCCCAGCTCAGCAGTTCGAGCCGGCGCTGAAGGCTGAGCACCGTGCCCAGCGGAAAATGATGGGCCGGCGCCACGACCGCCAGCCGCGCGTCGGGCGCCAGCGCCAGTGCCGCCTCGGGTGAGAAACCCCACTCGTCGATGGCGACGGGCACGGCCTTGACGCCCGAGCCCGCCAGCGCCTCGCGCACACCGACGAAGCCCGGCTCCTCGATCCAGGCCATGTCGCCTTCATCGAGCACGACCTGCGCGAACAGGGAGAGGCCGTGGCGAATGCCCGTCGTGACCACGATCTCGGCCGGTGCACAGGTGAAGCCGCGTGCCACGCCGAGATAGGTCGCGATCGCCTCACGCAGGCCCGCATGCCCGAACGGATGCACGGCACTCGCCGCCTCGCTGCCGGGCCGCCGCCACTCCCGCTCCAGCAGCTTGGCCCACAGCGCGAAGGGAAAGGCCTCGCGGTCCGGCTGGCCGGTGGGAAAGGCCAAAGGAGGTCCGGCGGGCGTGGGCGGCGCGACCTCGGCCAGCAGCGCCCGCGTCCGGCGCGCGACGGCGGGTTTGGCGACGGACTTGCCCCCAGTCGGCGTGCCGGTTCGCGGCACGGTCAGCATCTCGTCGGGCAGGTTGGCCGCGACCGACATGGCCGAGCCGGCCTGGCTCACGACATAGCCCTCGGCGACCAGTTGGTCGAAGGCCAGCACGACCGTTCCGCGCGCACAGTCGAGATCCTGCGCCATCAGGCGCGACGAGGGCAGCCGCGCGCCCGGTTCGAGCCGCCCCTCGAGGATGGCGCGCCGCATCTGCTCGCAGATCTGGCGGTGCAGCGGCTCGGGCGACGAGGGATCGATCGCGAGGCCGAGCGGCGGGACGCGGCGGGTGCGGGAAGTCGAACGCGGCTTCAAAACTGGTCCAGTCACTTTCGGACAAACTGGCTCTTTCACCTGATCCGTATCGCGACGATGGTCGGCCGGCAAGCACCCCCCTTTCCAGTGCGCCAAAGGTCAAGCCATGAGCCCTCCCGATTCAGTCACCCCGCCCGACAGCTATCCCGTCACCAACGTGAACAAGGTGAAGCGCGTCCACGAGCGCGGCCGCTACGACAAGGAAACCATCCACGCCATCCTGGATGCGGCCTTGGTCTGCCACATCGCCTACGTGATCGACGGCCGTCCCTACTGCACGCCGACCTCGTTCTGGCGCGAAGGCAGCCACCTCTACTGGCACGGCTCTTCGGCCAGCCGCATGATCCGCAGCCAGAAGGAAGGCGTCGACGTCTGCCTCACCGTCACCCATCTCGATTCGCTGGTGATGGCGCGCTCCGGCTTCCATCACTCGGTCAACTATCGCGCCGTCATGGCCTTCGGGAAGGCGCATGTGATCGACGATCCGGAAGAGAAGCTGAAGCTGATGGACCGCTTCATCGACCGCATCTATCCGGGCCGCTCCAAGCTGATCCGCCAGCCGAACAAGCAGGAGTTCAAGGCGACGACCATGATCGGCATGGAGATCGAGACGGCGTCGGGCAAGATCCGCGACAAGCATGTCGCGGACGAGGAGGAAGACTACGAGGGCGTGCCGGCCTGGTCGGCGCTCTATCCGGTCACGCAGGTTCTTGGCGAACCCTCCGACTGCGCGCGCCAGCTCCCGGGCCTCACCCGCCCGGACGAGATGGCCGACTTCGTTCCCGGCGCGCGCCTCGACGAGGTGATGAGCAAGACCTACAGGCGGACCTTCGGCGAAGGCTGAGCCGCGCGGCGGCCGGTCGTTCGTTCGGCTTCCGCGACTGCCCACTTCACGAACCGACTTACGCGCTCGTCGCCCGTCAGGGCGGCGGGCCAGCGTACAATGTGGGCCTTGCTCGACGGCATGTCCCAGGACGGCGACAGCACGCGCACCAGCCGCCCGTCCTTCAGCGCATCGTGCACCAGCAGCGAGCGTGCCATGACGACGCCCGCGCCCTGCAGCGCCGCAGCGATCGCGGTGTGGATGGTGCCGAAGCGCAGCGCGGCAGCCGGCGGCTTGCCCGCGATGCCCAGCCGCTCGAACCAGACGGGCCACGACCATTCCGCCCCCTGGCCCCGGCCGGGCTTTCCCTTGTGCAGCAGCGGCAGCGTCGCCAGTGCCTTGGGGTCGCGCAGCGTCTTGCCGCCCGGCAGCACGGCGGGAACGCAGACGGGAAAGACCTGCTCCTGGAACAGCAGGCGCTGGGTCGAGGAGGAGCGCGCGATTGCCGCGGGCTGCCACAGAATGTGGACGTCGAGGTCGGGCGCCCGCAGTTCGGCCTCGCTCTCGACGATGGTGAGTTCGACTTCCAGGCCGGCATTCGCGGCGGCAAAGGCCGGCAACCGCCGCACCAGCCAGTAGTCGGCAAGCGCTGCCCCCACGCCGACGCGCAGACCCGACGGGACCGCGACGGCGCGGCAGCGCGTGCGGAGATCGGACAGGCCATCGAGAAGGTCCGCGAGACCGGCGGCCAGCGCCGTGCCGGCGGGCGTCGCGTGCAGTCCGGTCGGCGAGCGATGGAGCAGCGGCGCACCAACATAGGCTTCGAGCCGGCGCAGACGATGACTGACGGCGCTCTGGGTCATGCCGAGCTCGGCCGCCGCGCGGGTCATGCTGCGATGGCGCAAGGCGGTGTCGAAGGCCACCAAGGCGTCGAAGGGCGGGAGAGCGCGCATTTCCCGCATCATGAACGCAATTCATGTCGAAGTGAATGCTTGGCGCTCGGGCCTGCGCGCGCGAGGCGGCATCACTGGGCGCCATGAAGAGCTTCCGCCGCACCCCTGCCCTCGCCCTCTCCTTCGCGGGCTTCCTCACCCAACTCGACGTCACCGCCGTCATCGTCGCCCTGCCGACGATCGGCGAAGATCTCGGCTTCGGCCTGGCGGCCTACGCCTGGACGATGGACGCCTACAGCCTGGCCTTCACCGCCACGCTGCTTGCCTCCGGTGCGCTGGCCGACCGCTACGGTAGGCGTCGCGCCCTGCTGGTCGGCAATGCGTTGTTCGCCGTGGCCTCCGTCGCCTGCGGGATGGCGTGGGACGGTCCCTCCTTGTGGGCAGCGCGCGTCGCCCAGGGTCTCGGAGCCGCGTTCGTGATCACCGGCTCGATCGCGCTGACCGCCAGCGCCTATCCCGATCCAGCGGACCGCGCCCGGGCCTTCGGCCTCGCCGGCATCGTCTCCGGGGCGGCCATGGCGATCGGGCCGACGCTTGGCGGCATCGTGGCGGCGTGGCTCGGCTGGCGCTGGATCTTCCTCGCCAACCTGCCCTTCTGTGTCCTGGCCGCGTGGATCGTGCCGCGTCTCGTCGCCGAGGAACGCGCCGCCGATTCCCGGCCGCTCGACCTGGCAGGCATCGCCTTGCTCACCTTGGCGCTCGGCATCGCCATCGAGACGCTGCTGGCCGGCCGGACGGTGGTTCACTTCGCGATCGGCACAGGTGCAAGTCTGCTCTTCGCGACCTTGTTCGTCGCCCAGCAGCGACGCCGACCGCAGCCGATCCTCGATCCCGCATTGCTGACACGGCCGGCGATGATCGCCGTCGCCGTGCTGCTGATCACCGTGTCGATCGGCTATTGGGCCACTCTGGTCTATCTGCCGCCGTTCCTGACGGCGACCTTCGGCCTCTCCACGGCTGTGGCCGGGATCGCCCTGCTCACCGCGACGGTGCCCATGATTGTCCTGCCGCCGCTCGCCGGCCGGCTGGCAACACGGTGGGGATGGCGCATCCTGTTCAGCTGCGGGCTCGTGGTGATCACTGTCGGCGACCTCGCCTTGGCGCTGGAGCCGACCTGGATGATGGCGCTCCTCGGCATGGCGGTGATCGCCACGGGCACGGCGCTCGTGCAGTCGCAGCTCTCCGGCGCGGTCGTGACGCTGGCGCCGCCAGCCATGGCCGGCATGGCCTCGGCACTCACCATCGTGATGCGCCAGGGCGGCTTCGCCATCGGCATCGCCCTGCTGGGCGCCGCCCTGGGATCGGAACAGGCGGCGAGCGACTACAGCCGCGTGTTCCTGCTGGCGTCGGCCGCGTCCGGACTGGGTGTCGCGGCGGCAGTCCTGCTCCTGCCGGCTCGCCCTACTCGGACTTGATGCCGGCGGCCTTGATCACCTTCGCCCACTTCTCGGTGGCGTCCTCGAGGACCTTCGCGAACTCGGCGGGCGTGCCGCCCATCACCGTGCCGCCCAGCTCGACGATGCGGGTCTTGACCTTGTCGCTGGCGAGGCCGGCATTCAGCTCCTTGTTCAGCAGGTTGATGACCTCGACCGGCGTGCCCCGGGGCACGCCGATGCCGGCAAAGCCGCTGGCCTCGTAGCCCGGCACGAACTCCGCCACCGTCGGAATATCCGGCAGTACGGCGAGACGCGCGGTGGGAGTCACGGCCAGGGCGCGCAGCTTCCCAGCCTTGACCTGCTGGATCGATTCTGAAAGCGGCGCGAAGATGACCTGCACGTGGCCGCTGATCAGGTCGGCGACCGCCGGCGCGCCGCCCTTGTACGGGACGTGCACGAGGTTCACGCCGGTCATCATCTTGAAGAGCTCGCAGGCGATGTTCTGCGGCGTGCCCTGGCCGGCCGACCCGTAGTTGATCTTGCCGGGGTTGGCCTTGGCGTAGGCGATGAACTCGGGCAGCGTGTTCACCGGAACGGACGGGTTCACCACGACGAGATAGGCAAGTCGCGCGGAGTAGATGACCGGCGCGATGTCGCGCATGAAGTCGAAGCTGAGATTGGAGTAGAGCGCGGGGTTGATGACATGCGGCGTCACGACCTGCAGCAGCGTGTAGCCGTCGGGCGCGGCCTTGGCGACGGTCTCGGTACCGATGTTGCCGCTGGCGCCGGGCTTGTTCTCGACGATGAACTGCTGGCCGAGGCGGTCAGTCAGCCATTCCGCCATCAGGCGTCCCTGAATGTCGGTCGCGCCGCCGGCGGGAAAGCCGACGACGATGCGTGCGGTCCGGGACGGATAGGCCTGCGCTCGTGCGAGGCCGGGCACGAGCGGCAACGCGGCGGCACCGATGGCGAGGTGCGCCAGAGAACGGCGATTAATTGTCATGATTGCTGCCTCCACAGTTTCATTACGACGCGCGTACGCAACGCAACGGGACGCTCAGCGGAGGAAGCCTACATCGGTCTCATGTTCGGGCGGAAGGGAGCAATGCGCCTGTCGGCGCATCGAATCTTTCTCGCTGCGCCGCAATACTTTCCAACACGGCACCAGGAAAGCAAAAGATCTCACTTCGTTCGGGATGACATTGTTCCTTGGCATCGGCGCACTGCGCAGATTCCAAAAATGGTGTCAGCCCTAACGAAGCGAGGGATCCTCGAGCCGTAAGCCTTGCGCGCAGACGGGCAGGCGGCCGCCATTCTCTAGTGCCTTTTCGGACGAGGTAGAATCGAGGAGGACCCAAACACCGACCTCACCCTGAGGAGCGCTCCGCAGGAGCGCGTCTCGAAGGGTGGACACGAGCACCGCGTCTGTTGCCCATCCTTCGAGACGGCCCTTCGGGCCTCCACAGGATGAGGTGATGGTGAATATACCTGAAGCGGAAAGACTCTAGCCGAACGCCTCTTCCCAGGTGCCGCGCGTAGAAGCCTTGGAGTATTCGGTCGAGCGGTTCTCGAAGAAGTTGGTGTGCTCGATGGCGTTCAGCATCTGGTCCATCCACGGCAGCGGGTTCTTGGCGTCCGCGCGGTAGATGGGCTGCAGGCTGAGCTGGGTCAGGCGGCGGTCGGCGATGTAGCGGATGTAGCGCTTCACGTCGACGGCGGTCATGCCCTCGATGCCGCCCTGCTCGAAGGCGAGATCGATGAACGCGTCCTCGTGGTCGACGATGGTCGAGCAGGCGACGTAGAGCTCGCGCTGCAGCTCCTCGGTCCAGACTTCCGGGTTCTCCTGGATGAAGGTGCGGAACAGCTTGACGATGGAATTGCAGTGCAGCGTCTCGTCGCGCACCGACCAGGTCACGATCTGGCCCATGCCCTTCATCTTGTTGAAGCGCGGGAAGTTCATCAGCATCGCGAAGCTGGCGAACAGCTGCAGGCCCTCGGTGAAGGCGCCGAACACGGCCAGCGTCTTGGCGATGTCGGCCTTCGAGTCGACGTTGAAGCCCTGCATGTAGTCATACTTGTCCTTCATCTCCTTGACGGTGAGGAAGACGGAGTACTCGGTCTCGGGCATGCCGATCGTGTCGAGCAGGTGGCTGTAGGCGGCGACATGCACCGTCTCCATCGCCGAGAAGGCGGCCAGCATCATCTGGACTTCGGTCGGCTTGAAGACGCGGGAGTAGTGCCGCATGTAGCAGTTGTTCACCTCGACGTCGGCCTGGGTGAAGAAGCGGAAGATCTGCGTCAGCAGGTGACGCTCGCTGTCGCTCAACTTGTTGCGCCAGTCCTTCACGTCGTCGGCCAGCGGCACTTCCTCGGGCAACCAGTGGATGCGCTGCTGCGTCAACCAGGCGTCGTAGGCCCAGGGATAGTGGAACGGCTTGTAGATCGGCTTGGCGTCGAGGAGTGACATGGCGCGGGCGTCCAATATGTCGGGCGAATGAATGGGTCGCTTGAAAATGAAATCCCCTGTCGTGCCTTCGGAACCCCGGAGGCACGACAGGGGACGACGCTAGTTACTGGCAGCTAAGACATTCTTCGTAGTCATTGCTCTGCGCCGGCGGCGTTCCGGGAAGCAGAGGAGAGGGGGCATCGATCTTTGGCGCCGTAAGGGCATGGTCGCCGAGCGGTGCGGCGAGGGCTTCGCCTGCCACGCTCTCGGCGCGCTGGATGGACAGGGAGCGGCAGTAGTAGAGGCTCTTCACGCCGCGCTTCCAGGCCATCATGTGGATCTGGTGCAGGTCGCGCTTGTGCACGTCGGCCGGCAGGAAGATGTTCAGCGACTGGCTCTGGCAGATATAGGGCGTGCGGTCGGCGGCGTGCTCGACCAGCCAGCGCTGGTCGATCTCGAACGCGGTCTTGAACACCGCCTTCTCGTGATCGTCGAGGCAGTCGACGTTCCGCACCGAGCCCTGGTCGGTCATGATCGCCGTCCACGTGTCCTCGTCGTTCTTGCCCTTCTGGGCCAGGACCTTCTCGAGGTAGGGGTTGCGCACCACGAAGGAGCCCGAGAGGGTCTTGTGGTTGTAGACGTTGGCCGCCGACGGCTCGATGCCGGGCGAGGCGCCGCCGCAGATGATCGAGATCGACGCGGTCGGCGCGATCGCCAGCTTGTTGGAGAAGCGGTCCTGGAAGCCGAAGTCGGCGGCATCCGGGCACGCGCCGCGCTCCTTGCCGAGCGTCAGGGACGCCTCGTCGCACTGCGCGCGGATGTGCTTGAACATCTTCTTGTTCCACACCTTGGCCATCACGGATTCCAGCGGAATGCCGTTGGCCTGCAGGAAGGAATGGAAGCCCATGACGCCTAGGCCGACCGAGCGCTCGCGCATCGCGGCATAGGTCGCGCGGGCGAAGTCGGAGCCCGCGGTGTCGATGAAGCCCTGCAGCACGTTGTCGAGGAAGCGCATCACGTCCTCGATGAACGTCGGATGCTCGTGCCACTCGAGATAGGATTCGAGATTGAGCGAAGACAGGCAGCAGACGGCGGTCCGCTGCTTGCCATGATGGTCGATGCCGGTCGGCAGCGTGATCTCGCTGCACAGGTTCGAGGTCTTGACCTCAAGGCCCGCGAGCTTGTGGTGCTCGGGGCGGGCGTTGTTCACGTGGTCGACGAACACGAGGTACGGCTCGCCGGTCTCGACGCGCGCGGTCAGGATGCGGATCCACAGGGCGCGGGCCGAGACGGTGCGCTGGACGGCGCCGTCCTTGGGGCTGACCAGCGCCCATTCCTCGTCGTTCTCCACCGCACGCATGAAGGCGTCGGAGATCAGCAGGCCGTGATGCAGGTTCATCGCCTTGCGGTTGGGATCGCCACCTGTCGGACGGCGGATCTCGATGAACTCCTCGATCTCGGGATGGTTCACCGGCAGGTAGACGGCGGCCGAGCCGCGGCGCAGCGAGCCCTGGCTGATGGCCAGGGTGAGCGAGTCCATCACGCGGATGAACGGCACCACGCCCGAGGTCTTGCCGTTCATGCCGACCTTTTCGCCGATCGAACGGAGGTTGCCCCAGTAGGAGCCGATGCCGCCACCGCGGGCGGCCAGCCACACGTTCTCGTTCCACAGCCCGACGATGCCCTCGAGGCTGTCGTTCGCCTCGTTCAGGAAGCACGAGATCGGCAGGCCGCGGCTGGTCCCCCCGTTGCTGAGCACCGGTGTGGCCGGCATGAACCACAGATTGCTGATATAGTCGTAGAGCCGCTGGGCATGGGCGTCGTCGTCGGCGTAGGCCGCTGCGACTCGCGCGAACATGTCCTGGTAGCTCTCGCCCGGCAGCAGATACCGGTCGTTGAGCGTGGCCTTGCCGAAGGCCGTCAGGCGGGAATCCCGGGCGGAATCGGTCACAACCCGCGCACCGCTTCGAACTTGAACGACATCAAACACTTGCGGTCCCCATTTTCTTTTTGTCCACAGGTGTGGATAGAACACTATGTGGAAGACACCTAGATGTGGGGAGCAGTTCGTCTCTCCCCACTATCCATAGTTTGTACCTTTGCCGCCGACCCTGTCATTGCGAAATTTAATCCCGGTTTGTGAATCTCAAGAATAGGTGGTTAAGGCCCTGAAAAGACGTGGAAAAAATCGGTTTGAAATTCTGTTTCCCTGGCGGTTTTCGACTCTTCGCAAGTGCAGCATGAGACGAGAACAAAACGCGCTTTCCCGCGGATTCCGTGGGCCTCCAACAGAAACCGCAGCGAATCGGCCCGCCATCGCCGGGACACCCGCCAAAACGCGAGATTCGATGGGCATTCTTGGCTTCGCCAAGAGTCCGTCGTCAGAATGTCACTGTCCGGCGTAACATCCGCCCCAGATTCCCGGAGGAATGCACAAAATATGGTCACCGCTTCGGTGCCGCGCGTCTACGGGCTGGACGCCATTTGCGCCGCTGCCCTGCAGGCCGGTGGAGAGGACTCCGCACAATTCGCGCGCAGACTGTACGGCCGCCTGTCCGACAAGGACCTTGCCGCCGCGCCGGTCGACCAGCGGGCTGCCGCGGCGGTCTCCCTGCTGGGCTTCGCGCGCCGCCGCCTGCCCGGGGTGGCCAAGGTCCGCATCCTCAACCCCTCCCTTGCCGACCACGGGTTCGAGAGCCGTCATACGATCGTGCAGATCGTGAACGACGACATGCCGTTCCTCGTCGATTCGATCGCCAACGAGTTCAATCGCCGCGAGATCGCCGTCCATCTGCTCGCCCATCCGGTGATGGCGGCACGCCGCGATCTCGATGGCGACCTCGTCGGGATCGCCCTCGAGGCCGGCGAACGGGCGCGATCCGAGTCGATGATGCATATCGAGATCGATCGCCAGACAGATCCCGTGCTGCTCGACGAGATCGCCGCGGCACTCACGCGCGTGTTGGCCGAAGTACGGCTGGCGGTCGACGACTGGCGTGCGATGCGCCGCGCCTGCCTGGACGCCATCGTCGACCTGGCGCCCGGCCGCGCACCGGGCCTCTCTGAGTACGAGGACTTCCTGCGCTGGCTCGAGGCCGACCACTTCACCTTCCTCGGCCATCGCCGCTACCGCTATGTCGAGGATGCGAGCCAGCCCGCCGGCCTGCGCTATGAACTGGTGCCGGGATCGTCGCTGGGCGTCCTGCGCCGCGACGAGATCCGGCTGTTCGACGTCGGCGTCGGCAGCGGCGAGGCGATGGCGCGCTTCGCCCGGGGATCGCACAACATCCTGATCGTGAAGACCGACCGCCCGGCGCTGGTCCACCGCATCGGCACGATGGACTGCGTGATCGTGAAGACGTACGACGCCGACGGGCGCGTCACCGGCGAGCATCGGCTCGTCGGCCTGTTCACTTCCGCCGCCTATCACGCGGCGGTGCACGACGTGCCGCTGCTGCGCGGCCGGATCGAGACCCTGCTGCGCCGCTCGGGATTCGACCGGCACAGCCACGACGGCAAGACGCTGCTGGCGATCCTCGATTCCTATCCGCGTGACGAGCTGTTCCAGATCGACGAGGACACGCTCTACGACCACGTGCTGGGCATCCTGCAGTTGCAGGAGCGGCGGCGGGTGGCGCTGTTCTCGCGCCTCGACACTGTCGGACGGTTCGCCACCGCGCTCGTGTTCGTGCCGCGCGAACGCTTCGACGCGGCGCTCTCCGACCGCTTCGCCGCCCTCCTGGGCAAGGCCTGGAACGGCGAGGTGACGTCGGTCGCGACGTCGGTCGGCAGCGATTCCGCCCTCGTCCAGTCGCTTTACACGCTCAAGCTCAGCGCGCCCGAGCAGGCCGGCCCCGACCTCGCCGCGCTCGAACGCGACCTGGTCGAAGCGGCGACGTCGTGGAACGACCGGCTGCGGGCGGCCCTGCAGGAGAAGCTCGGCGAAGCCGAGGGGCGCGCCGCCGCCAAGCGCTGGCGCATCTGGTTCCCGCCGGTCTACCGAGAGACCTTCGATGCGGCGCAGGCCCTGCGCGACATCGAGGTGTTGCAGACCTTCGTGGACGGCGCGGAGTTCGGCGTTCAGGTTGGGCGCCGGACCGGCATGCCGGCGCATCGCTTCGCGCTGCGCCTGTTCCATCCGCGCAAGCCGATCGCGCTGTCCGACATCCTGCCGCTCGCGGAAAATCTCGGCCTGCGCGTCATCAGCGAGGCGCCCTTCCTGCTGCGCAGGGACGGTGGCGACGACCAGACGCACGGCGTCGCCATGCAGGTGCTGCGCGTGGAGACCGCGGACAAGTCATCGGTCGATCTCGCCGCCGCGGGGCCGCGCTTCATCGAGGCGATCCGGAAGCTGCGAACCGGCGCGCTCGAGAATGACGGGCTGAACCGGCTGGTGCTGGGGGCGGGCCTCGCCTGGCGCGAGATCGCCATCGTGCGCGCTTATGCAAAGTACCTTCGACAGGCCGGAACGCCGTTTAGTCAGGAGTACATGGAGCGCGCGCTGGCGGCCTATCCGAAGGTGGCGCGCCTGCTGGTCGAGCTGTTCGTCGCGCGCTTCGACCCGGCGCTGGGCGAGGCGGGCTCGGGCGACCGGGCTGCCCGGATCGCTTCGGTCGAGTCCGACTTCGCCTCGTCCCTCGAAGCCGTCACGACCCTCGACGAAGACCGCATCCTGCGACGCTTCTACAATGCCGTGCTCTGCACCTTGCGTACCAATTACTGGCAGGCCGGCGGGACGAAGGACTGGATCTCCTTCAAGATCGACAGCCGTGCCATCGATGATCTGCCGGCGCCGCGGCCGCTGGTCGAGATCTTCGTCTACAGCCCGCGCATGGAAGGCATCCATCTGCGCGGCGGCCGGGTGGCGCGCGGCGGCATTCGCTGGTCCGACAGGCGCGAGGATTTCCGCACCGAGATCCTCGGCCTGATGAAGACGCAGATGGTAAAGAACGCCGTCATTGTCCCAGTCGGCTCCAAGGGCGGCTTCTATGTGAAGCAGCCTCCCGCGGGTGGCACGCGCGAGCAGGTCCAGGCCGAGGGCATCGCCTGCTACCAGACCCTGATCCGTGGCCTGCTCGACATAACGGACAATTATTCGGGTGGCGGCATCGTCCCGCCCGACGCCGTCGTGCGTCACGACGGCGACGATCCCTATCTGGTGGTCGCCGCCGACAAGGGCACCGCCACCTTCTCCGACATCGCCAATGCGCTGGCGCGCGACTACGGCTTCTGGCTCGACGACGCCTTCGCCTCGGGTGGCTCGGCGGGTTACGACCACAAGAAGATGGGCATCACCGCGCGCGGCGCGTGGGAATCGGTGAAGCGCCACTTCCGCGAGCACGGCCAGGACATCCAGGAGACACCGTTCACGGTCGCGGGCGTCGGCGACATGTCGGGCGACGTGTTCGGCAACGGCATGCTGCTGTCGCCGCACATCAGGCTGGTCGCCGCCTTCGACCATCGCCACATCTTCATCGATCCCGCACCCGATCCCGCGACCAGCCTCGCCGAGCGGCAACGGCTGTTCGCCCTGCCGCGCTCCTCGTGGATGGACTACGACAGGAGCCTGCTGTCGACCGGCGGCGCCATCTTCGACCGCGCGGCCAAGTCGGTGGCGCTGTCGCCCGAGGCCTGCGCGGTGCTGGGAATCGAGCAGCCTGCGATGGCGCCCCTCGACCTGATGCGCGCCATCCTGACGGCGCCGGTGGACCTCCTCTATTTCGGCGGCATCGGCACTTACGTGAAAGCGTCGAGCGAAACCAACGCCGATGCCGGCGACCGCGCCAACGACGCGGTGCGCATCGACGCGGGCCAATTGCGCGCGCGCGTGATCGGCGAGGGCGCCAATCTCGGCTTCACGCAGCGCGGCCGGGTCGAGGCAGCGCTCGCCGGCCGCAAGATCAACACCGACGCGCTCGACAATTCGGCGGGCGTCGATACGTCCGACCACGAGGTCAACATCAAGATCGCGACCGGCGGCGCCATCGCCTCGGGCGCGCTTGCCGCCGACGAGCGCGACGCGCTGCTCTTCTCCATGACCGACGAGGTCGCGGCTCTGGTGCTGCGCCACAACTACCAGCAGAGCCAGGCGGTCAGCGTCGCCGAGGGCCAGGCGGCCGAGGAGCATGACCGGCTGGAGCGCTTCATGCGCGCCCTCGAACGGAAGGGCCGGCTCGACCGCGCCGTCGAGTTCCTGCCTGATTCCGCCGCCATGCGCCTGCGCGCCCAGAACCGCCAGCCGCTGACGCGGCCCGAACTCTCGGTGCTGCTGGCCTATGCCAAGATCGACCTCAACGAGGAGATCCTCGCGTCAGACCTGCCCGACGATCCGCGGCTGGAAGAGGAACTGCTGCGCTACTTCCCGACGGCCCTTCAGGAAAAGTATCCGGCGGTCCTTCGGGGTCATCGCCTGCGCCGCGAGATCACCGCGCTGCAGGTCGTCAATTCGCTGGTCAATCGATGCGGCCCGACCTTCGTGCACACGGTGGCCCAGCGCACCGGCGCCTCGGCGGCCACCATCGCCCAGGCCTTCACGGTCGTGCGCGACGCCTGGAAGCTGCGCGACCTGTGGGCCGACATCGAAGCGCTCGATCCCGCGCTCAAGGCCGCGGCGCAGATCCGGATGCTGATTGCCTCGCAGCGCTTCGTACTGCGCGGTGTGCAATGGGTCCTGCGGCGCCTGCCGCAGCCGCTCGACACGATGGCGGCAACGGCCCAGCTCGGCCGCGCCGTCGCCGAACTGGGCGACCTGCCAGCGGACCTGGTGGGCGAGGCCGAAGGCGCGGCGCTCGGCGAACGCTCGGCCGCGCTGGAGGCGATGGGCGCGCCGGCCGATCTCGCCCGG
>WOUR01000088.1 GCA_009772935.1 Rhodospirillaceae bacterium
ACGACAAAACGCGCCATCCATTCCTCCGGCAAATTCGCAGGAGAATCGTATCATCGATGGTGTTTTCACACAGCCTGGACCCGGAGCGGACGTCGCGGAACTGCCTCCCGCCACTCACGCCATTGTGGTTGGAGTATTCGGCACCGACATCTAGCAGCCGCGCGGCAGAGCGATAACGGATCAAATCGCGCGACTTATCATCTCGGTCGGCGCAATTACGCCGCGATCAATGAGGGCCACCATGTTGGCGACCTTCTGAGGCGTTGTGACGCCCATAAGGATCGGTAGGCCTGGCGACTGTGGACCACTCTTTGCCTGTGCCTCTACCATGCGCTGTCGCAATTGACGGAAGAATTCGGCGGCGAAGTCGCGACGGCTGCGTTCTTTTTCGACCTTGAAACCGGCGGCCCCGAGCAATTGCCTATAAGTGACCGCGCTTTCGATAAAGTTGGTATCAGGCACAGATGACCAAGGCACCGGGTATGCGAACTCACCGTTGCTCTCACGCATGACATCGTAGATTGCGAATAGGCCGTTGGGCTTCAGCACGCGACGCACTTCGGCAAAAGCCGTCTTCTTGTCGGCAATGTTCATGCCGACATGCAGCATGTAGGCGCCGTCGAATCTTGCGTCGGGAAACGGTAGGGCGGTGGCGCTCGCTTCGCGGTAGGACACGGCATCGCCGAGGCCAACTCGGCGGGACAATAAGTCCGCCACTTGTACGTATTCCTGGGTCAGGTCGATGCCGTCTACCCTCCAGCCGCGCTCCAGCGCGAAATAACGGGAGGCGCCGCCGATACCGCAGCCAACATCGAGCACGCGCGCACCACGCGGCAGCTCGATTTGGTCAGCGAGATCCGTCGTGGCCTGGCGTCCGCCAATATGAAACTCATCGACACCGGCTAAGTCGGCATGGGTAATGTTGTTCGGGTCCTTGCCTACCGCCCTCAGTGCATCGGAAATCGCGCGCTCCAGAGAGCCGTGTGTGTAGTGTTGCGCCACGCTTCTTTCTGAACCCATTGGTTATCCCTCCCAACTGGTCTGCCCTAACCCTACACCAATTTGAGAGTTGGAGACCCGGCTATTTGAGCTCTCAGGGAGCGAGACATGACAGCGTGCCGCTCAAGTTGCGAACGGACGAGGTGATCGCATTAGCGCCGAAACGTCCGCTCCTGGCCCATCGCGTCATTCCGCCGAGCTGCGAAATTTGGTCGCTATCGGAGCATAGCGGACTCGGCAGGCCGTCCGTCCACCAGATTTATAGGTTCACGGCCTAACTCAGCAGCGCGCATCGCCGCCGCGCGCTAACCTCACAGTCCCAATCCCCGCCTCTGCGCGAACGACCAGTTTACGTCGCCGCCGGGCATGGCGGCGCCCGAGATCTAGCGTCCGATGTGCTGCTCGAGCGCAGGCCGCCACGGTACGAGGCTGAAGCCCAGCCCATCATCGATCATGGCGAACCGGCCGCTGGAGAGCTGCGTAGAACCAACCAACTGGCCGCCGACTTGGTTGCCGGCAATCGCTGGCCGCCACTGCCGGCCCCGCTCGGCGGCAAGTGCCTTGCCCGCGCGCTCGATGTCACGAGCCTCCAGCCGCTGAACCAGATCTCTGGAAGCCCGGATCCGACCGCCACCAAGGTCAGTGGCATAACCCTTGTCAGCCAGCCACCGGCGACGCCTGGCCAACGCCACTGTCACCTCGCGGCCGAACCCTTCGTCGGCGACAACGGTGCGCTGACGGGACGCCAGCTCGCGATCGAGCCAGGTCGCACCGTCATGGCCGATCTGCTGCTCGAGGCCAGTGGGCGCGAGAACGGTGATCTGGCCTTTCGTCCGATCCCTTGCGAGATCGTAGGCCTGCCCGCGCTCGGGCAGGTCGGCCGGGATGCGCCACTGGTCTGCGTCGATGCGCTCGACATGGCCCGCCTGGCGCAGCGCCTCCAGGCGCCGCACATGGGATCGGACGTAGGCCGCGGGATCGCCGCCGAGACGCTCGACGGTGCCGACGGCCTGCTCCAGATGCCTATTCTCCTCGCCAGCGCCCGAGGAGGACGCCCTTGTCGTCGAGAACACAAGCCTCGCGGATTTCGCGGGTCTCGGCCCATCGTGCCGACCCATAGGTCGTGACCTGTTTGGCTTCGCGGGCGCGCCAGACCGACATGGTGGTGGCCACGGCAACCGCGGCGATGCCGCCAGCCGCCGCGATGTATCCACCTTCATTGAAGATATCGGGGGCATAGGCGTCGAATGCGAACCACCACCAGAAGAAGGCGGGCGGCTGATAGACCGGCCAGCCGAGCAACTCGAACCACGGGTGTCCGAGCTGGGGCTGGAAACCGAGGCGCCATGCCGTCCACTCCGTCGCCGTCCAGACGAAGGCGAGTACGACGAGACTTACGAGGAGGACCTGGCCCCAGAGGATCTTGGTCGCATTCATGGCGGCGGAGAATCAGAGGCCCCTTGGGTGATCTCAAGGTCCAATTGCCAACTTGCGTGCCGCGGATACAGCAGCATGGAAATCGGACGCTTGGCCTACTACGCCGGGCTGAGGATCAGCGACACCGTCTCGGTCATCTGGTCGTGCTGGGACGGCGAGGTGCTCAGATGCGGCAAAGCGAGACCGGCCATGTCGTGCATCTCTGCACGTCAAGCCGACATGTCGTTGTTACGTAGTCCTGCGGCCGCGACCAGTTCTGCCTACCCTTTGTAGGCGACGAACAGGGCGCCGGCGGCCATCAAGGCAACGCCGCCCCAGTTCGCGCCGACAGCCGCTCGCCCAGGAAGACCACCCGCGAACACCGCCACCAGCACGATGTTCAGCTTGTCGATCGGCGCGACACGGCCCCCCGCCTTGGAGCCGGCGCGCTTGAAGGCGGCGTGGGTCGCCATCCGGTTTTCGTCGATGGGCGAGGTCCCGGCCGTGGTATCGATAATCTTACCATAGTGCTGCCTGCCCATCTTCACGAACTCGGGCGTGACCTCGCCGAGGATGACGGCGCTCACGAGTCGGTCGAGATGGGCGATGTCGAGATGGATCGGCATGGGCTCACGGAATGTTGTTGGATGGCATATCGCCATTTTTCAGGGAGGCATGGCCCAGGCACCAGTGCGCCAGCAGCAGGGATCGTCGCAACCGTCAGCGCCGCGGCTCGATCGTCGCGCACTCGTTGAGCCACTTGCGGGCGGCGTGGAGGCTGTGGAAGATCTTCACCGGCCGCTCGTCCGCCGTGAGCTCGGCGAATTTCTCGGCAACCTGGGTCTGCGTGGAATCGACGACGAAGGCTAGGGCGTATCTCTGTTGGAAAGAATCGTTTGGGATTCCCAATCGGTCGAGAATCTGATTCAAGCTATCCACTGGTTTGGAGGCCAGCATGGATGGCA
>WOUR01000089.1 GCA_009772935.1 Rhodospirillaceae bacterium
CATTGGGCGACAGCGCCGTGATTGTATCCTCGTCGTTGTTGCGAACCAGGCGATAGCCCGGGCGAAGATGACGGCTGAAGCTGGCCATCGCGTAGTATTTTGCGGTGATGTGGAAGGACATATCTGCCGGCTGCGGATTCCGACGATCGCGCGCATGTATTCCGATCTGATGCCGCGCAGCGTTCCGATTTGATCGCGCGCAGTTGGAGCACCTGATCGTCGGGTAAAGATGTCATGTTGCTAGTGGCCGGGTCAAGCTGCTGCGACGGCGAGTTGCCTGCGCATGGATTCTCCGGTGAGTTCGAGGCGGTGAGCGTTGTGAACGAGGCGGTCCAGGATGGCGTCGGCGTAGGTTGGATCGCCGATCAGGTCGAACCAGCTGGCCACCGGGAGCTGACTGGTCACGAGCGTTGACCGGCGGCCGTATCGGTCTTCGAGGATCTCGAGCAGATGGTGGCGGGCATTGCCGTCGAGCGGTTGCAGGCCCCAGTCGTCGAGGATGAGCAGGTCGACGCGGGCGAGGCTCTTCATGCGGCTGGCGATCCGGCCATCGCCTTTGGCGAGCGACAGGTCGTCGATCAGGCGGGGCAGCCGGGTGTAGAGCACGGAGCGATTGTCGCGGCACGCCTTGTGGCCCATGGCGCAGGCGAGCCAGCTTTTGCCGACGCCTGCAGGCCCGATGATGGCGCAGTTCTCGTGGGCGGTGATCCAGTCGCCCCTGAGCAGCCTCTCGAACAGCCGGCGATCGAGCCCGCGCTGCGCACGGTAATCGACGTCTTCGGGAACAGCATGATGGCGCAGCTTCGCGTGGCGCAGGCGAAGGGCGAGACGCCGATCGTTGCGGTATGTTGCTTCATGATCGAGTAGCAGCCCGAGCCATTCGGCATGGCTGAGGCTCGTCGCATCGCCATTATGTTCGAGCTCGCAAAACGCGTGCGCCATGCCGGAAAGGCCGAGTTGGTTCAGCTGATCAAGTGTCGGATGTTTGAGCATTGTCGTCCTCTCAGTGGTAATAGCCAGAGCCCCGGATGTTGGTGTGCAGGATCGGCGCGCGCTCCGGGGACTGGCGCACGGGAACCTGGTCGAGCCCCTTTTCGAGGATCGATTTGACCGAAGGATAATTGCGCGCCTGGATCTCCAGCGCGCGCAGCGCGGCCGCCTCGAGGCGCTCAGGCCCGAAGCGCCGGGCAAGGCCAATAATCCCGACGCACGAGCGATAGCCCTGCTCGGGGTGCGGGCGATCCTCGATGATCTTCTCGATCAGAAGCGACAGCATCGGCCCGATCCGCGCCGCCTCCTCGCGGATTTTCGCCGGCGTCAACTCGCCGTATCGCCGGTGGCTCGAGGGCATGTGGTCGGCAACCGTCGTATGCCGCCCGTTGCCCGAAGCGCGCATATGGACGGCGATGCGCTCGCCACCGAGGAAGATCTCGACCGTGCGCGCGGTGACGCGGACGTCGACCTCGCGCCGCGCGAAGCGATACGGCACCGAGTAATGATGGCGCTCGATGGCAATGTGATAATCGAGCCCGACCCGGCAGCGCTTCCATTGCGCACAGACCCATGGCTCGGCCGGGAGCGGCTTCAGGTTCGGCGCATCGATTTCCTCGAACAGCTCCCGGCGTGTCTTGCCGAACTGGCGCAGTACCCGCTTGTCGTTGAGCTCAGCCAGGCATTCGGCGATCGCCGCATTCACCTCGGCCAGACTGTAGAAAATCCGGTTGCGCAGCCGGCCCAGAAGCCAGCGTTCGACGATCCTGACGCAGGCCTCCACTTTCGCCTTATCCCGCGGTTTTCTCGGCCGCGCCGGGAGCACCGCCGTGCCGTAATGGCGTGCCATATCGGTATAGCCACGGTTGACCATCGGATCGAAGTGACAGGCCTTGATCACCGCGACTTTCGCATTGTCGGGGACCAGCAGTTGCGGCACGCCGCCGAAGAAAGCGAAGGCGGCATTGTGCGCCTCGATCCAGTCGGCAAACTGCTCGCTCCATGAGGCGCAGGCAAAGGACAGGCTCGAACCGCCGAGCACCGCGACGAACAAATGGGCCGCACGCTCCTCGCCGGTTCGGCGGTTCACCACCACCGGCACCTTGTCTCCTGCATAATCGACGAACATCTTTTCGCCGCCCGCATGGGCTTGCCGCATCACAAGCGGCAACCGGCCCTCCCAGCGCCGGAACAGATCGCACCACCGGCTGTACCGGTAACCGTCCGGGTTCGCCGCGATATACTCCTCCCACAGAATCTGCAGCGTCACGTGCTTGCGCTTCAGCTCGCGCGCCACCACAGACCAGTCCGGCTCCGGCTGCTTGCGCCGACCAGGCTTCACACCGCAGACGCCATAGAGCCGCGCCTCAAGATCCGCGTCGGTCATCGCTTCCGGAACCGGCCATGCCAGCCCCGAGCGCGCGAACCGCTTCAACGTATCGCGAACCGTCGTCGGACTAACCCCGACCCGCTCACTGACTACCCGCGTCGACAGCCCTGCCAGGCTCAGACGCAAAATCTCGCGCACATGGCGCATCGCAATCCTCCTCGTCGGCATCCATTCCTCCAGTCGCTAAACAACCGGAAAAATGGTCCTACGATCAGGATTCTCCATCTCGAAAACTGCGCGCGATCACATCGGAACGCTGCGCGGATAATTCTCGGAACGCCGCGCGCCATCATCTCGGAACGCTGCGCGCGATCAAATCGGAACGCTGCGCGCGATCACATCGGAATCCGCACCAGTCCCGCGACCACTGCTGTTCATGGACCTGGCATCGGTATCGGTCAGGGATACCTGATGATCGGGCGCTGCTTCGACTTGTGCTGCCATGTCCTTCAGGAAGCGCATCTGGCCGCGCAGGCCCGCGATCTTCTCGCGGATCTGTTCGACCCGCACCTGTGGAACGTCGCTAGCCTCACGATCGGCCCGATCGAGCGCTGCAAGATAGCGCTCGATGCTGGCCTCGACCTGTTCGATCCGCTTGACTGCTTTGTGTTCGGTATAGTTGCGATCGCGGTTGTTCACCGCCTTGAACTTGCTGCCGTCGATCGCGACGGTCGCCTGTCCAAACAGGCTCAACTGTCGGCACAGGACCACAAACTCACTGCAGACCGCCCGGATCGCATCACCATTGTCGCGCCTGAAGTTGGCAATTGTCTTGAAGTCCGGTGCCAACCGGCCCGTCAGCCACATCAGCTCGATATTGCGCTGTGCCTCGCGCTCCAGTCGCCGGCTCGACTGTACCTTGTTCAGATAGCCGTAGAGGTAGATCTTGAGCATCGTCGACGGGTGATAAGCGGGGCGCCCGGTCTGTGCCGGGGTCGCTCCAGCAAAGCCAAGTGCCACCGAAACGGCCCATCCGCAAGCCTCCCGAAATCCCGGAAAACTCTACCAGAAAATGGCGTTTTTACACAGCCTCGACCAAGGCCGGCCGTTCCCGTTGGATACTGAGAACGCCCGGTCATACCGAAAGCAGTCATTCACGCGGCGAACCAGAACGACAGCTTTGTCCCACGATCAGTCAACCTAGTCGCAAGCGCTTGGCGTGCTTGTTTGCCTTCAAGGTATCGAGATGGTCGCTCCACCATTGCGCCATGCGGACCCGCTCGTCCCAATGCTTGCCGCGATGGTAGATCCCGCGAATGGCATTGCTGTCGCCGTGTGCAAGTCCACGTTCAATCGCGTCGGCACTCCAGAG
>WOUR01000060.1 GCA_009772935.1 Rhodospirillaceae bacterium
CGACTGGAGGTCACCAGACTATGTCGAGGCACTGAAGGACCTCGATCGTGCCGGATTCGCGTGGGAATTCCTGCGGCGCAACCCGGCATACCGAGACGACTACGCCGAAATTGCTGAAGACCCCGACGAATCGGAACTGAGCCCACGGACGGTTGGCCGGCGCTGGGGGCTTTCCTTTCGCCTGCGATCCGGCACTCGACGCCTCTGCCGCGCCGGTTCTGTGGCGGCCGGATCTATTACCCCATGCAGTTATCCTCGTTCCTGCACCTGACGGCTTCAGTCAAGCTTATCGCTTCGAGGCTCTTGCCGACCTATCGCCGTTGTTGGGTCCAGAACCTCGCGGCGAGTGCCATGGCGTCGTGAACGACTCCGATGGCCCGCATCGCCTGTGGCTCCAAGGCTTGGGCACGGCGATGCCGATGGCGGCACTCGTTCCCCTGGATGAGACCGTTCTACTTCGTCTTGCCGGCCTGTTGCGCTTCAAGCGTCGCCTCGACGGCCATCCGGCAGGAGCCCTCCCGCGTGCCTGGCGGATAACGGCCCGCCTGCGCGAACGACTCCTCGGCATGATCCGTGCGCTGGACGGGCACCTGGAGGGAGCGAGCTATCGCGAGATCGCGCAGGTGCTTCATGGCTCGGATGCCGTTGCCCGTTATCCCTGGAAGACCTCATCCATCAGGGGCCAGACGATCCGATTGGTCGCAGACGCAGTGGCAACGATGAACGGGGGCTATCGAAAGCTGCTACGTGCGAGCCGCTAGCAGCAGCGCGTCCCGCGCTCGCCACGGGCGGCGGGGTGCCGCCGACAAAGCAAACCACTTCGTCATCCTCCTGCGCCGTCGTCCTCCGCCACGGTGATCGTTATCCCGCCGTCACCGCCGACGGCTCTCACCAGGATCATGGAGGTTCTCCCATGCCCGATCCCGCCGCCGGCCTGCCGCCACGGTTTCTCCGCACCGCTGAAGCGGCGCGATTTCTCAGCCTCTCCGGGCGCACCCTGGAGAAGCATCGGACGTATGGCACGGGCCCAACCTATCGAAAGATCGGCGGCCGCGTCGTCTATGCTGTGGAAGACCTCAAGGCATGGGCCGATCGCGGCGCCAAGACCTCGACCTCCGATCCCGGTGTCGGCACCGTCTTGCCGGCCAAACCTCATATGGCGGCTCTGCCCGTCCACGCCGCCCGGTTTCGACGTTAATCGGGGTGGAGCGTGACGTCTCAGCATAAGCGGGCCAGCGAGCGGGCCCATCTCGACCTATTCCGGGCGCTGCCGGGTGACCTCGCCCCACGCGACGCGCAGGACCTCATGGCCTATCCCTTCTTCTCCCTCGCCAAATCGAAGCGCGTCCTGCCGATCGATTACCGTACCGGCGCCGTCGCCATCCGGGTCGAGGCCGTGCCCGACCACGGGATGGCAACCATCTGGGACGCCGACGTGCTGATCTGGGCGGCGTCCCAGATCGTCGAGGCAAGGGACACCGGCCTGAAGACCTCGCGTCTGATGGCCGCGACTCCCTACGAGATCCTGACCTTCGTCGGCCGCGGCACCGGCGCACGGGATTACGATCGCCTGAAAGCCGCGCTCGACCGGCTGCAGTCGACCACCGTGCAGACTTCCATCCGTCAGCCGGCAGAACGGCGGCGGCACCGCTTCTCCTGGATCAACGAATGGAAGGAGACCGCCGACGCGAACGGCCGGCCGCACGGGCTCGAGCTGATCCTGCCGGACTGGTTCTATGCCGGCGTGCTGGACGATGCGCTCGTGCTCACGATCGACCGGGCATACTTCGACCTGACGGGCGGGTTGGAGCGCTGGCTCTACCGCGTCGTGCGCAAGCACGGCGGCCGCCAGGCCGGCGGCTGGAGCTTCGATTTCCTGCACCTGCACGCCAAGTCCGGCAGCCTCTCGCCGCTAAAACACTTCGCCTACGACGTGCGCGAGATCGTGCGCCGCCAGACGCTGCCGGGCTATCGGCTGGTCATCGAGCGTGGTCCGCGCGGCGCGGAGCGCCTCGCCTTCACAGCGGTTTTGCGTGATCCGGCGACATTGCGCCAAACCGCCCGTCCTGGGGACAAGCTGTGACTCGCCTCGTGCTATCGGGGACGGCGACTATCGTGCCATCGGGGACGCGATCCTCGTGCTATCGGGGACCGCAATCGCCTGAAAGTCCTTGGCGCTCAACGGGTTGGAGTGGCCTTAACTTCTCTAACTCAGATTCCTTCGGAATCTGTCTAACGGACCGCACTCATCCACCATCGGGGATAACAGGTTGCCCGGTAAGGGGACTGTTCATGCGCGTGCCTCCGACACGGGACGGAGGTGCCGCTTGAGCGACCTCACGCACGTCGAACTCCTGTGGCTCGAAAAGCAGACCGAGCATTGGATCCGCTTCGGACGGGTCGCAGCGGAACAGATCCTCGATCGGCGTCGGCGTGTCCTGTCCTTTGCTCCCGGCAGCATCTTTGCCTTCGTACGCTGGGCGGCCAACGATTACGGCACGGTGGCCTCGCGGATCGACATCCTGCGTGCCGTCCGGGCCAGCGAAGCCTGCGCGACAGTTCCGTTTGTGCGCCCTGGCGCCGACATCCTGCTGCGGGCGTCCGGCTGGCCGAAGGTCAAGCACGTGCTGCAGATGATCGACATCGTCGACTCGCTGGGCATCGATGCGGCCGACGCGGCACCGGACTATTGGCGTCACGTTCACACTCGTCTGTCGGTAGGCGAGGCGCTCCGACCCTACACCTTGGCGCGGCACAAAGCCTGGCTTCTTCGGCAGCGGATTGACCCATGACCGGCCGAGCGTACGTGCTCGTGGCGACGCTCGCCGGTGTTGGCGCCCTGGCGTTTACCTTCGGTAGAGGTGCGCTTCCGCTCTACCTGTGGAACGCCTCGGCAAGTGTGCCTGTGGGTCTCTACCGGCTGCAGTCCACTGGCGAGCGGTACATCACCGAACTGGTCGCCGTCCTGCCTCCAGAGCCCCTCGCTATCTTCCTCGCAGACGGCGGCTATCTGCCGCGCGGCGTTCCCATGTTGAAGCACGTCCTGGCGCTTCCCGGGCAAATCGTCTGCAGGGAAAGCCTCACGGTCCTGGTCGATGGGATCGCGATGGGCGCGGCGCGCCAACGCGACGGACGGGGTCGGCTGCTTCCCGTCTGGCAGGGATGCCGCGTCATCGCCGCGGGCGAGCTCTTCCTGATGAACTGGCAGTCGGCGGACTCTCTGGACGGGCGGTACTTCGGCCCGATCCCGGCGTCCGCCGTCATCGGCCGCGCGCACCCCATCTGGATCGAGAAGGAGGATTGACTATGCAACGCTCTCGCGTTCAAGCAGCCGCTCCCTTGTTCGCAAAGCACCGCGACCCTTTCTCCTTCCCGGCCAAGTTCTGGCGAGATGTTGTCCGGTCGGCCGTGCCGATGATCGTGATCCTGCTGGCGTCGTGCGCGACCGGGTTTGCAGGGCGGGCACACGCTCAATCCGCTATCGTTGCGCAGTCCCAAAGCGCATCTACCGCCGATCCTTTCGCGCGTTTCGTTATTGAAGCTGCACATCGCTTCAGCGTGCCGGCTTCTTGGATCGGCGCCGTGATGGCGATGGAAAGTGGCGGCGACGTGCTGGCGCTCTCGCCACAAGGCGCCATGGGGTTGATGCAGATCATGCCCGACACCTGGGCAGGTTTGCGTGTCCGTCATGGGCTCGGTGCCGACCCCTATGAGCCGCGCGACAACATTCTTGCCGGCGCGGCCTACTTGCGCGAGATGCACGATCGCTATGGTTCGCCCGGCTTTCTGGCTGCCTACAATGCAGGTCCTGCGCGCTACGACGAATACCTGGCGACGGGCCGCGAGCTGCCGGCCGAGACCCAGCTCTACGTCGCCATGCTCGCACCGCTGATCGGAGAAGGGCAAGCCAATGGCATGATCACCCTCAGCCGTAGCGTCATGTCGTGGAGGGACTCGCCGCTGTTCACTGCACATGACCAGGGCAATTCTGCGGCCATGCCGTCATCATTCCGAACGCAATCAGACCGAACGTTGGCCGGCCGTTCTGTTGCCGGCGTATCTGTGCTGGTGCCACAAGCTGACGGACTGTTTGTGCGCCGTGGAATTGCAAGGCAGCTGCCGTGATACGACGCGCCGGCGATCGTATGCTTTCGATCATTCCGGCAAAGGTGCTCATGAGGTTTATCAGTCGAGGGGCACTAGATCATGGACGGCAAGATAAAGCGGGTTGCCCCGCTGTCGGCGTCGGGCGCCTCAAAGGCGGTCTGCACGTTGTTTCTTGAGCAGCTCCCGGCAGCATGTTGCGATAGGTGGGCGGCTCTTGAATCGATTTATCGTTTGTCTTCAACGCTCCGAGCGCCGTCGCTCAGGGCACTGCCTGTCGATGCTACGCAGGAACGACCTTTTCTACGCCATGCGACGACGCATGAAGTCGGCCTCTTGTAGGCCTGCGCACGGTTTCCAATCGTCATGCCATGACACGAGATGACGACGATTTCCGACTCCGGCCCGGCAAAATCCGGGATCGGGGTGGTGCGCGGATCGGCGGACGCCGCGCCGGCGGCGTGCGCGCCCGCCCGACCAGCTTCGCAGGGCAGGTTCAGCAGGCCATCCGGCGGGCCGGCGGTGATCCTTCGCGATTGAAAGGGACCGGGAAGGGAAGCGGCCGGTTCAATGCGCGGGGCCGCGGTGCGGTGGTGGCGGCGGCGTTGAGGGATCGGAATGCCTGGAGCCGGGACGGAGGCGTCCGCACGCGGTCGCGGCGCGCCGCGGTGAAGGCCCGAGTCGTGAAGCTCAATCCGCAGCGCGGTGCTGCCCGGGGATGGCAGTTCGTCAGCGCCAAGGCGGTCGACGGCCACCTGCGCTATCTCCAGCGCGACGGCGTGACGAAGGACGGGGAGAAGGGGCAGGTCTATTCAGCGAACCGAGATGTCGAGGACGGCCGTGCGTTCGTCGAACACGGTCGCGAGGACCGTCATCAGTTTCGCTTCATCATGTCGGCCGAGGATGGTGTCGAGCTCTCCGATCCTCGCGCCACCACCCGCGAACTGATGAAGCAGATGGAGGCCGACCTCGACACCAGGCTCGACTGGATCGCCGTCGATCACCACAACACCGGCCATCCCCACACCCACATCATCGTCCGGGGTGTCACCGACGACGGCAAGACCCTCAACATCGCCGGCGATTACATCGCCTACGGGATCCGGGAGCGGGCCGGCGAGGCGGTGACCCGGGAACTCGGCCGGCAGACAGAGCAGGAGGTGTCCCGGAGCCTGGAGCGGGAGGTCGACGCCGATCGCTTCACCCGGCTCGACCGCATGCTGATCGCCGAGCAGCGGAGTCGCAACGAGTTCGCCGACCTGCGGCCGGACCGGGACATGCTCGAAAACCTGAGGCAGAACCGCGCCCTGCTGATCCAGCGAGCGCGCAAGCTGGAACGTATGGGCTTGGCCACCGAGGTGGAGCCCGGACGGTGGACCGTATCGCCCAGGGCCGAACCTGTCTTGCGGGAATTGGGCGAGCGCGGCGACATCATCAAGACCATGCATCGGGCATTGGAGCGGGAAGGGCTGGCCGACGCCCGTTCTATCGCGGGCTATGTCCTTCACCGGGAGAAGGCGACCGTGCCGATCGTCGGCCGTGTGCTCGACAAGGGGCTGGGCGGCGACGAGATGGGCGAGCGGGTGCGGCTGGTGATCGACGGCGTGGACGGGCGTGTCCATCACCTTGAGATGAACACGACCCTAGCCGAGAGTATTCAGCGGGGCATGATCGTGGCGGCGGGTTCCGCCCAGGCCGGACCACGCGCCTCGGACCGCAACATCCTGGAGATTGCCGGCAAGGAGGGCATCTATCGTCCGGTCAGGCATCTGGAGCAGGCCGTCGGCACCGTCGAGCGTCTGGGTGGCGATCCCGCGGCCTACGTCCGGTCTCATGTTCGGCGCCTGGAGGCGCTGCGCCGGGCAGGCCATGTCGAGCGAATCGACACCGAAAAGTGGCGCGTCCCGGCCGACCTGTTGGAACGCGGGCAGGCTTACGATCTGGCGCAGGACCGGTCGACCGGCCGCATCAGCGTTCTCTCGCCCACGGGCCTTGAGCAGCAGATCAGCTATGACGGTGCGACGTGGCTCGATCGCGAGCTGGCGTCACGTCAGCGCACTATCCTGGCGGATGGTGGTTTCGGCCGGGAGGTGACGGCGGCGTTGGCCAGGCGTCGGCGATGGCTGGTGGACAAGGGATATGCCGCCGACCTTGGCGACGGCCGAGTCCGTGCGCCAAGAGATTTGGTGCAGCGGCTGGAGACGCGCGACGTCGAGCGTGCCGGCAAGGCGCTCGCTGAAGAGCGGGGACGGGAATGGCGGCCCACCGTTGCCGGCAATCACGTCAGCGGCCAGCTCGTAGGCTCGACTCAACTCTCCAGCGGCCGGTTCGTCATGATCGATGATGGACTGGGCTTCAGCCTGGTGCCCTGGCGGCCCGCGCTCGAACAGCATATCGGCCGCGTCATCTCCGGCGTCGCCATGCCCGGCGGCGATGTCGATTGGTCGTTCGGGCGGAAGCTGGGGTTGGGGCTGTAAGCCTTGTCAGCCCGACGACCCTCAATGAGTCGTCGGGCGTGCGTTGCGGTTAGCACACGATTACTCGGTAGGTAAGCTCAAGCGAATAGCACGCAACGCACCGGCAAGGATGCGCGGGGTCGTCCTCCGAAGCGTAGTGTAACTGTTCGTCGCTCACGACGATGTCCGGTTTGGTCCAGATCGGTCAGGCTGCCACGGTAGGTGGGCTGACTGGCATCGACATCGGGAAAGAGCGGCCCTCTGCAAGAAACCGGGCTTCCTTCAGGAATTCTTCAGAATCTCCTCAGGAGACGCCCAAGCAATCGGCTGCGGACGCCGCTAATCTTGTGCGTGTCTATCGTCCTAGTGCAGGAGCACGTCATGAACGACTACACTCTTCCGCGCGTCGTCCTCGACAAGCCCGGTCGCGGCCGGGTTTACGAGACAATCCTCGATACGATCGGCAATACGCCCTTGGTGCGAATCGGACGGCTCGCCAGGGAGGCGGGGTGCCAGGCGGAGGTTCTCGCCAAGCTGGAGTTCTTCAACCCGCTTGGCAGCGTGAAGGACCGCATCGCGGTTTCGATGCTCGACGCGATGGAGGCCGAGGGGCAGATCGGCGCAGGTAGCGCGATCGTCGAACCGACCTCCGGCAATACCGGGGTTGGGTTGGCTTTCGCCTGTGCCGTCAAAGGCTATCGCTGCATTCTCACGATGCCGGACAGCTTTTCCGTCGAGCGGCGCAAGCTGATGCGGTTTCTCGGTGCCGAGCTTGTGCTCACGCCGCGCCAGCAAGGCATCGGCGGCGCGATCGCCAAAGCCAAGGAGATCATCTCTGCCACGCCCGGGGCGGTGATGCCCTGGCAGTTCGGCCATCCGGCCAACCCGGACATCCATCGCCGCACCACCGCCGAGGAACTCTGGCGCGATACCAATGGCGTAATCGACGCGGTGGTGTTGGGTGTCGGCACCGGCGGCACGCTGACCGGCGTGGGCGAAGTCCTCAAGGCGCGCAATCCCAAGCTGCACGTCGTGGCCGTCGAGCCTGAAAACAGCCCGGTGCTGTCGGGAGGAACGCACTCGCCTCATCTCATCCAGGGCATCGGAGCCGGCTTTGTGCCGGATGTTCTCGACCGCAGCCTGATCGACGAAGTCATGCTGGTCAGCAACGACGAGGCGATCGGCACGTCGAGGCGCCTGGCCGCGCTCGAAGGAATTCCGGCAGGCATATCGTCGGGAGCCGCACTGGCGTGCGCGATGCGCCTTGCCGCACGCGACGAAATGAAGGGCCGCACGGTCGTCACGCTGTTGCCCGACTCCGCCGAACGATACTTGTCCACGGTCCTGCTCGATGGTTACGTTCAGGACCCAGCCTGAACGGACCATCGTGCCGAAAGGGAGGCCACCATGGAGCGCAAGCTGACCACCGTCGTCGCGATGGATGTTGTCGGATACAGCCGCCTCATGGAGGTCGATGAATCCGGCACGCTGCAGCGACTCAAGGAAGTCTTCAACGACGTGGTCAACCCGGCGGTCGGTCGCCACGGCGGTCGCATCGTAAAGCTGATGGGCGACGGCGCGCTGGCGGAATTTTCGAGCGTGGTCGATGCATTGCAGTGCGTGGTGGAGATCCAGCGTCAGCTCACCACGCGCAACGCCGGCGCGGCGCAGACACGCCGGCTACAGCTCAGGATCGGTCTTCACCTCGGTGACATCATGCTCGAGGGAGGCGATATCTACGGCGACGGCGTCAACGTCGCCGCGCGCCTGGAAGGCTTGGCCGAACCGGGCGGCATCGTTCTGTCGAAGCAGGTCTATGATCATATCGGCGCCAACGTGCCGGTACGGCTCGTCTCGCTCGGCGAGCAATCGGTCAAGAACATCAGCCGGCCGATCCATGCGTATCGGGTAGATTTTAGTTCCGACGAGGACGCCGCACATCTCGTCCGCTTCCGCGACTTCGAACTCGACACGGCTCATTTCGAGCTTCGCGAGAAGGGCGAGCGCGTTCCAGTCGAGCCTCAGGTGTTCGATCTTCTCGTGCTCCTTGCCCGCAACCCCAACCGGACGGTCACGAAGGAGGAGATCTTCGCCGAGATCTGGGGCGACCGGATCGTCTCGGAGTCGGCTCTGAGCAGCCAGATCAAGGCCGCCCGACGCGCCGTCGGAGATGACGGTGCCGCGCAGCACACCATCACGACAGTCCACGGAAGAGGCTTTCGATTCATCGCGCCGATTGCGAACACCCAGCCAGTCGCTGCGCCCGGTGACTCGGTCAGTCCGGCGGCTTCGGCCAGGCCGACGGCGGCCGTGCTCCCTTTCACGAACCTGAACGCGGACTCCTCGGAGGATTACCTGGCCGACGGCATCACCGAGGACATCACGACGTCGCTGGCCAAGAACCGCTGGCTTACGGTGATTGCCCGCAATCCCGCCTTCGCTTTCCGCGGATCGAAGGAGAGCATGCGGAGCATTGGACAGAAGCTCGGCGCCGACTATCTCGTCACGGGAAGCGTGCGCAAGGCTGGGTCGCGATTTCGGATCACCGTCCAGGTGGCTGACGCCGCAAGCGAGCAAAGCGTCTGGTCCGAGCGCTTCGATCGCGACACGGCAGACATCTTCGAACTCCAGGACGACATCTCTCACAATGTGGCGTCCCGGATCGAGGCCGAACTTGGCTTGGTGGAACAGAAGAAGGCGGAGCGGCGCCCCCGCAAGAATCTTGGCGCCTGGGATCTCTATCAACTCGGCCTTTCGGAGTTCTACAAGTTCACACCTGAAGCCAACCGGAAGTGCCAGGAGTTTCTGCGAAGCGCCATCGAACTCGATCCCGATCTGGCCCACGCCCACTCCAGGTTGGCCTACGCCATCGTCCTCAGCATGGTGTATTTCGATGCGCCGCCTGACGACAACCGCATGAACGAAGCGCTACTTGCCGCGCAGCGCGGCATAGAACTCGATGACCAGGACGCCAACAGCTTCTTCACGATGGGTCGCGTTCATCTCGCCCGTCGTGAATACGACAGAGCGATTGAGGCTCTCCAGCATGCCATTGGATTGAACCCGGCGCTCGCTGTCAGCTACTGCGGTCTGGGCGACTCCTACGCCTACGAGGGCCGGCTCGACGAAGCGATCAGTCAATTCGAGATCGCCATCCAGCTGAGCCCGCACGATCCCTTCCGCTGGGCTTTCTATTCCTACCGGTCGCTTGCCCACCTGTTCCGGGGCGAATATGCCGATGCCGCCTCATGGGCTCGCCAGTCGATTCAGTTGCCCAGAGCCCTGTATTGGGCACACGCTCATCTGGTCTCGGCCCTCGGTCATATGGGCGACGAAAGTCAGGTGCAGTCTGCGCTCGGGGACCTCAAGCGGGTCAAACCGGAATTCAGCGTCAGCTTCGCTCGCGAGCATTTATTTTATCTCAAGCGGCCCGAGCAGATCGACATGTACCTCGACGGCCTGCGGAAGGCGGGCGTGTCGGAACAGTGAGACGCGTAATTTTACGCCAACCAGAGTGACCACAGGGAGATTGCCCATGAGTACTGTTGCTGAAGACGATGTCGGCCTCGATGCCGAGGCCCTCCGAGAGGAGGTCAAGAGCAAGTACCGCGAGGTCGCGATCGACCCGTACGGCGCTCACCATTTTCACACCGGTCGCTTTCTGGCAAAGCATCTCGGATACGATGACGCGTTCGTCGCATCGTTGCCGGATGTCGCCGTGGAGTCGTTTGCCGGCGTGGCAAATCCGTTGTCACTTCGGCCGCTGGCGAAGGGCGAGCGTGTCGTCGACGTCGGATCGGGCGCAGGCTTCGATTCCCTTGTTGCGGCCCATCTGGTCGGTCCCGGTGGCAAGGTGATCGGCATCGACATGACCGAAGAGATGCTGGCCAAGTCGCGATCTACCGCCCGCATGCTCGCGCAGGGCAACGTCGAGTTCCGCGAAGGTCTGGCAGAGCGCCTGCCGGTCGAGGACGGCTGGGCGGACGTGGTGATCAGCAACGGCGTCATCAACCTTTGCCCCGACAAGAGGGCCGTGTTCTCGGAAATCTACCGCGTGCTGCGTCCGGGCGGCCGACTCCAGTTCGCCGACATAGCGAACGGCAAACCCGTTCCCGAGTCGGCGATGCGCATCGTCGATCTATGGACCGCTTGAATTGCCGGTGGTCTGCCGTGTGCAGTCTGGCAAAAGATGTTGGAAGACAGCGGCTTCGTGGACGTGCAGATCGGCCCGGCGGTCGACACCTTCAAGGGGGCGGGCGGCGAGGACAAGGCGCGGAAATTCGCCGTCTACGGATATCCGTTCATGGCGCGGAAGCCCGTCTGAAACAGCCGATGCCCGGATGAAGCGCGCGCGCTTGACAGCGGTGGCCAGCGACCCCAGTCTCCACTAGACTGATCGGTCTAGTGGAGGAAAAGCATGCGAGTCGCGAAGGAACAAGTGGACGTTAGGATGGAAATCCCGGGCGCCGTCATCCGTCAGCGCAAGGATTTCGGTGACGTGAGCGGATACAGCAAGATCAGCGGGGAGTGCTTCACCCTTGCTGCGGGCGTCGACACCACCCCCCTCTTCCAAGGGCTGGAAGGAAACCTCTGCCAATGTCCGCATTGGGGATTTGTCCTGCGTGGCCAGCTCACCACGACCGATGCAGCCGGCAAGCAGGAGGTGGTCAACACCAACGACCTGTTCTACTGGCCGCCTGGGCACAATGTGAAGGTCGACGCAGACGCGGAGATCATCATGTTCAGCCCTCAGCATGAGCACAGCCACGTCATCGATCACATGATTGCGAAGACAAGGGGCTAGACTTTCTCCCCGGCGCCCGGAGAGAATGTCCTTCCGGGCGCCGGAGCCGCGGATAGCCCCAACCCAACTCTGCCCGCACAATGCCGATGACGTTGCAATGATGCATTCAACCAAGCAACGCCTGATCGACATGGGCCTCAGCATGCTTCTGAAGCAGGGCTACAACAATCTGGGCATCCAGGCCCTGCTTACCGCCACGGGGACTCCCAAAGGCTCCTTTTATCATCACTTCGCGGACAAGGAGGATTTTGCGCTGGAGGTCATCGACGCCTACATAGCGCAAGTCCACGCGGGCCTCGATGCCTGCCTCCGGGACAAGGAGCTGCCGCCACTCGCGCGGGTGCGTCTCTTTTTCGAGCAGACGCAGCAGTCGTACCAGAAGGATGGCTATATGGGTTGCCTCCTAGGGGGCCTGGGGCAGGAGCTGTCGGGCGTCAGCGAGGTGTTCCGGCACAAGATCGAGTGGTGCTTTTCCGCGATCGCCAACGCCTTGGCCACCTGCCTGGAGGAGGCCCGGAAGAGAGGCGAGATCTCGACCGCGTGCGATGTCCGGCAGATGGCAAATATCCTGGTCGACTGTTGGGAGGGCGCGGCCCTGCGCAGCCGTCTACGGCAGAACCCTGAATCGCTGAACGCGATGCTCGACTTCTATATCCGCTCCGTCGCTACCGGCTGACCGCGTCGGGAGTACAGCAGGGCTGTCCTTATTGCCTGAACGGATTTGCGGCGTCGGCCCAAGAACTTGGGCGGAAGTCGTCGGACAGTGCCACCCCGATTCCGACTCAGGCCCAAATCGCGGACCTGTCCACGAGGTGTCTCCGCCAGGATGCCAAACGGCGCGGGAGCTGGAGGTGACCTTCTTCCAAGTGGCGCAGCACCTAAGTTGAGAGGTTCCCGCGCAACACCGGGAAAGCTGTGCCGCCCTCCCGCAAACTATAAGGCGCAGGAGCCCACCCTGACGCTTCCGGCGGCGTCGCGTAACGAGACGACCTCCTGGTTTCGCGCAAATTGTAGTACCGGGCGGCGGCCAGTCCTCTATTATTCGACTTCTCCTGGTTCGGGAGGGTGACGGCAAACGGTTCCGAGGCAAAGCCGCTGCCATGTCTGCACTTGCTACGATTACCGTCAGCGTTCTGTCGAAGAAGTCCGGCGTAAGCATTGATGCCATCCGCTCGTATGAGCGGTTGGGCCTGATCCCAAAGCCGGCTGCTGCTGCAGGTGGCCTGCGGCTCTACCGCATCGAAGATGTCGAGCGGCTCATATTCATTCGTGGCGCTCAAGATCTCGACTTTTCCGTCGAGGCCGTCCGCGAAATGATCACCATCAGTCAGGCGCAGTCGGGAACCTGTGCCGACATCTACGGAATTGCCGATCGGCACCTTGCCGACATTCGACGCCATCGCCGGACCGATCACGATCAAGTCGAGAAGGCGCTTGCTGGTCTCGTATCGTGCTGCCCGCAGACGGGCCCCGCGGCAGACTGCCCGATCCTGAACGCGCTCGCCGGCTCTGCCCGTGCCTTTCACGCTCGAGGCGAGCTACCGTCAGGCTCGGCCGTGCCGGGGGCACCGTCGGCAGATCATCACCTGCGAGACGGACGGCAGGCGGAACACCGGGTGCCTCACGTCAGCGACCTTGTAGAGGCGCTCCGGAAGATCGAAGCACACGTCACGGCGTTCATGTCAGTCCCTGACAGCCATCAAGCGGCAGAAGCCCTCGTCAACAGCATCGAAGCGGGAAGAGCAATCTTGCAGGAACAATTCGGCTTCGGGCCTGGCTTTGACTTCCTGCAAGACAAGACCTCCCGGCAATGCGAGGAGGTCCTTGCAAGCTTGGCATCGGCACGCTCCGAACCGCAAAGCAGTGCGCCGTTGAAGCAGGTGCGGCGGCTCGACGACATGATCAAGGCAATGTTTACCCAAATTTAACGGAACGCTCCGCCATCGTCGGCGCTCGACACGTCTCTCTCGCTCCATTTTCGAACGAGCGGAACGCCGGAGTGCGATACCAAGCATCTTGGTTAGCGCAGCGTGTAGACTGTTGGAGTTTGAATAGCCTGCTAGACGTTCTCTCAATTTTGAAGTTGCTACTATCAAAGTCAGGCAGGCGCCGGCACGCTAACCGGCTCATTTGACGAGTTTGCCGAACACGCCTTCGAGCTTCTCGACGGAGACTACGCCGCGAAAGGGCTGGCCGTTGATGAACAAGGTTGGCGTCGAATTGATGCCGACGGGTTCGCCGCCGCGATAGTCGGCGATCACGGCATTGGCGACCGAATCGTTGGCGAGGTTACCCTTAACCGAATGTCTCTGATGAGCGCGCTCTAGCTATGCCGACAACAGTCGTCCGCCCCGCCCTGTTGGATGGGCGGGCATGGTACCGAACCATAGGAGCAGAACACGCAGCAATCGCCTTGCTTGGGCTTGAACAGCCTGCCGCACGATGTGCATTCATAGAAATACTGGCAGGCGTCGGTCGGCATGGTTTCGACCTTGGCCGCCCCGCATTCCGGGCAGGTGAACGTCGATTGCAGCACGATGTTCATCGTGGGCGCGATCACAGCGGAGGCTCGATCCAGAAAGTGATGGCGATCAGCGCCACGGCGAATGCCACGGAAGCGAGGCTGAGCCAGCCGACAACGGTTTGCGTGCGGGTCGGCGCGATTGTGCACGAGCCGCTCGCCCTCGCCCGCCGTCGTCGCCACGACAGGAAAGCGAACGCGACAAGGCATAGGGCCGCAACCAGCAGGAGTTCACGCTGATAGGGGGCGGCCCCAGATAGCCGATCCCACCAAGGATGCTGCGCCAATGCCCAGCATCGAAAGAGCGATGGGCAGGGCGCAACAAGAAGCTACGCCAAGCGCTGCGAGCAGGCCGCCGGTCGCAACCACGGCTTTCGCCGTGTCACCACTCGCCTGCCGGGAGTTTGATGTGATGTGCGTGTCGGAGGTCATGGCCGAAAGCTACACTCTGTAGTTGCCACAGACTCAAGAGGCAGCTCAATCAACTATCAATGATACCATGACCGACCGAGACTTCATTTCCATCGGCATTCTTGCCAAACGATCGACAGTCAGCGTCGAGACCATCTGTTTCTACGAGTGCATTGGCCTGCTGCCCGCCCCGCCGCGCAGCTCCGGCGGCTACCGCCTTTACCGCTCGGGCCACGCCGAACGCCTGCAGTCGTCTGTCGGGCGCACGATCCCGGCCCGTCGCTCGACGAGGTGCGTCGCCTCCTGAGCCTCGCTGATCAGAAATCGCGTTCCCGCAGCAAGGTCCATGGCCTAGGCCACCCGGCGCTCAGTGGGTCGCTCGGTAACGCCAAAGGGCCGCCTCCGCCTCCTTCCAAGCCGCGTCTGCAGCATTGGTTAGCTGGTGCTGGGCAGTGGCGGTCAGCCCATGTCTGATGCGTGATAGCTCCTGGCCTTTGCGAAGGTAGTAGGTTTCCCGCGCCAAGTGGATTTGATCGATCAGGGCCCCGAGGGCAGCATCAGTAGTCATTTTACGATCCTTTGATGGGATCCGAGGAATGCGTCCGAATACTGACATTGGGCGGGCCCGACCACGTTGCAACGCTGCAATTAAGTGCATTGGCCTTATTCAACCGTGGTGAGCACCGTTCGAGCGCGCAGACTGCATTCGAGATACAAGGGACCAACGGCCCGATCACCAGCGTGGTAGCCATGCGCCAAGCGAATTCATTTGGTCGCGCCCGGCAGCCTTAGCCATTGAGAACAATAGGGGATTCCAGGTTCCACCAACGCCAACTGCAGATTGTGTGTAACATCAACGTGAGGTGCCGCAATTCTCACTTTCTATGTAGAAAGGCGTTTCTCGCTTATCATTGCTCTACTCAAAATAGCGGCACGATCCATAAAGGCTCGCAGGCAGGTTAATAAGGGGTCTGAAGTAGCGAGGTAAAGTGATGCGCACGCAGAGCTTCATCGTTGCATTTGCGGTCGCACTCGGCATGACCGCAGCGCAGGCCGACGAGTTTCGGTCCTCAGACCTTCGCGCCGCCAACAACCCCTCGGTGCAGGCCGTCAACTACATGGGCAAGCTCATCCGCGAGCGGACCGGCGGCAGGCACACCATCAAGGTGCGGCAAGCTACCAGTACGGACGACCTCACGATCCAACAGGTCAGGGTCGGCGACCTCGCCATGGCCCGTGTCGGGATCGCGGCATTCCACAATCTCGTGCCGGCCACTGTCGTCCCCTCGTTGCCGTTCGTCTTCAAGTCGAAGGCGCACCAACGCGAGGTGCTCGACGGACCGATCGGCGAGGAGATCCTCGCGGACATGGAGAGCGAGGGCTTCATCGGCCTCGGCTTCTACGACGTCGGCGCGCGTTCCTTCTACAGCGCGAAGAAGCCGATCCGGAATGCGGCCGACATTAAAGGCATGAGCGTCCGGGTTCAGTCGGGCGATATCCTGGCGCCGCTACTGCGGGCAATGGGCGCCATTCCCACGCTGATCCCGTACCCCCGGCTTTACGATTCTCTCAAGGTCGGCGTGGTCGACGCGGGGGAGTTCGATCTGCCGACCTACGAGGCGTCGCGCTACTACGAAGTGGCAAAATTCTATAGCCTGACCGAGCACAACAGGACGCCGAGTATCCTGGTGTTCTCTAAGAAGATCTGGGATGCGCTTTCCGATGAGGACCAGGCCATCATCCGCAGCGCCGCCAAGGAATCGGTCATCTACCATCGCGAGATATGGGACGAGGACGAGGCATCGGCACGCAAAGCAGCCGAGGCTGCAGGCATGGAGATCGTCGGCGACGTCGACAGGAAGTCGTTCTCCGACGTCATGGTGCCGGCGCGCACAAGGGTTATGACTGACCCCAAGCAGAGGGAGTTGCTGAACCGCATCACCGCCGGCGTGTCGCATTAATTTTCTGGCGATCTCTGATCTTTGAATCGACGGCAAATCGACAAAGCACGGAAGATCCTCTGCCGGCTGCGCGAACTCGGCAATCTCCCCGTCATCAAAGGCCGAGTTGCTCTTTACCTCTGCAATCACGCTCGACCAGGAGACACGATTTCGATCATATCCTTCGGTAAGGACGAAGTGAGCTCGTCCGACGAAGTGTCGGTCTGCATGTCGAACATGCTGACATTGACGATGATCGAGCTACACGTTGCAGACTGTCCTTATCTGCAATGGCCGCGAACAGCCACTTGCAGCAAGGACGCCGCCTACGATGAAATGTGACGAGCAGCGTGCTTGAGCTAACGGTCCGCGGTCGAGAAGTTCGGCCGGACCTGCGCCCGCTATTGCTTTGTAATGCAGGAGTGATGCAGCACGCCGTCCTGATCGGCGCGTATGCAATCCGCCCCTGTCGAGCAGGTGTTGCTCACTGCGAGCTTGCCGCCCAGCCCCTTGCATTCCGCCTCGGTCAAGGGCGCCACGGTCAATCCTCCCGGCACCCTGGCCGGCCGCCCCGGGCTGGTGGGTATCGTTGTCGCTGCGGGGGGCGCCACCGTGGTTCCCTGCGTCGTCCCGGCCGCACCTCCGGCGGGCTTGTTCCGATCCATTTGCGCGAAAACGGAGGCCGAGACGGCCAACGTTCCAGCAAAGCATGCTGCCGCAAGACTCGTCATGCGCATGTGATCCTCCTCAATCCAATTCAGCGCCGCGCCATCGTCACTGCTTCGAAATGCAGACTGCATGAACCTGCTTGTCTTCGCCCGTGGTCTGGCAAGCCTTGCCGCTGAGGCAGGCCGTAATGTTCGTTTTCACGGAACCGCCAAGAGTGCCGCACTCGGATTCCGTCAAGGGCGTCGCCGCCATTCCACCGGGCGCCCTGACCGGCCGGCCTGAGTCGGAAGGCTTAGCGGTCGTTGCCGGGGCCATTACCGTGCCTCCTTGCGGCGTCCCGCCCACGCTACCGGTGGGCTTCGCCCGATCGGTCTGCGCGATAGAAGAAGTTGAAAAAGCGAACGCCAGAGCCAGACATATTGCTGCGAGATTAGTCACACGCATGTGGATCCCCATTTGTTGCCGAAGCTCCTCACCAAGGGACTGCACGCGGCTCGTGGCCCCTCTCGAAAACTATTCTCAAGGTGAGCCCAGAATAGCGTCGAAATGAAGGCGATCGATTACAGACTCGCTGAAGACAACTGCTTCTGGCGAAAGAAGGTCGCCAGGATAAAGCGCCGGCCGCGCGTCACCGATAGGCACCGCCGGCCACTTCACGGAGCCCAATGACTCGCGTCATCGCACCGCGGAGATGACCATCCAAAATTAGACTGTCCCGGCACAGTGATTCTGCCACCATGAAGGGCTGTCCCGGTTCGGGAGGTGAGTCCCTTACGGTTCCGAGGCAAAGCCGCCGCCATGCCAGCGCTTGCAACGATTACCGTCGGCGTTCTGTCGCAGAAGTCCGGCGTGAGCATTGAAGCCATCCGCTCCTATGAGCAAATGGACCTGATCCCCAAACCGACGGCGACCCCAGGTGGGTTAGCGTCGCGGATCAGTCGCCGAGCACACGACGGCGTTCCTCGAACTCTCCCTTATCGATCTCGCCGCGCGCGTACCTTTCCTTGAGAATATCGAGCGGCATACGCCCCGGCTGTACGTTGTGCGGCGGCTGCGTCCCGTGCCACGGCCCACCAATCCACCGCACCAGAAAGGCGGCGAGTGCAATCACGACAGCGAGGACCAGAATCATGAAGAGCGGGCCGAAGATCATACCGAACCATCCTCCGCCCCAGTCCATCATGTGCGGACCGTAACCATATCTGGAGGCTTCTGGCGATTGCTGAGCCCAGACCCAAGCCGGCGTCAGGACAATGCCGGTGGCCGCTACTGCTACCGAAGCTATTCTGCACATTCTCATGTTCTTCCTTTCGATCCGCATGGGGTACGTCGGCTAGGTTGCCATGGGTGCCTTGTCGGAACCGTCTCGGACGGTTTTGCGGCCAAGTGCCGCCCAGCGTTCCATGCCGCCGCGCAAGACCACCACGTTCTTGAAGCCTGCGTTGCGCAATATCGCTTGTGCCGCAGCCGAGCGCCTGTCGGTGCGACAGACGACAGCGACATCACCATTGGCGCTCGAGCGCAACTCATCCAACCGGCGGTCGAGTTCGCCGACCGGGATGTTGACCGCGCCGGGAATGTGCCCGAGTGGGCCGGTGAATTCGTCAGCGCCGCGAACGTCGAGGATTGTCAAAGGCCTGCCGCTCTCGATCTTCCGGTCCAATTCATCGGGCTCGGTCCAGGTCGTGGCCTCGCCCTTTCGCATGCGGCTGATCAGTCGCGGCAGGAAGGCGATCGTAGCCAGGAGGCCGAGCGCCAGCAGCCCGTACCGGATGGCCGAGGTGTCGCCGGCGATGGCCTCCCGGCCGGCATGTCCGAGCCAGGTGTACGCAACCGCGCCAGGGACCATGCAGATCAGTGAGGCGACGACATAGGGCCAGAATCCGATGCGCGTCAGGCCGAGCGCGTAGTTGGTCAGGTTGAAGGGAAACAACGGCACGAGGCGGACAAAGGCCACGAAACGCCAGCCCTCGGTTTCAACACCGTTGATCAGGCGCTTCAGTCGTCCGGCAACTTTCTGCGCCACCCAATCGCCGGCGACATAGCGGGCAATCAGAAAGGCGAGGCCGGCCCCGATCGTTGCCCCGAGAAGATTGAGAATCGCCCCCCAGACCGGCCCAAACAGGGCGCCCCCCGCCAACGCAAAGAGCAAGCCAGGCACAAAGACCACGGTTCCGACCACATAAAGGCCGACGTAGGTGACAGGCGCCCAGATGCCCAGCCCCGCAAGCCAGGTATCGAGCACGGCTGGGTCGAGCCGGCTGCGATTGAGTCCCACCCAGATAACGGCCAGGGCGACGCAGGCAAGGAGGAGCAGGCGCGGAGCGAGGCGGCGCGCGTTCATTTTTCGTCCCTGTTCTCCCGATTGATCGGGTAGCCGCTGGCCGGCCCGCACAGAGGCTGGACCAGCATTCGGTCGAGCCAGAGGTCGCGCTGCGTGCGGAACTGCTCGATGCCGATGATCATGCCCTCGTGGCCGTCCTTCGGCTGGGCGCGATAGGTGCCGAGCAGGCGGTCCCACCAAGGCAGGTTGAAGCCGAAATTGCTGTTAGTCTCGTAGGGGTAGATCGAGTGATGGACGCGGTGCATGTCGGGCGTCACGACGATGCAGCGGAGGGCGCGGTCTAGACCCGCCGGGACGCGGATGTTGCCATGGTTGAACATCGAGGTGGCATTCAGCAACACCTCGAACGCCAGCACGGCGGCGGCAGGCGGACCAAGTGCTGCGACCACGGCGAGCTTGATGCCCATGGAGAGGACGATCTCGACAGGGTGAAAACGCAGACCCGTCGAGACGTCGAACTCGAGGTCGGCGTGGTGCATGCGATGCAGCCGCCAAAGAGCCGGCACGGCGTGGAACATGACGTGCTGGAGGTAGATCGCCAGATCGAGCGCCAGGATCGACATCACGAAAGCGAGCCAATCGGGTAGACCGAGCACGTTGAACAGGCCCCAACGGTGCTCTTCCGCCATGATGGCAAGACCGACTGCCAGGATCGGGAAGGTCAGACGCACCAGGATCGTGTTGATGACGACGATGCCGAGATTGTTGGCCCAGCGTAGTCGGCGCGGGATTTGCCGCGACCGTCGCGGCGCTGCAACCTCCCACCCAGCCATCCCAGCAAGGATGGCCAAAAAGAAGGTGAGCCGGATAGGTGCTTCATTCGCCAGCAGCAGCGCCGACATATGGCGAAATCCTTGCAAACCAAAGTTTGAATGGATATATTCAATTAATCTATTGAATGATGTAATCATAGGTGAGACCGCGATGTCAATCGGCCCCAAGCAGAGCATTTTCGCCGGATTTGCGTCGGTGGCCCGAGCGCTTGGTCATGCGCACCGGCTGGAGTTGCTGGAGCATTTGGCGCAGGGCGAACGATCCGTGGAAACGCTCGCCGCTCGCACGAGCCTTTCAATCGCCAACACGTCCCAGCATCTGCAGCAACTGAGACGCGCGGGGCTGGTCGCCTCGCGGCGTGGCGGCAAGTTCGTGCTCTATCGGCTGACCGACGACACGGTCTTGGTCCTGCTCTCGACTTTGCGGCAGGTCGCCGAACGCAATCTGGCCGAAGTCGATCGGGTCATTCGCGGCTATTTCGATGCCCGCGATGATATGGAGCCCGTGTCACGCAAGGAGTTGGTTGAGCGTCTCCGCGACGGATTGGTCACAGTTCTCGACGTCCGCCCTCCCGATGAATTCGAGATGGGGCATTTGCCGGGGGCCATCAACATTCCCATCGGCGATCTCAAGGCGCGATTCGCCGAGTTCGATCCGCGCCAGGAGATCGTTGCCTATTGTCGAGGCGCCTATTGCGTCATGTCGTTCGAGGCGGTCGCCGCCTTGCGGGCCCGCGGCTTCAAGGTACGGCGATTGGAAGAAGGCTTTCCGGAATGGAAGGCGGCCGGGCTACCGCTCGGCTGATTGGATGATCGCTGTGCCGGCCTCCGCCATGCTGCAGGCGCTCGCATGAGCAAGACGACCATACCAACGGTGATCGGTCCGGAAGCCTACACCTCCTGGCGTCGAACGTCGCTCGGCACGATCACCGAGACGATCGAGCATCGCCTGATCCTGGACATGATGGGTGACCTTGCAGGGGCGCGTGTCCTCGACGCCGGTTGCGGCGATGGCGTGCTGGCCTGCGTCGCGGCGGAAAGAGGGGCGGAGGTGACCGGTGTCGATCCCGATCGCGCAATGCTCGCTGCTGCGCGGTCGCGTGCGGCCAAAGCGGGTGTTCAGGCGACCTTCCTGGAAGGTCGGGTGGAACGGCTTCCTTTCCCCGATTCGACGTTCGATGTCGTCGTCTCCGTCACCGTTCTCTGCTTCGTGGCCGATACCCGGCGCGCGGTTCGCGAGATGGCCCGTGTGCTTCGGCCCGGAGGGCGCCTGGTGCTCGGGGAACTCGGCCGCTGGAGTGTGTGGGCGATGCTCCGCAGGGTGCGGGGGTGGCTCGGCGCGGCGACCTGGAAGAAGGCGCGGTTCCGCACGGCCGGTGAGCTGCGCGGCCTCGCGGAACAGGCAGGGCTGTCCGTCACGGCAGTCCGCAGTGCCGTTTATTACCCACCGGTCAGTCTGTTTGCGCGTGCTCTGGCGCCGTTCGATGCTCGGTTTGCAGGCCTCACGACTTTCGGCGCGGCGTTCATCGCCCTCAGCGCGGTGTCGGCCAGTGAGCGTTCGAAGACATGACGGCGGGAAATTGGCGACAGTTCTCCCTGCTCGCGGATTGGCCAGGAGGAAAACACGAATGCGAGACGACAGTGGGGCACCGCTGCCAATCCTCCGCCACAAGGACCATCTGGCGCCCTCGGTCTTTACATCGGACGCTTTCCTCAGGGAGGCACGCCGCCAGAAGGGCATTCCCAATGGCCCCGTCCCCGACGTCTGCGTCCTCGATCCCGACGGAGACATCGTCCGCTATCTTCTCGCAGCTGGCCGTGCGCGCCGACTCTCCGCGTGGGCCTGCTATCATACCGACCTCTACGCTTTTGAGCATGAGGGTTCGCGCTATGGTATTGTTGGGTGCGCCGTAGGTGCGGCTTTCGCCGTTCTGGTCGCCGAGGAACTGTTTGCCTCGGGCTGCAGGTTTCTTGTCAGCATGACATCGGCCGGCCAGGTCCTGTCAGTTCGGACCCCGCCGTACTTCATCATCATCGATCGCGCGCTTCGCGACGGGGGAACGAGCTACCACTATCTGCCACCCGCCGAGTACAGCGCGGCCGACGGGCGCCTGATCCGGCTTGCGGAGGAGCCCCTCGCCGGAACCAACGTGGCGGTGCAGGTCGGCGCCACCTGGACGACAGACGCGCCGTTCCGGGAGACCGGCGAGGCAATCGCTGCCGCCGAGCATGACGGGATTCTGGCCGTGGAAATGGAAGCGGCGGCGCTCTATGCCTTTGCCGCGGCACGGAACAGGCCCGTGCTCTGCTGTGCCCACGTCACCAACCAGATGGGCCGCGTCGAGGGCGACTTCGAGAAGGGCGTCGCCGATGGCGCGCAGGAATCGCTCACCGTGATCTCCCAAGTGGCGCGCCGATGGCGCGACGGAGCGCGGCCATGAGCCTGTACGAACGCTGGGTCCTGCCGACGCTGCTCGATCTGGTGATGCGCCAGCGCCAGATGCAGAAGTTTCGGCGCGAACTGATCCCGGCGGCGCGCGGTCGCGTGCTCGAGGTCGGCGTCGGGTCCGGCCTCAATCTTCCACACTACGCCTCTGGCGTGACTGCGGTCGTGGGGCTTGACCCTTCCAGGCGACTCTTGGCCATGGCGCAGAGACGGACCGCGAAGGCCATTGCCCCCGTGGAGCTGTTGCAGGGTTCGGCAAGCGAGATACCGTTGGACAACGACAGCATCGACACGCTGGTGATGACGTGGGCTCTCTGCTCGATCCCCGATCCCCGATCCCCGATCCGCTGGCCGCGCTACGCGAGATGCGACGGATCCTCAAGCCCGGTGGAACGTTACTGTTTGTCGAGCACGGCTTGGCTCCGGAGCCCGGCGTCGCACGTTGGCAGCATAGACTCACGCCGGTGTGGCGGCTTGTGGCCGGTGGATGTCACCTTGATCGGAGAGTCGACGAGTTCATTCGCGCGGCGGGTTTCGAACTTTCGGAGCTGAAAACTGAATACGCTGAGGGCCCGCGACCCATGACTTATATGGGCACCTCGAAGAATAGCTTGGTCCGGCATCCAAAGGCTGGGGCCGAGGGGATCAGGCCTTCGCGCGTCACGTTTTGCGGGCTGTCAGCCGGGTTT
>WOUR01000090.1 GCA_009772935.1 Rhodospirillaceae bacterium
ACGATCGGCGTCTGCAAGCAGCGGCCGTACCGACAACATCCGCGACGCATCGCTCCACGCCGCAGCCGACCCCGCCTACACGTCCATCTCCACCGGGCTCAACACCCCTTCCGCGCGCGCACAAGCACAAAGAAGGAGATCAAAAACAACTTGCCGCTCACCACGGCAAACGCGCAGCACCGACACCCCAGAAGGCCCAACGCCCAAAGTAACGATTTCTGGTGCGTTGAGTGGCACTCCATCGGCCCGAATCTCCACCGAATCGCGCACGAGTTCGGTGTCGAGTGGAACGGGTCGCGCACCCCGTGAAGCCGCCGTTAAGGCAGCGCAGAAACAGACAGCGAGTAGGGCAGCCGACGAAGGCGCGCGACGAGTAGTGCTCGACGAAATCGACTACGCCGAATGGAAGAGCACCGCAGCGTCGATGGGCTTGACGTTTGAAGAATACGCGTCGTCACGCCCCACGACGATTGCGAAACTAGAGCGGCTGCGCAAACTAGCCGAAGCAGACGCCGAACGAAGGGCTGCGCGCGCACGACGCGAAGACGAGAAGAAGGCGTCCGCGATCGGAAGTAAGGCGGCGCAGCTGCCCCTACTCAAACCACATGAACGCCCCCAGGCAGCACCAACTCGAGCGCGACCACGCTCCTCTGCCACCGCGAGCGACGTAAGCCGCGACCTGAGTCTCAGCGAGAGCGACGAGGATGAGGACAGGAGCAAAGGGGGGAAGGGAAAGGAGAGTGGAAGCGAGAGCGAGAGTGGCAGCGAGCGAGACGAGAGTGGGAGCGAGGAAGAGGAGGGAGAAGACGAGGCGACGGAGATGAAGAAGGAGGCGAAAACGAAAGGGCGCCCCCTTACAATGCGCGAATGTGCACTGGTGAAACGGCGCATCCGCGATCGCAAACGTCGTGCAGCAGAACGTACGGCACGTTCCGGTGGACAGCCGCGGACACCGGCACTGAAACGGCAGGCCAGTCGCGGGAGCGTGCGCTCAACGGGTCGGACACCAGGTCGCCGGCGCGGGTTGCGAGGTCACGAGGGCGAAGAAGAGGAGGCGGAGCTCGCCGCCGCCCTCGCCAAGTCGGCCACCGATCCGGCTGCCAAGCTGGAGCTCGGAGGTGGCCTGGAGGAACATCCGCGCCCCGATACGGCGGCCACTGAGGAGGATGTGCGCCCCAACTTGCCCGGCTTCGAGGAAGTCGGAGACGACGCGGATCGCGCAGCAGCCGCACTGACGGCTGACGACCTGCACGGGTTCGTGCCGGCACACCTAGAGCTGGACTGGATAGCGGACGGCAAGGTGCCGGGGTCGCTGATCGAGGACATGGACCGCGTGGGAGTGGCGGTGCCTCGCCGTTTCGCCGTGTCGAGCGAGGGCGAGGTGACCGAGGAGGAGAAGTCGGAGGCGCCCGAACGACCGCTGTCGCCGCTGGAGGGACAGCCCGAAGGCTTCGACAGCGCCGCCATACGCGCAGCGTTGCAAAACCGAGAACTGCTGCAGTTCGCCGGCATCGCGAAGATGATGGATGAGACGACGACCCGCGTCGTCGCCTTCATGAAGCAGTGGCGGACACTCTTTTCGCCTCAGGCGCGGAAGGAGATCAACGACATGGTGGTCGTACGCGTTCGCATCGGTAACATCGACCGACGCGCACTGCGGGCGTACGGGGCCTTGAAGCGCGATCTCAACCCGAACGAGATCCACTCTGCGCGCCTCATCGCCATGAACGCGCCTCAACTCGGCACCAACGCGGTGTTCATCCGCGACCGGCTGAACCACCTCCGTGAGAAGGGGCCGTTCTGGAACCCTCTCTACTTCTTCCAGCAGCTCGGCCGTCTCGTGCCTGAACTCGCGCAGCCTGTCTCCCGCATCACCCGCGTCGTAGGGCACCAAACGCTCACCATCGAGGTGCGCGGCGTGCTGGAGGCTCGAGCTGTGCTGGAAGGGTTCCTAGCACACCACCGCGCTGCGACGCGCCGCCCGAAGTCGACAAAGGGCCTGACGCACAAGAAAGTGCACAAGAAGGGCGACACGGCCGATGCTGTCGTGTACGAGTTCGGGCTGACGCCGACCTCGCAAGAACGCTTGCGATATGCGTTCTCCAAGCAGGTGTCGCGGACGCTGGACCACCCGTTCATTTACATGCTGGTGATGACGGGGCAGCTGCACGATGACACGCTGCGAGACGCAGCGGCGGATGCAGAGGAGGCGCTGGTGGCAGGTGACGGCGTGGACGAAGCGCTCGCGTCGGGCGTCGTGTACGCCGACTACGTTCGCCTCGACGTGCCGGAACCGATCCGTGCTCGCCTGTTGCGAGACGAACTTCACGGAGGCTGGCGTGGTAGCGCGTGCAACGCGTGCTACGTGAAGGGCGAGATGTTGCCGCTCGCGCTCTTCTTGGCGAGTTTCACGACGCCCTCGTCCACAGTGGCCGGCCAACGACTGCTGGACTTCGTCGCGGACGTGCAACGTCGCAACCCGAAGAAGACGCAGGGCGCCGACTTCAACCGCCGCCTCACAATCGAGGAGCCGCAAGCGCTGCACGAGGAACGACCGGCTAGCGGCCCGGACCAGGAGCTGCACCTCGGCTTCTGCTCGTTCGCACCGTACGGCGTCGCCCAGGTGACGAGTCGTTACCTGCAGCCCGATCACGTGGACCCGCCGTCCGAACAGGAGGCAATCGTCATCGCCACCACCAACTACGCCTACCCGCGGCCGCTTCCAGTGCACGGGCTGATGGCCGGCAACTTTACGCTGCGGGCATCGCACGTGACGGTTATGGACGGGCGAGGCCGACTGCTGCTCTCGTACGTCATCGAGGAGCCGGACGGCCGCAACGTCCGTCGCAGCGAGGCCAACACTCGCCTAGAGGCTGCAGCCGGAGGCGCCGTCTCGCTCGAAACCGCAGCCGAGCGAACCGCCGCCCTGATCGGCCACTCACGCTATGCGGTGGGGTGGAATCTGGGCGCGTCGCTGGCCGCGCTGGGACTCGCCGTACCGTGGGTCCACTGCGTCTCGCTGGACCGCGACCCGACGTTCCGGCGCCAGCTCGCCTTCCAGTTGCTGCGCCCTCGCGTGGCCACGCAGATGGAGAGCGAGTTCTTGCAGGTGAACTGCGTCGCGCCGCTTCCGATCGGGTTCGCTGTCGATCTGCTAACGCAAGGTCGTGTGACGCTGCGTCCGCGAGGCATGCGCCTCGACGTGCGCGACTGCGCCTTTACGGTCGCCTGTTGGCAGGGAGTGGGCGGCCGGATCGCCGCAGAGGCGCAGGAGCGTCGTTGGAGGCGCGCCTGATGATGGTCCGTCGCCGAGCCGACTACCACGCGCGCCGCATTGGACCGACCCCGCAGAGCCGCCCGTTCGTGGCCCCGCAACGTCCCGTGGGCGCCAGCCCGTTCCCTGAGAGCCTCGACGAGTTTCTCAGTCTGGCGCAGGGCTACAGCTTCTGCGACGGCGCCCCTGATCCCCCTTCGCCCACACCGCTGGCGCACCGTGCCGTCCTCGACGACTTCTACGAGTACGGGCGCGCCTACGCCCAACTCGATCGCATACCTGCCGGGTCCCATTGGGCGTCCCCGGAGATAGGCGACTTCGAAGTGGACGGCAGCGACGCCGACTTCGACCGCGTCCTGCAACAACCGAACTGCACGCGGATGTGGTACCTCGTCGCGATGACGGAGGGCACACTCGTGCGCACTTCGTATCAGGTCGACGTGGACCGGCTGCTGCTCCCGTACAGTCGCGTCTTGGCGAATCCGAGCAGCCGGTACACACCGCGCCCCGACGGAGAACCGCGCCGCACTCCGAAGCCCACCATCGTCGTGACGGGCGACACCGGCGACTCGGCATCCGCGAGCACGACGACGACGCCGACCGCTACCGGGACGACGACGACGACGGGACCCCCGGCGGCTGGAGCAGGCACCAGCGTGACCGCGACCGAGTTGGCGCTCCCGACTCCGAGTTCGCAGGGCGACTTGAAGCCTGTGACCGCGCGGCCGAAGCCGAAAACGGTCGCCGAATGGGAAGAGCGCGCGGCAGCGAACACGTTTCCGGCTTCGAAACGCCGCTCCGACGAGGATGACGACGATGACGATGAGGAGGACGACGAAGACGACGAGGACTGGGGTGCAGCGGGCAATGGGAACGAGCCCGAACAGGAGCAAGGTGCCGACGCTGACGTGGGCGCGAGTACGGACGCCGGCGTGGTAGACACCGACACGGCAGCGGCGGCCGCAGCGAGCGCGGGTACGGAAGCAACCGGCACCACGGACGCCGGCAATGGCAACGAACCCGCTGACGCCGATACCCAACGACCGCTGCAGATCGACGCAACGAGCGACACGG
>WOUR01000061.1 GCA_009772935.1 Rhodospirillaceae bacterium
CCTAAGCTTCTCAATATCAAATGGCATGCAAGTTTCTCCCCTCCCGTGAGCGCGATCTCTGCAATATGCCCCCTAGGTGCGTTTCCTACATAATGCCGGAGTTCAATCGCGCCACGCTCGAAGCCCTGCGCCAGCCGCTGGAGAGCGGCCGCGTGACGGTGGCGCGCGCCAACGCGCACGTCACCTATCCGGCGCGCTTCCAGCTGGTCGCCGCGATGAACCCCTGCCGCTGCGGCCATCTCATGGATCCGAACCGAGCCTGTGCCCGCGGCCCGCGCTGCGGTGCCGACTACCAGGCCAAGCTCTCGGGCCCGCTGCTCGACCGCATCGATCTCACCATCGACGTGCCGGCGGTCGCCGCCGCCGATCTCGCGCTGCCGCCGCCGGCCGAAAGCTCGGCCGACATCGCCACTCGCGTCGCCGCGGCCAGGACCGTCCAGCGCGAGCGGCTGGCCGAACTCGACGCCAAAGGAAAGCTGACGACCGTCGAAGCCGACCCGGCCGCCGGCCTTCTTGCAGACCGCGCCCGCAACTGGTCCAAGCCGCGCTGCAACGCCGATACCGATGGCGCCCTTCTGGCCGCCATCGCCGAGCCCGACGCCGAAGGAAGGGCGCTGCTCGCGCGCGCCGCCGAACGCCTCGGCCTCTCGGCGCGTGCCTGGCACCGCACGCTCAGGGTTGCAAGGACCCTGGCCGATCTCGATGGCTCGAACGCCGTGCGCCGCCTGCATATCGCCGAGGCGCTGAGCTATCGCCGCCCGCAGACGCGTTCGATGCTGGCGGCGTGACGTTCAGCGGTGCCGGTTCTCCATCAGGACGATCGTCCGCCGGAGCGCGTCGGAATCCACCGCGGTTTGGCCCTTGAAGGGCTGGTCCATGACGAACACGAAGCCGATGAAGGCGCCCAGCACGGCCATCTGGGCCGAGAGCACATAGGCGCGGAAGGCGCTGCGTCCCATGGTGCTGGTGATGAACAGCAGCATCAGGACGGCGAACAGGATGACCTGCCAGTAGCGCTCGGGCAGCGCGACCGTGACGGCATTGAGCCTTGCGTCGCGCGACTCCGCGATCGAGTCGAAGGAGCTCAGGATCTCGGCATAGATCGTGGTCTCGCGGGCGGACCGCGGCTCGATCTCGAGGATGCCGCGCGAGAGACGCGCGAAGGCGAGGCGGACCTTGTCGCTGGCCTCGCCGCGCAGCATCGCCGGCCATTCATCATCGACAATCGACTTCGCGTAGGCGAGCAGGGGGAGTCGGAGTTCCGTGACCGAGTCGTCGCCATAGCGGTTGAGGAGCCGGTCGAGCCGGTTGATCTGCGACGCCTCGGTCGCCAGCAGCGAGTCGACCTTGCGGAAGTTGCTCTCCGCCTCGACCAGGGTGAAGGCCAGCACCAGGCTCGTCATGGTGAACAGCGTGGCCTGCATGCGCAGCACGAAGTCGTTGTTCTCGTTGCTCGTCACCAGGAAAGGCAGCCGGTGGACCAACGACGGCAGGGCGAGGATCGCGCCGGCCATCGCGAGAGCACCGGCCGTCAGGATAAGGAATTCGGGGAGTGAATAGAGCCAGTCGATCATGGCCCTGTTCTAGCGAGGAGAGGCTTCACTATCGAGTCGATGACGCCCGCCGAGATTGATCCTCGACCGGCCGTTCGACTAGGGTCGCATCGCCGCGGCCACGCTTGGCCGAGGCAACAGAAAGAAGAGAGTTTGCGATGATGCGTCTTTTGATGCGTGTTCTCTTGTCACGTTACACAATTGGCCTGATTTCTCTGCTGATCTGCATTCCCATGGCTATCACACTGACTGAAATCCCCAAGTCGTTGTGGTCGAAGCCCGACATTCATGAAGAGATGGATATCGTCACCGGCATCGGCATCATCATGATCGGCTGGGGCGTCGTCCTCGAGGAACGCAGGACCCTGCGCGAGATCTTCGGACTGTTGGGAACAAACGACGAAGCGTGGCAGACGATCGTCGATCACGTCTGTCACAATTACGGCGTAGGCCAGCTCGCGATCGGCCTGATGGCCGAGATCTGCATCGAATTGATCAAGATTCCCAACACCATCATCTACACCGGCGAGGTCGACGACTACCTCGTCGCGGCCGGCCTCTTCTTCGTGGGCGTGGGGGCGCTCCTGCTCGTCCGTCACGTCCTCGTCATGTTGTTCTTCCTGCCGCGATCGGTTCCGGCCACCCACTGACACCTATCCGTCACGGATCGATCAGCACACCGGGATTCATCATCCCCTTCGGATCCAGCTCGCGCTTGGCGCCGCGCAGCGCCCGGGCGAACAGCTCCGGCCGCTGTTTGTCGTAGAAGGGCCGGTGGAAGCGGCCCACGGCGTGGTGGTGCGTGGTCGTGCCGCCATGCTCCACCGTGGCGGCAGTGCAGGTCGAGAGGATCTCCATGAACTGTGCCAGCGCGTCCTTCTTCGGGTCGAACAGGCCACCGAAGGTGAAATAGAGGCAGGGCCCGTCGGGATAGACATGGGTGAAGCGGCAGGTGACCGTGCCCTCGCGGCCCGTCACCGCCTTGATCGTGTCCTGGGCGATCCTCGTGATCTTCGCGTGGAAGTCGGGCATGCGCTCCCAGGTCATCGAGGTCTCGAAGGTCGAGGAGAGGATGCCGCGCGCCACCGCATGCTCGCCATAGTGCGGCGCGCGGATGAACTTGTTGCGCCAGGCGCCGGCGGCGCCCGAGCGGTGCGCGTTTTCGTCGTCGTCGCTCTGGTCGGCGACGCCGCCACGGGCGGCACAGATCTCCAGCGCGCGCTTCATCCAGGCGTCGAGCGGATGGTCGGGCGATTCGAAGGCCAGGACGAGCACCGCTTCCTCGTTGCTCCACGGGATGCCGGGCAGCGCCTCGCGCGCCTCAAGCAGGCGGCAGTTGGCGGGATAGAGGCCCGCCTGCGTGATGTCGCGCACCGCATCGGCGCCCGCGTAGAAGTCGCGGAAGCGCACGCTGGCGGAGGCTCGGAAGGTCGGCTTCTTGCGCAGCCGCACCCAGGCCTCGGTAATGATGCCTAAAATGCCCTCGGAGCCGATGAACATGCGGTCGGGGCTGGGGCCGGCGCCGGAACCCGGCAGGCGGCGCGTTTCCAGCGTGCCTTCGGGCGTCACGACCCGCGTGCTCTCCACGAAATCGTCGATATGGGTGTAGAGGGTGGCGTAGTGGCCGCCCGAGCGCGTGGCGATCCAGCCGCCGAGGGTCGAGCAGCGATAGGCCTGCATGTAGTGGCGCATGGTGAACGGCGTGTCGCGCAGCGCGTCCTCGATCGCGGGCCCGTAGATGCCGCCCTGGATACGCGCGGCCTGGCTCACCGGATCGACCTCCAGCACCCTGTCCATGTGGCGGGTCGAGATCGTCACGACCTTGTCGAAGGCCGCCGAGGGCTCGATGCCCTTCACCACCGACGAGCCGCCGCCATAGGGGATCGCCTTGGCGCCGATGCGGTCGCACCAGTCGAGGACCTTGACGATGTCGTCTTCGCTTTCGGGGAAGGCGACCGCGTCGGGCGGGTTGGGCACTGAGCGCATGAACATGCGCAACGTGTCGAAGCCCGCCTTGCCGTAGCTGTGCTCCAGCCGTGTCAGGTGATCGGTGTGCACCATCGCCTGCAGCGCCGATGGCACCTCGACGCGGCTCTTGCGCAAGACGATCTCGTCAGCCTTCGGCGGCGGCTTCACGTCGAAGCCGGAGAGGCCGTAGCGCTGGGCGATCTCCGCCTCCCAGGGCCGGATCTCGTCCGGGCTCAGGTCTTCGTCGGCGTATCCCCAGGCATAGAACTTCTTCTGCCGCCGCATGTTTCCTCCGATCCATTTTTCATTTTCAGGCCGCGAAGGCGATCGGCTTCGTCGTCCCCTTGATCTGTGTGCGATGCATGATGCGCCGGGCCGATTTGTCGAACGGATCGCGGCGGTGCATGGTCGAGCGATTGTCCCACATCACGAGGTCGCCCACCTTCCAGGCATGCTGGTAGATGAAGCGCGGCTGCGTGACATGCGCCCACAGCTCTTCCAGCAGCGCGTCGGATTCGGCCTTCGTGTAGCCCTCGACGAAGGAATTGCGGCGGCGCCCGAGATAGAGCGTGGCGCGGCCGTTGACCGGGTGCCGCAGGATCGCCGGATGCCAGGCGCCGGGCGCGACCATCGGATCGTCGGTCGGCGTCACGCCCTTGCGCAAAAAGCCGCCGGAATTGTAGGTGCCGTCGTGCTTGACGCGGCGGCCCTCGATCTTCACCCGCAGATCGGCGGGCAGGGCATCGCAGGCCGCCTGCATGCTGGTGAACCAGGTGTTGCCGCCGGTCGGCGGGATTTCCAGGGAATAAAGCATCGACGCGTCGGGCGGCACGTCGAGATAGCTCATGTCGGTGTGCCAGACCGCCTCGCCGTCGCCCAGGGCGCCGATCGGGTCACCCTTGGTGTCGAGGACGTTCGACACGACATAGATGTCGGGATAGCCCGGCGGGCTGATGCGGCCGCGCTCCTGGTTGGGTGGCGGATCGAGTTCGCCGAAGCGTCGGCTGAACGCCAGCAGATCGTCGTCGCTGAGCTGCTGGCCGCGCAGCAGGATCATCGAATGCGCGTACCAGGCGCGCTCGATCGCCGCGAACTCTTCGTCGCTGAAGCGGCGCAGATCGACGCCAAGAATTTCCGCCCCGACGGCATCGGTCACCGGGCGCACTGTTACAGCCATGTTGTTCTCCATCCTTGCCGCGATGATCGGCCGGTCGCGGAACGCGATCAAGCGCCCAGCGCCGGGACCAGCCACTTCAGCAGGGCCGCGGCAACGGCGGGCGAGAGCGGCCCGCCGAATCCCGGATCGAGCGGGCCGGTCACGGTTTTCAGATTGTGGCTGACCTGTGGAATCACCACGGCCTCACCCGACACGCCGCGCGTCCCCAGCGCGTCGATCAGCGGCTGCACGTCCTCCATCGGTACGACCTGCCGGTCGGCGGCGCCCTGCAGAAGGAGACAGGGCGTGCGGCTTTCAGCGAGGACCGCGGCCGGATCGAAGGACAGCAGGCTTTGCAGGAACGGCCCGGCATAGAGCGGGAACAGGAGCTGCAGCTCGGGGGGCAGGTTGGTGGGCACGCGGCCGGTTTCGAGAATGGCTGCGATCGCGCGATCGGTCGGCAGACGCAGCGACGGGGGCGCGTCACGCGCGATCTGCGCGCGCAGGATCTCGTCCAGCCGGCGTCCCGGCGTGGCGGCCAGTACCAGTGCATGCAGCTTCTTCGCAGCCAGCGACCGGCTTGCTGCGAGCGCCAGCAACCCGCCTTCGCTGTGGCCCAGCAGGGCGGTGGCATAGGGTTTGATCTCGTCGTGGCGCAGCAGCTCGGCATGGGCGGCCTCGACGTCGCCCACGAAATTGTCCCATGCGAAGAAGGCTTCCTGTTCCTCCAGCGAGCCGCGCGGCCGCGGCGTCGACTGGCCGATGCCGCGCTTGTCGTAGCGCAGCGAGGCGATGCCGTTGCGCGCCAGCAGCTCGGCGATGTCCTTCAAGAGGTCGATGCGATCCGGCGCCAGCGGGTTGTTGCCGTTACGGTCGGTCGGTCCGCTCCCGGCGACCAGCACGATGCCGGGCACGTACTGGATCTCGCTGAACAGCGGCAACAGCAGGGTGCCGGCCAGCGTGACGCCACCCTTGCCCGCGAAGCGCACCGGCTGTTGTTTGGTCTTGCCCTTGGCGTACCAGCCGCCGGCCGCCGCCGGCCGCTGTGTCTGCTTTTGCGCCCAGGCCGCGTTGGGCGTGAGAAGGCCGGCGGCCAGCAGGGCGCGGCGCCGGATCAACCGGCGTCGTCCGGCTTGGGCATGCTGCCCATCGCATGGCTCATCGTCCGCCCGCCGAAGATATGGACATGGAAATGAAACACGAGCTGGCCGCCATTGGGTCCGTGATTGGCCACGATACGATAACCCTCCGGATCGAGGCCCAGCTCGTGCGCGACCTTCGACACGGCACGCCAGAAGCCGACGATCATCTCGGGCGGCGCCTTGGCGCCGAAATCCGCCTGGCTGATGTATTCGCCCTTCGGGATTACCAGCACATGCACGGGCGCCAGCGGCGCGATGTCGTGGAAGGCCAGCGCGAATTCGTCCTCGTGGACCATCTTGCACGGCAACTCGCCGCGCAGGATGCGGGCGAAGACATTGCTGCTGTCGTAGGCGGCGGTCATGGGGGCGTCGACGGACATCGTTGGCTCCGGAAAAGGCAATGACGCTTCCTATATAGGTAAGCTTCGCGCCGGGGCGGAACCCGAAAGGACGCAGGCCCCAAGGCCGGGGTTCAACCCTTGAGCAGTCGTGGCCGGCCTGGCGCGTGCGCATCCGCAGACCGGGCTCGCGGGCGCAGGGCGCCCACGAGCACGTCGCGTGCCTCGTCGATCTTGGCCGCGAGGTAGGGAGAGCCGCCGGCATCGGGGTCGGCGCCGCGCATCAGCCGACGATGCGCGGCGTGGACGTTGGCGAGATCGGCGCCCTCCGTCAGGCCGAGCACGTCCAGCGCCTCACGGATCGTCATGCCTGCGTCGCCCTCTGCATCCGGTGGGGCAGGTATGTGCCGCTGCGCTGAAGCAATCGGCGCGGCTTGCTTCAGATAGGCTTCGAGCAGCGCCGCCGCCTGTTGCAGGGCCCGTGGATCGGTAGGCGCGGGATCCTGCCAGACGGGCGGCATCTCAAACGGCGGCGGCTTTCCCCGGAACTGCGCGAACGCGGCGCGCAGCGGGACGAGAATCGCACGCCATTTCAGGAAGGTCGGCACGAGGATCATCGCCGCGCCGAGCAGCATCGCGCCGGCATACTGTTCGCGCATGATCATCATCACGAGAAGAGGGATCGCCACGATCACCAGCAGCAGCGCCATCCAGCGCAGCGTGCGCACCATCGTCCGGGGATCGGAGTGGAGAAACCAGTCGAGGAACTTCGCCGCCGTGGCAAGCACGGAGAGGCCGAGCACGATGGCGCTGATGATGACGGCGTAATCCATCAACGAACTCCTTCGCGCAGAGCCTACCCGCAACGCGCGACGAAATCAGCGACCTCGACTGCAAATTGCACATGCGTTTTCGAGAAAGTCGTGCTTAGACTCCGCGCATCATAAAAAGGGGAGACCAGCTGATGACTGAGCCCACCCGAGAATCACCGACCGCCACGGTGCCGCAGGGCGCAAGCGTCCCGCCTCTCATCGCCCCGCTCGAACAAGGTGCGGAATCGAACCTTCCGGCGGCGAAGAACTCGATCGACGAATTCCTGAAGCGCAACGAAGAGGTCCTCGCCAAGGACCGTGAGGAATTCCAGGCCTATCTCGTCGCCAAGCACGAGCAGGCGACGCGCAAGGCCCACGAAGAAGCGGCCAAGCCCAAGGTCAAGACGAAGGTCAGCCGGCGCACGATGCTGAACGTCGCCGTCGGCACCGCGGCGGCGGCCGAAGTCGCCGTGCTGGGATACAGCGCCATGAACGGCGGCTCCTCGTCGGACAATGGCATCATCCGTGCGGCGGGGAACGGTGCGCAGCAATCGCCGATCACCCGCGAAGTCGTCGACTCGCGCGCCGACATCAGGGGCCAGAGCCTCGGCAACTGGGTGGCGCTGCTGCCGACCAAGATGGGCGGCGGCACCTACGCGATCGATCTCAATTCCAACCGCGTGCTGGGCTCGATCTGGTACTGGAACTACGGCGATTACAATCCGATCAGCCACCATCTCTGCGCCTTCCCGAGTTCCGATCCCACACATGGCTTCGAATTCGTCAACTCGACGCAGGGTGGCCAGAACTCGCTGATCTACGGCATCCCGACCAACGTGACGGCGGAGAACGTGCCGGGTGGCACCAACATCTACCGCGTGCGCTATGACGGCACGCAGATGCAGATGATCGAGAACGTGTCCGAGACGACCGGGCTCGGCCTCGGCGTGCACGTCACCGTCAACCCGAAGGACGCCCAGTCCTATTTCGTGACTGATGGCCAGAAGGACATAGCCGCCTGCTTCGATCGCACCACCTCGAAGGTGAAGGCGGCGCTGCGCTTCGACTGGACGCCGAATGTCCCTGAGCTACGGGAAGCATGGATCAAGGGTGGCACGCTCACTATCAAGAAGATCTATCCCGACGAGAAGACCGGGCTCTACAATCTTCGCGGCACCAAGGGCAACAAGATCGACTGGGAAATGGTGCCCATGGGCGAGCTGTTCGTCGAGGAGGGCTCGCTGCCCGGCGAGGCGCCGCTGACGCTGACCGGCGCCGATGGCACGGTCTGGCATCCGGAGGGCCGCTGGGCCGCGACGGTCGTGCGCCTGTGCGGCGGCATCTGCATCCTGGACCCTGAAAAGAATTTCGAGCCGGCCGCCTTCCTGCAGTTCAACAAGGATTCGCAGGACCAGTACAAGGTCGAGCAGATCGACAAGGACACGTGGCAGGTCGTGTTCGACAAGATCCACTCGCCGGGCCACGAGATCGGCTTCTCGCCCGACGGCAAGTTCCTCGTGATGATGAACAACCTGCGGGAAAACAACTGCTCGATCTTCTCCTGCAGCGATCCCGATCCGACCAAGTGGCGCAAGATCGCGCATGTCGAGGATCCGCTGTGGCGCGGCAAGTATCCCAATCCGTTCCACATGGTCTTCTCGATGGACAGTTCGAAGCTCTATCTTTCGATCCTGCATCCGTCGCCGGCGTATAGCGGCATCATGGTGATCGACACCAAGACCTGGACCATCCAGAAGGAGATCCAGGGCATCGGGCCCGACCTGCAGACGCCGGCCATCACCTACGACGGGAAGTACGTACTGACGCCGTTCAGCGGCTTCCAGCGCCAGTCGAGCGGCATCTCGGTCATCGATACTTCCACCGACACGCTGGTCGGCATCCTGCCGAGCAACGGCGGGCACCATGACTGTGTGATCATCCCGACCAAGCTGGAGCACATGAAGCACACGCGCTCCTGTACGCTTTGAGGCTGCTCGCCAGCCTGGCGCTGCAGAATCTCGGGCGCCGCAAGGCGCGCAGCCTCCTGCTGATCATGGCCGTGGCGGTGGCCAGCGGGGTCGTGTTCACCGGCGCGACGCTGATGCGCAGCATCGATAGCAGCATGGCCGTGGGCTTCACCCGGCTGGGCGCCGACATGATGGTGGTGCCCGAAGGGGCGCTCACCAACATCACCGCGGCGCTGCTCACGGTCGAGCCGACCGACCTCGTGCTCGACCAGGATCTGTTCGCCCGGGCCGGCATTGCCAGCGTGGGCCGGGCCGCGCCGCAGAAGATCGCGCGGGTCGAGCATTCGGGCATCGACAGCCATCACGACTCGGTCGATCTCATCGGCTTCGATCCCGCCCTCGACTTCACGGTGCGGCCCTGGCTGGTCGAGAAGATCAACCGGGACATGAGGCAAGGCGACGTCATCCTGGGCGCCGCGCGGGAGGCGGCGCTGGGCTCGGAGCTGCTGATCTTCGGCAAGCCGCACACGGTCTACGGCCGGCTGGGCAAGACCGGCGTCGGCACGCACGAGCGCGGCGTGTTCATGACCTTCGACACGTTCGAAGCCCTGGCCGGTTCGGTACACGGTCATGGCGGCGGTCCGCCCGCCGTCCTGCAGAAGGGCAAGGTGAGCGGCTTCCTCGTCGAACTGGCGCCGGGCGCCACGCCGCTGCAGGCGCGCTTCGCCATCCTCTCGACCCTCAAGGGCGTGAAGGTGGTCACCGGCGATTCGACCATGAGCGGCATCCGCCAGGGGCTGGCCGCGCTGCTGAACGGCATCCTCGCGCTGATGGTGCTGATGTTCACCAGCACCGCCCTGATGGTCAGCGTTCTATTCTCGGCGATCGTCACCGAACGGCGCGGCGAGCTCGGTCTGCTCAAGGCGATCGGCGCGCGACGCGGGCAGATCGTGGGCATGATGGTGATCGAGGCGGTGATCGCCACCGGCGCCGGCGGCGTGCTGGGCGTCGCGCTCGGTGTCCTGGTGATGCGCCTCTACGAGCGCTCGCTGGTCTATTACCTGGAGAATATCGGCGTGCCCTTCGTCTGGCTCGACGGGCCGCGCATCGTGGTCGTCGCGGCGGCGGCGGTCGTGATGGCCTCGATCATCGGCGCGCTGGGCTCGTTCTATCCTGCCTGGCGCGCCAGCCGCCGCGATCCCTATGATCTCGTGCGCGGCGAGGGCTAGGCGATGCTCAGCTGCCGTGGCCTGCGCAAGGACTATGTCACCGAACGCGGCGAGGTGGCGGCGGTGGCCGGCCTCGACCTCGAGATCGCGACCGGCCGTTACGCCGCGATCATTGGGCGCTCGGGGTCGGGCAAGTCGTCGCTGATGGCGATGATCGGCGGTCTCAGCCGGCCCTCGCAGGGCCAGGTGACGGTGGACGGCACGGACATCTGGAGCCTGTCCGAGAACGCGCTGGCGGCGTTCCGCAACAAGCGCATCGGCTACGTCTTCCAATTCGCGAGCCTGCTGCCGACCCTACGCCTGGTCGACAACGTCGCGCTGCCGGCGATGCTGGGCGGCGACGCCGGATCGTCCGCGACCTATGCAAGGGCGGCGGCGCTGCTCGGCCAGATGGGGCTGGGTGGCCATCTCGACGCCTATCCGTCGGAGGTCTCGGCAGGCGAGCAGCGGCGGGCGGTGATCGCCCGCGCCCTGATCAACGAGCCGGCGCTGATCCTGGCCGACGAGCCGACCTCGGACCTCGACGAGCAGACCGAGATCGAGATCATGGACGAGCTGCTGGCGGTCAATCGCGAGCGCGGCACCACCCTGATCCTGGTCACGCACAATCTGGCGCTGGCCGAACAGGCCGAGCAGATCGTGCACATCGCCCATGGCGCGATCGTCGCATGAGCGTTCCTCCGGCAGAGCCCGACAAGGACGCGCTGATCGCCGATCTGCGCCGCAAGCTCGCTGCGGCGCAATCCGAAGTGCGCGTGTTGCGGCGGCGCTTGGGCGGGGCAGCGTCGGCAGAGCCGCCGCAAGCACAAGGCGGCCTGTTGAGCGAACTTCGCGAGGCCGCGCCGCGCAAGGTCGAGGCGCCGGCCAGCGTCGCCGTGAAGCTCGGCCGCCGGTTCGATCTCTGGCGCTCGCCGGTGCTGGTCGGCGTCGTCATGCTGCTGCTGACGGGCTTCGCGATCGATGCCGGTGTCGGCCTGTACCAGGCGCGCGCACTGCGGGAAGCGCGTCAGGCCCGGCTGCTGCTCGAAAACACGGCGACGCGCTCGCTCTATGTCGAGCTCAAGGGCATCTCCTACGAGGCCGACGGCAAGTCGTACCGCATGACGCTCTTCCTGCAGAATACCAGCCCCAAGGGACCGCTCTACGTCATGGTGAACGCCGTCGCCGTCTACGTGCAGGCCGGCATGGTCTGGCAGCAGGTGCCGTCACGGCCGGCCGAGGGCGTGAGCTGGGGCGTCGTGAAGGTCGTGGATGGCTACACGTTCGACGTCATCTTCACGCCCGACGTCGAGAACTGGGCCGAGCTCATTCCCGGCTACATGCATGTGCGCATCCAGTCGGATCTGCTGGTCAGCGAGAAAGCCCAGCCGGGCAACGACGTCGTCGAACGCCGCACGCCCTACTACGTCTATCTGAAGCCGCACGGCGCCAACGACGAGGACATCAAGGCGCGCAGCAAGTCGACCCGCACGCCGCCGATCTTCATCCCGATGCCGCCGCACTGAGGCGGCACAGCCGCGGGACGAGTTCAGGTACGCTTTCGGCTGGCCTTCTCGGCGATGCCGGAGAGTCCTTCGCGGCGGGCGAGTTCGTCCCATACCGACTTGGGCTTCACGCCGACGGCGGCCCACAGCGTGAGCAGGTGGTAGAGCATGTCGGCACTTTCGGCGATCAGCTTGGGCTTGTCGCCCTGGATGCCTTCGATCAGCGCCTCGACCGCTTCCTCGCCCAGCTTCTTGGCGATCTGCTGGCGGCCGCGGCTGAACAGGCGGGCCGTGTAGGAGGTCTCGGGATCGGCGCCCTTGCGGCTGTCGATCACGAGATACAGGCGATCGAGCACATGCTCGTCGATCGTCACGATGCTCGGCCGCTGGGGCTTCTTGGCTTTCTTCTTTTTTGCCATCCGGGAACTCCGTCGCCTCGGGGGACAGGCGATCGAACACTTGAACGCGCCTCTTGTGGGGGCGTCCGGAACATTACGCGAAAACTATGCAGCGCGCGAGACTTGTCGCACCGGAACGCCCGCGCGCGCGAGATGTTCCTTCGCCTGCGCGATGGTGAATTCACCGAAATGGAAGATCGAGGCGGCCAGCACTGCCGAGGCGCCGCCCTTCGTCACGCCGTCGACCAGATGATCGAGCGTGCCGACGCCCCCCGAGGCCACGACCGGCACCGGCACCGCATCCGAAACCGCGCGCGTCAGCTCGAGGTCGAAGCCCGACTTGGTGCCGTCGCGGTCCATCGAGGTGAGCAGGATCTCGCCCGCGCCCGACTCCGTCATGCGGCGTGCCCAGTCGATCGCGTCGAGACCGGTGCCCTTGCGGCCGCCATGGGTGAAGACTTCCCATTTGCCGGGACCGCTGCTGCGCGCGTCGATCGCCACGACGATGCACTGGTCGCCGTATTTCTCGGCGGCTTCGCGCACGAACTCGGGCCGCGCCACCGCGGCCGAATTGATCGACACCTTGTCGGCGCCGGCCAGCAGCAGGCGGCGGATATCCTCGACCTGGCGCACGCCGCCGCCCACCGTCAGCGGCATGAAGCACTGCTCCGCGGTACGGCCGACGACGTCCAGGATGGTGTCGCGGTTCTCATGGCTGGCCGTGATGTCGAGGAAGGTGAGTTCGTCGGCGCCGGCGGCGTCGTAGATGCGCGCCTGCTCGACCGGGTCGCCGGCGTCGCGCAGGCCGACGAACTGCACGCCCTTCACGACGCGGCCGTCCTTCACGTCGAGGCAGGGGATGATGCGGACCTTGAGCATGGCGCCGCTACTCGCCCTTCAGCACGCTGATCGCGTCGGGCACCGTCACGCGACCGTCATAGAGCGCACGCCCGACGATGGCGCCGATGATGCCGAACTCCTCGGTCGGCCGCAGCTCGCGCAGATCGTCGAGCGAGCTGACGCCGCCCGAGGCGATGACCGGCGTCGTGAGATGCTGCGCGAGGGTGACCGTGGCGTCGACATTGACGCCGCCCATGGCGCCGTCGCGGTCGATGTCGGTGTAGATGATGGCCGCGACGCCGGCATCCTCGAAGCGCAGGGCGAGATCGAGGGCGCGCACCGTGCTCTGCCGGGTCCAGCCGTCGACCGCAACCATGCCCTCGCGGGCGTCGATGCCGACCGCGATGCGGCCCGGCCACTGCTTGCAGGCGGCCTTCACCAGGCCCGGTTCCTTGACCGCGATCGTGCCCAGGATGATCCGCTGCACGCCGGCATCGAACCACTGCGAGATGCTCTCGATGGTGCGGATGCCGCCGCCCAGCTGGGTCGGCACCTCGACGTCCTTCAGGATGCTCTCGACCGCCGCCCGGTTGACCGGATGGCCCTCGACCGCGCCGTTGAGGTCGACCAGGTGCAGCCACTCGCAGCCGGCATTGGCAAACGCCTTGGCCTGGGCGGCCGGGCTGTCGTTGAACACGGTGGCACGCTGCATGTCGCCGCGGAGAAGGCGCACGCACTTGCCGTCCTTGAGGTCGATCGCGGGGAAAAGGATCATGGCGGCGCGGCTTTAGCGCGTTGCGGGCAGGGACGCCACCCCCGGCCTGCGCCCTTGGACGATCCGCGCCGTCAGCCTCGGCCGATGCCCAGGATCCCGCCGATCAGGCGGCCGATGTGGAACTTCGTCCAGATATCGGCGGCGGCAAAGCTCGGACGCGCCTGCAGGGCGGCCCAATAGCGCGAAAGTGCCGGGCGTTTGGAGATCTCGTCGCCGAGGCCGGCGAATTCCATGCGTCCCAAGAACACGGTCCATACGGCGTCGGCAACGCCGTAGGCGGGCGGGACCAGCACCGCGCGGCCGTCGCGCAACGTCTGCTCGAGCCGATCCATGAAGCCGATCGCCTCAATGCGACGCCGCTGCGAAAGCGCCACGACGGCGTCCGGTTCGAACGCCTTGATCCGGCCGGCGAATACCGCGGCGCGCGCCTCGTAGACCGAGGCAAGATCGGGATTGCGGGCGGCGTGCGCGAGGAGCTGGCGCCGGGCCGCGTCCAGCCGCTTCGGGATCAGGATCCGCGCCAGAGGATTACGGGCGAGGATGCCGCCGAAGGTCAGTTCCTCGATCGGATAGGAGTAGTGAAGGTCGACCCAGTCCTTCGTCTCGGGGTCGGGCGCGGCGCCGAGCGCATGCTCCGCGATGTCGCGACTCTCGATCAGGATCCGGTCGGCCAGCACCAGGGTCGGCACGGTCATGCCCGGATTGATCCGCACATAGTCCGGCTGCTGCTGGCTCAGCCGGTAGTGGATGTCGACGAAGACGCGCTCGTAGGCGATGCCTCCTTCGGCGAGCGCGAGGCGCGCGATCATCGAATAGTAGGAGGACGGCGTCTGATAGAGGCGGGGTCTTGCGCCGGCGAGCTCTGTCATGACCGTTCACCCAGGATGAAGGAGCCGCGACCTTTGCAGGCCGCCGGGCGTCGGGCAACCGGCGTCGCGTTTCCTTTTGCGACTGTCGACGCTACTCTCCGCCCATGACCCGTTACACGCCCGAGCTTCTCGCCGACGACTTGGCCGATCTCACCGCCATTCGTCGCGACATCCACCGTCATCCTGAAACCGCCTTCGAGGAGGAGCGGACGGCGCAGATCGTGGCCGACAAGCTCACCTCCTGGGGCCTCGAGGTGCATCGCGGCCTTGCCACGACCGGCGTCGTCGGCACCCTGAAGGGCAACCGGCCGGGCCAGAAGACGATCGGGCTGCGCGCCGACATGGATGCGCTGCACCTGCAGGAGAAGAACGACTTCGACTACGCGTCGTCGATTCCGAACAAGATGCATGCCTGTGGCCATGACGGCCACACGACGATGCTGCTGGGCGCGGCCAAGCAGCTGGCGGCAGCGCCCGACTTCGCCGGCACGGTCCACTTCATCTTCCAGCCCGCCGAAGAAGGTCTCGGCGGCGCGCGCGTGATGATCGAGGAAGGCCTGTTCGAGAAATTTCCCTGCGACGTGGTCTACGGCATGCACAACATGCCGGGCTTCCCGGTCGGCCACTTCGCCATCCGGACCGGCGCCATGCTGGCTTCGTCCGACAGCTGGGAAGTCACGTTCAAGGGCACCGGCGGCCACGGCGCGATGCCCGATCGCGGCACCGATCCCACCTTCGTGGCGGCGCAGTTCATCGTCGCGGTGCAGGGCATCGTCGGCCGCAACGTGCCGTCGAGCCAGGCCGCGGTGCTGAGCGTAGGCCATATCGCGGCCGGCACGCCGGGCTCGCCCAACGTCATACCGTCGGAGGTGCTGGTGAAAGGCACCGCCCGCAGCTTCTCGGCCGAGGTGCGCAACCTGCTGGAGCGGCGGCTGGCCGAGGTCGCGTCGGGGATCGCGCAGGCCGGCGGCTGCGAGGCGATCTCCAGGTACCACCGGCGCTATCCGGCGCTGGTCAATGCCGCCGAGCAGACCGCGGTCGCCGTCGAAGCCGCTGCCCTGACGGTCGGTCGCGAGCATGTCGAGGCCAACACCTCACCGCTGGCAGGTGCCGAGGATTTCGCCTTCATGCTGGAGAAGAAGCCGGGCGCCTACATCATGATCGGCAATGGCGGCGCGGGCGAGGGCGGCTGCCAGAACGTGCATTCGCCGCTCTACGACTTCAACGATCAGATCCTGACGACCGGCGCGGCCTACTGGATGAACCTCGTCCAGCTGGAGCTGGGCGACGCCGCCTAGAGGGATCGTTCTTTCTTCGGCGCTCCCAAACATCGCAAAGCGATGTCCTGACGCTCACAGGCCGAGCTTCGCTCGGCCTAGGCGTGGTCGAACGACCACCCGGCATCCGGCTGGTCCCAATTGATGCCGTCCTGGACGTGCAGGACGACGTGGGAGTCGGCGGCGAAATCATAGACGGCCGCGCTTTCGTGCATCGTGGCGGGCTGGTCGCTCGCCGGCAGCATCACGCCGTCGGACAGGTCGCTCAGCACGACCAGATCGTCGTCGCCGAACGGGGGCAGCATGTCAGCGACCGAACCCGGAACGCCGTCGATGAAGACTTCGCCCGGCTCGCCGAACAACCGGTCGAGCGGCGCGCCATAGGAAACGGTGTCGACACCGGCGTCAGCCCAGCGCGAGGCCGGCGTAGCGTAGATCGGCAGATTGCTGCGGTCGAATGCGACGAGATCGGCGCCGACGACGAAAAGCGGGTCGGCCGAGCTGTCGGAAGGATCCGAATGGCTCATGGAAATGTCTTTCGTACTTAAGAATTCAAATAATGCTTCAAATGTAGCAAACAAGCCGTTGAGAATAAAGAGAGAACGTTCGAAACAGGGAATTCTTCGCCTATTGCAGAGCCTTGGGTTAACGGCGGGAGTGGCCTAGGGTGCCGCCGAATTTTGAATCATCCGCGTTTGGGGAAGTCGATGAACGGAGCTGAAAGTCTGGTCCGCACCTTGGTCAAGGGCGGCGTCGAGGTCTGTTTCGCCAATCCCGGCACCTCGGAAATGCACTTTGTCGGTGCGCTCGACCGGGTCGAGGGCATGCGCTGCGTGCTCGGCCTGTTCGAAGGGGTCTGCAGCGGTGCGGCCGACGGCTACTACCGCATGACCGACAAGCCGGCCTCGACCCTGCTGCATCTCGGTCCCGGCCTCGCCAACGCGGCGGCCAATCTGCACAACGCCAAGAAGGCGGGCTCGGGGGTGGTCAACATCGTAGGCGAGCACGCGCTCTATCACATCAAGTACGACACGCCGCTCACCGCCGACATCGAAGGCATCGCGCGTCCCTTCTCGCACTGGGTGAAGACCTCGCCGACCTCCAAGACGGTGGCGGCCGATGGTGCACTGGCGATCCAGGCCGCCAACGTGGCGCCGGGCCAGATCGCGACGCTGATCCTGCCGGCCGACACCGCGTGGGGCGAAGCCGATGGCGTCGCCGAGACGCCGGCCGCCCCGGCGCCGGCCAAGCCCTCCCAGGAGACGGTCGTGGCCGCTGCCAAGGCGCTCAAGATGCCGGGCGCCATGCTGTTCATCGGCGGTCGCGCGCTGCGCGCCCGCGGCCTCGAGCTGGCCGGGAAGATCGCCGCCAAGACCGGCTGCAAGGTCCAGGGCGCCGGCGGTACCGCGCGCATCGAGCGTGGCGCCGGCCGCATTCCGGTCCTGCGCCTGCACTTCGTGGTCGAGAATGCGCTGGCCCAGCTGAAGGGCACCAAGCAGATGGTATTGTGCGGCGCCAAGGCGCCGTTCGCCTTCTTCGCCTATCCCGGCAAGCCGTCGGTCCTGTCGCCGGACGATTGCGAGATCTCCACGCTGTGCCCGGTCGAGGGCGATCCGATCGGTTCGCTCGAGGCGCTGGCGATGGAACTCGATGCGATGAACGTGAAGCCGGAAGGCGTCGCCCAGCCGAGCCGTCCCGAGCGTCCGACCGGCAAGTTCACACTCGACGGGCTCGGCCAGGCGCTGGGCGCGACGATGCCGGAAGGCGCCATCGTGGTCGACGAGTCGGTGACGACGGGCCGCGGCTTCTTCCCGTTCAGCGCCGGCGCTCCGCCGCACGACTGGCTGAACAACATGGGCGGCTCGATCGGCTTCGGCGGTCCCGTCGCCGTCGGCGCGGCCGTGGCCTGCCCGGACCGCAAGGTCATCTGCATGATCGGCGACGGCTCGGCGATGTACACGATCCAGTCGCTGTGGACGATGGCGCGCGAGAATCTCGACGTCTGCGTGATGATCTTCTCGAACCGCTCCTACAATATCCTCTACAGCCAGTTGGCCGACGTCGGCGCCGCCAATCCCGGCCCGCGCGCCATCGACATGCTGACCCTCGACCGGCCGACCCTGCAGTTCACCGATCTGGCGAAGGGCATGGGCGTGGCCAGCGGCAAGGCGACCAACCTGGACGAGCTCACCAAGCAGCTCACCTACGCCATGGCGCACAAGGGTCCGTATCTCATCGACGTGATCATGTAGGGACCTGAACGGTACATCATGGAAGAAGCCCGCCGACGCACGCTGCATGGCCGTCGACGGGGCAAGAAACTGCGGGCCGGGCAGCAGTCGCTGCTCGACACGCTGCTGCCTCGCCTCGAAGTCGCCCTGCCGGCCGAACCGATCGTCACCCCCGACAACGAGGTCGCCGAGAGCGCCGCGAAGATCGACCTCGCGCAGGTTTTCGGCGGCACGCTGCCGGACGGTGGCGTTTGGCTGGAGGTCGGCTTCGGCGCCGGGGAGCATCTCGTCTGGCAGGCCGAACAGCATCCGAACGTCGGCCTGATCGGCTGCGAGCCCTACATCAACGGCGTCGCCAAGTGCCTGGCGCATATCGAGCGGACGGGCGTCTCGAACGTCCGCCTGTTCACCGACGACGCCCGCTTCGTGATGCAGGCCCTGCCGCCGCGCTGCCTGTCGCGCGCCTTCGTGCTGTTTCCCGACCCGTGGCCCAAGACCCGCCACCACAAGCGCCGCTTCGTGCAGCGCTCCAACCTCGACGTGCTTGCCCGGTTGATGAAACAAGGCGCCGAGTTGCGCCTCGCCACCGACGATCCGAGCTACCTGCCCTGGATGGTCGAGCATGCCTGCCGACATGCAGACTTCGAGTGGCTGGCCGAGAGCCCGGCCGACTGGCGCAACCGCCCCGCCGACTGGCCTCCCACCCGCTACGAGCAGAAGATGCTGGCCGGCCACAAGCCCGTCTTCCTGCGGTTGAGACGGCGCTGACCCCTCCGTCGGCGCATGACGCCGCCACCTCCCCATTTGAATGGGGAGGCTTAGGAATATCTCCACTATATATAGAGGACAGTTCAGGTCCCCCCATAGGGCATGCTGGAATCCCTTGCCAGTTGCCGGGCAGGAGCCTATATGCGCGGCATCCTCATCGGGTTCACGGGATGAACCAAAGAAAAAGAGTGGGCCGCAAACCCGCTCTTTTCATTTGGCTCCATCCCATCCGCCCCATTTGTCGAGAAGTGCCAGCCGCGTGACCGATCTGCTGCGTCGAATCGAAGACATCGTTGCCCCGACCGTGGTCGGCATGGGCTTCGAACTGGTTCGCGTCGCCCTGAGCAAGGGCGGGACCCTGCAGCTCATGATCGAACCGGCCGACGGACGGCCGCTCGACGTCGAGGATTGCGCGACCGTGTCGCGCGCGGTCTCGGCCGTGCTGGACGTCGAGGACCCGATCGCCGAGGCCTACACGCTGGAAGTGAGCTCGCCCGGCATCGATCGGCCCCTGACCCGGCCCAAGGATTACGCGCGCTGGGCGGGTCACATCGCCCGTGTCGAAACCGCACTCCCGGTCGACGGACGGCGCCGCTTCAAGGGAACGCTGCTCGGGCTGGAGGGCAATCTGGTCCGGCTGCGCCTCGATGACGGCAAGGAAGCGGCGGTTCCGCTCGAAGCGGTCACCCGCGCCAAGCTCGAACTGACCGACCGCCTGATCGAAGAACATCGTCTGGCCGCCGAAGGGGCGGCCGGGCAGACCCACTGAACGCACTGGCTAGAGCTTAAGGAAGAGGGAAGAGACATGGCGACGACAGCCGATATCCCGCGCCTCGAAATGCTGCAGGTGGCCGACATGGTCGCCCGCGAAAAGGGCATCGAGCGCGAGGAAGTGCTCGAGGCGATGGAGCAGGCCATCCAGAAGTCCGGCCGCGCCAAGTACGGGCTGGAGCACGACATCCGCGCCGAGATCGATCGCAAGACCGGTGAGATCAAGCTGCTGCGCTACATGCAGGTCTCGGACGTGATCGAGAACGAGAACACTCAGGTGTCGGTGGCCGACGCCCAGCGCCGCAATCCCGAGGCCCAGGTCGGCGACTTCCTGACCGACGAGCTGCCGCCGATCGACTTCGGCCGCGTCGCCGCCCAGACCGCCAAGCAGGTCATCACGCAGCGCATGCGTGAGAGCGAGCGCAAGCGCCAGTACGAGGAATTCAAGGACCGCATCGGCGAGATCGTGTCGGGCGTGGTCAAGCGCGTCGACTACGGCAACATCACCGTGGACCTGCAGCGCGCCGAAGGCGTGATCCGCCGCGACGAGACGATCCCGCGCGAGAGCCTGCGCGTAAACGACCGCGTGCGCGCCTACATCTTCGACGTCCGCGAGGAGCCGCGCGGCCCGCAGATCTTCCTGTCGCGCAGCCACCCGCAGTTCATGGCCAAGCTGTTCACGCAGGAAGTGCCTGAGATCTACGACAACATCATCGAGATCAAGGCGGTGGCCCGCGATCCCGGCAGCCGCGCCAAGATCGCGGTGCTGAGCCACGACAGCTCGATCGACCCGATCGGCGCCTGCGTCGGCATGCGCGGCAGCCGAGTGCAGGCCGTCGTGCAGGAGCTGCAGGGCGAGAAGGTCGACATCATCCCGTGGTCGAGCGATACGGCCAACTTCATCGTCAACGCACTGGCGCCCGCCGAGGTCAGCAAGGTGCTGATGGACGAGGAGAAGAACAAGACCGAGGTGGTGGTTCCCGACGACCAGCTCAGCCTGGCGATCGGCCGCCGCGGCCAGAACGTCAAGCTCGCCTCCCAGCTCACTGGCTGGGAAATCGACATCATGACCGAGACCGAGGAGAGCGAGCGCCGCCAGAAGGATACGCGCGAGCGCACCGAGCTCTTCAAGGCCACGCTCGATGTGGACGACGTGATCGCCCACCTGCTGGTCGCCGAGGGCTACGCCACGGTCGAGGATGTTTCCGAGGCCGCGGTCGAGGATCTGGCCACGGTCGAGGGCTTCGACGAGGAGATCGCCACCGAGCTGCAGCGGCGCGGGCGCGAATATCTCGAAAAGCGCGATGCCGAACTGGCCGAGCGTCTGGCGTCGCTGGGCGTCGCCGAGGACGTGGCCAATGCCGAGGGCCTGACCCTGCCGATGGTGGTGGCGCTGGGTGAGGCGGGTGTGAAGACGCTCGACGACCTGGCCGACCTGGCCTCCGACGAACTGCGCGAGATCGTGGGCGAGAGTGCCATGGATAACGACGCCGCCAACGCCATCATCATGAAGGCGCGCGAGCACTGGTTCGCCGACGAGGCCGCACCGGCCGACGAAGCGGCCAAGGCCTGACGGAGAGGACGCCCTTGGACCTTGCCTTCGACATGACGGAACCCCATCTCTCGGCACCCCCCGCCGGACCGATGCGCACCTGCATCGCGACCGGCGTGGAAGGGACGCCGGACCAGATGATCCGGTTCGTCGTTGGACCGGAAGGCGATGTCGTGCCCGATCTGGCGCGACGGCTCCCGGGTCGGGGGATGTGGGTGCGGGCCGACCGGGCCGCGCTCGAAAAAGCCGTGGAGAAGAAGCTGTTCTCCAGGGCCGCGCGGGCGCCGGTTAAGGCGTCGGCCGAGTTAGTGGACCGGGTCGAGCACCTTCTGCTCGAGCGGGCCTTGGCCGATGTCGGCCGGGCGCGGCGAGCGGGGCGCGCCGTTGCGGGCTACGTGAAGGTCGAGCAGATGATCGGCCGACATCAAGTCGGATTGCTCGTCGTGGCCGATGAGGCCGATGGCGATGGATTGCAGAAGCTGCGCGCGACGGGACTGCCGCTCGAGCGGTTGGGCGATGCGGCCGCGCTGGGCGGAATCTTCGGCCGCGAGCAGGCGGTCTACGTGGCGATCGCCCGTGATGATGCGGGCGGCGCCTTCATTGAACGAATTTCTGTCGGGGCAGCGCGCTGGCGCGGTTTCCGGCTGAACGGCGCCGGTTGACGGGCCGGAGCGGACCAAGGACAACAGCCGACATGACGGATCAGAACGAACAGAGCAAATCGACCAAGCCGCTGACCCTCTCGACGACGCGCACGGGCGCGGCATCGAAGGCAGACGCGACGCAGGTGCGCCAGAAATTCTCGCATGGGCGTACGCGCGCGGTGACGGTCGAGGTCAAGAAGCCGGTGAAGCGTGCCACGACCGCGCCTGCCGCAACGCCTGCACCCCCTCCGCCGGCTCCGGCGCCCGAGCCTCCCAAGGCCGCGGCGGCGCCTGCCGGACGCACGCTGAAACTCGGCAGCGGTGGCGGCCAAGCGCCTCCCC
>WOUR01000009.1 GCA_009772935.1 Rhodospirillaceae bacterium
CAGCGCCAGATGGCGGCCATCGCACCCGCGCCTTCGCCCGCTGCGCCAGCGCGCAGCAGCGTGGCGGCCACTCTCGTCTTCACCGCCCGGTCGGCCGAACTTTCAGATGCGTCCAAGGTCGAACTGGATCGCCTCGCCAAGGATGTAACCGACCGAACGTTGCGGCAGGTCGAGCTGCGCAGCGTCGCCGAAAACGGTGATCCGGACAGCCGCAAGATCTCATTGGCCCGAGCGCTGGTCGTGCGAAATTACCTGATCGACAAGGGCGTTCGATCCAGGATCGAAATCGCGTCCATCGTGGGCGAAGGCGGCGAGCGGGTGGAAATCCTGGTGCCCGGCACATGATCCCGCAGGCGTCCGCAGGCATCGGGAGACTGTATGAGTAATCCGCTTCCGTATCTCATTCGCATGCTGCTCTTCCTCGCGATCGTGGCCGGCATCGCCTACCTCCTCCACCATGACCTGCTGCGCGTGTTCCTGAACACGCCGATCCTCAACAGCGTCATCCTGGGGGTGCTCGCGATCGGCATCTTCTTCGTGATGCGCCAGGTCCTGTCCCTGTGGCCCGAAGTGCGCTGGCTGCGGCGCTTCCAACATCGCGAGCCGGGCGCGCCTCCGCTCGAGACCGAGTCCATCGACCTGATGGCGCCGATGGCCGCCATGATGGGCGACCGCCAGGACAATTTCCGCCTGTCGCCCACGGCGACGCGGGCCATGCTCGACGGCATCGCCAGCCGGCTCGACGAGCGGCGCGAACTCAGCCGCTACATGATCGGCCTGCTGATCTTCCTCGGCCTGCTCGGCACCTTCTGGGGCTTGCTCGAGACGATCGGCGCCGTCGCCGATGCCATCGTCGGCATGCAGGTCACCGGCGGCGATGCGGTGCAGATCTTCGCCAAGCTGAAGCAGGGCATCGAGGGACCGCTCAAGGGCATGTCCACTGCCTTCGGCGCCTCGCTGTTCGGCCTCTCGGGCTCGCTCGTGCTGGGCTTCCTCGAACTGCAGGCGAGCCAGGCCCAGGGCCGTTTCCACACCGAGCTCGAGGAATGGCTCGCCGGCGCCACGCGGCTCTCGAGCGGCACCCTGCAGACGGAAGGCGAGCAGGGCGTCTCGGCGTATGTCGAGGCTCTGCTGGAGCGGACCGCCGACGGTCTCGACGATCTCACACGCACGCTCCGGCGCAGCGAGGAGGGCCGCGAGCAGGCGGCCGCCGCCAACGCCGCCCTGGTCGAGCGCCTGTCGGCGCTGACCGAGAGCATGCGCTCGCAGCAGGCGCTGCTGGCGCGCCTCGCCGAGCAGTCGATCGAACTGCGCGGCGCCGTCGGGCGACTGACCGAACGCAAGCCGGAGACCGACAGCGAGGCCCTGCTGGCCCATCAGCGCAACCTAGAAGCCGGCCTTGCCCGCCTGATCGACGAAAGCGTGCGCAGCCGCACCGCGCTGGCCGACGAGCTGCGCGGCGAGTTCCGCCTGCTCGCCCGTACCATCGCCACGACGCGCAACGCGACGCCGGGCGACTGACCGCCATGGCAGCCATATCCCGCCGTCGAGGAGGAGGAAGCGCCGACTACACCTGGCCGGGTTACGTCGACGCTCTTACGACCCTGCTGATGGTGCTGATCTTCCTGCTGTCGCTGTTCAGTGTCGCGCAATTCACGCTGACCGACACGCTGAGTTCCCGCGACAGCGCGATCGACGCCCTGAACAAGCAGCTCGGCAGCCTGGCCAGCGTGCTGTCGCTCGAAAAAGCGGCCAACGACGGACTGAAACAGGATCTCGAGAAGCTCACCCTGCAGCTGCGCGACAACCAGGCCGAGCGGGACCGCCTGGGCGCAGACTTGGCAGCCCAGCGCAGCGCGGCCGATGCGCTGAGAAGCGAGCGCGATCGTCTCACCGCCGATCTCTCCAGTCAGCGCAGTGCGTCGGACGCGATGAAGATCGAGCGCGACCAGCTCACCGAGCGCCTGACCTCGATGATGGCGGAGCGCGACCGGCTCGCGGCCTCGCTCGAAGCCGCCAACAAGGAAGCCACGTCCAGCGCCTCGAAGGCCGGCGACCTCCAGAAGGAGATCGAGCGTCAGCGGCTGGAACTCACGCGTCTCGCCGCCTCGCTGGCGGCCGCCAACCAGGACAAGGGCAAGCTGTTCGGCGATCTGACGGAAGAGCAGAAGCTCAGTGCCGAGCAGAAGGCCGCCGTCGTACGGCTCACCGCCGAGCTGGCGGCTCTCAAGAACGAGTTGGCCCGCCTGAGCACCGTTCTCGACGCCGCCGACGCCAAGGCCAAGGAACAGCAGGCGCAGATCGTCGATCTCGGCCAGAAGCTCAACCGTGCCCTCGCCAACAAGGTCGAGGAGCTGGCGCGATATCGCTCCGAATTCTTCGGCAAGCTGCGCGAGGCCCTGCGCGGCCAGCGCGACCTGCAGATCGTGGGCGACCGTTTCGTGTTCCAGTCGGAAGTGCTCTTCCCCTCCGGCTCGGCCAAGCTCCAGGAGGGTGGCGAGAAACAGCTCGCCAACGTCGCCAAGCGCCTCGTCGAAATCGCCGCCACCATCCCAAAGGACGTCAACTGGGTGCTGCAGGTGGACGGTCATACCGACAACAAGGCAATCGCCAGCGCGCAGTACCCGTCGAACTGGGAGCTGTCCGCCGCCCGCGCCATCGCAGTGGTGAAGTTCCTCCACAGCGAAGGCATTCCGAACGATCGCCTGGTGGCCGCCGGCTACGGCGAATACCAGCCGCTCTCGTCCACCGACCCGGCCCGCAACCGGCGCATCGAGCTCAAGCTGACCAATCGGTAGGCAGCCTCATTGGAGGGCGCCACTCCAGTGGCGCTCGGGCTTCGCGCTGGGGCGGTCATGGGCGCAACTGGAGTGGCGCGCTCCATGGCTACAACAATCCAAGTCTCCTGAGCTCCGCCGCCATTTCGACCGGCATGTCGGCGCTGTCGCCGCTCGACAGGTCAGGTGGCGCACGCTCGGGTTCGAGGTAGCGCCAGCCCTGGAAAGGCTTGCAGGCGCGCGGCGCGGTCTCAATCAGGGGGCGCTTGAGCTTGATGCGACAGAACTTCTTGCCACTCTCCTCGTCGAAATCCTCCTCGAAGCCGACCAGCTCCTGGCGGCAGCGGATGACGCCGCGCACCACCCAGTAGAGCGAGCCCCCCAGGAGATCCTCGGCCCGTCGCGGCGAGTTGCGCGTATAGACCCAATGCGGCGAGCGTGCCGACTGCCCTCGCTCCCGGCGACGCGCAGCCTGGACCTTCTTCATGTGGGCGAGATCGTCGACGCCGACCGCGAGCTTGATGAGATGCAACGCCATCGCCTGCGATTAGTACGTGACCGGTCCCCTGCTCAAGCGCCGCCTATCCACAGCGTGACCTTCCCGCCACAGGCTGCGAGAATTGCAGTCTGGACTTCGTGCTCCACATTGTCTGCACAATCCGCGCTCTATTGTCGGGTCGCTGTTTGCGGGGAATTCTCATGAATAAGTCGACGCTGGCTGCCTTGGTTGTGGCCCTCATGCTGGGCTCCGGCATTGCGGGTTATCTGATCGGGAGGCCGGGCGATTCCGTCGACCGCCCCGTGGCGGCGCCCGCGACGACCACGACGCCTCAGGCCTCAGCTACCGCCACCCCGCCCCCGGCTTCGAACCTGCCGCGGCCCCAGACGGCTCAGTCGGCCGCCCCGGCGCCGATCGCCCAGCCTCCGGCCTCCCCCTCCGATCCCTTCTCCTTCCGTCGTGTCGCCGTCGATTCCAGCCGCAGCGAGGCGGAGGCCTGCCTCGCCTTCAACAAGCCGCTCGCCACCGGTGACGTCAAGTACGGCGACTTCATCCGTATCGAACCCGAAGCGAAGACCGCGCTGCGCACCGTCGACGACCGGCTGTGCATCGCCGGCCTCACCTATGGCCAGGATTATTCGGTGAAGTTGCTGGCGGGCCTTCCGGGGCGCGACGGCGAGAAGCTGCGCGACGAGCAGAGCGTGAGCGTGGCGCTTGGCGCCCGTCCCGCCGTCGTGAACCTGCCCGGCAAGGGCTTCATCCTGCCGCGCGGCAGCGCCGCCGGCCTGCCCGTGACGACCATCAACGTCTCCAAGGTCGGCATCTCGGTCTATCGCGTGAACGAGCGCGGCATCGACCGCTTCTCCGCCGACCGATACTACGATGTCGCTTTCCCCGGCTCCGAGCCGATCACCGAACCCTGGTCGCTGCGCAGCTGGCTGAACGGCAGCAACGGCGCCGAGCAGTGGAGCGGGACGATGGACGTGCGTAGCGTGCCCAACCAGGCCGTCGTCACCGCCTTCCCGATCCGCGAAACCATCCAGGACTGGAAGCCCGGCGCCTATTTCGTCGTGGTGTGGAATGCCGCCAAGCCGCCGCCCCGCGACTATGACGACGACGAGTTGAACAGCGGCGGCGCGGCCGGTCTGTGGGTGATCGACACCGACATCGGCCTCACCTCCTTCAGCGGCGACGACGGGCTGAACGTCTTCGCGCGCTCCTTGCAGACCGCGCAGCCGCTGGCCGGCATCGAGGTCACCGTCCTGTCGCGCGGCAACGAGCCGATCGGCAAGATGGTCACCGGCGCCGACGGGCGCGCCTCCTTCGCGGCCGGCCTGCTCAAGGGCACCGGCGCGGCCGAACCGGTCGCCGTCATGGCGCAGGATCCGGCGAAGAAGGAATTCTCGCGCCTCGAACTCACCAAGTCGGCCTTTGACCTGTCCGACCGCGGCGTCGACGGCCGGCCGCAGCCCGGCCCTGTCGATGCCTTCCTATACACCGAGCGCGGCATCTATCGCCCCGGCGAGTCCGTTCAGCTCATGGCGCTGATGCGCGACGACGCGGCCAATGCGCTCTCCAACCTGCCCGTCACTCTGATCGTCAAGCGACCGGATGGCAGCGAGTTCACGCGCTTCACCCACAGTCTTCAGGGTCCGGGCGCCATCGCCCAGGCGATCGACCTGCCGAAGTCCTCGCGGCGCGGCCGCTGGTCGGTCGCTGCCTACATCGACCCCAAGGGCGCGCCGGTCGGCCGCGTGGAATTCTCGGTCGAGGATTTCGTGCCCGAGAAACTCAAGGTCGAGCTCACGCCCGACGAGCCGATCATCCGCCCCGGCAGCGTGAACCGCTTCCTGCTGTCGGCCGACTTCCTCTACGGCGCACCGGCCTCCAATCTTACCGTCGAAGGCGACATGCGCATCACCGTCGACGACGCGCCGTTCCCCGCCTTTGCCAAATACCGGTTCGGACCGGAGGACGATCGCGAGAAGTTCGAGCCGCCTTTCATCGAACTGAAGGGCGAGAACACCGACCAGGCGGGCAAGTCGAGCCTCGAATGGGCGGGCGACCTCGCCAAGGAAACCGTCCTGCCGCTGCGGGCCCAGATCCAGGCCCGCGTCTTCGAGCCAGGTGGCGGCCGTGCCACCAAGACCGAAAAGGTCATGCCCGTACGCACCCGCGACACCTATCTCGGTGTCCGCCCAACCTTCGAGGGCCGCTATTCCCGTGAAGGCGTCGACACCGAGTTCGACGTCGTCGCGCTCGACGCGGCCGGCACCCAAATAGCGCGTCCCACGGTCGAGTACCGGATCGAACGCATCACCAACGTCTATCAATGGTATCAGGTCGATGGCCGTTGGCGCTGGCAGTCGGTCACCAACACCCGACTGATCACGGCTGACAAGGTGACCCTGAAGGCCGACACGCCGACCCGCCTCTCGCAGCGGCTGGACTGGGGCCAACACAGGCTCACTGTCATCGACAACGACAAGAACACCTCGACCAGCCTCACCTTCTACGTGGGCTGGTACGGCGGCACAGGGACCGAGGAGGCGCCTGATACGCTGCGAGTCGCCAGCGACAAGCCCAACTACGCGCCGGGCGAGACGGCCCGGCTGCGCATCGAAGCGCCGTTCGCCGGCGAGGCGCTGATCGCCATCGCGACCGACCGAATCGTCTCCACCCAGTCGGTCCAGCTGCCGGCCGGCGGCGCGACGGTCGAGATTCCGGTGAAGGGCGAATGGGGTGCCGGCGCCTACGCGCTGGTGACTGGCTGGCGGCCTCTGGCGGCGCCGGCCGAACGCACGCCCACGCGCGCCATCGGTGCGACGTGGCTCGGCCTTACCCCGGCCCTGCGCACGCTCGGCCTCCAGATCGGCACGCCGGAGAAGATAACGCCCCGCCAGCGCATCGAGGTGCCGGTGAAGGTGTCCAACCTGCAGGCCGGCCAGGAAGCCTACGTCACCCTGGCCGCGGTCGACGAAGGCATCCTGCAGCTCACCCGCTACAAGACGCCCAATCCGGCCGACCACTATTTCGGCAAGCGTCGCCTCGGCGTTTCGATGCGCGACGATTATGGCCGCCTGCTCGACACGCGCGCCGACGAACTGGGCCGCATCCGGGCCGGCGGCGACGCCGGCGAGATCGGCGGCCTCGACATCGTGCCCACACGCACCGTCTCGCTGTTCAGCGGTCCGGTGAAGCTCGACGACAAGGGCGAAGCCAGGATCGCCTTCGACATCCCAGACTTCATCGGCCAGCTCCGACTGATGGCGGTGGCCTACGACAAGAGCCGCGTCGGCTCGGGCGAGCAGCGCCTGTTCGTGCGCGACGCGGTCACGGCCGACGTCGTGCTGCCGCGCTTCCTCGCGCCGAAGGATCTCGGGCGGGTGGCGCTGTCGCTGCACAATGTCGACGGACAGGCGGGCGACTATCGCGTGACTCTCACCGCCGCCGGTTCGGTCTCGCTCGAGCGGCCGGTGTCCGAGACCAAGCGTCTCACCGCCAATCAGCGCGAGCTCTTGACCTGGCCGCTGCGGGCCGGCGAGGCCGGCTTCGGCAAGGTGACGGTCGCCGTCCAGGGACCGGGCAACTTCGCCGTGCAGCGCGAATGGGACATCCAGGTGCGGCCGGCGCAGACGCCCAGCGCCGTCGACACGGTGGCGCGCCTTGCGCCCGGCAACGAGGCCACGGTCGATCGCAACGTGATCGCCGCCTTCGCGCCGGGGACCGCGCAGGTCAGCGCCTCGCTGACCCGCATTCCCGGGATCGACGTCGCGGGCCTGCTGCGCCAGCTCGACAAGTATCCGTTCGGCTGCATCGAGCAGACGACCAGCCGTGCGATGCCGCTGCTCTACTACAACGACGTCGCCCTGCTGGGATACGGCCCGACCGATCCGCGGATCAACGAGCGCGTGCAGGATGCCGTCTATCGCGTCGTCGACATGCAGCTGCCGGACGGGTCGTTCGGCATGTGGGGTCCCTTCTCCACGCCCGCGGCGGAATGGTTGCAGACCTACGTGCTCGACTTCCTGGTCCGCGCGAATCAGCAGCAGATGGTGGTGCCCTCGGCGTCGCTACAGCGGGCGCTGGGCTGGCTCAACAAGACCGCCGACAAGCTCTCACCCAACGCCCAGGCCTATGCCTGGTACGTGCTGGCGAAGTCGGGCTATGCCGATCCCGGCCGCATCCGCTACTTCCAGGACACGAAGGCGGGCGAGATGAAGGGCGGCATCGCCTGGGCCATGCTGGCCGCGGCGCTGAACCAGGTGGGCGAACCGGGCCGCGGTCGCCTCGCCTTCGCGACGGCGCGCCAGCGCGTCGACGAGCGCGATCCGTCCGACTATTACGGCTCGCCGCTGCGCAACCGCGCCGCCCTCGTCACGCTCGCCGTCGAAGCGGGCGGTCGCGAAGCCCTGACGGAAGTGACCAGCCTGGTCGGTGAACGGCTGGCGGCCTCGATCGGGCTCACCACGACACAGGAACAGGCGTGGCTGGTGATGGCCGCGCGCGCGATGAGCGGCAGCGCCCAGCTCGCCTATTCCGTCGACGGCCAGCAGCGCCAGGCTGCTGCCGAACCCGTGACGTTCAACCCGGACGCGGCATCCCTCGCCCGCGGCCTGAAGCTGCGCAACGACACCGACCGTCCGATCTGGATGCAGGTGACGGCGCGCGGCGTGCCGGTCGATCCGCAACCCGCAGCGACCGCCGGGATCAGCGTCGAGCGCGAGTTCCTGAAATTCGACGGCGAGCCCAGTTCGCTGGGCCACGTGGTCCAGAACGAGCGCTTCATCGTCTCGATCTCCGGGCGCAACCTGGAAGGCGGCTACCATGAGGTGGCGCTGCTCGACCTGCTGCCCGCGGGTTTCGAGATCGAGGCGGTGCTGAACGACGAGACGGCGAAATCCTTCCCGTTCCTGGCCGGCCTCACCGAGACCCGCATTGCCGAGGCGCGCGACGACCGGTTCTTCGCGTCGTTCAACATGGGCACGCGGCCTTACCAGACTTGGTGGGATTCCTCGGCGAAGAACCCGAACTCCTATCACGTCGCCTATATCGTGCGCGCCGTGACACCCGGCACCTATGCCGTCCCGGCGACGAACGTCTCCGACATGTACGCGCCGCGCGTCTACGGCCGGACCGCGATGCGCACGCTGACGATCGTTCCGGCGGGAACGAAGTAGCCAACCATGAGGCTCAGGCCCCTGCTGGCCGGCTTCGCCATCGCCGCCACGACCCTGGCGGCGACGGCGCTGGCGCTCGACCGCCTCTTCCCACCCGACCTGTCGCGCTATCACGACCGGTCGACCGAGGTGGTCGACGCCAACGGGCGCCTGTTGCGCGCCTTCACGACGGCCGACGGCAAGTGGCGCCTCAAGACGTCGGTCGACGACGTCGATCCTCTCTATCTCGGCCTGCTCAAGGCCTACGAGGATCGCCGGTTCGACTCACACTGGGGTGTCGATCCGCTGGCAGCCGTTCGGGCGGCCGGCCAGCTCGCCGAGCGCGGCCGCATCGTCTCGGGCGCCTCGACGCTCTCCATGCAGGCCGCCCGCCTGCTCGATCCCCGGCCGCGCAGCTTCACCACCAAGGCGATCCAGTCGGCGCGCGCGCTCCAGCTCGAGTGGCGCTATTCCAAGCGCGAGGTACTGGCGATCTACCTCACCCTCGCCCCGATGGGCGGCAACCTCGAGGGCGTGCGCGCCGCGTCCCTCGCCTATTTCGGCAAGGAGCCGCGGCAGCTCGGCGCCGCCGAGGCCGCGCTTCTGGTCGCCATCCCGCAATCGCCGGAACGCCGCCGCCCCGACCGAGCCTCTTTGGTGGCGCAGAAGGCGCGGGACCGCGTGCTGGAACGCGGCGTCGAGCATGGCGTGATCGATGCCCCGCTTTTCGAGATGGCGCGCAGCCGTCTCGCGCCCGATCGCCGGCTCGCCATGCCCATGCAGGCGCCGCATCTCGCGACATGGCTGGCGGGTCAGTCGCCCGGCACCACGGTGCCGACAACGCTGCGCTACGAGTTGCAGCAGACGCTGGCCCAGCTGGTGCACGAGGAGCGACGCCAGCAGGGCGACGGCGCCGAGATCGCCATGGTGGTGCTCGACAACCGAACCGGCGGCGTCGTGGCCTGGCTGGGCGGCGACAACTTCTTCGGTCGTAGCGGCCAGGTCGACCTCGTGCGCGCCCGCCGCTCGCCGGGCTCGGCGCTGAAGCCGCTGATCTACGCCATGGCCTTCGACGACCGCACACTGCATCCCGAGACCCTGGTCGAGGACGTACCGGTGCGCTTCCGCGACTGGCTGCCGCGCAACTTCGACCGGGATCACCAGGGCGCGGTGACGGTGCGTCGCGCCCTGCAGCAATCCCTGAACGTGCCGGCGGTGCTGGCGCTGGAAAAGGTCGGCCCGCAGCGCTTCCTCTCCACCCTGCGCACCGCCGGTGTGTCGCCTGGCCTGCCCCCCGGCGATACCGGCAACTCGCTGGGCATTGCACTCGGAAGCGCCACTGTTTCCCCGCTCGAAATGGCCGGACTCTATGCCGGCCTGGCCAACGGCGGGACCTTCGCTGCGCCACAGGTTCGGCGCGACCGGCCGAAGCCCCAGCCGCTCCGCCTCATGGGGCCGACCGCCGCCTGGTACGTCTCGGACGTGCTGGCCGAAGCGCCGTTGCCCGAGGGCTTCGCCTCCCTGCCCGTGGCGCTGAGAGAACGCCGCATCGCCTTCAAGACCGGAACGTCGGCGGGCTTTCGCGACGCCTGGGCCGCCGGCTACAGCGCCAACTGGACGGTCGTCGTGTGGGTCGGACATGCCGACGGCACGCCGCGCCCCGGCCAGCTCGGCCGGCTCTCGGCCCTTCCCATCCTCTTCAAGGCCTATGGCCGGCTCCCCGGCGAGGACAATCGCACCGTCCGGCCACCCGGCGACGTCCTCAGGGTCGCTTCGCATCGCGACCTGCCCCCGCGCATGCGCACGCTCGCGCCCTACAGCGAGACGAGCGGTGGCCCGCGCATCGCCTATCCGCCGGCCGACGCTCGCATCGAGCTGGCCGCGCGCGAAGCCGTTCCGTTGAATGCCATGGGTGGCCAGGGCCGCCTGCGCTGGCTGGTCGATGGCCGCCCCTTGGAAGGCACGCAGTGGGTGCCGGAGGGGGCCGGCATCGCCCGTCTCGCCGTGGTCGACGAGACGGGTCGCGCCGCCTCGGTTACCGTCCGGATCGTCGAACGGCGGTAAAGCGCAAGACGTGGTTCGCGCGCGAGGCGGCGGATCAGGTTGACGAGCGTTGGCACTGATGTTGACAATCGACGTGATGCCGCAGCCGCCGCCGCTCGCCACCTTCAGCTATTCGGTTCTCGCGGGCCGGAACGACGCCTTCAGGACCTGGTTGCGCGACCTGCTGATGTTGGCCGTGGCAGCGCCCGGCTTCGTCGGCGTCAGTCGATCCGAGCAGGGGAGTCCCTCCGGCGCAACTTCCTGGAAGATCACCTACAGATTCGAAAGCGCGTCGGACCGCGAGAACTGGATGCGCTCCTCCACCCTGGCGAAGGCGCATGCCGAAGCGGGTACCCTGTTCGCATTGCCTCCCCAGGCAATCTCCGACACGGATGACGGCACGGCGCGTATGATGGTCGTGACATCACACGTCGCTCCGGGGCGCGAGGCGGACTGGCGCGCTGCTCAGGCCCGGTTGAATGCGGCGGTCGTGGGTTTTCCCGGGTTCGACGGGCTCGACATATTCAAGCCCTCGGATGACGGTCACGACTGGACGACCGTTCTCACGTTTCGCAGCGAGCGGGATCTCGAGAACTGGAAGAACTCCGAAGAACGCAGGTACCTGCTGAGCCAATTCGAGGAAGCGAGCCACGATGGCGTGGACGTCGGTCCCGCCTCGTTCGGCACCTGGTTCGCGGCTCGCGCCGCGGGCTCGCGTCCCGTGCCGGAATGGAAACAGGCGATGGTGGTGCTGGCGGTGCTCTATCCGCTGGTGAGCTTCTACGACATCACGCTGGGCAATGCCGCGGGCCAGGGCCTCGCGGTCGCCGGTCACCAGGTCATCAAAGGGCTGGGGCTGCCTTTTCCGGTCGTCGTCTTCCTCGGCAACGCCATCGGTACGGTGCTTCTGACCTGGGTGCTGATGCCGGCGGCCATCGGCCTGTTCAACTGGTGGCTCGACCCCGCCGCCTCCCGTGACCAGACCATACGGGGCGCGGTCATACTGGTCGCTCTCTATGTCCTGGAAGTTGCCGCCTTCTCGTATGTCTTCGAAACCTGGGGCTTCTGAGGAGCCGCTCGGTGTCGAATTCGGGCCCCCTCTTCCTGCCGGCGACCTCGCTCGACGAGGCTCTCGCGGCGAAGGAGGCGAATTCGGCGGCCACGTTCATTGCCGGCGGCACGAGCCTGATTGCGGATCGGGACGCGCGAGAGCCGGCTGGCTACATCAGTCTGAGGCGGATCCGTGCGCTGCAGGAAATCGAGAGGCGCACCGATGGCCTGTTCGTCGGAGCGGGCTGCACCATCGCCGCTCTCCTCCGGGATCCTCTAGTCGCCAGCGCGTCCCTTCTCGTCGAGGCCGGCCGCGCGACCGCAACCCGCCAGGTGCGCTCGCGGGCCACCATCGGCGGCAACATCGCCGTTGCGCTGCCGGATCGGTCGTTCGGCCCCTGCTTGCTTGCGCTCGAAGCCAGCGTGCATGTCCATTCGCGAGAAGGTCTTCGGGCGATTCCGCTGGAGCTCTATCTGAACGATCGGGTGAAGGCTGCAGAGACCACGGCTCCCGAAATCCTGGTCGGCGTGACGGTCCCGTACACAGGCGGCCGCCATCACTATTCCCGCATCGCCGCCGACAACGGCGGAGGATACGCCACGGTCAGCGTCGCGCTGCTGTTGGATCGGGAGCGCCATGTCGTCCGGATCGGATTGGGAGGCGCAGGCCCCACCGCCTGCAGGGCACACGAAGCAGAGGCCTTTGCCGCGGAGGCCCTGGACTGTAAGGGCGGATCGACCCCGCCCTCGCTCGCGGCCAAGATCGGTGAAATCGCCGCCCAACATTGCGACCCGCCCACCGACCTGTCGGCCAGCTCCGCTTACCGGCGCCACGCCGTCGGCGTGATGGTACGGCGGGCCCTCGAGGAGGCATGGGAGGCGACGCGATGAACAGGCACGCACTCCTCTCCTGCCGCCTCAGGATCAATGGCGCCTCTCACGACGTCGAGGACGTGCATTTCGGCGATACGCTTCTGGAGGTCCTGCGCGACCGCCTGGGTCTCGTGGGCACGAAGCAGGGCTGCGAGGACGGCCAATGCGGTGCCTGCACGGTCCTGATCGATGGGCAGCCCGTCAATTCGTGTCTGGAACTGGCCGCCGAAACCGTCGGCCGCGAGATCGTGACCATCGAAGGCTACAACCGCCGGGACGGGTCTCTGACACCGCTGCAGGAAGCGCTCGTGAGGCAGGCCGCCATCCAGTGCGGCTTCTGCATTCCCGGTATCGTGCTCGCAGCAGAATCCCTGCTGGCCGAACGCCCCGATGCGACCGAGGACGACATCCGCACGGAGATGGACGGCAACCTCTGCCGGTGCACGGGCTACAGCAGCATCCTGGCGGCGATCCTCGAAGTGGCGGAGACGCGCCGTGGCTCCTGACCCGCGGAGCGGCGGAAGCGCGACGGGTGTCGGTGCATCGATCGTCCGCCCCGACGCCATTGCAAAGGTACGCGGCGAATTCGAGTTTGCCACCGACCTTCGTGCGGCCGGCATGCTCTGGGGCGCCACGCTGCGCTCACCTCATCCGCTCGCCCGGATCCTGAAGGTGGATTTGACGCCGGCCAGGCGGATCCCCGGCGTTCGCGCGGTCCTCGGCGCCTGGGACGTGCCGGTCAACACGTTCGGCGCGGTCGACAAGGACACGCCGGTGCTGGCCGACGACATGGTGCGCTATGTCGGCGAACCGGTGGCGATCGTCGCGGCCCAGTCGCCCGCCCTCGCGCGCCAGGCGATCGACGCGATCGTCGTCACCTACGAACCGATGCGTCCCGTCACCGACGCGCTCGAAGCCCTCGCCGCCGGGCACGTCTATCGACATGTCAGCATGACCCACGGAGATCCGGACGTCGTCGGCGAGGTGCAGGCGGAGGGCGAGTATCTCACCCCGCGCCAGGATCATTCCTTTCTCGCGCCCGATGCCGGACTGGCGCGTCCCGACGGCCGCGATGGCGTCGAGGTGATCGGCGCCTCTCAATGGGTCCACGCCGACCGCGAGCAGATCGCGGCGTGCCTGGCCCTTCCCGAGGAGAAGGTTCTCGTCGTCAATTCGGGAATCGGCGGATCGTTCGGCGGACGGGTTTCCATGACCTGGCAGGTCCACGGCGCCCTGCTCGCCCTCCATACCGGCCGGCCTGTCAAGTTCGTCTATTCGCGCCATGAGACCTTCCTTGCCCGTTATCACCGCCATCCGAGCAGAATCTGGCTGCGGCACCACGCCAACCGTGACGGAACCCTTGTCAAGCTCGAGGCGCGGATCCTCCTGGAGGATGGCCCGTACAGCCACACCGCGGCGGCCGGCATCGGCAACTCGTGCTCGCTCATCCAGGGACCGTACAACGTTCCCAATGCCTCGATCGAAGGCTGGGCGGTCGCCACCAACAACGGCATGTGCGGCTCGATGCGCGGCTTCGGGGTCGTGGAGCCGATCTTTGCCTGCGAGTCCAACATGGACAGGCTTGCCCGCACCCTCGGCATCGACGGCGCCGAGCTGCGCCGCCGGAACTTGATCAGGTCCGGCGACACCTGGACGTTCCGGCAGGTGCAGGACCGGCCGGCGCCGGTCTCCGAACTGGTCGACCTCTGCCAGGCGATGGCACTGCCTCCGGCTCCGTCCGCGGACAGGCCGATGTCCGCCCGGGTCGCCCTTCCCGGCGGGGTCGCGACGCCGACGCGCCCCAGGCATGTCCGTCGAGGCATCGGCCTCGCCGCGGCCGTCAAGAACACCTGCTTCTCGGAGGGGTGCCCGGTGAACTCGACGGCGCTCCTCACCCTCCACAATGGCATCGCGACCGTCGATTGCGCCGCGGCCGAAGTCGGTCAGGGATTCGTGGCCGTCGCCATTCAGGTCGTCCAGTCGACCCTGGGCGTGAACGAGGTCAGGGTTGCCGCCTGCGATACCGGCATGCCGCCCGCGGCCAGCACCGACGCCCAGCAGCAGACGATAACCTCCGGTCCGGCCATCCACCTGGCGGCCGCCCGCCTCAAAGAGAGGTTTCTGCAGTTCTTCGGGCGCGAGCACGGTCTCGACGCCGCGACGCTGGATATCCGGGACGATTTCGTCGTCTCGCGCCAGGGCGGTCGATTGGCGTCCGTTGCCGAGGCCGGGATGGGCCTCGTCTTCCGGGCGACCGAACGCTTCGACCAGCGCACGACCCGGCCGGTGGACGATCCCCATGCGACGGAGCCGGTCCACGTCGCGCTCTCGTTCTCGGCCAATCGATGCGTCCTTGATGTCGATGTGGAACTGGGGCTGGTACGGGTGGTTCAAATGGACGTCGTTCAGGATGCCGGCCGGGTCGCAAATCCGGCGCTGGCGCTGGGACAGGTCACCGGCGGCTCGCTGATGGGCCTCGGGTTCGCCTTGAGCGAGTCGCTCGAATATCGCGATGGCCGGCCGGTGAACGGCAATTGGCGCGACTATCGCCTGCCCCGAATGGCCGACGCCCCCGTGGTGAACTGCCGGTTCGTGGAGAGACCTGTGCCGGGCATTCCCTTCGGCTTCAACGGCATCGGCGAGATGCCCCACGTCCAGGCGCCTGCCGCCATTCTCTCGGCGTTGCGGGACGCGACCGGCCTGGACCTGCCCGCGGCTCCCGCCACGGCCGGGCGGATCGCCCTGACCGGATCCGATGCAGTGCCGATGCGTCTCAGCGATTCCGCCCTCGAGGCCTTCAAGGGCCCGGGCCGGGCCAGGATCGGAAAGTTCCTGCGCTTCCAACGCGTCGAGAGATAGCGGCCTGACGCCTTCATGTGGCTCAGATAGCCCTTCAGAGGGGCCAGCGCGCAACATTATTGCGCGAGCGGTCTCCCCGACCCAGGGATCGGGGGTGCGACATTCGATTCAGTTGTTTCGATTATTTCGTTTGTTTCGGTTATTCGCCGAAACTCCGGCGTTCTTAGACGAAGAAGGCGAGAGCGACCGATCCGACCAGTGCGCTGGCGAAGACGAGGTTGACGACACGGTTGCTGCGGGGATCGCGGAAGAAGCGCGTGAGCGCCGAACCGGCGAGCAGCCAGCAGACGTTCACCGCGGCGATCACCAGGGTGAGCAGGACGAGTTTCAGCGCCAGGTCGGCGCCCAGCCGGTCAGGCCGCAGGGTGAAGCCCGAATAGAGCGCGGCCATGGCGACATACCCCTTGGGATTGACCAGCGACAACAGAAGCCCGGCCGCAAAGGTCGGCGGCTCCCGCCGGACGCCCGCGACAGACATGGGGGGCGCGGTGGCGATCCGCCAGGCCAGCCAGACAAAATAGGCCGCCGCCAGGATCGCCACCGCGGGCGCCACACCGGGTACCGCGAGCAGCAGACCCGCCGTGCCGCTCGCCACGATTGCCATCACCGCGACCATGCCCAGCACGATCCCCGCGAGATAGGCGATCCCGCCACGCGCGCCGAACGCCGCCCCTGCGGCCGCGAGGCTGAGCGTCGCCGGGCCGGGGCTGCCGGCCAGCGCAAGCGCCGCGATCAGGAAGCCGGGAAGTGCATCCATGCCGCGATATGGCGGCGGGGATGGACCGTCGTCTTGAACGTTCGTGCCGTCTAGGCCGCGATCTTCGCCTTCAGCGCCTGCGCCACCTTGGATGCGGGCTCGCGACCGAGCGCGGTGCAGATCGCGCGGCCGGCCGCCGCCACCGCGTCGAGGTCGACGCCGTGGTCGATGCCGAGGCCGTTCATCAGGTAGATCACGTCCTCGGTGCCGACATTGCCCGAGGCGCCCTTGGCGTAGGGACAGCCGCCCAGGCCCGCCACGGCCGTGTCGAACACCGCGATGCCGCGCTCCATGACCGCCAGGATGTTGGCCAGCGACTGGCCGTAGGTGTCGTGGAAGTGCGCGGCGATCTTTTCCCGCGGCATCTTCTCGGCCACGGCATCGATCATGGCGACGCATTCGCCGGGCGTGCCGACGCCGATCGTGTCGCCGAGCGAGACCTCGTAGCAGCCCATCCGGAACAGCCGCTCCGACACCTCGGCCACCTTGGCCGGCGAGACCTTGCCGTCGTAGGGGCAGGCGATCACCGTCGAGACGTAGCCGCGCACCCTCATGCCGTGCTTCTGCGCCGCTTCCATCACCGGCGCGAACCGCTCGAAGCTCTCGTCGATCGAGCAGTTCGTGTTCTTGCGGCAGAAGGCCTCCGAGGCCGCCGTGAAGATCGCGATCTCGCCGACCCCGGCCTCGACCGCGCCGTTCATGCCCTGCTTGTTCGGCACCAGCACCGGATAGCTCACGCCGTCCTTGCGCTGGATACGCGCCATGACCTGCTCGGTGTTGGCCATCTGCGGCACCCACTTGGGTGACACGAAGCTGCCGGCCTCCACCGCCGAGTGGCCGGCGGCCGACAGCGCGTCGATCAGCGCCACCTTGGCTTCCACCGACACCGGCTTCGCCTCGTTCTGCAACCCGTCGCGCGGCCCGACTTCGACGAGCCGCACGCGCTTGGGATGATTCATCGTTGCCTCCCGATCCTGGCGCCACATACTGCACCGGCGAGAAGGCCGCCAGACAGGATTTTCGCTCCTACGGCGTCTGCGAAATATGCGCGGTGCGATCGTGTCCGGGATGACTGAACATGATCTCCAGGGTGCGCAGATAGGTGTGCAGCCCGGCGTCCTGGATCGGCAGGACGTGGGCGTCCTCTCCCGATTCGTTGTGGTGGGAGTGCCAGTAGCCCGGCGGCGTGATGAAGCTGGCGCCGGGCGCCCAGTCCTCCCGTCGACCGTTCCTGATCATCCCCGACTCGTCGAGTTCCGTCCCGATCATCGTGTAGCAGCCGGGCTTGCAGTCGATCACGAAGTCCACCGCCACCGACTCGTGCCGATGCGGGTACTGGACCGCATCCTTCGGCAGGAGGCCGAACATCGTCCACATCGTGTGGGTGATGGTACGGGTGGCCGGAAAATTCCGGTTGGCGAGCAGGACGCTGACGCGATTGGCGTTGGCGGTCCTGGGATCGGTGGCGATCTCCGTGAGCTTCTGCTGCGCCTTGCTGTGCTGATAGAAGGTGGGTTTGAAGCGTGCGACCGTCGGCGCCGCACCGAGATAGCGCAACAGGGGCGCATCATGCACCCAGTAGAGCCCGGCCTCGCCCTCCGAATGATGCAGGGCATGGCCGTGCGCCGGCAGCACCATGTAGTCGCCCTGCGACCAGTGCATGGTCTCGCCGCACGCGTCCGTCCGCCCACTGCCGCGAAATACGAAGAACACCTGGCTGGTGGCCTCGGCCGAGGTCATGACCGAGCCGCGGACGATGCGGACGAAGTTGGCGCAGAGCGCCGGGGTCGTTGCGGGTCCGACGATCCCCAACTCCTCGCTGACGTCGAGCGGCTGCACCCGAGTCGGTCCCTCGTCGAAGAAGGACGGCGAGAAGGTCCGGTACGGCACCGGCGGGATGATGCCCTGCTGGATCGGGTTTGCGGCCGAACTGTAGTCGAAATACTGCGCGTCATTCGTCAGCAGACCGTCGTTGGGAAAACTCTCGATACCCGCCACCCAAACCTCCTCGTCTCGGATCACGTAGGACACGGTCCTCTCGACCCGGGGCAGTTTGTAGCCGCGCCGGATTTCATGTCCACGGTGGAAATCGGGACGGAGTGCCCGCCTGCTTAGACGACGGTTTCCTTGAGCTTGCCCGCCCGGCCCAGCACGAAGGCCACGGCGGCGAGCGCCAGCACGGTGAAGGCGATCAGCAGGGTCGCGACGGCCGTGATGGTCGGGTTCACCTCGAGGACGAGTTCGTTGAACATCTTCTTCGGCACGGTCTCGTACTTGCCGGCGATGAACGAGGTCACGATCACTTCGTCGAAACTGCCGATGAAGGCGAAGATCCAGGCCGCGAACACGCTGGGCGCCAGGTTGGGCAGCACGACCTTGCGCATCGTGTAGCCCCACGAGGCGCCGAGGCTCCAGGCGACCTGCTCGATCCGCTGGTCGAACTCGCGGATCGCCACCCCCAGCACCATCATCACCAGCGGCACGTTGAGCAGCGTGTGGGCGACCACCAGCCCCAGGAGCGAGCCCAGCAGCCCGACCTTGGCCAGCGCGAGATAGAGCGCGATGGCCACGATGATCGTCGGCACGATCAGCGGCGCCATGAAGTTGCCTTCGGCCCAGTCGCGTCCCTTGAAGGTGCCGCGCCGCAAGCCGTAGGCCGCGAGCCCGCCCAGGATCAGCGCCGCGACCGAGGAAATGGCGGCGACGAAAGTCGAGGTCCACATCGCCTCCATCCAGCGCGGATCGCCGAAGAAGGTCTCGTACCAGCGCAGCGACAGGCTGGGGGGCGGAAAGGTCAGCGCCCGCGCCGAGGAGAAGGACATCGGGATCACGATGACCAGTGGCACGGTGAGGAAGACCAGGCCGAAGATCCCCATGGCCGCCAGCCCGCGCCGCGTCCAGGCCGAGCCACCGATCGCTTCCCGGCTCATGCACCCTCCTTCATGCCGAGGCCTTGCGGTCGATCCGGCGATAGGCGGCGAAGATCGCGAGCGTCACGATCAGCAGGAGCGTCGAGATGGCCGAGGCCTGCTCCCAGCGCGGGATCTGGTTGATCAGCGTGTCGAGCAGGTTGGAGATCATCGGCACCCGGCCGCCGCCCAGGATCGCCGGCGTCACGTAGAACCCCAGGCAGAGGATGAAGACCAGCAGCGCGCCCGCGGCCAGCGCCGGCAGGGTGAGCGGGAAATAGACCTTCCAGAAGATGGTGCGCGGCGGGGCGCCCAGCGAGGCGGCGGCCTGCAGCAGCCGGTCGTCGATGCGGATCATGGCGGCGAACAACGGCAGCACGAGGAACGGAAGCAGCACGTTGGCCATGCCGATCGTCACGCCCAGCTCGTTGTAGAGGAAGGAGACCGGCGCATCGGTGAGGCCGCTCCATTGCAGGGCGCGGTTCACCAGCCCGCCATTCCCCAGCACGACGATCCAGGCATAGGTACGGACGAGGATAGAGACCCAGAAGGGCAGGACGACCAGCGCCACGGCGATCATGCGGCCGCGGCGGCCCAGGCCCCTCATCCAGTGCGCCAGCGGATAGCCGATGACGACGTTGGCAATCGTCGCGATCAGTGCGATGCGCATCGTGTTGCCGAGCACGCGCAGGTAGACCGGCGCTTCGGCGAGGCCTTCGTAATGTTCGAGCGTGAATCCCCGCCCCTTCTCCCAGAAGGCGAGGCCCAGCATGTAGACGATGGGCGCATTGAAGGCGACGACCATCAGCACCAGCAGCGGCGCGATGAATCCGAAACCGTCGAGGCGAGTCGTCCGCGTCATTCGTTCATGTCATTGTTGGGGGCGCGCAGTGGCGCGCCCCCGGCGATGAGCGTCATCACAGGCTGAGCTTGAAGGCTTCCCACTTCTTGTTCACGGCCTCGCCGTTGGCGGCCCACCATTCGGCATTCTGGAACCACTGGACCGACTTGTTCTGCTTGCTCGACGGGAAGTCGGCCAGCTTGTCCTTGGGCAGCAGCGCATCGAGCTCGGGACTCGGGCCGGTATAGGAGATCACCGTCGCCGCCTTGGCCTGGTTCGCAGGCAGCGACATCTCGTACATCAGCTTGTAGGCCGCGGCACGATCCTCGGGCTTCGACCCCTTGACGATGGAGAAGTAGGCCAGGTCGGCCATGCCGCCCGCGAAGTTGTAGCCGAAGGCCGGATCGCCGACGACGCGCCCCGACCAGCAGATCACGTACTGGACCTCGTTGTCCTTCATGAGTTGCGGCGGCTGGGCGCCCGCCTTCCACCAGACGGCGATATCCTTCTTGATCTCGTTCAGCTTCTTGAAGCCGGTCTCGACATCGAGCGGGAACAATTTGTCGGCCGGCACGCCCGTCGCCATGACGGCGAAGGGCAGGCTGTAGTGCGGGAAGTCGGGCAGGCAGCGCTTGCCCGGGAAGGCCTTGGTGTCGAAGAACTCGGCCCAGTTCTTGGGGGCCTTGGCGCCGGCGCGCCAGGCCATGATGGTCGAGAAATACTGGTAGCCGAAGCCGTACTCGTTCCTGGCCTCGGGGAACATCGGCGCCGGATTGACGGCTGCCCAGTCGATCGGTTCGATCAGCTTCAGGTTCTTGGCCTGCACCAGCGTGCCCGAGCCCAGTTCCATCAGAACCGTGCTGGTCTGGCCGCTTTCGACCAGCGCGCGCAGCTTGCCCAGCGAATTCGGGCTCTCGCGAATGACCTTGATGCCGGTCTTCTTGGTGAAGGGCTCGATGTATCCCACCTCGATCGATTCGCCGGACTTGCCGCCGGACTCGATCATGCGGATTTCCTTCACCTGCGCTCGCGCGGTCCCGGACAGGAGGCCGACGGCCGGCAGAGCGGCGGCGGTACCGACGAATGTACGTCTCTTCATCTCGTTCCCCTCTATGTTACTGGCCAAACGTCGGCCGACTCCCACGAAACGCTGACACGCTCTCCCGGCGCATGCGCCGTGCCCAGGAACGGCACGGCCGCCACGACCGATTGATTGCCGTCGAGAGCCAGGTGGTAGCGCACCATCTGGCCGAGATAGATCGCCTCGACGACCCGCGCCGGCCGTCCCTGTCCCTCGGCGGTAAAGCGGACCCGCTCCGGCCGCACCACGCCGTTCCGGCCGTCGGGCAGGTCGACGAAGTTGGCGATGCCCAGGAACTCCGCGACGAAACGATTGGCGGGCTTGAGATAGGCCTCAGCCGGCGCCGCAACCTGCTGCGTGCGCCCCTTGTCGAGCACCATGATCCGGTCGGAGAGCGACAGCGCCTCTTCCTGGTCGTGCGTCACCAGCAGGGTCGTGACACCCAGCGTGCGCTGGAGCTGCTTCAGCTCGACCTGGAGCTCCTCGCGCAGCTTGCGGTCGAGCGCGCCCAGCGGTTCGTCGAGCAGCAGAATGTCGGGCTTGAAGACCACGGCGCGCGCGAGCGCCACGCGCTGCTGCTGGCCGCCGGAGAGCTGGGACGGGCGCCGCGCCTCCAGGCCGTCGAGCCGCACCAGCTTCAGCGCGTCGCGCGCCAGCCGGTCGGCCTCGGCACCGCCGATCTTGCGAACGCCCAGCGGGAACAGCACGTTCTCCAGCACGGTCATGTGCGGAAACAGCGCGTAGGACTGGAACACCAGGCCGATGTTGCGTTCCTGCGCCGTCGCGTTGGTGACGTCGCGCCCGCCGATGAAGATGCGCCCGGAGGTCGGCCGATTGAGGCCGGCGATCAGCGACAGCAGCGTCGTCTTCCCCGACCCGCTTGGTCCGAGGATGGTGACGAACTCGCCCTGCGTCACCGAAAGGTCGACCTGGTCGGCCGCCGCGAAGGTGCCGTAGCGCTTGGTCACTCCTTCGAGGCGGATGTCCGACATCTAGGCGCGGGCCAGTTTGGCCATGGCGCGGTCGGCGGCCGCCAGCGTCTCCTCGATCACCGGCCGGTCGTGCGCCGTGGAGAGGAACCACTTTCCGGCCTGCTGGGCGCGGACGCCCTCTTCCTGCAGGGCCGCATGGAACGCCAGCATGGCATCGCGGTCGCAGGCCGCCGAGTCGCGATAGTTGCGCGGTGCCGGACCGGAGGTGAAGAAGGTCTGGAAGATCGCCGGCATGCCCTGAACCAGGATCGGCAGCTTGTACCTGGCGGCCAGCGACGCGAGGCCCTGCATCAGCTCGATGCCGCGCGCTTCGAGATCGCGATAGACCGCACCGTCATTCGCTTCGAGCACGTCCAGAGCCGCCAGCGACGCCGCCATGCTCTGGACGTTACCGTTATAGGTGCCGCCGTGCATCACGCCCTTGTCGGCCAGCGTGTCCATGATGTCGCGCCGGCCGGCGACCATGGCCAGCGGGAAGCCTGCCGCGACCGCCTTTGCATAGATGCTGAGGTCGGCCTTGACGCCGAACTTGCCCTGGGCGCCGCGCAGGCCGACCCGGAAACCGGTGATGACCTCGTCGCAGATGAACAGGGCACCGTGTCTGTCGCACAGGGCGCGGACGCCCTCGAGGTAGCCCGGCGCCGGCGGGATCGCGCCGCCATTCACCATGACCGGTTCCATGATCACCCCGGCGATTTCGCCGCGATGGCGCTCCAGCGTCTGCTCGAGCAGGTCGAGATCGTTCCAGGTGCAGACGGCGACATCGCCCAGGACGCTGGCCGGCATACCGGGCGAGCCGGCGACCGGTACCGGCGCGTCGGCGGGTCCCGCCTCGTTCAACGGCGGCCGGGCACTGATATAGGCCTGGTCGCTCCAGCCGTGATAGTGCCCCTCGAACTTCAGGATCTTCTCGCGGCCGGTGAAGGCGCGCGCCAGGCGGAAGGCCATCAGCACCGCTTCCGTGCCCGAGGTGGTGAAGCGCACGACCTCGGCGCCCGGCAGCAGGCCGCACAGTCTTTCGGCCAGCTCGGTCTCGCGCGGATTCTGCGCGGCGAAGAGCTGGCCCTCGCCCAACGAGGCGGCTACCGCCTCGATCACCGTCTTCGGCGCGTGCCCCAGAATCGCCGGCCCATTGCCCAGGACGTAGTCGATATGCACGTTGCCATCGACATCGTACAGCCTGGCGCCTTCGCCGCGGGCGAAGAACAGCGGCACCGGCACACTGGCGTAGCGCACGTTGCTGCTGACGCCGCCGGCCAGATGCTTTCGGGTCTTTTCGTAGAGTGCGATCGACTTCGTGTAGGAGCGCATGTCCCTCACCCAGCAAGAACGATGCCCGCAGCGAAGGTGCGCGGCAAAATAATGTGATCACAAATCCCGAGGAGCCTAACCGCCGCCCTTCACCCCAGCAATGCACTTTTGTGATCACAAATTCCACAGCGGTGGGTTAAGCTCGACCATCGATGCCCCGCATTGCGACCCCTCCGGACGCCGCCGACACCTCTCTCCGCCAGCAGGTGTACGCCTCGTTGCGCGAGGCGCTGACGTCCGGACGTTTCGCGCCGGGCCAGAAGGTCACCTTCCGGTACGTAGCCGGCGTCCTGGGCGTCAGCCTCACGCCGGTGCGCGAGGCGATGCGCCGCCTGGTCGCCGAAGGCGCGTTCGAGATGAACCCCAACCGGTCGGTCCGCGTGCCGCTGATGACCCGCGACAAGGTCCTCGAACTGCGCGACATCCGGATGGAGCTTGAGGGCCTCGCCGCGGCCAAGGCGGCCCTCGCCGCAACGCGCCCCCAGATTGCCGAGATCCGCCGCGCCGCGCGGGAGATCCTGGCCGCCCGCACGCGCGGCGATAGCGCGACCGATCGCCAGAAGGTGCGCGAGTTCCATTTCGCCGTCTATGCGGCGGCGGCACAGCCCACCCTGCTGCGCCTCATCGAAGGGCTGTGGCTGCAGACCGGCCCCTACATGAACCTGCTCTATCCCGACTTCATCTCCTCGCCGCGCGGACCGGCGGGCCGGCAACGCCTCATCGACGCGTTGCAGGCCGGCGATGCCGCGGCCGCCCGCCGGGAAATGGAGAACGACATCCGCCGCGCCCTTTCCTATGTGGCGGGCCTTGCCGACGAAAACGGCAATATCGCGCCGGCGATCCCGGCGACCGTCCGGAAGCGACGCAGCCCGTCGGCCAGCGACGCGATCTTCGAACTTCGAGTCAACTGATCAGGAGGACATCATGGCCACACAGCTCAGCAATCAACGCATCGCCTGGTTCAACGGCAAGTTCGTACCCGAGAACGAGGTGATGATCCCGTTCCGCGACCGCAGTTGGAAATACGGCGACGGCGCCTTCGACATGACCCGCACCTTCAACGGAGTCCCCTTCCGCCTGAAGGAGCACATCGACCGCTTCTACCGCTCGCTGCGCTACCTGCAGATCGATCCGGGCCTGTCGCCCAAGGAGATGATCGCGCACAGCGAGGAGGTCGTGGCGCGCAACGAGCATCTGCGCGCCGAGGTCGGCGACTGGTGGCTGGGCCAGCGGGTGAGCCGCGGCGTCGACGCGGTGGGCGACGAGGGCTGGGAGAATGTCGGCCCCCAGGTCGTGATCGAGATGACTCCCCTGCCGCTGGCCAAGCGCGGCAAGCTCTACCGCGAGGGCGCCGAGGCGATGACCACGACGGCGCGCCGCATCGCGCCCTCGATGCTTTCGCCCCGCGCCAAGACGCACAACTATCTCAACATGATCATGGCCGAGAAGCCCATCAAGGCGCTCAATCCGGACGCCTGGCCGATCCTGCTCGACGAGAACGGCAATCTCGCCGAGGGCCTGGGCAGCAACATCTTCATCGTGCGCGAGGGCGCGCTGTTCACCCCGTCGGAGCGCTACGTGCTGCCGGGCGTCAGCCGCCAGATGACCATGGACATGGCCAAGCAGATCGGCGTCGAGTGCACGCCGGGCGACATCGACCTGTTCGACGCCGCCAACGCCGAGGAGATGTTCCTGACCTCCACGAGCCTCTGCATCCTGCCGGTCAAGAGCTTCAACGGCGCGCCCGTCGGCGACGGCAAGGCGCCCGGCCCGATCACGAAGAAGCTGATCGACGCCTACTCCAGGAGCGTCGGCTGCGATTTCGTGGCCCAGTACCTCAAGTTCTCGCAGTAGCAAACGGCGCCTTCGCAGGTGCGCGGAGAGGGGGACGACTTCCCCCTCTTCAGGGCGTAGACTCCTCCTGGTTGTAGATCGCGCTTCGTCGTGATCGCGACGGACCGCGACCTTCGGACTTTCGTTCGCAAGGAGGCAGTCATGGCGACCCAGAACCACATCCGCAATCCCCTCGAATGGGGATGGGACCATCTCAAGCAGACCGGTCAGGCCGTCGGCTCGGCGGCCACCACCATGGACGGTGCCTGGGAGGATCGCGCGTCGGCGTCCCCCACGGTCCGTCGCATCACCGCCACCGATGTCGGCGATGCGCTGGCCAGGGGCGTGCGCGACTTCGGCGCCTGCCGGACGGACGTCATCATGCTCTGTCTCCTCTATCCCCTCGCGGGCCTCGCGATCTCGCGCATGGCCTTCGACTACGGCATGCTGGCGCTGGTCTTCCCGCTGATCGCCGGCTTCGCCCTGATCGCGCCGATCTTCGGGCTCGGCCTCTACGAGATCAGCCGCCGGCGGGAGCGCGGGCTCGAGACCCGCTGGACGGACGCCTTCGCCGTCGCGCGCTCGCCCAACATCGGCTCGATCATCGTCATGGGCCTGCTGCTGCTCGCGATCTTCTGCCTGTGGCTGTTCGCGGCGAACCTCCTCTACACGGTCACCCTCGGGCCGGATGCCCCCGTCTCCGCCCAGGCCTTCGTGCGCGATGCCCTGACGACACCGCAGGGCTGGACGATGACGGTCGTCGGCATCGGTGTTGGTTTCCTGTTTGCCCTCGGCGTGCTGGTGATCGGGGTCGTGTCCTTCCCGATGCTGCTCGACCGCAATGTCGGCGTCGGCACCGCCATCGCGACTTCGGTCCGCGCCGTGCAGATGAACCCCGGGCCGATGGCGATGTGGGGCCTGATCGTGGCGGCAAGCCTCGCGATCGGCGCCTTGCCGCTGCTGATCGGGCTCGCCATCGCTCTGCCGGTGCTGGGCCATGCGACGTGGCACCTCTATAGAAAGGTCGTCGTCTAACAAACAAGAAGCCAAAGAGGGGGAGAATGCTCGACTGGACGGTGAAACAGCCGGCCGACGGAATCGTCGTCGCGCCGGACGAGCGGCTGCCGTGGCCGCAGACCGTGGCGCTGGGCATCCAGCATGTGGTGGCGATGTTCGGCGCCACCGTGCTGGGGCCGCTGCTGATGGGCTTCGATCCCAACGTCGCCATCCTGATGAGCGGCGTCGGCACGCTGATCTTCTTCGTGGCCGTGGGTGGCAGGGTCCCGAGCTATGTCGGCTCCTCCTTCGCCTTCATCTCCGTGGTCGCCGCCGCCACCGGCTATGCCGGCCAGGGCGCCAACGCCAACATCGCGGTGGCGCTGGGCGGCATCGTGGTCTGCGGTGCGCTCTATGCGCTGATTGGCCTGGTCGTGATGGCGAGCGGCACCGGCTGGATCGAACGGTTGATGCCGCCGGTCGTGACCGGCGCCGTGGTCGCCGTCATCGGCCTCAACCTCGCGGCCGTACCGGTCAAGAACATGGCGCCGACCTCGTTCGACGCCTGGATGCAGGCCGTGACATTCACCAGCATCGCACTGGTCGCAGTCTTCACGCGCGGCATGACGCGGCGCCTGCTGGTGCTGGTCGGCCTGGTCGCGGCCACGCTCGTCTACGCGCTCCTGGCCAACGGGCTGGGCCTCGGCAAGCCGGTGAGCGGCGGGCTGCTCGAGCAGGCCGCCTGGTTCGGCATGCCGGCCTTCACCGCGCCGGCCTTCGACACACGGGCGATCGTGCTGATCGCACCCGTGGCCCTGATCCTGGTCGCGGAAAACCTGGGCCATCTGCGCGCCGTCAGCGCCATGACGGGCCGCGACATGGATCCCCATGTCGGCCGCGCCTTCCTGGGCGACGGCGTCGCGACCATGGTGGCGGGCGGCGTCGGCGGCACTGGCGTCACGACCTACGCCGAGAATATCGGCGTGATGGCGGCGACGCGCATCTACTCGACCGCGCTGTTCGTGGTGGCCGGCCTGTTCGCCATCCTGCTGGGCTTTTCCCCGAAGTTCGGCGCGCTGATCCACACCATCCCGCTGCCGGTCATGGGCGGCGTCAGCATCGTCGTGTTCGGCCTGATCGCCGTGGCCGGGGCCAAGATCTGGGTCGACAACAAGGTCGACTTCGGCAACAGCCGCAACCTCATGGTGGCCGGCATCACGCTCGTGCTGGGCACCGGCGACTTCACTCTGAAGTTCGGCGAGTTCGCCCTGGGCGGCATCGGGACGGCGACCTTCGGGGCGATCCTGCTGAACGCACTGCTGGGTGCCGCACGATCGTCCCCATCTCTCAAGTGAGGAGCCGATATCCGGTCGTGTGGCATTCGCCGAGGCCGCACTGGAGCACCACCGACGCAAGGTTGAGGACGCAGATCACCACGACGTAGAGTTCCAGCAGGCGCGGCGCCTTGGCAAGCGGTGGCCGCTCGGCTTCCAGCAGGATGCGCGGACCTCCAAGGAGCGTGAGCCGAAGCGACAGTGCCAGCAGCAGGGCGACGCCGATCAGGACCGACCAGACCGGCATGTGAAGGCCGAACACCGCAGTGCCGATATAGGCGTGACCGGGGCGTGGAACGACGTCCAGCAAGCTCTGCCTTGCCGCAATGACCAGCAGCAGCAGGGCGAAGAGCAAGGCCACGCCGCCGCCCCGCTCCGAGTCACGCGCGCGGAGTTGATGAAGCAGCCCGAAGCAGCAGCCGAACATGGCGACGCGCTGAAGCAGGCACAGCGGGCACGGGATCTCCCCGAAGGCAAACTGCATGACCATCGCGGCGGTGAGGATCGCCGACACAATCATCGTCAGAAGCACCAGGACAAGCCGATCCAGCATGACCACGGTGGAAGGCTCGAGGCGCAGGCCAGGCATTCACGTGCTCCCGTCGGCAGCAGCGTGCCTCAGCTCGACCTGCAGCCACGGCATGCGGAAGCCATAGTCGGGGCTGTAGATCTCCCACAGGAAAATGCCGACCACCATGACGAGGCACAGGAAGAGGCAGGCCATCGCCGTTCGCGGCAGATCCGAGAGATTGAGCGCAAAGGCCGCCAGTAGCAGGCCAAAGGTGATCGTCATCATTGGAACGACTACTCCGTCGAGCCAGCCCTCACGAAACGCTCACTCGAACTCGACCAGCTCCGCGCCTTCCGGCACCTGCTCGCCCACGGCGTAGCGCAGGTTCTTCACCGTACCGTCAGCCGGCGCGGCCAGCGTGTGTTCCATCTTCATGGCTTCGAGAACCAGCAGCGCCTGGCCCTTGCTCACCATGTCGCCGGCCTTGACCCTGAGGTCGATGATCTTGCCTGGCAGCGGCGCGCGGACCACGGCATCTGCCGAGGCCGTCGCCTCGTACTGCGTGACGTCGAGCGGATCGACGAGCCGCAGGCGGAGACTGCCGCCATCCATGAACAGCGTGTAGTCGATGCCGCCATCGAGCGCCGTGCGCCGCACGACGGTGGCCAGGAACGTATCCTCGCCCAATCCGACCGACAGGCTTCCGTCCTCGCGCCGTTCGACCCGCGCCTCACGCGTGCCCTCGGGCAGTTCCAGCCGCACGCCGCCGCCGCGCAGGCGCCGCGCGATCACGACGACCTCGCGCTCGCCATCCTTCCAGCGCACTTCCTCATGCCCCTCGTCGAGCAGGCGGAAACCGTTCTGGGCATTCCACGGAGACCACGGATCGCCTGCCGCGGGCTTGGCCGCGTCCTGCCATTCGAGCAGGCGCGCCAGCGTCGCCACGGCGAAGGCCCGGTCGCCGGCCGGCGCGGACTTCGCGAACAAGGTCGCGCGATGGCGCTCGATGAAGCCGGTATCGACCTCGCCGCCCACGAAAGCGGAATGCGAGCACAGGGCTTTGAGCAGCACCGAATTGGTCGTGACGCCCACCACCTCGGTCTCGCCCATCAGCGCCGCCATGCGCCGCAACGCCGAAGTCCGGTCGCGGTCGTGCACGATCACCTTGGCGATCATGGGATCGTAGAACGGCGTCACCGTATCGCCCTGGCGCACGCCGGTATCGACGCGCACATGCGCGCCCTCTTCCGGCAGCTTCAGGTGCACCAGTGTGCCGGTCGACGGCAGGAAGTTCCGCGCCGGGTCCTCGGCATAGAGCCGGACCTCGACCGCGTGCCCGTCGATGTGCAGTTCGTCCTGCGTGAGCGGCATCCTCCCGCCGGCCGCCACGATGAGCTGCCATTCGACCAGATCCTGCCCGGTGATGGCCTCGGTCACGGGATGCTCGACCTGCAGGCGGGTGTTCATCTCCATGAAGAAGAACGTGCCATCCTGGTCGGCGATGAACTCGACCGTGCCGGCGCCCCGGTAGCCGATCGCCTTGGCTGCCGCGACCGCCGCCTCGCCCATCGCCTTGCGCCGCGCCGGGTCCATACCAGGCGCCGGCGCCTCCTCGATCACCTTCTGGTGGCGCCGCTGGAGCGAGCAGTCGCGCTCGAACAGGTAGAGGCAATCGCTCACATCGGCGAAGACCTGGATCTCGATGTGCCGCGGCCGCGTCAGGTACTTCTCGACCAGCACATGGTCGTCGGCGAAGGAGGCCTTGGCCTCGCGCTTGGCCCCCGCCAGCGCGTCGGCGAACTTCTCGGCGCTCTCGACCACTCGCATGCCCTTGCCGCCGCCGCCGGCCGAGGCCTTGATCAGCACCGGGAAGCCGATCTTCGCGGCCTCACTGGCCAGCAGCTCCGGCGACTGGTCGTCGCCGTGATAGCCCGGCACCAGCGGCACCTTGGCCTTTTCCATGATCTTCTTGGCTTCGCTCTTGGAGCCCATGGCCCGGATCGAGTCCGCCGGCGGTCCGATGAACACGATGCCGGACGCGGCGCAGGCATCGGCAAAGCCGGCATTCTCGGACAGGAACCCGTACCCCGGATGGATCGCCTGCGCGCCGGTCCGCCTGGCCGCATCGATGATCCGGTCGGCCACGAGATAGCTCTCGCGCGCCGCCGAGGGGCCGATATGGACAGCCTCGTCGGCCATCGCGACGTGCCGCGCGGTGCGGTCGGCGTCGGAATAGACCGCCACCGTCTTGATGCCGAGCCGCTTCGCCGTCTTGATGACCCGGCAGGCGATCTCGCCGCGATTGGCGATCAGGATCTTGGTGAACATCTTCATGGTTTCCCCCAAATGTGATCGCAGGGAGCTTCGACCCAAGCCGTGTCTACCGCCGGCTTCCTGAGCCGACTGTAGGCAGCCAACCCCATATCCAGCTGCGGGTCGCGATAAGCCTTTTCGTACAGGGCGAGCGCCTCGGGAGTGACCGGACCTGGCTGAAGCAGGAGCGGCCATGGCATCTTGGCGCAGAAAGCCGCCTTGCCCTGCATATGCGCATTGGCACGGCTTTTCTTGAGCGCCTGCTCGACCGTGAACGAAGCTATGGAACGATCCGAGCCTTCAGCCTTCGCCTTGGCTTCGGCCTGCTCGAACTCGGGATTGCCTGAAGACCAGCCAGGATCCTGGGCGACGCAGAACCGGTAGCGCCTGTCGTAAGCGGCGACGACCTTCTGCCACTCTTCGCGGTCGCCCAGCGAGCACATCTCGGTCGCGACCATCAGCTCAGCGACAATCGACATCGCGATCGCAATACCGAAGTTCGTGACGTATCGCTTGCCTGAATCTGCATGTGCCGCCGACGTGACGGCCAGCACGGCCAGCAGGACAAGCACCGACCGTTTCACAGCGCCCACTTCGGTTTGCGCTTGTTCAGGAACGCGCTCATGCCTTCGATTGCATCTTCGGTCGTGCACTGGACGGCGACGTGCTCGCCGATCAGGTCGGCCACCCTGCCGTCGTGCGGCATGGCGTCGATCTCGGTGATCAGCTTCTTGACCAGGCACTGGACCGAGGGCGCGCCGCGGCGCAGCTCGTCGGCGAGGGCCGCGACCGTGGCGTCGAGCGCATCTTCCTCGACCACCTGGTCGACCAGCCCGATGCGCAGCGCGGTCGCGGAGTCGAACATGCCGCCGTGCATCAGGAGCTGCCGCGCCATGCGCGGGCCGACCGCCTGGATCAGCACCGGGATAGCGATGCCGGCCAGCAGCCCGTTGCAGGCCGAGGTGAGGCCGAAGCGGGCCGAGGAAACGGCGACCGCGAAGTCGCAGGCGAGCATCAGGCCGATCCCGCCGCCCACCGCGGCGCCCTGCACGCGCGCGATCGAGGGTTTCGGGAAATCGTAGACCGCCTGGACCGCCGCCATCATCGAATCGGCGCCGACCTTGCGGGTGATGGCGTCGAGTTCGGGCCAGCTCAGCACCCAGTTGAAATCGCCACCGGCGCAGAAGACCGGTCCCCCGCTCGCGAGGACAAGGATACGCACGGCCTCGTCGGCGGCAAAGGCCTCCACCGCGTCGACGATGGCGCGCGCCGTGTCGCCGTCGAAGGAGTTCATCGCCTTGGGCCGGTTGAGCGTGAGCGTGGCCACCCCGCCCTCGACCTTCGTCCGGATCGTGTCGGTCATGTCCGGATCACATCCGGAAGACGCCGAACTTGGTCGGTCCGATCGGCTGGTTCATCGAGGCCGAGAGGGCGAGCCCCAGGGTCATGCGGGTGTCGAGCGGATCGAGGATGCCGTCGTCCCACAGCCGCGCCGTCGCGTAATAGGGATGGCCTTCGCGCTCGTAGGCCTCGCGGATCGGCTGCTTGAACTTCTCTTCCTCATCCTTGGGCCAGGTGCCGCCCTTGCCTTCGATATTGTCGCGCCGCACGGTGGCCAGCACGCTCGCCGCCTGCTCGCCGCCCATCACCGAGATGCGCGCCGACGGCCACATCCACAGGAAGCGCGGGCTGTAGGCGCGGCCGCACATGCCGTAATTGCCGGCGCCGTAGCTGCCGCCGACGATCACGGTGAACTTCGGGACATTCACGGTCGAGACCGCGGTCACCATCTTGGCGCCGTCGCGCGCGATGCCGCCCGCCTCGTACTTCCGGCCGACCATGAAGCCGGTGATGTTCTGCAGGAACAGCAGCGGGATGCCGCGCTGGCCGCACAGTTCGATGAAGTGTGCCGCCTTCAGCGCCGATTCGTTGAACAGGATGCCGTTGTTGGCGACGATGCCCACCGGGTAGCCCCAGATGCGGGCGAAGCCGGTGACGATGGTCGTGCCGTAGAGATGCTTGAACTCGTCGAGCTCGCTGCCGTCGACCAGCCGCGCGATGATCTCGCGGATGTCGTAGGGCGTGCGGGTGTCCATCGGCACGACGCCGTAGAGTTCCTCGGCGGCATAGTTCGGGTCGCGCGGCGGCAGCAGCGACGCCGACGGAGACTTCTTCCAGTTGAGGTTGGCCACGATGCGACGGGCGATGCCCAGGGCATGGCTGTCGTTCTGGGCATAGTGGTCGGCGACACCGGAGGTGCGGGTATGGACGTCGGCGCCGCCGAGGTCCTCTGCGCTGACAATCTCGCCGATCGCGGCCTTCACCAGCGGCGGGCCGGCGAGGAAGATCGTGCCCTGCTTTCGGACGATCACCGTCTCGTCGCTCATTGCCGGCACGTAGGCGCCGCCCGCCGTGCACGAGCCCATCACCACCGCGACCTGCGGGATGCCCTGCGCCGACATGTTGGCCTGGTTGTAGAAGATGCGGCCGAAATGGTGCTTGTCGGGGAACACCTCGGGCCATTGCGGCAGGTTGGCACCGCCCGAGTCCACGAGATAGATGCAGGGAAGCCGGTTCTCCATCGCCACTTCCTGGGCGCGGAGATGCTTCTTCACCGTCATCGGATAGTAGGTGCCGCCCTTCACGGTGGCGTCGTTGCACACGATCACGCATTCGACGCCGCTCACGCGGCCGATGCCGGTGATCACGCCCGAGCCCGGAGCCTCGTTGTCGTACATGTCGAGCGCCGCCAGCGGCGACAGTTCGAGGAAAGGCGAGCCCGGATCGAGCAGCGCCCGCACCCGCTCGCGCGGCAGCAGCTTGCCTCGGGAGACGTGGCGCTTGCGCGAGTCCTCTCCGCCGCCCAGGCGGACCGTATCGGTGCGGCGGCGCAAATCCTCGACCTGCGCCCGCATCGCCTCGGCGTTGCGCTTGAAGGTGTCGGAACGGGTGTCGATCTGGGAGGAGAGAACGGTCATGTCAGGGCGAAACTGCCCGGACCGGGGACCGCGTGCAAGCCGGCGGTTACGGCAGGCGGGAAAGGGCGCGCCAGTGCGCTCCCTGCGCGATGAAAGCCTTCTGGTTGGCCAGCGCTGCCGCGAAGTCGGCATCGCGCTCGGCCAGGTCCTTGACCACGATCTCGCTGTTCTTGCGGAAGGCGGCCAGGACGTCGGGCGACCATTCGCGGACCTCGATGCCCGACGCCTTCAGCTTCTCCAGCGCCACACCCTGCACGTTGGGCGAACGGCTGAGCATCCAGGCGATGTTCGCCTGACAGGCCGTCTGGATCTGCGCCCGCAGCGAGGCCGGCAAGGCCACCCACTTGTCCTTGCGCATCAGGAAGTCGAGCACGGCCGAGGGCTGCTGCCAGCCCGGCAGATAGTAAGGAAGGCCAAGCTTGTCGAAGCCCAGGGCCGCATCCATGGCCGGCGTCGACATCTCACCGCCGTCCACGTTGCCCTGCTGCAGCTTGTAAAAGAATTCGCCCGGCGGCAGCGGCACCACGACCGCGCCGAGGCGCGCGATCACCTCCGCCGCCAGCTTGCCGTAGCGCAACCGCAACCCCTTGAAGTCGGCCACGGTGTTGACCTCGCCGCGGAACCAGCCCCCGCCCTTGGGGCCCTGGATGCCGCACGGGATGCCTGTCACGCCCAGCTTCTCGTAAGCGTCGCGATGGATACGGGAACCGTCGCCCTCCAGCATCCAGGAGGCCATTTCCTCAGGCCCCAGCCCGAAGGGTACCGTGGCGAATATGTTAAAAACCGGCGCCTTGCTGGCGGCATAACCCGACCAGGTGAAGGCGGCCTCGAGGTCGCCGGCGACGATGGCGTCCAGCATGTCGGCCGTCGGCGCCACTCGGCCCGGTTCCAGGATCTTGATGGCGACGCCACCGGCCGTCATGTGCTTCACGGACCGGGTGAACACGCGCACGCCTTCGCCGGACCCCGGCAGGGCGGGACTGAAGGCTGTCTGCATCTGGATGACCCGGGTGGTGGACGGGGCGGCCACGTTCCTTGGCCCCGCCTTTGTGTCCTGGGCAACAGCGGCTCCCATCACCGACAGCAGAGCCGTGGCGAGTGCAATCAGCTTCATAACGTTACGGCGCACGACCGACCATCCGTCGCCCGGCTCCCCCAAGCTCCCCGGACCGCTTTTGCGGCCTTCACACTGCATGATGTTGGCATGCGGCGTGCCCGGGAACAAGCGAAAGGCAGGCCTACAAGGCTGCCAGCCCACGGCCGATCAGGATACGCTGCACGTCGCTGGTGCCCTCGTAGATCTGGCAGACGCGGACGTCCCGCCAGATCTTCTCCACCAGATAGTCGGAAACGTACCCGTAACCGCCATGGATCTGAATTGCGGCCGAGCAGACTTCCTCGGCCATTTCGGAAGCATATAGCTTCGCCATTGCGGCCTCGGTGAGGCATGGACGACCGGCATCGCGCAAGGTTGCCGCATGCAGCACCATCTGCCGGGCGACCGTCACCTTGGTCGCCATGTCGGCGAGCCGGAACAGCACCGCCTGGTGGTTCGCGATCTTGGTGCCGAACGCCTCCCGCTCCTGGGCGTAGCTGCGCGCCGCCTCGAAGGCGGCCCGCGCCATTCCCACCGACTGCGCCGCGATGCCGATGCGCCCGACCGACAGGTTGGCCAGCGCCACGCGATAGCCCTCGCCCTCCCCGCCCAACATGGCGTCGGCGCCGACGGTGCAGTCCTCGAAGGCGATCTGGCAGGTATCGGAGGACTTCTGGCCGAGCTTCTTCTCGACCGACGCGACGCGGTAGCCGGGCGTGCCGGTCGGCACGATGAAGCAGGAAATGCCGCGCTTGGCCGACGAAGGGTCGGTGACCGCGAAGACCAGCGCCATGTCGGCGCTGCGGCCCGAGGTGATGAACTGCTTCACGCCGTTCAGCACCCAGCCGTTGCCGCGCCGCTCGGCCCGTGTCTTCAGGTTCGAGGCGTCGGAGCCCGCGTGCGGTTCGGTGAGGCAGAAGGCGCCCAGCACTTCGCCGCGAGCGAGCGGCTTCAGCCACTTCTCCTTCTGCTCGTCCGACCCGTAGGCCAGCAGCGCGGCGCAGTCGGGCGAATTGTTGACGCTCATCACCGTGGACAAGCCGCCGTCGGCCGCCGCGATCTCCTCCAGTGCCAGCACGTAGGACACCATGTCGGCGCCGGCCCCGCCCCATTCGGCGGCGACCGTCATGCCCATGAAGCCGAGACGCCCCATCTCGGCCAGCAGCGACCGGGGAATCTCGCCGGCGGCTTCCCACGCCCGCACATGCGGCAGCACCTGCTCCTGCGCGAAGGCGCGGGCGGTGTCGCGGATGAGCGTCTGTTCCTCGGTGAGCAGCATGGCTACCAGGGCAACTCGGTGCCGTCGTAGTTCAGGAAGCGGCCATTGTCGGCGGGTTTGAGGCCGTCGATCACCTTCACCATGGCGGGCACGCTCTGCTCGATGGTCAGCGTGGCGGCCTGGCCGCCCATGTCGGTCTGCACCCAGCCCGGATGCAGGACGACACAGATCAGACCCTTCGGCGCGAGATCGACCGACAGGCCCTTCCATTCCATGTTCAGCGCCGCCTTGCTGGCGCGATAGGAATAGCGGCCGTTATTGGCGAAGGTGATGCTGCCGAGGCGGCTGGAGATGGCCACCAACTTGCGATCCTGCGAGGCGGCCACATGGTTGGCGAAGGCCTCGGCCATCATCAAGGGCGCCAGCGCATTGACCTCGAACGTCTCGCGCCAGACGGCCGGATCGATCGAACCGAGGACCGTAGCCTCCTTGCCCGAGATGCCGGCGTTGCAGATCAGCACGTCGATCGCTTCGCCCCCGAGCCGGGCGGCCAGCGCCTTCACGGCGGCATAGTCCGTGACCTCGAGCGTGTGGGGATGGATGTCGCCCTTCACCTGCTTCAAGGCATCGGGCGTGCGCGCGCAGGCATGCACCTTCCAGCCCTTGGCTGCGTACTGCTTCACGAAGTCGAGGCCGAGGCCGCGGGCGGCACCGGTGATCAGGACTGTGCTCATCGCCTGCTCCTTGGACCTACCGGCGCGACGACATCATGCGGGCGCGCTGGCGCTGCCAGTCGCGATCCTTGATCGACTGGCGCTTGTCGTGCGCCTGCTTGCCCGTGGCCAGCGCGATCTCGATCTTGGCGCGGCCGCGCGGATTGAAATAGACCTGCAACGGCACGACGGTGCGGCCCTCGCGCTGGATGGCGCCGATCAGCTTGTTGATCTGGCCCCGGTGCAGCAGCAGCTTGCGCGCCCGTCGCGGCTCGTGGTTGTTGCGGTTGCCCGAGGCGTAGATCGGGATGTTGGCATTGACCAGCCAGGCCTCGCCGCCCTCCTCCGTCACATAGGATTCGGCGATCGTGCTGCGCCCGCCGCGCAGCGACTTCACTTCGGTGCCGGTCAGCGCAAGCCCGGCCTCGAAGGTTTCCTCGATGAAGTAATTGTGCCGCGCCTTGCGGTTCTGGGCCACAACGGTGCGGTCCAGTTCCGGTTTATGGGCCACAGGACACTCTTAGGTTGGATGAACTCGGTTTCTAGTTGATCAGGCCGGCGTGGACCATGGCCTCGTGCACAGCCTTCCTGCTGCTCTCGGCAATCGGCACCATCGGCAGGCGCATCTCGGCGCTGCACTGACCGATAAGCTCGGCGGCGTACTTCACCGGGCCGGGACTGGTCTCGCAGAACATCGCCTTGTGCAGCGGCATCAGCCGGTCCTGCAGTTCGAACGCCTTGTCGAGATCGCGCTTCTTCCACGCATCGTGCATGTCGCCGCAGAGGCGCGGCGCGACATTGGCCGTGACCGAGATGCAGCCGTCGCCGCCCTGCGCCAGGAAGCCGAGCGCGCTCGCATCCTCGCCCGAGAGCTGGACGAAGCCCTTCTTGGCCTTGAGACGGGTCAGGGTCGGGCGCGCCATGTCGTAGCTGGCATCCTTGATGCCGACGATGTTCCTCACCTGGGAGAGCCGGATCACCGTCTCGACCTGCATGTCGCCGCCGGTGCGCGGCGGCACGTTGTAGAGCAGGATGGGAATGTCGACGGCATCGGCCACCGCCTTGAAATGCTGGAACAGGCCTTCCTGGGTCGGCTTGTTGTAATAGGGCACCACCAGCATGGCGGCGTCCGCGCCGGCCTTCTTGGCGTGCTGCGTCAGTTCGATCGCCTCGGCGGTGGAGTTCGAGCCGGTGCCGGCTATCACCGGCACGCCCGAGCCCTTGGCCGCGCTGATGCAGATATCGATGACGCGCTTGTGCTCTTCCATCGAAAGGGTGGGCGATTCACCGGTGGTGCCGCACGGGACCAGTCCGTCGGTGCCTTCCTTGATCTGCCACGCCACGAACTTCTCGAATCCCTTCTCGTCCACCGATCCGTTCTTGAACGGGGTAATCAGTGCAACGAGCGATCCGGTGAACATGGCTTTCCTCCGATTTTCCTTTAACGCTCCACTCTAGGCTCCGGGGTTTGGCGCTGCAAGTTGGGCAACTTGCCATTGTGATGCCGCAACTCCCTGCCTACGATTCCTAGCGTGAAACAGAGTAGATCCCCCCTCATCTTGCTGGCCGCCCTGCTGGTTGCGGCCCCCGCCCTCGCCCAACCGGCTGCTCCCACGACCGGCGTGCGGCGGCTGCCGGGTGATGTCGAGAAACCCGAGCCTCCGGCTGCCACGGCGCCATCATCCGCACCGCCCGTGCAGGGAGCTGCGCGCCCAGCAGCGCCCGCCCCGCCTTCCCAGGCGGTAGTCGCCAGTCCCCTCAACGCGGCGGAGATCGCGGCCTTCACGATTGCCCTGAAGGCGATCGACGACACCCGCTGGGCAGATGCAAAGGCAGCCGTCGCCAACTTCCGCAACACCCTGCTCGACCGCTACGTCACCTGGAGCATCCTTCGCGCCGCGCCCCGGACCGAGGCGAGCTTCGCCGCGACCTGGCGCTTCCTGCGCGAGCAGCCCGACTGGCCCGAGCCCGAGGTGCTGCGCCGCCAGGCCGAGGAGCGGATCGGCCCCGAGACGCCGGCCCCCGAAGTCGTCCGCTATTTCACGGCCTTTCCGCCCCTCACCAGCACCGGCCACATGCGCCGCCTCGAAGCGGCGAGTTCAGCGGCGCCCAACGACGTCGCCCGCTTCGCCCGCGACACCTGGCAGAACGCCACGCTGCGCAATTCCGACGAGAACGATTTCCTCAATCGCTACGCCCATCTCCTGACCGGTCCCGACCAGGTCGCCCGCTTCGACCGCATCCTGCGCGAGGGCCGACATCAGGTCGCCCGCGACCTCGTACCGAAACTGCCGCCGGACTATCTGCCCGTCGCCAATGCCCGCCTCGCGATGGCAACCCGTGCGGCCGACGCGGCCACGCTCGTGCGCGCCCTGCCGCCGGCGCGGCTCAACGACCCTACGCTGCGCTTCGAGCGCCTGCAGTGGATCCGCCGGACCGGCACGCTGGACGAGGCGAAGGCGGCGCTCGCCGCCCCCCTGCCCACCCAGAACGATGCCTGGTGGAACGAGCGCAATCTCGTGGTACGGGCGCTGCTCGATGCCGATCGTCCGGCCGACGCCTATGCCATCGCCACAGGTCACGGTCTCACCAAGGGCGTTTCGTTTGCCGAAGCGGAGTTCCTCGCCGGGTGGATCGCGCTGCGCCAGCTCAAGAAGCCGGCCGTCGCGCTGAAGCATTTCTCGACGCTGTACGACGGTGTCTCGACCGACATCTCGAAGAGCCGCGGCGCATACTGGCTCGCCCGCACCTATGAAGCTGCCAAGCAGACCAAGGATGCCAACGACTGGTACGGGCAGGCAGCCCGCTATGGCCAAACCTTCTACGGCCAGCTTGCAGCCAAAAAACTCCAGGGTGCGAATCCAAAGTTTCCGGTCGACCCGGCGCCCACTGCCTCCGACAAGCAGGCGCTGGCCGGTCGGGAACTGGCGACGATGGCGCGGTATCTCGGCCAGGTCGAGGAGTATGACCGCGCCCGCCCGTTCCTCCTGCGCCTCGCGCGCTCGATCACGTCCCCCGGAGAGGTGGCGCTGCTGGCTCAACTCTCCCTCGACCTGAAGCGCCCCGATGTCGGGCTCACGGTGGCCCGCCGCGGTGCGGAGAATGGCGTCGTGCTGTTCGACGCCGCCTTTCCCATTGTCGATCTGGGCGCCACCGGGTCGATCGAACGCGCGCTTGCCCTGGCGCTCGCCAAGCAGGAGAGCTCGTTCAATGCCGGCGCGGTCTCGACCTCCAATGCTCTCGGCCTGATGCAGCTCTTGCCGACCACGGCGCGCGACGTGGCGGGGCGACTAAAAGTCCCCTTCGTCGAGAGCAAGCTGACGCGCGATCCTGCCTACAACGTCCAGCTCGGCAGCCAGTACCTGTCCGAGATGCTGCAGCGTTTCGGCGGCTCCTACGAGCTGGCGCTGGCGGCCTACAATGCCGGGCCCAACCGGGTCGCCCGCTGGATCGAAGCGGGCGGCGACCCGCGCACGGCCAGGATCGACATGGTCGACTGGATCGAGATGATGCCGTTTCGCGAGACGCGCAATTACGTGCAGCGGATCATGGAGGCGGTGACCGTCTATCGCAGCCGTCTCAACGGGCCCCACCAGACCGTGCCGCCGGCGGTCGGCCGATCATAGCGACGCGGCGTTGATCCTCATCAAGGCCGCGCGAGCCTCCCGGCCGCATCCTGATCCAAACGTTCGAGGTATGCCATGATCGATGCCCTGCTCCTCGCCTGTCCGCGCTGCAGCACCCTGAACCGCTTTCCGCGGGAGAGACTGGCGGCGGGTAACAAGGGCAAGTGCGGCCAGTGCGGCTCGCCGCTGTTCGACGGCCATCCCGTCGCCCTCGATGCGAGAAGCTTCGAAGCCCATGCCGCAAAGAGCGACCTCCCGGTGCTGGTCGACTTCTGGGCGCCCTGGTGCGGGCCCTGCAAGGCCATGGCGCCGCAGTTCGAGCGCGCGGCGGCCCGGCTGGAGCCCGCCGTGCGCCTGGCCAAGATCAACACCGACGAGGAGCAGGACCTCGCGCAGCGGTTCGGCATCCAGGGGATTCCGACGATGATCCTGTTCCACCACGGCAAGCCGATTGCCCGCCAGTCCGGCGCCATGGACGCAAGCGCCATCGAGCGCTGGACGCGCGACGCGCTGGCGCGGTGAAGTCTCGGCGGCCGCAGACAGGCCACCATCCTGTCCGGGCTGGCGAGCGATGCCCACTCAGAGGCGCGACACCACTCTCTGCAGCTTGTCGCGGACCTGCTCGGCTGCCTGCTTGAGGCGGGGATTTTCGACCGCCATCATCGACGCCACGGGATCGATCGCCGCGACCTCGATCTTCCCGTCCGCCGCTTCCTGGATCACGACGTTGCACGGCAGCATGGTGCCGATGTTGCCTTCGATCTGCAGTGCCTCGTGGGCGAGCTTGGGATTGCAGGCGCCGAGGATCCGGTAGCGCCGGAAGTCGACGCCGATCTTCTTCTTCAGCGTATCGGCAACGTCGATCTCGGTGAGGACACCGAAGCCCTCTTCCTTGAGTGCCGCCGTCGTACGGCGCACCGCCTCGTCGAAACCGGGGCCGAGGGTCGTGCCGATGTAGTAGGACATGTCGTGTCTCCTTTCAGGCCGCGTGTTCGGGCGGCTGGGTTTCACTCTGTTCCGGGCGCAGGCGGTCGATGCCCAGAACCTTCATCATCAATCGCTCGTATGCCGGCTCGGCAGCACCACTGCGCACCTTGTGGAGGAAATACTTCTCGAAGCCGACCTTGGCCGCATGCACCCAGTAGCCGCGGCTCGACCAGTTGACGTTGCGCGGGGGGATCTGGGGCAGCGCGACGAAGGCCACGCCGTCGTTGCCGAAGTCGGCGAGGCAGACGGCATTCCAGGTGGGTTCGCTCGACGGCATGCGGCCGTCGATCAGGGCCGCGATGTTCTGTGCAACCGCCGCGACCATCGATTCGATCATGTAACCGGTCTTGGGAACACCGACCGGCACCGGGGTCTGCTCGTAAGGCGGGATGGCGATGCAGACACCGACGGCGAAGACGTTCCCGTAAGCCGGGTTGCGCTGGTGCTTGTCGACCAGCACGAAGCCACGCGGATTGGCGAGGCCCGGCACCCCCTTGCCGTCGTCGCCCATCAGGCAGGACACGCCGCGGAACGCCGGGATCAGCATCGCAAGCTTGGCCGGAAACCGATGCTGCGGGCCGGGCTTGCCGTCCGCGACCATCTCGGTGCATTCGACCGTATCGGCCTCGACCCGGTCGATCCGGGCGCTGGTCACCCATTTGATGTCGTGATCGCGCAACACCGATTCCAGCAGGCCCTTGGTGTCGCCCACCCCGCCCAGCCCGAGATGGCCGATATAGGGCTCGGCGGTGACGAACGTGATCGGTACGCGGTTGCGAATCTTGCGCCGGCGCAGGTCGGTGCTCAGCATCAGGGCGAATTCGTAGGCAGGACCAAAGCAGGACGCACCCTGCACCGCGCCGACAACGACCGGACCGGGATCGGCGCAGAACTGCTCCCACCGATCTGCTGCCGCTTCGGCATGATCGACGTGACAGATCGAAAGGCTGTGTGCGTCCGGCCCCAGGCCGGGAACCTCGTCGAAGGCGAGCGCCGGGCCGGTCGCAATGACCAGATAGTCGTAGGAGATGCGGCGGCCGTCGTCCAACTCGATGGCGTTCTCGGCGGGATGCACCCGCCTCGCACCGCTGGCATTGAAGCCGATTCCAAGCCTGTCCAGCACCCCCGGCAGGTGCACCTTGATGTCTTCGGGCTTGCGCCAACCCAGGGCGACCCACGGATTGGACGGAACGAAGTGGAACCACTCGGAATCGGACACGATCGTGATGTCCGCTGCGCGACCGACCACCGTCCGCAGTTCGTACGCCATCGAAATTCCGCCGATTCCAGCCCCGACAACGACGATCTTCGGCATGGCATCCTCCGATCTTCACACGAGCAGCGTTTCACACCCGGCGGTAGCGGGCCTTGCGATGAATCAAGGAACGCCGGCGCCCAACGTCCATGCTGCGGTGATGAAGCACAATCGCCCCATCAAGCGCAGCGACGTCATTTGTCTGCGAGCGTCAGGAGAAGGCTGCACCGGCCTTGAAGCCGAGGCGCTTGAAGATCATCGCCGCGGGACAGAAGCCGGTAAACGATGCCTGCACGAGATTGATCCCGACGAAGGCGGTGAGCAGCAGCCAGTAGGGGCTGTGGAAATGACTCAGCGCGAGGCTGACCAGGATCATCATTCCGGCAAAGGCCATCACGGCACGGTCGATCGACATGATTCTCTCCTCCTCACGTTACCGGCGATGCGCCGGCCGACAATAGACACCTTGCAGAGCGCCGATCACCTCACCGACGCTGCTGTCCGCCAGCGAATAATGAATCGTCTGCGACTCGCGGCGCGCTCTCACCAACCCGGCGTCACGCAGCCTGGCGAGATGCTGCGACAGCGCCGACTGGCTGAGCCCGACGATGGGCTCGAGTTCGCCCACGGTTCGTTCGCCGTTCACGAGCTCGCACAGGATGATCAGACGCCGTTCGTTCGCGATCGACTTCAGGAAGGAAGCCGCCTCGCCGGCACGCGATCGAAGCTCCTTTATATTCATAGTTGCTAATTTAGTTTTATCTAATATATATGTCAAGCCCACCGCAAGGAGGGCCCCCATCGAGGAACGCAACATGATCCGCATGACCACCGCCGCCGCGCTTCTGCTGGCAGGGCTCCTCTCACCCGCCGCCGCCCAGCAGACCGTCACGCGGCAGCAGGTTGACGACCGGAAAGCCGTCATCGCGACGGTGGAACCGATCCGGGAGCTGGTCGCCCGCGCGCGCATCGGCGGCACCATCGTCGCGCTCTCGGTGCGCGAGGGCGACCAGGTGGCCGCCGGAGACCGCATCGCGCTCGTCGTGGATCCCAAACTCGCCCTGCAGATCCAGGCGCTCGAATCGCGCATTCAGGCGCAAAGCGCGGCCCGCGAGCAGGCCCAGATCGACCTGAACCGCATCGAACAATTGCGGACGTCGGGCACCGTCTCCCAAGCCCAGCTCGATCAGGCCCGCACGCGGCTCAACATGGCCGAACGGACTTATCTGGCGCTACGCTCGGACCGGGAGGTGGTCGAGCAGCAATCGACCGAGGGCGCCGTTCTGGCGCCGGCATCGGGGCGCGTCCTCAAGGTTCCGGTATCGGTCGGCAGTGTCGTTCTGCCGGGCGAGACGATCGCCACCCTGGCCACCGACAACTACATCCTGCGCCTGCAGCTTCCCGAACGGCACGCCCGCTTCATGAAGGCCGGCGACCAGATCCTCGTGGGATCTCGTGGCCTTCAGCAACAGGACAAGGAGACGCTGCGCCCGGGCCGCGTGCGGCTGGTCTATCCGCAGATCGACCAGGGCCGGGTGATTGCGGACGCCGAAGTCGACGGGCTGGGGGACTTCTTCGTCGGCGAACGCACGCGGGTCTACGTCGCGACCGGCAAGCGCGATGCGCTGGTGGTGCCGGCCGACCTCGTCTACCGCCGCTACGGCGTCAGCTACGTGAAGCTGAAGGATGGCACCGAGGTCGTGGTCCAGCCCGGACTGCCGGTCGACGGCGGCATCGAGATACTGTCCGGGCTCAACGAAGGCGACGTGGTGGTCCGGCCATGAAGCTCGGAATTTCCGGCGCCCTCACCCGCGCCTCGATCTCCTCCCCTCTGACGCCGCTCTTCCTCGTTGCCGCGGTGCTCGTGGGGGCGCTGGCCTTGCTGTCGCTGCCGCGTGAGGAGGAGCCGCAGATCAGCGTCCCGATGGTCGACATCCAGGTGGCGGCCAATGGCTACAAGGCCAGCGACGCCATCGAGCTGATCACCAAGCCGCTCGAGGACATCGTCAAGGCGATCAACGGGGTGGAACACGTCTATTCCTTCACCCAGGACGATGCCGTGCTGGTGACGGCGCGCTTCCTCGTGGGCACGTCGGAAGACACCGCCCTGCTGCGCATCCACGAGAAGATCCGGGCCAATATCGTCGATCTGCCGAAAGGCATCCCCGAGCCGCTGATCGTCGGCCGCGGCATCAATGACGTGGCGATCATTGCCCTGACGCTCGAACCGAAGCCCGGCGCGGCGGCGCGCTGGAGCGACAACGGTCTGTTCCAGATCGCCGACGAGCTGCGCCACGAACTCGTCAAGACCGACGATGTCGGCCTCAGCTACATCGTCGGCGGCAGCCCCAACCAGATCCGCGTCGAGCCCGACCCTGAGCGGCTGGCGCTCTACGGCATCACGCTCAACCAGCTCGTCGACAAGCTGGCCAACGCCAACCGGTCGTTCGTGGCCGGCGCGTTTCGTCAGCTCAACCGTACCGTGCCGGTGGTCGTCGGCCAGACCCTGCAGGGCGTGCCCGACGTCGGCCTGCTTCTGCTCACGTCGCGCGACGGCCGCCCCGTATACGTCAAGGATGTCGCCACCATCGTCGTCGGTGCCGCCGAGCCCGGCCACCGAACATGGACCCTGACCCGCGGTGCATCGGGCGAACTCGAGACTCGGCCGATGGTCACGCTCGCCTTCGCAAAGCGCAGCGGCGCCAACGCGGTCATCGTCGCCGACCAGATCCTGGAGCGGCTGAAGTCGGTGCAGGGCGCGCTGGTGCCCGACGACGTCACCGTGACCGTCAGCCGGAATTACGGCGAGACGGCCACCGAGAAGGCCGACGAACTCCTGTTCCATCTGGCCCTCGCGACCGTCTCGATCGTGCTGCTGATCGCGATCACCGTCGGCTGGCGCGAAGGCGTCGTGGTCCTGGTGGTGATCCCGACCACGATCCTGCTCACCCTCTTCGCCTCGTGGCTGATGGGCTACACCATCAACCGTGTCAGCCTGTTCGCCCTGATCTTCTCGATCGGCATCCTGGTCGACGACGCGATCGTCGTGGTCGAAAACATCGTGCGCCACTGGCAGGCGCGCGGAGCAGCCGATCTCAAGACCACCGCAATCGAGGCGGTTTCGGAGGTCGGCAATCCCACGATCGTCGCCACGCTCACCATCATCGTGGCCCTGCTGCCCATGATGTTCGTGAGCGGCCTGATGGGCCCGTACATGAGCCCGATCCCGGCCAATGCCTCGATGGCCATGATCTTCTCGTTCTTCGTCGCGGTCGTCATCACGCCGTGGCTCCTGTATCGCGTCGCCGGACGTCATTTCGCGAAGGTCGCCCCTGCCGCTAGGGCCGGCCATGGTCACGGCGAGGCGGGCCTGCTCGGCCGGCTCTACCTCAAGATCGCCCGTCCGCTGCTACAGGGACGCCGGCGTTCGGGTCTGTTCCTGCTGATCGTCGGCCTCGCCACGGCCGCGGTCTGTGTGCTGTTCTTCACCCGCGACGTCGCGGTCAAGCTGCTGCCCTTCGACAACAAGTCCGAACTGCAGGTCGTCGTCGACCTGCCACAAGGCACGACCCTGGAGGAGACCGACCGTTTCCTGATGGCGGCCGCCGGTCGCCTGAAGGACCTGCCGGAAATGACCTCGATCCAGGTCCATGCGGGGACAGCGGCGCCGTTCAATTTCAACGGCCTGGTGCGCCACTCCTATCTCCGGGGGGCACCGCAGCAGGGCGACCTCCAGATCAATCTCCTGCCCAAGGACAAGCGCGCCCGCGCGAGCCACGCGATCGCCCTCGACGTGCGCAAGCGACTGGACGGCCTGGAGCGACCCGCGGGCAGCGTGGTCAAGGTCGTCGAAGTGCCGCCCGGCCCGCCGGTCCTCGCCACCTTGCTGGCCGAGATCTACGGCCCCGACGAGAAGACACGCCGCGAAACCGCGATGAAGGTCCGCGAGGCCTTCCAGAAAGTCCCGTTCGTCGTCGACCTCGACGACACGTTCCGCCCGCCCGGCGAACGGCTGCGCTTCTCGATCAACCAGGAGAATCTCGAATTCTACGGCGTCGAGGAACAGGCGGTGTACGACACCATCGCCGCCATCATCGGCGGGGTGAAGGTCGGCTACTCGCAGCGCAGCCACAACGCGAAGCCCATCGAGATCGTGGTCAAGCTGCCGCGCAGCGCAGAGTCGCTCGGCGAACGCATCCTGTCGACACCGCTGCCGGCCGGCGGCACGCGCCGACAGGGAGCGAATGTCGAGCTGGGTGACGTCGTTACGGTCAAGCGCGAGCCCGCCTCCTACACGCTGTTCCGTCGGGACGGCCGCTATGCCGAGATGGTGCAGGCCGAGGTGGCCGGCCGTTTCGAGGCTCCGATCTACGGCATGCTCGCGGTAGAGGACGAGATCGCCAAGCTCGACTGGGGCAAGGCCGGGCCGCCCAGGATCCTCTATCACGGCCAGCCTACGGACGAATCCAGGCCCGCGTTGCTGTGGGACGGCGAATGGGAGGTGACCTATGTCACCTTCCGCGACATGGGCGCCGCCTTCGGCGTGGCCATCCTCGGCATCTACCTGCTGGTCGTGGCCCAGTTCGGCTCCTACCGCCTGCCGCTGGTGATCCTGACGCCCGTGCCCCTCACCCTCATCGGCATCGTGCTGGGTCACTGGATGTTCGGCGCGCCGTTCACTGCGACGTCGATGATCGGCTTCATCGCCCTCGCCGGCATCATCGTGCGCAACTCGATCCTGCTGGTCGATTTCATCCAGCACCGTCGCGCCGAAGGCGCCGGCCTGCGCGAGGCCCTGCTCGAAGCGGGCGCCATTCGCTTCAAGCCGATCTTCCTGACGGCCGCCGCGGCCATGATCGGCGCCGCCTTCATCCTCACCGACCCGATCTTTCAGGGGCTGGCGATCTCGATGGTGTTCGGGCTCGCGTCCTCCACGGCCCTCACCGTGCTGGTGATCCCTGCCATCTACGTCTGGCTGCGCGACGATGGAAAGGAGGCGAGCGCACGGTAAGGGCCGGGAACGACGGACTCTTCGGGAGAATCAGCCGATCCGCTTCAGGACAGAGTCTGGCAGCGGCCCTTTGTTCACGGCGGCGATCGCTTCCTCGAGATGCTGCAGTGTCGAGTAACCGACCAGCATCGTCGAAACGCCCGGATGCGAGATCACGAAGCGCTCGGCGAGTTCGGTCAGGCTGCCCACGACGCCCTCGGTCACCAGCGGCTCCAGTTCACGCGCGCGCGCCACGTCGCCCGCGAAGTCCGGGGCCGAGCCGATCGGCGGGACCTGCTGCTGGGCAAGCGGATGGCGGTCCATCGTGCCGGCGAGCGCGCCGCCGGCCAATGCGCGGATGACGATCGTGCCCAAGCCGGCGGCCTGCGCCCGGTCGAGCAGGCGGCCATAGTCGAGGCCGGGCGCGCCGCTGGGCATCGGCCCGCCGGCGCTGGGGTTGAGCGCGTTGTAGACGACCTGAACGGTGTCGAAGAGCTTCGAGTCGACGGCCTTCAGCAGCGCCGCCGGCTCGCCCACGCCGCTGAAGCCGATGAAGCGTGTCTTGCCCTGCTGCCGCAGCTTCTCCAGCGCCGGCACCACCTCGTTCAGGGCGATCTCGACATCCAGCTTGTCCCCGCCGTCGGTGGCCGTCAGCGGATTGTGGAGCTGCAGCAGATCGACATGGTCACGGCCCATGCGCTTCAGGCTCTCTTCGGTCGAGCGGAAAATGAGGCCCGCGACGTCGGCACGGTCCGCGGCAGTGAGCCGGAACTTGGTGCCGACCACGACGTCAGCCTTCAGAGTCTTGAGCACACGCCCGAGGTTGCGCTCCGACTCGCCGTCGCCGTAGCGGGCGGCCGTGTCGAAGTAGTTGATGCCGGCCTCGATCGCCCGCGCCACGGCACGCTCCTGGTCCTGCGCGGCACCCTTGGTGAACAAGCCTCCCACCGCACCCGCGCCGTAACCCAGGACCGAGACTTCGAGGCCCGTCCGGCCGAGCTTGCGCCTCTGCATTGTTTCCTCCTGCCATTTGATGAAAGCGCGCAACCGCCGTTGCGCCGTCAGGCGCTGTCGATGCGAACCTGGCCCGCCTCGTTGTCAACCACGACGTGGTTGTCATAGTAGGTGACGGTCGGTATGGCACCGAACGCCGCCTCCATCCGCTTCTCCCATTCCGGGGTGTACCAGGCGCGGGCCGCCGCCTCCGATGCCCAGAGATAGACACCGCCTCCGCCCGCCTCGCCGTTGAGGTAGTACTTCTTCAGGAGGCCCTTCGCGCCAAGCGCCGTATAAGTTGGCGCCGATCTGGCGGCGGCCTCGACGGCGGCGTCCCGGGGACGCTTGGGCATGGGAATTTGAACGATGGCGATGAACATGCTTGTTAGCCTACGGTCTGGGCCGCTCCGGAGCAATTGAATGACCGTAATCCTGTCAGGCGTCGAGATGTGCGTCTTCGACGCCTATGGCACGCTTTTCGACTTCAATTCAGCGGTCGCGCGGCATCGCCGGACGGTCGGCCCGTCCGCGGAGGCCATGTCGGAGCTCTGGCGAGCCAAGCAGATCCAGTACACGTGGCTGCGCAACGCCATGGGCACCTACGCACCGTTCTGGCAGGTGACCGGGGAGGCGCTCGACCATTGTCTGGCCGCCCATCGCATCACCGATCCAGCCGCGCGCGAGCGGCTGATGGGCGCTTACCTGGCCCTCGATCCATTTCCCGAGGCGCCGGGCATGCTGGCCTGCCTCGCCCGCGCCGGCATGCGGACCGCGATCCTGTCCAACGGCAATCCCGGCATGCTCGACCCGATGGTTGCGGCGTCGGGTCTCGCCAACCATTTCGAGGCGGTGCTGAGCGTCGACGAGGCGGGCGTCTTCAAGCCCGACCCGCGCGTCTATCGCCTCGTCGAGGCGCGCTGCGGTGTGACACCGGACAAGGTTTGCTTCCTCTCGTCGAACTGCTGGGACGCGCACGGCGCCGCGCAGTTCGGCTTCCGCGCCGTCTGGGTGAACCGAACCGGCGCGCCCGACGACAACCTGCCCGGCACACTCTCCGCCCGGATCCGCGATCTTTCCGACCTGCCCGATCTGATTGGTGTTCCACGATGAGTTCGTTTCCGACTTTTGCTGATGTCCAAACCGCTGCCCGCCGACTGGAGGGCGTCACGATCCGCACGCCGCTGCTCGAGAACGAGAGGGTCAACCGGCAGCTCGGCGGTCGCCTGTTCCTGAAGGCGGAGTGCCTGCAGCGCACCGGATCGTTCAAGCTGCGCGGCGCCTACAACTTCCTCGCCTCGATGAGCGAGGCCGATCGTGCCAAAGGCGTGGTCGGCTGGTCGTCCGGCAACCATGCGCAGGGGCTTGCCGAGGCGGCACGCCTGCTCGGTACCAAGGCCACCATCGTGATGCCGGCGGATGCGCCGGCCCTCAAGGTCGCCAACACGCGGGCCAGCGGCGCCGAGGTGGTGCTCTACGATCGCGTGAAGGACAGCCGTGAGGAGATCGGCCAGGGCATCGCAGCGAAGACCGGCGCCACCATCGTGCCGCCCTACGATCATCCCTGGATCCTGACGGGCCAGGGCACGGCCGGCCTCGAGATCGCCGAACAGGCGAAGGCGCTGGGCGTGACGCTCGACGCGGTGGCCGCCCCCTGCTCCGGCGGCGGCCTGGCGACCGGCGTGGCGCTGGGCGTCAAGGGCATCAGCCCGACAACCACGGTGCATGCCGGCGAGCCTGCGGGCTTCGACGATCTCGCCCGCTCGCTCAGCTCAGGAACGAAGCAGAAGAACGAGAAGCTCTCCGGCTCGATCTGCGACGCGCTGCTGGCGCCGACTCCGGGCGACGTCACCTTCCCGCTGGCCCAGCAGGTGCTGGGGCCGGGGCTCGTCGTCACGGACGAGGAAGTGCTGGACGCCATGGAACTGGCCTTCCGCGAGTTCAAGCTGGTGGTCGAACCGGGCGGCGCCGTGGCGCTGGCCGCGGCGCTCACCGGAAAGCTGCCCGTGAAGGGCCGCGCCGTGGCCGTCGTCTGCTCGGGCGGAAATGTGGATCACGCCACGTTCAAGCGGGCGCTCGACCGGATGCCCGCCGTCCCCGCATGACCATGTCGAGGCGCAACCGGCGTGAATGGCGGATCATCCTGTGGATCAGCCTCACCAGCGCCGTGATCAGCGCCTATTTCGGCTATGCGGTGGCTCCCGCCGATGACCCACCGCTGAGGGGCGTCGTGCAGGGCATCCTCACGTCCCTGCTGATCGCCACGCCGGTCGCCTTCTTCGAGGTGCGGCGCGCGCGCATCAATTCTCTCGGCTGGATGCGGCGCCTGCCGCTGGTCGGCTACTTCCTCGTCAAGGTGGCATTCTATTGCGTCGTCATCGTCGCAGGCCTCATGCTGTCGCGCCTGTTGATGTCGATCGGGAGCCGTCAGTTCGTCTTTTTCGATCAGATCCTCCGGAATTCCATACTCTTCTCCATCGGCATGTCGGTGGTCGGCAACCTCATCATCGAGACGGGCCGCCTGCTGGGGTTCGGCACCCTGAAAAACCTGCTGCTCGGGCGCTATGCCCGGCCCCGAAACGAGCAAAGGGCGTTCCTGCTGATCGACATGAAGGACTCGACCGGGCTCGCGGAGAAGCTCGGCGCGATCCGGTTCCATGAGCTTCTCAATGCCTTCTTCCGCGACATCGCCGACGCCGCCCTGGAATGCGACGCCGAAATCCACAAGTACGTGGGAGACGAGGCGATCCTGACCTGGCCCGTGGGTCTCACGCTCAGCGCGGGCGACTGCCTCGACTGCCCGTTTCTCGCCCGCCGGAACATCGCCCGCAACGCAGCGCGCTACCGCGACCGGTTCGGCACCGTCCCCGAGTTTCGCGCGGCCCTGCATTGCGGCGAAATCGTCGCCGGTGAAATCGGCGACGTCCGCAGGGAGATTGCCTACGTCGGAGACACGCTGAACGTGGCGGCCCGCCTGCTCGACGCTTCGAAGGGCGTTGGCGGTGACGTGCTGGCGTCAGGCGAACTGCTCGCCCGGGTCCGCCTGCCGGCGGGCCTTCGGGCCGACCCGTTGCCGACCCTGACGATCCGCGGCCGCGATGCCCCGCTCGAGATCGCCGCGCTATCGGTACGCGGCCCCCAGGATCAGGGCTGAGGCTTGCCGGGCGACTTCAGCCGGGCGAGCAGGCTGCCCAGGATGCCCTTGGGCAGGAAGATGATGAACACGACCAGCAGGACGCCGTAGACGAGGTTGTCCCAGCCGACGGCCTTGGTGCCGAAGCCGATGCGCAGCCCTTCGGCGAGCAGGATGGTGATGATCGCGCCGACGGTCGGCCCGAGCGCCACGTAGATTCCGCCGACCACGACGGCGAACACCATTTGCAGGGAGACCGCGATCCCGCTCACGGTGTCGGGCGAGATGAACATCTGGTACTGGCAGTAGAGGGCGCCGGCGAGCGCCGTCATGAGCGCACTGATGACCGTGATCTTCAGCTTCTCGTAGGTCACGTTGACGCCGGCCGCGGCGGCGGCGTCCTCGTCCTCCGAGATCGCCTCCAGCGCATAGCGATCCATGCTGCGGTCGACCCAGCGCCAGATCAGCAGGCCCGCCACCCAGACTCCGAGGGCGATCAGGTACCAGGTCGTCTTGTCGTCGAACTGCAGGGCGACCAGGTGGCTGCCCTTGGTGCGGTCGGGCGTATAGCCGAGAGACCCGCCGGTATAGTCGCGCGTGGCGGTGATGACCTGCAGCACGATGCCTGAGAGCGCCAGCGTGACGAGCGCGAAATAGTGCCCGGTGATGCGGAAGCGGAAGCAGGGATAGGCGACGATCAGCGCCAGTGCGCCGGCGCACACCAGCGCGATCGGGATGCCGAACCACGGCGAGACGCCGAGGTGGTTCCACAGCAGCGCCGTCACGTAGGCCCCGACGCCCATGAAACCGCCATGCCCCAGCGACACCAGGCCGAACCGTCCCATCATCGACCACGACGTGTAGGCGAACGACCAGATCAGGATCAGGATGATGATGTGGAGGTGATAGGGATCGCGATAGACGAACGGCAGAGCGATCAGCACCGCACCGACGATCCAGGGAACGAACTGACGCACGCTCACGAGCGCCTCGCCAGCAGGCCGCCGGGCCGAACGAACATCATGACGATGAAGAAGGCGAAGGCGAGCACGTAGCCCCACTCGAGATCGGAGAACAGGCCACCCAGCGAGATGATCTCGGCGAACAGGAAGGCCGCCACGAAGCCGCCGACGAAATTGCCCAGCCCGCCCAGCACGCAGATCAGGAAGGTGATCGGCCCGAAGGAAAGACCGACGAAGGGGTGGACGTCATATTGCAGCACCAGCAGGCAGGCCGCGAGCCCCGCCAGGGCGCCGCCCAACGCCGAGGTGACGAGATAGATCTTCTTCGTGTCGACCCCCATCAGGGCCATGATCTGGCGGTCCTGGGCGATCGCGCGGATCGCGGTGCCGGTGTAGGTCCGCGTCATGAAGAGGTAGATCACCACCATGCCGACCAGGGCCGCGAGAAAGGACAGCAGCCTGGAGTAGCTGAAGTGCATCTCGGCGAACTGCAGCACCGGCAGGCGGATGCCGAGGTTGCGGAAATCGATACCGAAGGCCACCGTGGCGAAGCTCTGCAGAACGAAGAGGACGCCGCCGGTCGCAAGAAGCTGGTTGATGGGCGCCGCACCCAGCAGCGGCGCGATCACCAGCCAGTGCAGCAACGCGCCCATCGCAGCGACCAGCAGGATCGTGAGCGGGGCGGCCAGATAGTAGGACAGGCCGTAGTACTGCACGAGGTAGTACATGCCGTACATGCCGATCATCACCAGCTCGGCATAACAGATCCACGTCACGTCGATGACGCCGAAGATCAGGTTGAGGCCGAGCGCCAGCAGCGCCAGGACTCCCCCAAGCAGGACGCCGTTGATCACGGCCTCCAGCAGGTAGATGTCGAAAATTTCCATCATCGCTTCACCTGGCTGGAGTGGCGCGCTCCCTCGAGCTCCTAAACACCGAGGTAGGCCTGTTTGATCGTGTCGTTCGAGAGCATCTCGACCGAGGTGCCCGACGCGCGGATGCTGCCGGCCTCGAGCAGGTAGGCGCGATCGACGACGCGCAGCACCTGCTGGACATTCTGCTCGACGATCAAGACGGTGAGGCCGCCGGCGCGAATGCGCTTGACCAGTTCGAAGACCTGCTGGACCACGACTGGCGCCAGGCCGGCCGACGGTTCGTCGAGCAGCAGCAGCTTCGGATCGGACATCAGGGCGCGTCCGATGGCGCACATCTGCTGCTCGCCGCCCGACATCGTACCGGCGAGCTGGGCGCGACGCTCCTTCATGCGCGGGAACAGGTCGAAGACGAACTCCAGCCTCTCGGCGTACCTGGCCCGCGCCTCGGGCATGAAGGCGCCCATCTTGAGGTTGTCCTCGACAGTGAGCCGCGGGAAGAGCCGGCGGTTCTCCGGCACATGGGCGATGCCGAGGCTGACGATCCGGTGGGGCGGCGTGGTGAGCACGTCGATGCCTTCCATCGCGATCGCCCCCCGCGTGGGACGGATCAGCCCGGAGATCACGCGCATGAGCGTCGTCTTGCCGGCGCCATTGGGGCCGATCACGCCCACCGCCTCGCCGGCGCGGACGTCGAGGCTGACCCCGAACAACGCCTGGAAGCTGCCGTAGCCGGCATCGACCGCCTCGAGTTCGAGCATTTTTTCGTTCTCGCTCATGGCACCTCAGCGACGCGCTTCGGCCGCGGCGGCCTGGGTCATGTCGGCATCGGTACCGAGATAGACCTCGACCACCCGCGGATCTCCCGACACCACACTCGGCAAGCCTTCGGAAATCTTCTCGCCGTGGTCCAGCACCATGACCCGGTCGACCACCCGCATCAGCACGCCCATGATGTGCTCGACCCAGATGATGGTGATGCCGAGTTCGTCGCGGATCTTGCGCAGCATGTCGGCGGCCTGGTCCATTTCGGCTTCGTCGAGACCGCCCAGACTCTCGTCGGCCAGCAACAGCTTCGGCCCTGTCGCGATCGCCTTGGCGAGCTCCAGCTTCTTCAGCCCGGCGGCGCCCAGGCCATCGACGCTGGCGTCCCGGTCGGTCGGCAGGCCGACCATGGCGAGCGCCTTCTCGGCAGACTCGTTGGCCTTGGCGAGACTGTGCCCGCCACTGCCCCCGCCCTGGCCGTAGTAGCCGGCCAGGGCCACGTTCTCGAAGATCGAAAGCCTGCGGAACGGGCGCGGGATCTGGAAGGTCCGGCCAACGCCGCGATTGATGATGCGGTGCGGCGGCAGGCCCGCGATCTCACTCCCGTCGAACTGGATCGAGCCCGAGGTCGGCGGGAACGTGCCCGACAGCATGTTGAAGATAGTGCTCTTGCCCGAGCCGTTCGGGCCAATCAGGCCGAGAATCTCGCCCTTCTCGACCTTGAACGACACGTTGTTCACTGCGGTGAAGCCACCGAATCGCTTCACCAGCCCGTTTACCACCAGCACTGCCGCTACTCCGCTCGCCCCGATGCTCGACCTATTGGTTGCTGTAGGTAGTGCCCTTGGGCAGCGGCAGCACGGCTTCGCGCATCGCCTGGCTCTTGGGCCAAACCACGTACGACTTGTCGTCGATGTACTGGATGACGACCGGGAACGAGCGCTCGTTCTGTCCCGCCATCTGGGCGCCTTCGGCGGGGAACTTGACGCCGAAGCCCAGCATCGTGCCGCCTTCCTTGATGTCCAGATCGAGCGCGGCCTTGCGCAGCGCGTCGGGATTGACGCCACCGTACTTCTTGATGGCAACCGGCAACACCTCGGTGAAGAACAAATAGGTGTTCGAGGCGGCCATGCCGACATGCGCCGAACGGATGGCAACACCGGGCTTGGCCTTGTCGAACTCCTCGCCGACCATCTTGATCACCGGCGGCAGCTTCTGGTCGAGCGTCTTGGCGTTGGTCAGCCAGATCGAGATCGGGTCGGTATTGAAGAAGTAGTTTACGTCGGCACCGAGGCCTTCCTTCAACTTCTCATAGACGCCATAGCCGGCGCCATGCCCTACCAAGGCGCCGAACTTGAGCCCCTGCTCGCGCGCCTGGCGCAGCAGAAGCGTGATGTCGGGATTGTAGCCGGTATGGAAGATCACGTCCGGCCGCGCCCGCTTCAGCTTGGTCACCAGCGCCGAGAGGTCGGGAGCGGTGGCCGCATAGCCTTCCTTCAGCACGACATTGAAGCCCGCCTTCTTGGCGCCGGCGTCATTGCCCTTGGCGACGTCGACGCCATAGGCGCCGTCTTCGTGGATGATGGCGACGCGCAGATCCTTGGCGGTCTTGCCGAATTTGGCCACGTTCTGGCTGATGAAGTCCATCGTCATCAGGCCGAACTGATCGCCGCTCGCCTGCGGACGGAAGACGTACTTGTAGTTCTTGCCATCCAGCACCGCCGAGGAGATGCAGGTCGTGATCCACATGAACTTCTTGAGCTGCTCGACCCGGCCAGCCACCGGCACGCACTGTGCCGAGGAGTAGAAGCCGAGCAACATGTCGACCTTTTCCTGCTCGATCAGGCGCACGGCCTCGTTGATCGCGACGTCGGGCTTGCTCTGGGCGTCGGCGTAAACGGCCTCGATCTTGTAGCCCTCGACGCCACCCGCCTTGATGAAGCTGTCGATCATGATCTTGGCGCCGATGTACTGCAGCTCCGAGCCGCCACCGGCCAGCGGACCCGTCAGGTCGTAAATCACGCCGATCTTGATCTTCTTCTCCTGGGCGGCAGCGCTGCCCACGACGCCGAAAACAGCCGCCGCAGCGACTACGCCCGCCAACAGGCGGCGCCCCATACCCATGGTCATGATCTCTCCTCCCGGTGGCTGCACGCTGTACGCGTTTTCTTGTCCGCATCACAGGGGCCGCGGGAGGTTCTGTCAAGCGTTTCGCGCTAGCGCCCCTCGCCGGGCGTGAGAATCTCGAACATCATTCCCGCCGGCGGGTCCATCATCGCGAACAGCGCACCGAGCTTCGGGATCTCGCCCTCGAGCTTCAACGCACCGCTCGCCAGAGCGTCGGGAATGGTGAGCTTGCGCATGACGATCTGGTCCATCGTGGCGCGCGTCGTCGTCACGGAGACGTCGGCGTTCGCCGCCGTCTCGCCCATGCGATGCGTGAGCGTGCTGTGCTTCAGCGTCAGCACCAGCGTCTCGTTGCGATCGGTGAAGCGCCAGTTGACGACCAGCGACTGCCCTGCCGCTTTCGCCGCATCGAGGCGGATCGCCATGAGGTCGAAGAACACGTCGCTGGTGAGGCCGGCCAGCGTGTCGGCGCCCATGCCGGGCCGCACCGGCATCTGGAAGACGCCATGGCGCAGTTCCTGCGCGCCATAGAGGAAGGCATTGCGCCACGTGGCCGACTCCGCCTGGTAGCCCATCTGCTCCAGTGCATCGGCACAGAGCGCGCGGGCCTCCCGGTTGTCCGGCTCGGCGTAGACGACCTCCTTCATGACCTGCGCCACCCACCGGAACTCGCCCCTGGCGAAGTCGGCGCGCGCGCGCTCGATCACCGCGGCGGCACCGCCCATGTACTCGACGAACTTCCGGGCCGCCGGCGCCGGCGGCAGCGGGTGCAGGTTGCAGGGATTGGCGTCGTACCACGACAGATAGCGTTGATAGACGGCCTTCACGTTGTGGCTGACCGAGCCGTAGTAGCCGCGCACGGCCCAGCGTTCGGCGAGGCCCGGCGGCAGGTCGATCGCCTCGGCGATCTCGGCCGGCCGCCAGCCGCGGTTCATGTAGCGCAGCGTCTGGTCGTGGATGTGCTTGTAGAGGTCGCGCTGCGCCTCGAGATAGTCGATGATCTTCGCGTTGTCCCAGGTGGGCCAGTGATGCTGGCCGATCAACACCTTCGTCTTCGACCCGTACATCGCGATGGCATCGCCAATATACTTTGCCCAGATACGCGGATCGCGCGCCACGGCACCACGCAGGGGAATGAAGTTGTGCAGCAGCGGACAGGCGTTCTCCGCCATGTTGAGCACGCCGAGCTGCGGATAGAACATGTGCATCTCGGCCGGCGCCTCGGTCTCCGGCGCCAGCTGGAAGACGATCTCGACGCCGTCGATCACATGCGCTTCGACCGGCTTCACGATCGATTGTGTCGGCGCAATCAGGCCCGGCGTGCCGCGCGCGACGCTCTTGCCGAGGCCGGCATCGACCTGGCCACGCGGCCCGCGCGGCAGCATCGTGCCGAACTGGAACTGCGCGCGACGGGCCATCGGCGGCCCCGCCAGCACGTTCTCGCCCGACACCGCCTCCATGAAGCCGGCCGGCGCGATCACCCGCACCTTCCCCGCCTTGACGCCGGGTTCGTCGATCACGCCGCGGACACCGCCAAAGTGGTCGACATGGCTGTGGGTATAGATCACCGCGACCACGGGCTTGCGGGGCCGGTGTGCGTAGTAGAGGTCGAGCGCGGCGCGCGAGACCTCGGCGGTGGTCAGCGGATCGATCAGGATCAGCCCGCTGTCGCCCTCGATCACCGTCATGTTGGCGATGTCGAAGCCTCGGAGCTGGTAGAGCCGGTCCGTGACCATGAACAGACCGTTGGCGAGGTTGAGGCGCGCCATGCGCCACAGGCTGGGATTGACCGTATCGGGCGCCAGCTCGCCGTCGATGAAGGCGTATTCGCCCAGGTTCCAGAGGACGGTGCCGCCACCGGTGCGCACGATCCCCTCGGGCACGGTCGCTATCAGACCGCGCTTGGCGGCCTCGAAGTCGGCCGTGTCGGCGAACGGCAGCTTCGCCGCCATCGCCGCATTGGCGGCCCTGGTTGCAGGTTCGGCGTCGCGCGCGGCGTCGAGATGCGAGGAAGGAACGGGAACGGCCGACGCGGACGCCATGATTGCTAGCCTCCAACCTTGATGTTGTTTTCCTTGACGACCCTGGTCCAACGTTCGGTCTCGAACTTGACCCGATCGAGATAGGCCTGCGGCGTGCTGCCCGTCGTGAAGAAGCCGAGCTCGGCAAACCGCTTCTTGACCGCCGGGTCCTTCAGCGTCTCGAGGCAGAGCGCGTTCAGCCTCTCGACGATCGGCGCCGGCAGGCCGGCCGGTCCCACGAGGCCGAAGAAGGCCGCGCTCTCCAGATCCTTCATGCCCAGTTCGGCCACCGTCGGAACGTCCGGGCAGACGGTCGAGCGTTCGGGCGACGCAACGGCGATGCCGGTCAGGCGGCCCGCCGCCACGTGGGTGCCGGTCGGCAGCACCACGTCGATCATGATCGGCACGTGGCCGCCCATGACGTCGCGCAACGCATCGGCTGCGCCCTTGTAGCTGACGCTCTCGAGATTGAGCTTGTTGCGGGTGCGGAACAGCTCTCCCCAGAGGTGAGGCTGGTTGCCCATGCCCGACGTGGCGTAGCGCACCCGCTGCGGCTGCTTGTTCACCCATTCGGCGAATTCGGCGTAGTTCTTCGCCGGCAACGCCTTGCCGTCGATCGCCAGAAGATCGGGGATATCGACCAGTGTCGAGATCATCTGGAAATCCTTGAGCGGTTCGAACGGCTGCTTCATGCCGAGGGCGACGTTTGTCGCCATGGTCGCGGCGCCCAGCAGCAGCGTGTTGCCGTCGGGCTTGGCCTTGGCCACTGCTTCCATGCCGATGATCGTGTTGCCGCCGCCCTTGTTCTCGACGATCACCTGCTGGCCGAGCATGCCCGTCAGCTTTTCGGCGACGATGCGCGCCGCCGTGTCGGTCGAACCGCCGGCAACATAAGGCACCACCAGCCGGATCGGCTGGCTGGGCCAGGTCTGCGCGCGTACCGCAGAGGCTCCGACGATCGTCCAGCCGGCGGCACCCGCCAGCACGCCACGTCTCTTGATCATGGTCCTGCCCTCATTGTTTCCTTGAAGGCAGGATCGCAAACGCGTGACGGCGGCGCAATGCGGGCGCGGCCGTCGTTTTGCGGGAAGAGTTCTATTCGGCCGGCTTTGGCGCCGCCGAAGCGCCATGCACGTCGCGTTCGCTGGGCAGCATCGACAGCGCGAGGAACGAACAGAAGGCCACGCCCGCCAGCACCGACAGCAGCACGGGGAAGCCGGCATCCTTCACTGCCGGGCCGATCAGCGCGACCACGAAGGAACTCACGCCGAAGCCGATCGCCAGGCGGACTCCGGTGACCCGGCTGCGCATGCGGTCGTCGATGTAGCGCACGATCATCGCATCGGTGAATGGGATGGCGCCGAACACCAGCAGCATGAAGGCGATCGCAGTGAAGAACAGCGCCCAGCCCTCGACCTGCGAGGCGATCAGGAACAGCGGCACCTGCAGCAGCACGATCGGCAGGTAGATATTCTTGAGCGGATAGCGGTCGATCAGCTTACCGACCACGAGCTGGGCCAGCGAGGCCAGCGAGAAGATGACGAACAGCATCGTGGCCAGCATGGCCGGATCTTGCGCGATGCTCTTCGCGCGGTTGGCCAGCAGCTCGCCGTTTCCGTTGGTCGTGAAGTTGAAGATGATGCTGCCGGTCACCGCCGTGAAGGTCATGATGGCGAAGACGCGCGCCATGACGGACGGCGGCAGGTCGAGCATCTTGGCCTTGCGCTTGGCCGGCGCTTCCTCCTCGCGCGGCACCAGGACCACGAAGGCGATGGCGCAAACCAGGCAGATGACTCCGGGAATGATGAACGCGGCCTGCCAGCCGAAGCGCTGGGCGATATAGACCGAGAGTCCGGCGGCGATGGCGATGCCCATGTTGCCGGCCAGGCCGTTCACGCCGATCGTGAAGCCGGGATTCCTGGCCTTCTGGACCAGCATCGGGATGCCGACCGGGTGATAGATCGAGGCGAAGGCGCCCATCAGGGTCAGTGCCGCGCCGATCTGCCACTTGTTGCTGCACAACGCGATGATCAGGGCCGAGACGCCCATGCCGACGAAGAAGATGACCATCATGATCCAGCGCCCCCAATGGTCGCCGAGGCGGCCACTGACGATCGAGCCGGCGCCGAACATGAAGAGCGCGCCATAGTTGAACGGCGTGAGCTCGGTCCACTCGACACCCCAGACGCCGGCGATCACGCCCCAGGAATAGGCGAAGACCACGAGGATCCAGTGGTCCATGGCATGGCCGATGTTGAGCAGGATCGAGGTGGGACTGCCGTGGCTCATCTTGTCGTTCCTCCAGGCCGTCGAGACTAGGCTTGGCCGGCCTGTCTGGCTTGCGCTATATTGCCAATAAATGTCGCGAAAAGGCCAGGCGCCGATGCGGTCGACCGACCCTGAGGACTACCAGCAAGTCCCGCGGGCGGTCGCGGCCATGCCCAAGGACTTCCCCGACAGCTTCGAGATTGCGCCGCACCGTCATCGCCGCGCCCAGCTCATCTACGCGACCGCGGGCACGATGCGCATTTCCACGGACCAGGCCGTCTGGGTGGTGCCGCCCCAGCGCGCCCTGTGGATGCCACCCGGTGTCCGCCATTCGATCGTGATGTCCGGCGACGTGACCATGCGCACGCTCTACCTGCGCCAGGACGCAGCCGCCGGCATGCCGGACCTGTGCCGCGTCCTGCACATCTCCCCCCTCTTGCGCGAGCTGATCGTGCGCGCGACCGAACTTCCGATTCACTATGACGAGCGTGGCGCGGCCGGCCATGTCGTGGCGCTTATCCTCGACGAATTGCACCGCGAACCGTCCCTGCCCCTGCACCTGCCGATGCCGCGCGACAAACGCCTGCATCGTCTCTGTTCGGCCCTGCTTACCCATCCGGGCGATCAGCGCACCCTGGAAGAATGGGCCGGTTGGGCGAATGCGAGCGCCCGGACGCTGGCGCGCCTGTTCGTGACGGAGACCGGTTTCACCTTCGGCGCCTGGCGCCAGCAGGCCCGCGTACTCGAAGCCATGGGCCGGTTGGGAGGCGGCCAGGCCGTGACCGAGGTCGCCCTCGAACTCGGCTACGACAGCGTGAGCGCCTTCAGCGCCATGTTCCGGCGCGCCTCGGGTGCCTCACCCAGCGCCTACCGCCCGCCGCGCTAAGCCCCTCCGCCGGGTGCGGGATTTACCGCACGTTTGCAGATGGTTAGCGCTTGACGCTGGACGGTAATAATCCCCCAATGCGCCCCCCGTTTAGGGTAATCTAAATTGTCGTTTACCTGAGTTGTCCGCCGCTGCTCCCGCCGCCGCCTGGAGTTTATGTTGAAGCCGACTGATATCGCCAATCCCGACTACTTTCATAAGGTCGTCGATTGCCAATGGGCCTGTCCTGCCCATACCCCCGTTCCCGAGTACATCAGGCTGATCGCGCACGGACGCTACTCCGATGCGTACATGATCAACTGGAAGTCCAACGTCTTCCCGGGAATCCTCGGCCGGACCTGCGACCGCCCCTGCGAACCGGCCTGCCGCCGCAGCCGCGTCGAGGACGAGAACCTCGTGAAGGGCAAGAAGGAGCCGGTCGCGATCTGCCGTCTGAAGCGCGTCGCCGCCGACTACAAGGACGACGACGACATCAATTCCAAGATGCCCAAGGCGCCGGAGAAGAACGGCAGGCGCGTGGCCTGCATCGGCGGTGGCCCCTCCTCGCTCACGGTCGCCCGCGACCTGGCGGTGCTCGGCTACGAGATCGTCATCTATGATCAGGATCCCAAGCTCGGCGGCTTCATCCGCACGCAGATCCCGCACTTCCGTCTCCCTGAGTCGGTCATCGACGAGGAAGTCGGCTACATCACCGGTATCGGTAACGTCGAGTTCCGCCACCAGAGGGTCGACTCGCTGAAGGCGGTGCTGGCCGAGGGCTACGACGCGGTGTTCGTCGGCTCGGGCGCGCCGCGCGGCCGCGACCTCGACGTGCCCGGCCGCAAGGAAGCCGCGGCCAACATCCATATCGGCCTCGACTGGCTGTCTTCGGTCTCGTTCGGCCACATCGACAAGGTCGGCAAGCGCGTTATCGTGCTGGGCGGCGGCAACACCGCCATGGACTGCTGCCGCACCGCCCGCCGCCTCGGCGGAGAGGACGTGAAGGTGATCGTCCGTTCCGGCTTCGACGAGATGAAGGCGTCGCCGTGGGAGAAGGAAGACGCGATCGGCGAAGACATTCCCATCCTCAACATGCTCGTTCCCAAGGAAGTCCGCCACGAGGGCGGCAAGATCAAGGGCGTGCTGTTCGAGAAGGTGGTGGCGAAGTACGACGACAAGGGCCGCCGCTCGCTGGTCCCGTCGGGCGAGCCCGACGAGTTCCACGAGTGCGACGACGTGCTGGTCGCGATCGGCCAGGAGAACGCCTTCCCGTGGATCGAGAAGGATGCCGGCATCGAGTTCGACAAGTGGGGTCTGCCCCAGCTCAACGAGAAGACCTTCGCCAGCACGCACCCGAAGGTGTTCTTCGGCGGCGACGCGGCGTTCGGCCCGAAGAACATCATCTGGGCGGCCGCCCACGGCCATGAGGCCGCGACTTCCATCCACAAGATGCTGATCGGCGAGAACCCCGAGGAGCGTCCCGCGCCCGGCGTCAACGTCGCCAGCCAGAAGATGGGCATCCACGAGTGGAGCTACGACAACGCCCCCACCATCGACCATCGCCTCAAGGTCCCGCATCGCCCCAAGCAGGAGGCGCTGAAGGACATCATGGCCGAGGTCGAGCTGGGTTTCGATCCGCAGCTCGCCTTCAAGGAGGCGCAGCGCTGCCTCAACTGCGACGTCCAGACGGTGTTCAGCGGCCAGCTCTGCATCGAGTGCGACGCCTGCGTCGACATCTGCCCGATGGACTGCATCACCTTCACGGAGAACGGTGAGGAAAAGGAGCTGCGCACGCGCCTGACCGCGCCGGCGATGAACCCGACGCAGGACCTCTACATCGGCGCCGGCCTCAAGACCCAGCGGGTCATGGTCAAGGACGAGGATGTCTGCCTGCACTGCGGGCTGTGCGCCGAACGCTGCCCGACCGGCGCATGGGACATGCGCAAGTACTACATCGAAATGACACACGCGGAGCACGCATGCCGCAAGCAATAGCCGCCGTTAACGATTTCGTCGTCAAGTTCGCGAACGTCAACGGATCCGGGTCGGCCTCGGCCAACGAACTCTTCGCCCGGTCGATCCTGCGCATGGGCGTGCCGGTCAGCCCGCGCAACATCTTCCCCTCGAACATCCAGGGCCTGCCGACCTGGTACGAGGTGCGCGTCACCGAGAAGGGTTATCTCGGACGGCGCGGCGGCGTCGACATGATGGTCGCGATGAACCCGCAGACCTGGGCCGAGGACGTGAAGGAGATCACGCCCGGCGGCTACCTGTTCTACGACTCGACCAAGCCCATGCCCTCGTCGATGTTCCGCGAGGACATCAACGTGATCGGCGTGCCGCTGACGGCGATCACCAACGCCACCTACTCCGACGCCCGCCAGCGCCAGCTGTTCAAGAACATCATCTATGTCGGCGCGCTCTCGGTGCTGCTCGACATCGACGAGAAGCAGATCCAGCGGCTGTTCAGCGAACAGTTCAAGGGCAAGGAAAAACTCATCGATTCCAACGTGAAGGCGATGAACCTCGGCCGCGACTGGGTGAAACAGCATGTCGACCCCGACCTGGTGAAGCTGAAGGTGCGCCATGCCGACAATGTCGGCGACCGCATCTTCGTCGAGGGCAACAGCGCGGCCGCGCTCGGCGCCGTCTACGGCGGCGCCACGGTCTGTGCCTGGTATCCGATCACGCCGTCTTCTTCGCTGGCCGAGGCCTTCCAGAGCCATTGCAAGAAGTTCAGGCACGACAAGGAGACCGGCAAGGCCAAGTACGCGATCGTGCAGGCCGAGGACGAGCTGGCCTCGATCGGCATGGTGATCGGCGCCGCCTGGAACGGCGCGCGCTCCTTCACCGCCACCTCCGGCCCCGGCATCTCGCTGATGACCGAGTTCATCGGACTGGCCTACTTCGCCGAGGTCCCGGCGGTGCTGGTGAACGTGCAGCGCGGCGGCCCCTCGACCGGCATGCCGACTCGCACGCAGCAGTCCGACCTGCTGGGCTGCGCCTACGCCTCCAACGGCGACACCAAGCACGTGCTGCTGTTCCCCGAGGATCCGCGCGAGTGCTTCGAGTTCACCGCCGACGCGCTCGACCTCGCCGACCGGCTGCAGACCCCGGTGTTCGTGATGACCGATCTCGACATCGGCATGAACCACCGCCTGTGCAAGCCGTTCGCCTGGGACGAAAGCCGCGTCCTCGACCGCGGCAAGGTGATGACCGCCGAGGACCTCGAGGCCGGCAAGACCTTCGGCCGTTACCTCGACGTCGACGGCGACGGCATCCCGTTCCGCACCTATCCGGGCACGCATCCGACCAAGGGCTCCTACTTCACGCGCGGCACCACCAAGGACGAGTTCGCGCGCTACTCGGAGGAAGGCCCGGTCTATGTGCGCAACATGGAACGGCTGCAGAAGAAGTGGGAGACGGCGAAGAAGATCGCGCCGCAGCCGCTGCGCTATTCCTCGCCCAAGCCGACCCGCTTCGGCGTGATCTACTTCGGCTCGACCAGCCCGGCGATGGACGAGGCGCTCGACCATCTCGAGGCCGAGGGCCATCACGTCAATGCGTTGCGCGTGCGCTCCTTCCCGTTTGCGCAGAGCGTCGAGGACTTCATCCACGAGCACGACCGCGTCTTCGTCGTCGAGCAGAACCGCGACGCGCAGCTGCGCACCATGCTGCTCAGCGAATACACGCTCGACGCGCGCAAGATCGTCCCCGTCCTGCACTATGACGGCACGCCGATCACGGCGCGCTTCATCGCGACCGACATCGCCACCAAGCTCGGTCAGTTCAAGGTTGTCCCGTTCGACAAGGCCGCGTCATGACCTACATCGCCAAGCCCCGTCTCCATCACCCCTCTCTGGTCAAGAACAAGGCGGGCTTCACCCGCCGCGACTACGAGGGCGCCGTCTCGACGCTCTGCGCCGGCTGCGGCCACGACTCGATCAGCGCCGCGATCATCCAGGCCTGCTACGAGCTCGACATCCTGCCCCACCAGGTCGCCAAGCTCTCGGGCATCGGCTGCTCGTCGAAGGCGCCGACCTACTTCGTGGGCGCGAGCCACGGCTTCAACACCGTGCACGGCCGGATGCCGTCGGTGATGACCGGCGCCAACCTCGCCAACCGCGACCTGATCTACATGGGCGTGTCGGGCGACGGCGATTCCGCCTCGATCGGCCTTGGCCAGTTCGCCCACGTCATGCGGCGCGGCGTGAACATGACCTACATCGTCATGAACAATGGCGTGTACGGGCTGACCAAGGGCCAGTTCTCCGCCACCGCCGACAAGGGCTCGATCAGCAAGAAGGGCGTGTCCAATCCCGATTCGTCGATCGACATGGTTTCGCTCGCGATCCTGATGGGCGCCACCTTCGTCGGCCGCTCCTTCTCGGGCGACAAGCACCAGCTCGTGCCGCTGATCAAGGCGGCGATGGACCACAAGGGCGCGGCCTTCCTCGACGTCATCAGCCCCTGCGTCGCCTTCAACAACCATGCGGGCTCGACCAAGAGCTACGACTATGTGCGCGAGCACAACGAGGCGCTGAACCGCATCGACTTCATCGAGACCCGCGAGGAGATCACCACCTCCTACGATCCCGGCACCACGAAGATCGTGCAGCAGCATGACGGCTCGATCCTGCGCCTGCGCAAGCTCGGCGAAGACTACGATCCGTCCGACAAGGTCGCGGCGGTGAAGCGCGTCCAGGAAGGCCTGCACGCCGGCGAGGTCGTGACCGGTCTCCTCTACGTCGACCCGACGCCGAGCGACCTGCACGCCAACCTCAACACGGTCGACGTGCCGCTCAACACGCTGAACGCCCCGGACCTCTGCCCGGGCACGTCCGCGCTCGACAAGATCAACGCCAGCCTGCGCTGATCCTCTCAATGGAGCGCGCCACTCCAGTGGCGCGCTCCAATTCTACAGGTCGACTCTCTCTTCGGCGACCGACTTGCGCTTTTCCATGTTGAAGCGGCCGGCATAGATCGGACGCTCGCCGGTCGTCGGGCCGGGATACTGCACGATCAGGATCTCGCCACCGGTCTCGGTCCTGAACTCACCCTCGAAATGCGGGTCGGGATGATAGAGCATCGTGCCCGGCGGGCAGGTGCGGCCGTCGATCGTGAAGTCGCCCTTCAGGACGAGCCAGACCTGGGCGAAGCCGTGATAGTGCTCGGGATGCCAGGCGCCCGGCTCCAGCCGCAGGATCCCGGCATTGGGCTGCGTCGGATCGTCGGGCCGCGGATGGAACAGCATCTTGCCGGTCTCGCCCGGCCAGCGGATCGTCTCCCACTCGATCTCGTCGAGATGGCGCACCTGGTAGGGTTTGTGATCGCGCCGCGACGCCTCGCGGGTCGTCGCGAGGCCTGCATTGGCCGCCGCCGTGTCGGGAACGTGCTTGCTCATGACTTGCTTTCCTCCTTCGGCTTTTCTTCCTTGAGTTTCGGAGACGAGAGACGCCACCAGTCCGGCACCTCGGCCGCATCGGCGGGCTTCGCCACCGACATCAGCACCTGCGCCTGACCGCGGCCGGCATTCTCGGCACGATGGGGTTGCTGCGAATCGATCAGGATGCCGTCCCCCGCCTTCAACCGGTACCGCGCGTCACCGACATGGAACAGCACCTCGCCCGCCAGCACGTAACAATGCTCCTGTCCGGGATGGGAGACCGTCGTCTCCATGCCCCGGGCGCGCGGGAAGACCAGATGGAAGACCTCCATGCGATCGAGCGGCGCGCCGCCGCCCAGGTGGCGCCAGCGATAGCCTGTGGCCACCACCTCCTGCAGCCCGCCCTCGCCGCCCCGGTGTACGGCGACCATCGTCTTCGCGGGCGCCGCCTCGCTGGGGAAAAGCTCGTGCAATCCAAGCCCCAGCGCGTCGGCGAGCTGGATGAGGTTGGCGATCGAGGCCGCTACCTGCCCGCGCTCAAGCTTGGACAGGAAGCCCTCGGAGACCCCCGCCCGGCCGGCCACGTGCGCCAGGGTGAGGCTCGCGCCGGTCCGCGCGGCCCGCAGGCGTCGGCCGATGTCACGGGTAGTTTCGGCGATGCGTTCGGATGATCTGGTCATGCTGCTGTGGTGAACCCAACTTTCACATAAGGCAAGTTCTCTTTCTCTACTGGCACGCACAGGAATGGCGTAGGCTCTCGTCCATGGACGACACCGCGACAGGCTTCCGCCTTGGCGAGGCCGGCTTCTTCGCGTGGGGCACGCGCTTCGATGCCGTGGTCCGCGACTTCGAGGGCACGGGCTATGCAAGCCGGACCCTGCCCTGCAGCGAGGCCTATGGCTTCGCCACCTGCTCGGCGGCCCCCTCCTCGCCGCGGCCCGACCGGCCGGTGCTGAGCGTGACCTACGAACTGGCCACCATCGCCGGTCCCGCCAGGAACCTGTTCGCCCCGCTGGTCATGCGCCTCGGCGCCCCGCAGACGATCCAGCGCGACGAGCTTTCACCCCATGCAAATTCACCCGACCATGTCGTGCTCCACGCCAACTGGAGGACGGCCGAGGGCATGCCCATCGGCCTGTCGCTCTACGGCGCGCCGCGGGCCACCGAGTTCGGCGACAGCGCCGGCGCGCTATACCTGAGCTGGGGCGATCTCGAAGCGGCCGCCGCGCCGTGGATCGACGAATGGCGTGCCGCCAACGAGGCGGTTGCCCAGGCTGCCCAGTCACCCGGCGGCATCGCGCGGTATAGCGTCGCCTACGACGTGCGGGCGAGCGATGCCCGCGACCCGCACCGCATCGCCAACCGTTGCCTCAGCGCGCCGGAGCTGCTCGACACGCCACATTCCATCGCACACGGCCTCGGCGACCGGGGCTTCGCCCTGTGGAGCGACGCAACGAGCAAGCGCTGGCACCTGTCGACGTCGGCCTGCACGATCGTGCTGGGGGGCTCGGATACCTCCCGTGTCAGGGTCGCCAGCGTCGAACCGGCACGTGGCGGCGGATTCTCCTCCATCGACATCGGCGGCTGGTGGGTGCGCGACGCCTGGAAATCGCGCGCGATCGAGGAGGCCGCGCGCGCCCTCGAAGGCGTGCCCGGCCTCACGATCGAACGCTCGTCAGGTCACGACGTTTAGCGTTCCCGTCTCGCCTGGCGCGCGCTTCAGCTCGAGGCGCGTCGCGTGCCATTCGCGCAGCGACGGGCGGTGGCCGATCGAGACGACCGTCGCCTGCGGCAGCCGCTCCTTCAGCACGCCATAGACCGCCGCCTCGTTGGCCTCGTCGAGCGAAGCCGTGGCCTCGTCCAGGAACAGCCAGTCGGGCTTGAAGACCAGCGCCCGCGCGATCGCCAGCCGCTGCTGCTCGCCGCCCGACAGGATGTTGCTCCAGTGGGCCTCCTCGTCGAGGCGGCCGGCCAGATGGCCGAGCCGGGCCGCCTCCAGCGCCTGCACGACGTCGGCATCGTTGGCCGTGGAATTTTCGTCGGGATACTTCACGGCCTCGCGCAGGGTCGCGATCGGGATGTAGGGCTTCTGCGGCAGGAACAGCACGCGCGCACCGGCCGGGATCAGCACCCGCCCGTGCCCGAACGGCCAGATGCCGGCCAGGGCCCGGAACAGCGTACTCTTGCCCGAGCCGCTCGAGCCCGAGATCAGCGTCCAGGCCCCCTTCGGCAGGGTGAGATCGAGGTCCTTGAGCAGGGTCTGGCCCGTGGGCAGGGCCAGATCGAGCCCGCTCGTTCCAACATCGGCTCGGCCGGCGTCGGGAGAGACGATTATGTTCTCGGGCGGCTTCTCGTCGATGGCCGTCTGCAGCCCCTTCAGCCGGTCCATCACGGCGCGCAGCTCGGCCACGTTGGTATAGTTGTCGATGAAGAAGGACAGTGCCGACTGGACCTGCCCGAAAGCCTGCGCCGTCTGCATGACGACGCCCAGCGTGATCGCACCCGCAAAGAAGCGCGGCGCCGTCACGATGTAGGGGAAGATGATCGCGAGCTGGCCGTAGCCGATCTGGTAGAAGACGAGCTGCATCTCGGTGACCAGCACGCGCCAGGCATTGTTGAATACGTCGGTGAACTTTTCCTCGAGCACCTGGTTCTCGCGCGGCTCGCCGCGGTAGAGCGCGATGCCCTCGGCATTCTCGCGCACCCGCATCAGGCCGAAGCGGAAGTTCGCCTCGTAGCGCTGCTGCAGGAAGTTGAGCGGGATCAGTCGGCGGCCGACCAGGTTGGCCAGCCACGTGCCGAGGAACGCGTAGATCAGCGCCGCCCAGACCATGTAGCCCGGGATCACCACGTCGAGGCCGATGAAGGCGAGCGACATGGGACCCGAGAGCTGCCACAGGATGAACAGGAACGACACCAGGGTCGCCACCGCGCTGATCAGGCCCAGCAGCAGGGTCATGGTGTAGAAGCCCAGCAGCCGCAGATCCTCGGAGATGCGCTGGTCCGCATTGTCGACCTTGCGCTCGAGTTCGATCCGGTAGTAGCCGCGCCCGTCGAGCCAGTGGGAGAGATAATGGCCCGTCAGCCACCGCCGCCACCGGAGGCGCAGATACGGGCTGACCAACCCACGCGCCACGCCGAAGGCGATGGCCAGTGCCGCGATCCAGCCGAAATTGCCCATCTCGGTCCAGAACGCCGCCTCGTCCTTGTTCTGCAGGCTGTCATAGAAGCGCCGGTTCCATTCGCTGAAGGCGACGTTGACCGTCACGCTCGCCAGGGTGAGCCCGATCGCGCCCACCAGCAGGACGATGGCGATCCAGCGCTCCTCCGATCGGAAATAGGGAACGACCAGCCGCCACCAGTCGCCCAGGTAGGAACTCACGCTCTTCATGCAGGAAATCCTTTCGGGCGGCACACTGCCGAGACAGCGCGACGATGACAACGGCGTCTGCGGCAGCTATAGCGCCGCACGATGGACGCTACCCCTCTCGCCTCCCGCCGCGCCGCAGTCGATGTGCTGATGGCCTGTCTCGACAAGGGCCAGCCGCTCGACGACGCGCTGGCCGGCCATCGCGGTTTCACCGCCCTCGATCCGCGCGACCGCGCCTTCGTGCGCCTGCTGCTGGCCACCACCGTGCGCCATCTGGGCGAGATCGAGGGGGTTCTGTCGGGCCTGATCACCAAGCCCCTGGACGGCACGAATGCGGTCGGCCGCCAGGTGCTGCGCCTGGGCGCCGCCCAGCTGATGTTCCTCGGCACGCCGCCGCATGCCGCCGTCGATACCTCCGTGCGCCTGGTCGAGGATGCCGGCCTGCATCATCTGAAGGGCCTGACCAACGCCGTGCTGCGCCGGATCTCGCGCGACGGCGACGCACTGCTGGTGGATCGCGACCCCGCCCGCCTCAACACGCCGCGGTGGCTGTGGGAAAGCTGGATCCACGCCTATGGCGAGGATACGACGCGCGCCATTGCGTCGGCGCACCTCCACGAGGCACCGCTCGACATCACCGTCCGCCGGGATGCCGATTTCTGGGCCGGCAAGCTCGAGGCCGAAAAGCTCCCGACCGGCACGTTGCGGCGAAAGGCCGGCGGCCATATCGCGGAGCTGCCGGGCTTTGCCGAAGGCACCTGGTGGGTGCAGGACGCCGCCGCCGCCCTGCCCGCGAGGCTGCTGGGCGACGTCACCGACAAGCGGGTCGCCGATCTCTGCGCCGCGCCGGGCGGCAAGACGATGCAACTCTGCGCGGCAGGCGCCCAGGTGACGGCGGTCGACATCTCCGCCCGCCGCATGACGCGCCTCGGCGAGAATCTCGCGCGTGCCGGCCTGTCGGCCAATCTCGTGACGGCCGATGCCAGCAAGTGGACGCCCGAGGAGAAGTTCGACGCCATCCTGCTCGACGCCCCCTGCTCCGGCACCGGCACCCTGCGCCGCCACCCCGACATCGCCTGGCTGAAGGACGAGGAGGATGTGGCGCGCCTGACGGTCACACAGGATCGGCTGCTGGTCCGTGCCCTCGATATGCTGAAGCCCGGCGGCACCCTCGTCTACGCCGTGTGCTCGCTGCAGGAGGACGAAGGCGTCGAACGGATCAACGGCGTCCTCGTTCGCAACCCCCGGGTAAAGCGCGCACGCGTGACGCCCGCGGAACTGCCCGGCCTCGAAGACGCCATTACCCCCCGGGGCGACGTCCGCACCTACCCCTTCATGTGGGCCGACCGCGGCGGCCTCGACGGGTTCTACATAGCTCGGCTGACCCTGTTCTGAGATAGCGACCACTATCGGCTAGATGCCCACTCCACATTCGCGGACACCACTCTCTCCGTCTCCTCCACCGAAGGAGAATTTGACAGGTCGACGCGTCCTATCGGGCGTCGTCGGTGGCCTGCTCATGGTGGTGGGCGTCGGCCTCGCCCTCGCCATCTCGCTGTCTTTCACGCTGCTGGGGAGCACGTCAGGGGGGATGGAGTACGCCTTGCTCGTCTCGTCTCCCTTTCTGATTCTGGGCATACTGATCGGACTTGGGGCATTCATATCGCGACGATCCAGATTTGATCGGCATCATCGAGACAACTGACGAGGAAGTCACACCCTTGAGCTCGGGCTGTAGAACGGCTGGTGCTTCGAGGGATCCATGTAGTTCTCGTAGAACTTGCGGGCGTGCGGCAGCAGCGCGACCGAGAGCTTGCGCCGCTCGACCTCGTCGTCGGCCAGGGCCTTGTTGAGATCGTCGTGCAGCGCCTTCAGGGCGGCGGTCTTGTCGACCTTGGTGAAGAGCCCGTCCTTGTAGATCACCTCGCCATCGCACATCGTCATGGTGACGGCCTGCTGCTTGGCGCGCTGCACCACCGCATCCAGCGTCGGCGTCATCTCGTCCAGATAGGGATAGGCCACGCTCTCCCAGTCGATCAGCACCATGTCGGCGGCCTTGCCTACCTCGAGCGTGCCGATGCTGTCGCCGAACGGCGTGGTCTTCGCGCCGCCGACCGTGGCCATGCGCAGCACCTGCGCCATGGTCGGGACGTCCGCCTCGACCATGCCCGGCACGCGATGCGCGCGCAGGACCAGCTTCAGCTCCTGCAGCATGTCGCGGTCGTCGTTGATGCCGGCCTCGTCCAGCCCGATCGCGGTGTTGATGCCCTTCTTCTCGAAGTGGTTGAGCGCCGCCACGCCGGAACGCAGGCGGAAGTTGGACGAGCAGTTGTGGCAGACGCAGCCTTTGGCCTCAGCCAGCCGGTCGATGTCCTTCTCGTTCAGCCAAACGCCATGACCCAGGGTGAGCCGTTCGTTCACCATGCCGAAGCGGTCGATATACTCCAGCGCCGTGCAGTTGCCGCGCCGCCAGGCATATTCCTTCTGGTAGGCGGTCTCGAGCAGGTGCATGTGCATCGGCACGTTGTACTTGGCCGAGGCTTCGCTCAGCTTGGTGAGCGCCGGGTCCGAGCACCAGTGCAGGTTGGCGGGCGCCAGCTGGATCTTCACGCGGCGCTTGTTGTGGTGCTGCGAATGGAACGACTTGAACATGTCCATCGCATCGTCGAGGCTCATCTTGAAACGGTCGAACCAGCGCTGCATCGGCCCGCGCAGCTCCGCAGGCAGGCTGCGCACGAACTCCTCGTCGGCCTGGTAGACGAGCCGGTTCTGGTCGCGCACCGCGTAGCAGTAGCTGACCCGCATCCCGACATCCTCGTAGGCCTTGATGGTCTCGGTCGCGCGCTTCTCGACGTCCGGCAGCGTGCCCGGCATCCAGCCCTGGATGTGCTGCACGGTGGTGATGCCCGAGCCGATCATCTCGAAGGCCGAGTAGAGCGTGTCGAGATAGAGGTCGAGGTTGCGGATCACCATGCGGGTGATGAACCAAAGCTCAAGCGGCATGTCGGGCGAGCCGAGCTGGACCGGCGTCAGGCCGACATGGTGATGGCCGTTGACAAAGCCCGGCAGCAGGATCTCCTTGCCGGTGCCGATCACCGGCACGGTCGGATGCCTGGCATGCAGGTCGTCATAGGTGCCGACCTCGACGATGACACCGTCCTCCTGCAACACCGCGCCATCCTTCACCTCGTTCCAGGTGAACCGGTCCTTGGTGCCCGTGATGGCGGCGCGGCTACGGATCAGGCTGGTGGCCATGTCGGCTTCTCCTTTGTCTGAGACTTTTGAATCAGGCGGGGACGGCGAAAGCTTCCTGCTCGGCGAAGGCGCGATCGACTTCGTCGCGCAGCAGGTCGGTGAGCTGAATGCGGAGGCTCTCCGCCTCGCGCGAGAAGAGATTGCGCGGCCGCGGCATGTCGATCGGCACGATCGTCTTGATGCGTCCCGGCCGCGACGTGAAGACGACGACCCGGTCGGCCAGGGCCACCGCCTCGTCGATGTGGTGGGTGACGAACAGCACCGAGGCGCCTGAATCGCGCCACACGTCGAGCAGGAATTCCTGCATGCGCGCGCGCGTCTGGACGTCGAGCGCCGCAAAAGGCTCGTCCATCAGCAGCACCTTGGGGCGCATGGCGAGAGCGCGCGCGACGGCAACCCGCTGGCGCATGCCGCCGGACAGCTCGTCGGGCCGCTTGTCCATCGCGGCCTTCAGGCCGACCCGCTGCAGGGCTTCCGCTGCAACGGTGCGGCGTTCCTCCTTGCTGGCTCCCCGAATCGAGAGGCCGAAGCTCACGTTCTCCCAGACGGTCAGCCAGGGAAAGAGCGAGGTCTCCTGGAAGATCAGGCTGCGTTGCGGCGACGGCGTCTCCACCAGGTCGCCGAACGACCAGAGCCGCCCCTCGGTCGCGTCCTCGAGGCCCGCGATCAGGTAGAGCAACGTGCTCTTGCCGCAGCCCGAGGGGCCGAGAAAGACCACGAATTCTCCCGGCGCGACATCGAGGTTGATATCGGCCAGGGCATGGTGGGCCCGCTTCGTGCCGGCCGCCCAGGTCTTGCCGACGCCGCGGCAGACCACGGCATCCCTGGAGGAAAAATGCGGGGCATTGTCAGAGGACACGCAATCTCTCCGCGGTATCGGGCAACCAGTAGAGGATCCGACGCTGCGCCAACCGCAGCAGCCAATCGAAGGTGAAGCCCAGCACGCCGATCACGGCGATGGTGAAGAATACCAGCGACGGGTTGAAGGTGTTGCGCGCCAGCATGATGACCTGCCCCATGCCGTAGCCCACGCCCGTGGACTCCGCGACCAGCACGACCATCCAGGCGCCGAACAGGTTCATGCGCAGCACCTGGAGCATGCCGGGCAGGATGGCGGGGACGATGACGCGCGAATAGATCTGCGCCTTGGAGGCGCCCATGGTGCGCGCCACGTTGATCAGGTTGGTGTTGACCGTGTCGATCTGGTTGATGGTCGCCAGCACCATGTGGAAGAACAGCGCGACCACCACCATGAAGATGGCCGGCGCATTGCCGATGCCGAACAGGAAGATCGCGACCGGCAGCCAGGCGATCGGCGACACCGGCGACAGCAGCGTGATGGTGGGCAGCACCAGCCGGTCGAAGAAGCGATAGTAGCGGATCAGAACGCCGACCCCGATCGCCAGCACCGAGGCGATGATCAGCCCCACGAACACGCGCGCCGTGGTGGCGGCGCCGGTGATCAGCACCGACTCGAATGCCGACGGCCCCTCGGTCATCGACTGGCCGACCTGCCAGCGCGTGGCCGTGTTGAAGTACCTGCCCTGCTCGGCGATGTTGTCGAGGAAGATGTGCGGCGGCGGCAGCAGCTTCTCGTCCGCCCAGCCCAACGCCCAGCACAGTTCCCACAGCCCCGCGAACAGGCTGATCGAGAGCAAGGCCCACCAGATCCTGGCCAGCCAGTCGAGCCCCGCCATCGAGGCCATCAGCCGCGAGGCCGCCGCCGGGCGGGAGGCTGCGGCGGCGACGCCCGGTTCGCCGTCGCGTGCGACGACAGCCATCAGGCTGACTTGTACTTGAGCTTGCCGTAAAGGTCGGGATTTTCCTTGATCACGGCCTCGAGCATGCTCCAGTCGATGGCGTCACGACCGGGCTTCTTCTTGATGTAGCCCATCTCCATGACGCTGTTGGTGCGATCCAGGATGAAGTCGGTCTGGCTGCGCGCATCAACCACGGCGGGCTGCTTGCCTTGGGCGATCTTCGCGTTGTCCATCGAGGTCTTGTAGTACTTGCCGACCAGTTCCTTGAGCACCGCCTCGGTCTGTGTCTCCGCGTCGTACTGGGCCTGCATCATGCTCTTGATGATCGCCTTCAACCCCTCAGGGTTGTCCTTGATCAGGCTGGATCGCGCCGCGAGGACGCAATCGGTGTAACCCTTGCCGTAGAGATCGACGCCGTTGGTCAGCATGACCGCACCCTTGACGTCCGCCACCAGCGCCGAGGCATAGGGTTCGATCGTGCAGATCCAGTCGATGGCGCCGGCCTTGAAGGCCTCGACGGCTTCCGGCGTGTTGCCCATGTAGCGGACCTTCACGTCCTTGAAGGAGATGTTATGCTTCTTCAGATAGTCGTACGGCATGACCTCCAGCGTATCCATCTGGAAGGTCCCGAGCGTCTTGCCCTTCAGCTTCTCCGGCGAGTCCAGCCCGGGCCTGGCCACGATGGCGCAGCCCTCGATGCCGCCGCCGGCCACGATCTTCACCGGTGCGCCCTTGTCATGGAGCGCCATGAAGCTGGTGTAGGGCATCAGGCCGATATCGACTTGGCCCATGCCGAGGAACGTGACCATCTCGGCCGAGGTCGGCGTGTTGATGAAGATCAGCTCGGTGCCCGCCGCCTTGGCGTACTGTCGTGAATGAGCGAGGAAAAGGTTGAGGTTGCAGAAGCCGCTGCCATGCGTCGACTTGATCCCGGCTGCGGCATGGGCCGGACCACCCATGAACATGCCCGGACCGGCCGCCATGGTGATGGTGCTGACGGCGGCGGCCCCCTTCAGGAAGCCGCGGCGCGACGGCGCCACGGCGCCGGCGAAGTTCATTTTGGAAAAGGTCGGGAAATGCGTACAGCCAATGCGTTCACACATGGAGAGCCTCCTCGGGCAGCGGAGAATTATTGGATGGGGACTGCTGGCTTGGGCGAGTCTGCGACTGACAACTCCTTGTCGGTCGCTACTCGGTACGACCGTCCTCAAAGATGCCGGCACGCCAACCGAGAAGAATCGCGCTCGCGCGATTCTGCGCTGTCGATCTTGAAGCAAGGGTTGTGCCACCGCGGAAAAGCAGTAGTGGCGGTATGCGTTCGTCGTCTTGCGGCGTGGCCTCAGGTCAATTCCTGATCAGGCGCGCTAGTTCTTGATCAGTGCTCGATGCCGCTGGCGTTCGATGTGCCCCAGATAGAGGCCCGAGCAGATGATCACGCCGGCGCCGACCCAGGTCCAGAAGTCGGGAAAGTCGCCGAATACGAGATAGCCCAGCAGGGCGGCGCCGAGCAGTTGCACGTAATTGAAGGGTGCCACGACCGCGGCCGGTGCCTGGCTATAGGCGATGGTCAGGAAATAGTGACCGACGCCGGCCATGATGCCCATGCCGACGAACAGCACCCAGTGCCAGCCGAAGGTCGGCGTCACCCATTCGAACGGCAGCATCGGCAGAGCCACGGCGGTGCCCACGATCGTGGCCATGGTGGCCGAGGCATCGGGCCGTTCGGCCTGTCCGTAGCGCCGCGAGAAGAGCTGGTAGAGCGAGCTCGAGATCGTGCTGCCGACGATCCACAGCGAATGCCATTCGAAGTGCGCGGAGCCCGGCCGCACCACGATCAGGGCGCCGATGAAGCCGACCATGACGGCTGCCCAGCGCTTCGGGCCGACCGGCTCTCCGAGGAACTTCGACGACAGGGCCGTGACGATCAGCGGGCTGGTGAGCGAGATCGAGGCGGCCGAGGCCAGCGGCATGTCGACGATTCCGTGGAAGTAGAGATACGAAGACAGGAACAGCAGCAGGCCGCGCACGATCTGGCTCGGCACGTTGTGCCAGCGGAACAGCGCCAGCCCGGCGCGTGGCAGGAAGATCGCCATCATGAAGACGAAGGCGAAGACATAGCGGCCCCAGATCACCTCGATGACCGGATAGGTCTGGCTCAGCGTCTTGGACATGGCGTTCAGGACGGAGAAGCACAGGACCGAGAAGATGATCGAGAGAATGGCCCGCAGGATCCGATCGGTCGGCGGGGGCGCTTTGGCACTCATTGGCGGCAACTTAACCTTCTGGCGCCATCCAACAAGTGCAGGCGCGGACTAAGCGGTCGCCTGCAGCGCATGGGTCGCACCAGACGATGGCGCGGGCGCGCCGCACGTCAGGTTCGCAGTTCCTTCGCGAGTTCCTGGTCGGACGGCCACAGCAGGAGCGACACGATCATCAGGATGCCGAGGCCGCCGGTGATGCCGGCAAAGCGGTCGACCCCCGGCATGATGCTGTCGGGAGGCGCCAGGCCCTGCACCATCGTGACCACGAACACGAAGGCGAACTGGGTACCGACATAGGGAACGCCGTGCCGGCCCATCTGGATGTGCATGCCCACCCAGACGACGCCGCCGATCATGGCTAGCCACCAGACGAAGGATTCGACCTGCAGCGCGAGGCAGGCCAATGCGACGAGGCCACCCAGCAGGCAGCCCATGAAGCGGTGGAACGACTTCTCGGCGACCAGATGGCGGGTGGTGGTGCCGCCGTCGGCGATCAGCGGCGCGGCCATCACGACGGCGATCGTGACCGCCATTTCGCCCACGTCCGGCAGGTCTGCCATCACCCAGACGATCATCACCGTCACCACGGAGATCGCGGCGCGAAACCCGTGCAGCACCGACGGCCATTGCGCGCCCAGCAGGTGCCGCCAGCCCGGCGCCGTGGCCGGCGGCTCGGCGTGCCAGTCCTGCAGCAGCTTCGCCGTCGCCATCGCGCACGATACCCCGACCGCCACGTCGAGCGTGCGGTAACAGGCGATCTCGAACGCCTGGGTGGGGTCGTTGAGGCTCATCAGCAGCACGAGACTGGAGGTGATCGCCATGAAGAGCCACGCCAGTCCGTGCGGGCTCACCTGCACGGCGATGACTCCGACCATTGTCGCGCAGCCCAGGAACAGGCACAGCGCGACCTGGTCGTAGGGTAGCCAGCGCGCCATTATGAACCCCAGCATGGCGCCGGCGATCGTGCCGCTCAGCCTCAGCGCGCCGCGTCGCACAGAGGCCGCACCGGTCGACATCAGGGACATGTAGCCGCTGATCGCCGCCCACCACGGCGCATCGAGCTGCATCGCCAGCGCAACCACGGTCGTGAGAACCACCGAGACGGCCGCGACGGTGCCCATGCGAGACTGCGCCGGGCGGTTGCCGATGTCGGCCAGTTCGCGCCAGAAGCCGGTCAGCGTCCGGTCCAGAAGCCGAGCGCCCTCGCGAAAATCCTCGACGACCGCCCGGCCGTAGCGCCCGATGCCCGAAGCCGGGCTCACGGGAAGATCACGGTGCGCGCGTCGGCGCCCATGTAGAGCTTGTAGCCGGGCGGCAGGCCCTCCAGCACGATGGTCACCGGGATGCGGCGCTGCAGGCGGATCCAGTCCGTGGTGGGTGCGACATAGGGCAGGAGCTTGTCGACGCCGGGGTTGCGGCTGAAGCCGCGGGCGATGCCCGTGATCCTGCCCTTGTGGAAGTGCCATGGCGAGCTGTCGAGCCAGACCCAGGCGGTGTCGCCGACCTTGAGGTCGCGGATGTAGTATTGCTTGTAGTTTGCCATGATTCGCCAGGCATCCGAATCGACGATGCCGACGTTGGGCACGCCGAGCGTGGCCATGTCGCCCTTGCGGATCGTGAGATTGGTGATCGCTCCGTTGTTGGGCGCGTGCACGACGGTGCGGTCGAGGTTCCATTGTGCCGACGCCAGTTGCGCCTTGGCGAGTTCCAGAGCTGCCTGATGGGCGCCGATGTCGGTTTCCGCCTTGGCGATGGCCACCGTGGAGATCGTCATCTCGGCCTGGGATCGGCGCAGCTCGTCGTTGGCCCGGTCGAGTTCCGCGACGGGCGCAAACTGGCGTTTGGCGAGATCGGAGAACCGGCTCTGTTCCTGGACGGCATAGGTGTGGCTGGACGTCGAGACCTGCAGGGCCGCCTGGGCCAACGCCAGCTCCTCGTTCGCGACCTTGAGCTGGGCTGCGGCACGATCGATCTGCGCCTTCCACTGGTTGACCACGAGTTGGAAGGGCTCGGGATCGATCGTGAACAGCTTGTCGCCGATCCTGACGTCCTGGTTGTCGACGACGTGGACTTCGATGATCTGCCCCGTGACCTGCGGCGCCACCGCCACCAGGTCGGAGCGGACATAGGCGTCGTCGGTGTAGGCGACGAAATAGGTGATGACCTCGTACAGAATGAAGAGCCCGAGGATCGTGCCGCCCACCGTGAGCAGGCGGTGCAGCCGGCTGGTCTCCACCGCCGGCCTCCTGGAAGGCGTCGGTTCGGGCTTCGTCGGAGGCGTCCCTGCGGCCGCGGCGGGCACGGTCTCGGCAGGACTCTGTCCGGGAGGGGTCACGTCGGGCGGCATCGAGTCCGCAAACTACCGCGCCCCGCGCTAGAAGCCCATGCCCTTGATCTTGGCCGCGAGCGCCGAAACGGAAAACGGCTTGCCGAGGAAGTTCACGCCGGCATCGATGACACCATGGTGAACGATCGCATTGGCCGTGTATCCCGTCATGTAGAGAACCTTGAGGTCGGGCCTACGCGCCACGGCGGCCCCGGCCAACTGGCGGCCGTTCATGCCCCCCGGCAGACCGACATCGGTGAACAGGAGAGCGATGTCGCCATGCTTGTCCAGGAGGCGCAGCGCCTGCTCGCCATCGCCAGCCTCATGCACCGTGCAGCCGCATTCGCGGCAGGCCGCCACGGCAAACTCGCGAACGACGGGGTCGTCCTCGACGACCAGCACGACCGGCCCCGCCCCTGGCGCGACGCTGACGGCGGCCGAAAGATCGGTTTGGGTAGCCGCTTCGGCCTGGGTGCGCGGCAGATAGACCTTCACCGTCGAGCCGTGGCCGACTTCGCTGTAAATCTTGAGATGGCCGCCGATCTGCTTGATGTAGCCGTAGGTCATGCTGAGGCCGAGCCCCGTGCCCTGGCCGCGCTCCTTGGTGGTGAAGAACGGCTCGAAGGCCCGGGCGATCGTCTGCTGGTCCATGCCCGTGCCGGTATCCGACACGGCGATCATCACGAACTGGCCGGGCGTGACCTCGGCGTTGGCCGCGGCATAGGCGTCGTCGAGATGGGCGTTGGCCGTCTCGATCGTCAGCGTGCCGCCGCCCGGCATTGCATCGCGTGCGTTGATCGCCAGGTTGAGGACCGCCGCTTCGAGCTGGGCTGGGTCCGCCGTCGCCCGCCACAGGCCGCCGCTCAAGACCGTCTCGATCTGCACGGTCTCGCCCAGCGTTCGCCGCAGCAACTCCGACATGCCGGTGACCAGCCGGTTGGCATCGACCGGCTCGATCTGCAGCGGCTGCTGCCGCGCGAATGCCAGCATCCTCTGGGTGAGCGTCGCGGCTCGCGACACGCCGGTCCGGGCCAGATCGAGGAAGCGCACGACCTCGGGTGTCGGTTGCGGCACGCGCCGGCCGACCATTTCGATCGCGCCGCCGATGCCGGTGAGCAGGTTGTTGAAATCGTGGGCGATGCCGGCCGTGAGCTGGCCGACCGCGGTCATCTTCTGCGACTGGCGGAGGCTCTCCTCCACGGACGCCCGCCGGATCTGTTCCTCGCGCAGCCGGTCGAGCGCCTCGGCCTGGCTTGCGGCCCGGCGCGAGGCGAGCAGCGCCAGGGCGAACAGTGCGACGGTCGCCGGCAGGCCGAACAGGAGATGAGTTCCCATTCGGTGCATCCACGCCTCCCGCACCAGATCGCTGGCAACGCCGACCGCTACGTAGACCGGGAGGTCCGGAAGCTTGCGATAGGCGACCGTCCGGGCAATGCCGTCGATGCCGGACTGCGACGTGTTGTAGATGCCCGAAGCCGGGCTCGCAGCGATCGCCTGCATGAATTTCGAGCTGGGCGCGAACTTCGTCGTCCCGCCGGGAGTGGGATGGCGGGCGAGCACTTCACCATCGGCGCGCACGAGCGAGGTCGTATAGTTGTCCGCCCCCGCCGCCTGCTCGAAAAGCTTGCCGAAGTAGGTCGGCGGTATGGCCACGAGGACGACGCCGTCGAAGGCACCGTCAGGCGCTTGCCGCCGCTCACTGTACTGGAAGATGTCGGTGCTCTTGATCCGGCTGCGGAACGTCTCGCTGACGTAGCGATCCTGCCGGTCGTCGCGGTGGGCCATGAAATAGGGCCTGTCCGCAGCCGTGACGTTGGGCGGTATGGGAAATACGTTGGCGGCCACCAGCGGGCGGCCTTCCCGGTCGAGAATGAATACGTCCTCGACCTGCGGCAGCTTGTGAATGAGGTGCTTGAGCCGTTCATGCAGCCTGGCCTCGTGCTGCCGGATCTCGGAGTTGCTCAAGTCGTCGATGATGCTGAGCACGTTGCTCACGACGAGCTGCTGCGTCTCGAAGGTAGCGCGGGCGCCGACATAGAGAAGATCGAGAGTACGGCCAAGCCGCTCCTCGTACTGCCGCTGGGTCTCCCCGTACGCCAGCCAGCTCGCCCCTGCGAACAGCATGACCGGCACGATGAGGGTGGCGGCCAGAAGGACGAACGACGCGTCTGCGGCCGTCGTGCCGCGAAGCGTCCAGGTCTGCAGTTTCAGAAGCCGCCGCACGTGCGCCTAGGGGTCCTTGCGGATGAGGGAGGCCACGAAGTTCGAGAGCTCCGACGCACTGTAGGGCTTGGGAAACGAGTGCATCTTGAGGTTGGGCGACAGGGCACTCGGTGCCGACGCACCCGAGCAGCGAATGATCGGAACGTCCGGCCGGTGCTGCACAGCAGCCTCTATCACCTTCTCGCCCGACATGTCGGGCAGGCCGATATCGACGATGATCGCGGCCAGCGGCCTGTCACTCTCCAAGACGTCGAGCGCTTCGCGCCCCGTCGCTGCCTCGATGCACTCGACGCCGACGTCGCCCAGCGCGTCGACGAGAACGGCGCGGATCAGGAACTCGTCTTCAGCCAGCAACACACTCGACATGCGGGAGCCCTATTCGGCCGCTCTTGCCACATCGGATCTGGGCTTGAACGGAAGGATGGTTGTCGCGCGCGCCGCAGGCAACGGCAAGGGCGGGGTTTCCACACCCAGCGTCCGCGCTGCGTTCCAGGCCCAACGCGGATCGAGCAGGAACGGGCGAGCATGTGCCGTGCAGTCCGCCTCGCCCGCCGCGATGATGTTCTCGGCCTGCTGCGGTTCGGTGATCAGGCCGACGGCCCAGGTCTTGATGCCCGCCTCCTTGCGGATGCGGGCCGAGAACGGAACCTGGTAACCGGGCCCGACCGAGAGCTTCTGACCCGGCGCGTTGCCACCCGAGCTGACGTCGACGAAATCGCAGCCAAGATCCTTGAGCTGGCGTGAGGTCGCGATCGACTCCTCAAGGGTAATGCCGCCCTCGACCCATTCGACGGCAGACAGGCGCATGCCCAGCGCCTTCTCCGTCGGCCACACTCTCCGTACGGCTTCGAACACTTCCAGCGGAAAGCGACGGCGTTTCTCGGCCGTGCCGCCGTATTCGTCGGTGCGATGATTGCTGAGCGGCGACAGGAACTGGTTGAGGCAGTAGCCGTGGGCGCCGTGCAGTTCGACCACGTCGAAACCCAGTCGCAGGCTGCGCTCGGCGGCGGACACGAATGCCTCTTTCACACGCTTCAGGCCGACCGTGTCGAGCGCCACCGGCGTGTGCCAGTTCTTGTCCGGGTCGTACGGCAACGCCGACGGGCCGTAGGTCGTCCAGGGGAGATCCGGGGCATCGGCCTGCGTCAGGGGACCACCACCCTTCCAGGGACGCTGCGCCGAGGCCTTGCGGCCGGCATGGGCGAGCTGCACGCCGAGCTTCACGCCGGGCATCCAGCCTCGGACCCAGTCGACGACCGGCTTCAGCGCCGCCTCGTTCTCGTCGCTGTAGAGACCGAGGCAGCCCTGCGTGATGCGACCCTCGCGCTCGACATGGGTGGCCTCGAGACAGAGCAGGCCGGCGCCGGACATGGCCAGCATGCCGTAGTGGACCTGGTGCCAGGGCTGGGCGCTGCCGTCGACGGCCGAGTACTGGCACATCGGCGAGACGACGATGCGGTTCGGAAGCGTTACGCCGCCGAGCTCGACGGGGGTGAAGAGTTGGGCGGTCATGGAAATCCTCGGAGGGTCAGCCGTTGATGGAAGGTCCGGCCTCGTGGCCCAGCCACTCCTCGATCAGGCGGCGGGCAATCGAATCGCGGCGCGGCATGAAGAAGGAACCGTCCTTCGGAAGATTCTCGGTGCGCAACTCCTCGCGGCTCATCCAGCGGGCGCTCTCGAGCTCGGATTCGTTGACGCTGAAGTCCAGCGACTCGGCCTCGGCATGGAAGCCGATCATCACCGACGCCGGGAACGGCCAGGGCTGGGACGAGCGATAGATCACGTCCTTCACCTTGACCTTCACTTCCTCGTAGACCTCGCGGGCGACGGCATCCTCGAAGCTCTCGCCGGGCTCGACGAAGCCCGCGAGGGTCGAGTGCATGCCGCGCGGGAAATGCTTGCCACGACCCAGCAGGCACTTGTCACCGTGATGGACCAGCATGATCACCGCGGGATCGGTCCGCGGGAAGGTCTCGGTCTTGCAGTTCTCGTTGGTGCACATGCGCACGTGTCCGCCGCGCGTCACCTTGGTGGTGGCGCCGCAGACGCCGCAATAGCGATGGCGGCGGTGCCAGTAGGTCATGCCGCGCGCATAGGCCAGGATCGAACCCTCGCGCGCGAACAGCAGCGGGCCGACCTGGCGCAGGTCGACGAACTCGCCCAGGTCCTTCAGCGGCACGTCCTTGCCGGTGACGTCGACGGCGAAATACGGCGTGCCCTCCACGTACCCCAGGAAGATCTGGACGTCGCTCGAATTGGCGATCGCGCGCCCCATCATGCCCTGCAGGAACACGGCTTCCGGATTGCCGCCGGTCTTCACCAGGTTCTTCTCGGTGTCGATCGGCACGAAGCGAGCGGCTCCCGAAGAGGCCAGTTCGATCATCCGTTCATCGTTCTCGCGCTCATGGCTGGCACGGTCGATTTCGGCGCTGGAATAAGGATTTCTTGGATTTCTCATAGGTCGCGGACCGTGCCACAGGGCCGCCCGCGCCGCAATTGGGTCAGGCGGCGGCCAAGGTCAAACGAGGGCGCGCTCCAGCACCTGCGCCACGTGTATCGCCTGACGGTCGGACCCGTCGGCGATCTGATGCCGGCACGAGGTGCCGTCGGCCACCACCAGGGTCCCGGCATCGGCCTTGCGCACCGCCGGGAGCAGCGACAGCTCGGCCATGGCGATCGAGGTCTCGTAATGCTCCGCCTCGTAGCCGAAGCTACCGGCCATGCCGCAGCAGCTCGACTCGATGGGCGTCACCGTGAGATCGGGCACGAGCGAGAGCACTTCCTGCACCGCGCTCATCGCGCCGAACGCTTTCTGGTGGCAGTGGCCATGCAGCAGCGCCTTCGTCTCCGACAGTGGCCGAAGCGCCAGTTCGAGACGCCCCGCTTTCTTCTCGCGCGCCAGGAACTCCTCGAAAAGCATGGCATGGCCGGCGACCAGCTCGGCATCCTCGCCGAGGCCCAGCGCCAGGAATTCGTCGCGCAGCGTGAACAGACAGGACGGTTCGAGGCCGATGATCGGCACGCCCTTCTGCGCGAACGGCCGCAATGCGTTCAGCGTGCGCAACGCCTCTCCCCTCGCCCGCTCCACCTGGCCGGTCGCCAGGTAGGTGCGCCCGCAGCACAAAGCCGGCGCACCGAGGGTCGGCCAGGCGACCGCCACGCGATGGCCGGCGGCGGTCAGCACCCGGCGGGCGGCGTGCAGGATCTCGGGCTCGAAATTGTTCGAGAAGGTATCGGCGAAGATGACCACCGTAGCGTCGCGATCGTCGACCTCCGTGGTCGACAGGAACGTGTCGCCCCGCCACTGCGGCAGGCGCCGCTGCTTGGCAAAGCCCAGATAGGACTGCACGAACCAGGCGGCGTTGAACAGCCAGGGCAGGCGACGCGCCCAGGGTGCCAGCGACGGCGTGGCGCCGACCAGCCGGTCGCGCCAGCTCAGGCCCTTGGCCATGCGACGCGCCGACTTGACCTCGATCTTCATGCGCGCCATGTCGACGCCGGTCGGACAGTCGCGCTTGCAGCCCTTGCAGCTCACGCAGAGGTCCATCGCCGCCGCGACCGCATCGGAGCGCAGCCCTTCCGATCCGAGTTGGCCGGACAAGGCCAGCCGCAGCGTGTTGGCGCGGCCGCGCGTCAGGTGCTTCTCGTCGCGGGTCACGCGAAACGACGGACACATCGTGCCGGCGTCGAACTTCCGGCAGTGGCCGTTGTTGTTGCACATCTCCGCGGCCTTCGCGAAGCCGCCGGCCAGGTCGCCGCCGCTTCCGGGCGCGGTCGAGATCTCGGTGACCGGATCGGTCTGGACATTCCAGGCCGACCAGTCGAGCGCCGGCTCGTACTTGATCGATTCGTATCCCGGCTTGAAGCGAAACAGCGAGCGGTCGTCCATACGCGAGGGCCGCACGATCTTGCCCGGGTTCAGCCTGTTCTCGGGATCGAACAGGTCCTTCACCGTCTCGAAGGCCTTCGTGAGCCGCGGCCCGAACTGCCACGCCACCCATTCCGAGCGAACCAGCCCGTCGCCGTGCTCACCCGAGAAGGCGCCCTTGTATTCGCGCACCAGCGCCGACGCCTCTTCGGCGATCGCGCGCATCTTCTCGGCGCCATCGCGGCGCATGTCGAGGATCGGCCGCACGTGCAAGGTGCCGACCGAGGCGTGGGCATACCAGGTGCCCCTGGTGCCGTGCTTGCCGAACACGTCGGTCAGGCGCTGCGTGTAGTCGGCGAGATGTTCCAGCGGAACGGCGCAGTCCTCGATGAAGGAGACCGGCTTACCGTCGCCCTTCATCGACATCATGATGTTGAGGCCGGCCTTGCGGACCTCCCACAGTTCCGACTGCGGCTTCGGCTCGGGCATCTCCACGACGCTGCCCGGCAGTCCGAGATCGGCCATCAGTTCGACGAGACGCGCAAGGTCGCGCAGCTGGTCCTCGCGCTCCTCGCCAGCGAACTCCACCAGCAGAATGGCCTCGGGCCGGCCGATCAGCGCCCGCTCGATCACCGGCCGGAAGGCGGGATTGGCGCGCGCCAGCTCGATCATCGTGCGGTCGACCAGTTCCACGGCGGCCGGCTTCAGCTTCACGATGTGCTGGGCGCTGTCCATCGCCTTGTAGAAGCTCGGGAAGTTCACGACGCCCAGTGTCTTGTGCTTCGGCAGCGGCGCGAGGTTGAGCGTGAGCCGCTCCGTCACCGCGAGCGTTCCTTCGCTGCCCACCAGGAGATGCGCGAGGTTGACCGAATTGTCGGTCGTGTAGGGCCGCTCCGACTGCGGGAAGAAGATGTCGAGGTTGTATCCGCCAACCCGGCGCAGCACATGCGGATACATGCGCTCGATCTCGGCGCGCTCGGCGAAGGCCAGCTCCGCCACCTTGTCGGCGATGGCGCGCACGCCGGCGGGCATGTCCTCCGGTCGCGTCGAGCCGAAGCGGGCGCGTTGCCCGTCGGCCAGCAGCGCGTCGATCGAGGCGACGTTGTGGACCATGTTGCCGTAGCGGATCGACCGGGAGCCGCAGGAATTGTTGCCGGCCATGCCGCCCAGCGTGCATTGCGCCGAGGTAGAGACGTCGACCGGATACCAGAGCCCGTGCGGCTTCAGCCAGGCGTTGAGGTGGTCAAGCACGATGCCGGGCTGGACCGTGACCTGCCGCTTGGCCTTGTCGAAGCCCACCACCTCGCGCAGGTACTTCGAGCAGTCGATGACCAGCGCCTCGCCCACGGTCTGGCCGCACTGCGACGTGCCGGCGCCGCGCGGCAGGATCGCCGCCTTGGCGTCGCGTGCCACGTCGACGGCGAGCGCCAGATCGGCCTCGTCGCGCGGGATCACCACACCGACGGGCTCGATCTGGTAGATCGACGCGTCGGTCGAATAGCGCCCGCGCGAGGCCCGGTCGAACAGGACCTCCCCCTTGAGGCTGCGCCGCAGGTTTTGTTCGAGCTTGCTCATATCCGACGACACCCCTTATCGCCCTCGCTGCCCGCGTCACACCCAGGCAGAGAGGGCGTCGTGATTGATAGCGGGTTCATCGGAGACCCGGCATGCTCAGTCGAGCTTGATCCCGGCCGTCGCGACGACCTTCTGCCACTTCTCGATCTCGGCGCGGATGCGCTTGGCGAACTCGGCGGGGGACTCGCCGCCGGCCTGGGCGAGCTGGTCCTTCCAGATGCCCTGCAGCTTGGGCACCGCGAGCGCCTTGACGACCTCGGCATACATGCGCTCGACGATCGGCTTCGGCGTGCCCTTGATCGCCCATAGTCCGTACCATGTCGAGACGATCCACGCCGGAATGCCGATCTCGCCGGCGGTCGGCATGTCCGGAAACTCCGGCACGCGCTGGGTGGTCGCCACGGCGAGGCCGCGCAGCTTGCCGGCCTTGATCTGCTGCGCCGAGGTGCCCATGCCGTCGAACATCATGTCGGCATTGCCGGCCAGCAGGTCCTGCATCGCCGGACCGGCGCCGCGATAGGGCACGTGGACGATCTCGGTCTTGGTCTCGAGCTTGAACAGCTCTCCGGCGAGGTGGTGGGCGGTGCCCGTGCCGGGCGACGCATAGTTCACCTTGTTCGGGTTGGCCTTCACGTAGGCGATGAACTCCTGCGCGGTCTTCGCCGGAATCTTGTTCGGATTGATCGAGATGACCTGCGGTACCAGGGCGATCATGGTGATCGGCTCGAAGTTCTTCTCGAGGTCGTAGTCGAGGTTCTTGTAGACCGAGGGCGCGATCGTGTGATGGATGGCGCCGACGAAGAAGACCGAGCCGTCGGGCTTCATCTTGGCGGCCTGCGAGGCGCCGACGGTGCCGCCCGCGCCGCCCTTGTTGTCGACGATGATCTGGCAGCCAAGCTGCTCGCCGACCTGGGCGGCGAGCGGACGGGCGAACACGTCGGTGCCGCCGCCGGCGGGGAACGGATTGACCCAGGTGATGGTCTGCGGCGGCCAGCCCTGCTGGGCGCGGGCCACGGCCGGAGCGGCCAGGGTGGCGGCGAGGCCGAGCTGGAGGGCGCGGCGGCGCGAAGTCTTTGAGGTCATCGTCATGGTACTTTTCCTCCCTGAAGGTTCTTGTCGTCCTTGTTTTCCATGGCATCGAGCACGGCCTGCTGCTTGGCACGCAGGTGCCCCACGAGCAGGTCACGTAGCGCAGCGCCATCCCGCGCGGCAAGCGCCTCGATCATCGCGCGATGTTCGGCGACCGCCTGGTCCCACTTGGCGGGGTTGAGGTTGGATCGGAACCTGAGGGCATGCAGCCGTGCGTTGAGCGTGCGGTAGGTCTGCCCGAGCACCGCGTTATCCGCGAGGGCATTCAGCCGGTCATGGATAAGGCGATTGATGCGATAGTAGCCGGGCAGGTCCCGCCCCGCATGGGCGACCTCCATTTCTCCTTGAAGCGCCCGCAGATCGGCAATGTCGGCCTCCGCGACACGGGCCACGGCCAACTCGCCCGCCAGCCCCTCCAGCGCGCCCATCACCTCGAAGGCGCCGCGCACGTCGGCCGGCGACAGCGCGACTACCTGGGCGCCCCGGTTGGGCAGCTGTACCAGCAGGCCGTCGGCCGCCAGCATGCGGAAGGCTTCGCGCAACGGCGTCCGCGACACGCCCAGCCGCTCGCTGAGTTCGCGCTCGTTGAGCTTGGCACCCGGCGGCAGCTCGCCCTCGATGATGAGGGCGCGCAGCCGTTCCGCCGCCGCCTCGGGCAGCGTCGAACGGGCTATCGGGAGGGCTGAACCATCCATCTCTGGACTCACTCTGGCATATTGTATACAAAATGCAAGCCGAAGCCGAAAGGAACCTCCAGATGCGCCTGAACTCCCACCCCGCCGGACGCCATTTCCTGCAAATTCCCGGTCCGACCAACGTGCCGGACCGTGTTCTTCGCGCGATGGATTATCCGACGATCGATCACCGCGGTCCGGAGTTCAACGCGCTTGCCAAGAAGGTCCTTCGCTCCGTTCGGCAGGTATTCCAGACAAAACAACCGGTTATTGTATTTCCCGCATCTGGGACCGGAGCCTGGGAAGCGGCCCTCGTGAACACCCTGTCGCCCGGCGACCTGGTACTGATGTGGGAGACTGGCCACTTCGCCTCTCTTTGGAAGAAGATGGCTGACAAGCTTGGAATCAAATCAGAATTCATGGGCGGTGACTGGCGCAAGCCGGCCGATCCCGCGGCCATCGAAAAGCGCCTGAAGGAAGATTCCGGCCACGCCATCAAGGCGGTCTGCATCGTCCACAACGAAACATCGACCGGTGTGGTGAGCGACATCTCCGCCGTTCGGCGGGCCATCGACGCCGCGAAGCACCCTGCCCTGCTGCTGGTCGACACGATCTCGTCGCTGGGATCGATCGACTATCGCCACGACGCCTGGGGCGTCGACGTCACGGTGGCCGGCTCGCAGAAGGGCCTGATGCTGCCGCCCGGCCTCTCCTTCAACGCCGTGAGCGAGAAGGCCATCGAGGCGTCCAAGGCCTCGAAGATGGTGAAGGCGTTCTGGAACTGGGACGAGATGCTGGCGGCCAACGCCAACGGCTGGTTCCCCTACACGCCCGCCACCAATCTGCTCTACGGCCTCAACGAAGCCTGCGACATGCTGCTCGAGGAAGGTCTCGACGCGGTGTTCGCGCGCCATGCCCGCCATGCCGAAGCGACGCGTACCGCCGTCACCGCCTGGGGCCTGGAGATCCTGTGCAGCGATCCCACGGCTTACTCGGGCTCGCTGACGGCGATCGTCATGCCGGAGGGTCACGATGCCGACGCGTTCCGCAAGGTCGCGCTGGAGAATTTCAACATGTCGCTCGGCCAGGGCCTCACCAAGGTCGCGGGCAAGGTCTTCCGCATCGGCCATCTCGGCGACTTCAACGACCTGATGCTGATGGGCACCCTGTCCGGCGTCGAGATGGCGCTGGGCCTCGCCGGGGTGCCACACAAGGCGGGCGGCGCCCAGGCCGCCCTCACCTATCTGCGCGACACCGCACCGGGTGCCCGAAAGGCCTGAGCGGAGGCTCGGACCTCGAGGCGCTAACCCGGGATCGAGAGCGGTCCCGGATCTCCGCCGACGGGCCGGCGCAGGCAGGCGACGTGATGGCCGGGCGCCACCTCGAGCAGCGGCGGCGCAGTCACGCGGCATTCGGCCGTCGCGTAGAGACAGCGCGTATGGAAATGGCAGCCGGGCGGCGGCTTTGCCGGGCTCGGGACATCGCCCTGCACGATCTTCTTCCTCTGTCGTCGGCGCTTCGGGTCGGGCGCGGTCGCGGCCGACAGCAGGGCCTCGGTGTAGGGGTGCAGGGGCTGCGTGAAGAGCGTGCGCTTGTCCGTGAGCTCGACGATACGACCAAGATACATCACCGCGATGCGGTGACTGATGTGCCGCATCACCGCCAGGTCGTGGCTGATGAAGAGATAGGCGAGCCCGTATTCCTCCTGCAGGTCGATCAGCAGGTTCAGCACCTGCGCCTGCACCGACACGTCGAGCGCCGAAACCGGCTCGTCGGCCACGATCACGTCGGGATTGACTGACAGGGCCTTGGCGATGCCCAGCCGCTGGCGCTGGCCGCCGGAGAATTCGTGGGCGTACTTTCGCATCGCCTCGGGCCGCAGGCCGACGCGGCGGAACAACTGCGCCACCTGGTCGTCGCGCGCCGCGCCCCTGGCGATCCCGAAATTCTCCAGCGGCTCGCCCACGATCGTCCCCGAGGGCAGGCGCGGGTTCATGGATGAGTACGGGTCCTGGAAGATCGTCTGGATGCGCCGGCGATGGGTCCACATGGCGCCGGGCTTGAGCGCCGTCACGTCCTCGCCGGCCAGCACGATCCTGCCGGCGGTCGGCTCGATCAGCTTCAGCACGACCTTGCCGATCGTCGACTTGCCGCAGCCCGATTCCCCCACCAAGCCCAACGTCTCACCACGGCGGATCGAGAAGGTGACGCCATCGACGGCCTTCACCGCGCCAACCTGGCGCTGCAGCAGGCCGCCATTGATCGGGAAGTGCTTCACCAGGCCGTCGACCTGCAGGACGGGCGCGTCGGTCATGCCGCCCTCCGCACGCGATCGACTTCCCAGCAGGCCACCAGATGGCCCGCCCCGGCATCGACCAGCGGCGGCCTCTCGTTGCGGCAGCGATCGGTCGCAAAGCTGCAGCGCGGCGCGAAGGCGCAGCCTACGATCGGCTGGGTTAGAATCGGCACTAGGCCCGGGATCTCCTGCAGGCGCGGTCGCGTGCCGGCGGCATCGGCCTCCACGTCGAGCCGCGGGATCGCCCGCATCAGGCCGCGTGTATAGGGGTGCAACGGCTCCTCGAACAGGGCCTCGACCGGCGCCTGCTCGACCTTGCGGCCGGCATACATGACGACCACCCGCTCGGTCGTCTCGGCCACCACGCCTAGATCGTGGGTGATCAGGACGATGGCGGTGCCGGTCTTCTCCTTGAGCTCGATCATCAGGTCGAGGATCTGCGCCTGGATGGTGACGTCGAGCGCCGTCGTCGGCTCGTCGGCGATCAACACCTGCGGATCGCAGGAGAGCGCCATCGCGATCATGACCCTCTGGCGCATGCCGCCCGAGAGCTGGTGCGGATACTCGTCGAGCCGGCGCCGCGAGTCGGCGATGCGCACCAGATCGAGCATCTCGAACGCCCGCTCGCGGCCCTGCTTCCACGACACGCCGAGATGACGCACGACGTTCTCGGCGATCTGCGTGCCCACGGTGAGGACCGGATTGAGGCTGGTCATCGGCTCCTGGAAGATCATGGAGATGCGATGGCCACGCAGCCGCTTCATCTCCTCCTCGGAGAGGCTGGTCAGCTCCTCGCCCTCGAACTTGATCGAGCCCGACGCTATGCGGCCGGTCTCGCGCGGGATCAGCCGCAGGATCGACATGGCCGTCACCGACTTGCCGCAGCCCGATTCGCCCACGATGCCCAGGGTCTCGCCGCGGGCGACGTCGAACGACACGCCGTCGACGGCACGCACGACGCCATCGAGGGTGCTGAACTGCGTGTGCAGGTCGCGGACTTCGAGGATCGGACCCGGCGCGCCGCTCACAGGCGCCTCGCCAGGCGGGGATCGAGCCGGTCGCGCAGGCCGTCTCCCAGGAGATTCACCGCCAGCACGGTGACGGCAAGGAAACCACCAGGGATCAGGACGATCCACGGCGCGATCTGGAAGAAGTTGCGGCCCTGCGCGATGATGTTGCCCCAGCTCGGCACTTCCGGCGGCACGCCCGCGCCGAGGAAGCTCAGGCTCGCCTCGATCAGCATGGCCGAGGCACACACGTAGGTCGATTGCACGATCAGCGGCGCCAGCGTGTTGGGCAGGATGTGGCGCGTCAGCAGCTTCCAGTTCTTCGTACCGCCTGCGATGGCGCTCTCGATGTAGGGCTGGGAGCGGATCGACAGAACGACCGAGCGCACCACACGGACGATGCGCGGCACCTCGGGGATCACGATGGCCACGATCACGATGCCGAGGCCCGGCCGCGAGAGCGTGATCAGCGCGATGGCGAGCAGGATCGACGGGATCGCCATGAGGCCGTCCATGACGCGCATCACCACGCCGTCGACGCGGCGGAAGTAGCCGCAGGCCAGTCCGAGCGCGAGGCCGAGCACGCTCGAAATGACCGCAACCGAGAGGCCGACGATCAGCGAGATGCGCGCGCCGTAGACGGTGCGCGAGAAGACGTCGCGGCCGAACTGGTCGGTTCCGAACCACCAGCGTTCAGAGGGCGGCCGCAGCCGGTTGACCGGCGCGATCTTGAGCGGGTCGCTGGTGGCGATCCACGGCGCGAAGATCGCGATCACCAGCAGGGCGGCGAGCAGCACGGCGCCGATCGCGATGGTCGGATTGCGCCGCACCGCCGTCCAGAGGGAGAACCGGCGGATGTCGGGAGCAAGATCTTCGGCGGTCACGGCCATGGTTCAGTACCGGATCCGTGGATCGAGAAAGGCATAGGAAATGTCGATGACGAGGTTCACCAGCACCTTGGCGCCGGCAAATACCAGGATCAGCCCCTGCACCACCGGATAGTCGCGTTTCAGCACGGCATCGACTGTGAGGCGGCCGAGCCCCGGGATGTTGAAGACCGTCTCGGTGATGACGACGCCGGAGATCAGCAGCGCGATGCCGATACCGATCACCGTGACGATCGGCACCGCGGCGTTCTTCAGCGCGTGCAGCAGCAGCACCCGGTCGGTCGCGAGCCCCTTGGAGTTGGCGGTCCGGATGTAATCCTGGGCCAGCACCTCCAGCATCGAGGCGCGCGTGATACGCGCGATCAGCGCCATGTAGGTGACCCCGAGCGCCACCGACGGCAGGATCAGGCTCTCGACGAAGGGCCAGAATCCCTCGCCAATCGGCGCATAGCCCTGGACCGGCAGGAGCCTCCACTGCACGGCGAAGAAATAGATGAGGATGTAGGCCAGCACGAACACCGGCATGGCGAAGCCCAGCACGGCGAAGCCCATGACCAGCCGGTCGACGAGCTTGCGCGCTTTCCAGGCGGCCACCACGCCGATGGGAACTGCGAGCGCCACGGCCACGAACAGCGTCGAGAGCGTGAGCGCCAGCGTCGGCTCCAGCCGCTGGGCGATCAGCCGCGTTACCGGCAGGTTCGAGAAGATCGAGATGCCGAGATCACCCTGGAGCAGCTGCAGGCTCCAGATTGCGAACTGCTCCAGTACCGGCCGGTCGAGGCCGAGCTTCATCCGGACCTGCGCGATGGCCTCGGCCGTCGCGTCCTCGCCCGCGATGATCGCCGCGGGATCCCCGGGCGCGAAGCGGATCAGGAAGAAGACGAAGATCGCCACCACCGCCATGACCGGCAGGGTGGCGAACAGGCGACGCACGATGTACGCGGTCATGCGGTCGGCGCGTCGCCCGTTGCGCGGTCGGTCATCTATTTCTTCTTGATGTTCCAGAGCACGGCGAGACCGGTGTTGGGGACGATCCCCTCGAGGCGGTCGGCCCGGTAGGCGAGCGGTACCGTCCACTGGCCGAACGGGATGTAGACGACCTGCTCGAGGGCACGCGTCTGCAGCTCCGTCGCGATCTTCTTCTTTTCCTCATCGGTCTGCGCGAAGGCATAGGCGTTGCGCAGTTCCTCGATCTTGGCGTCGCACGGCCAGCCGAACAGGCCCTTGTCGCAGGCCGCGCCAAGCCAGGTGTGCAGGACCGGGTTCGAGGACCCGACGCCGCCCGTGGTCGTGACGAAGATGTTCCAGCCGCCCTGCGCCGGCGGGTCCTTCTTGGCGCGCCGCGTCACCACCGTGCCCCAGTCCATCGCCTGGGCATCGACGTTGATACCGGCCTCGCGCATCGCCTGCACGAGCACCTGAGTCGCCGGGGTGATGGTGTTGTGGTCGGTCGCCTGCAGAACGACGATCGGCTCGCCGTTGTAACCGGCCTCCTTCAGCAGTTGCAGCGCCTTCTTCGGATTGTAGTCCTTCAGCATCGCGCTGCCGCCGTCGTTGGCCAGCGGCGAACCGCAGGTGAGCAGGCCGTGGCAGACCTTGTAGTATTCGGGATTGCCCACGATGGCGCGCAGGAAGTCTTCCTGGTTGATCAGGTGGTAGAGCGCCTGCCGCGCCTTCGGATTGTTGAAGGGCGGGTGGAGATGGTTGAGCCGGATCATTCCGACCGTGCTGTCGAGGTTGCCGGTCTTCATCAGCTTCACGCCGCGCGCCTTCTCGAGCATCGGCAGGAAGTCGATCTGCGGCGCCTCGACGAAGTCGATCTCGCCGTTGATCAGCGCCGACATGGCGGTCTGCGAGTCGGAGATCCAGACCAGCTCGATGCGGTCCACGCCGGCATACTTGGTGCCCGCGAAGGACGAGGCCGACTCGTTGCCCGGCCGCGGCACGTAGTGCGGATTCTTGACGTACACCGCCTTGCTGCCCGGCACCCACTGGTCCTTGGCGAAATTGAACGGGCCGGAACCGACCGCCTCCTTCACCTGCGTCTGCGGATCGGTCTTGGCCTCCTGCTCGCGCATGATCACGGCGACCGAGGAATTCGTCTTGCCGAGCGACTCCAGCACCATGCCGTACGGCTTCGTGAGCACCATGCGGAAGGTCTTGTCGTCGACCGCCTCCATCTTGTCGACGTAGCTCATCAGCCGCTGGCCGACGCCGTCCTTGGCGCCCCAGCGCTTGAGCGAGGCGATGACGTCCTTGGTCGTGACCGGGGAGCCGTCGCCGAACTTCAGATTGTCGCGCAGCGTGAAGGTGTAGGTGAGCTTGTCCGGGCTGATCTCGTACTTGCCGACCATCTGCGGCTGCGGCCGCATCTGCGCGTCGTTGCCGAACAGGGTGTCGTACACCAGCATGCCGTGGATGTTGGCGATCGTCTGGGTCGTCCAGATCGGATCGATGACCCGCACATCGGCATGCATCACCGCCTTGAGGACTTTCTCCTGCGCCAGCGCCTGGCCCGCAGCGAAGGGAACGGCCAGCGCGAGCGCGCCCGCCAAGATGCGTTTGAACATTCGTTGAACTCCCTTACTCCCCGCAGCGAGTATGCAAAGCAGCGCTCTGCTTTGTCCAGCTTTGCGGCTAGTAAATCAGGCCCCGCGGCTCGGCGTCGTCATCGAGCGGCCAGATCGGGCGCTCGGCCTTTCTGTACGGGACCTTGCGGTGGTCGCGCGGCAGTGGGCCGCCCGATTCGACATAGATCACCTTCCTGGCGATCGGCCCATAGGCCGCCATGAAGTGGTTCGTCGACTTCACCACCACGATCTTCCGCTCGGTCGGGTCGATCCCGACATTGGTGAAAAGTTCGAGCCCGGTTGCCTGCGTGCGCTTGCTGATCAGGACGACCTCGACGCCGCCGATGCGCACCGCCGCGCAGTCGCCTACCGGAACTTGAGTCGGCCCGAATTTCTGCCAGGCATCGCGCTTCAGGCCGATGATCTCGACTTCGGCATCGACAGGCTGCCCGGAGCTCGGCGCGATCTTGCCGCCGAACCGCAGGCCGATCCGGGCTCCAAGGCCTGCGTCGAAACAGATGCGGACGGCGATCGGGTCCCAGATCGGGCCAAGGCAGGCGCTCTCGACGTTCTTCTCGATCAAGTGCTTCAGGATGTCGGTATTGTCGGACGGCGCCCCGCCGCCGGCATTGTCCGCGGCATCGGCGACCACGACCGGCAGGTCGTTGAAGGCCACGCCCTCGCTGATGCCCGCCGCGACGCCAAGGGATTGCGGCGCGGTCTTGCCGCGCAGGCCCACCAGCTCCTCGCCAAGCTGCGTCGCCAGCGCGTCGGCCTTCTTCTTGTCGCCGTCGGCGATCACCAGCACGCGCGTGCCGATCTCGGGCACGTCGCCGTAGGGAAAACAGTGTGCGATCGAGACGGACAGGATCCCATGCTTGCCTTCCATCGCCATGATGCGGTCGACGAGGCCGCGCATCGGCTGGATCGTCGTGGGATAGCTCTGGATCTGCCGGCAGTCGTACACCGACATGACCGGCTTCACCTTGCCGCGCAGGGTGGCCAGAACGAGGTCGAGCAGGTCCTCGGCCCGCTCGACGACGTCGGTGTGGGGAAACTCCTTGTAGAGGACGATGATGTCGGCGTTGGAGACGCGCTTCATCGTCAGATGGCAGTGCGGGTCGAACTCGACGCCGATCACGCACTTGGGTCCCACGAGCGCGCGGCAGCGCTCGATGATGTCGCCTTCGACGTCGTCGTAGCCATGCGCCACCATCGCGCCATGCAGCCCGAGCAGGAGACCGTCAATCGGCAGCGCCGCCTCGAGTTGCCCCAGGATCTCGTCCCGCATGGTCTCGTAGTCGGCGCGGTTGGTCGTGCCGGCGGGGCTGGCGGCAAAACAGCTTCCCTCGATCAACTCGAAGCCTTCGGCCTCGGCGCGGGACCGCGCGACGAACAGCGGCGCGGTGCACATGCGCGGCGAATCGGCCGGATGCTCGCCCGGCCGAAAGAACACCGACTCGCGATAATTTTCCAGGCTGGTCGGCAGGGGGGAGAAGGTGTTGGTCTCGGTGGCAAGCGTGGCCGTGAACAGACGCATGGGACTCCTAGGGGACGATACCGGCGGGAAGGGACAGGCAATGCCGCGCGATGGCGCCCGGCGTCGTGAGCCAGATGCGGTCGCGATGTTTCGCGATATGGCGCAGGGCGCGCTTCAGGTGCCGCAGCCGGTGCGGCTGGCCCACCAGATAGGCGTGCAAGGCCACGCCCATCACCAGCGGCCGCTCCTGCGAGAGCTCCAGCATCTCGTCGAACTGGTCGACGATGATGTCGGCAAAGGCGTCACCGCCGATCTTGCGCCCCGCGATCTGCGGAATGTCGTTCACTTCCTGCGGATAGGGCACGGCAAGGATGCGCCTGGCGCCACGGCATCGGAACCAGACAGGCTGGTCGTCCATGCACCAGTCCAGCAGGTAGCGATAGCCGGCCTCCGCGAGCAGATCGGGCGTGACGTGGCTGTGGGAGATCCACGGTCCCAGCCAGCCCTCCGGCGGACGTCCCTCCGCGCCCGCAAGGCGCGACGTCGCTTCGGCGATCAATGTGCGCTCGTCCGCCTCACCGAGCACGCCCTGACGTTCGGCGTTGGTGCGACCGTGACCCACGATCTCGTCGCCGCGCGCGCGGCAGGCGGCGACCAGTTCCGGCGCATAGTCGTACATCACGCTGTTGACCAGCGCCGCCAGCGGCAGCCGCAGGGCATCGAAGGCGTCGAGCATGTACCAGGCGCCGACGCGATTGCCATAATCACGCCATGCATAGTTGAGAATGTCGGGATGTGGACCACCCGGTGCCAGCTCGGCTCCCAGCCCCTCGCCGTAGGAAAAATGCTCGAGATTGAGGGCGAAATAGACGGCGAGTCGTCGGCCAGCCGGCCAGCTGTAGTCGGCGCGGCCACGCAGGGGGACGTAGTCGTACCGGTCGTGCGTTCTCAGTTTCATCCCGCCAAACTAACGTCGCAAGCCACGAAGGGCTACGGTCGAACCATGTTGAATCGCCTGATGTCGGCGGCCGCTGGCGGCTGCCTGCTTGTGCTCGCCGGCTCGCCGGCCTTCGCCTACTACTCGAAGGATTCCTACGAAGCCGAGGTCGGCTTCGAAAGCAGGGTCGAGATAGCGCCCGACACGCCCGACTACATTCTCCTCCCGTCCTACATCAACCGGCAGCTCCTCTATCTCGCCGGTCCGCTGCAGGCCGCTCCGAAGAAGGCCGCGGCCAAGAACGATGCGAAGGTCGACATTCTGGGCCGGCTACGCGACGACAGGACCGGCAAGCACTATGTGCGCTATCGCTACACCGGCACCTTCGTTCTCGACAATGGGCTCCAGGAGACCGTGAAGGTCCGCCTGCCCCTCAATCTCGACGAGGTGTGGGAGCGATCGACAGACAAGTGCTTCAGCTGGGGCGAGAAATACCGCATGGCGTACTTCTGGGCGCCGCTGAACAAGGGATGCCCGCTGGTCGACGGCGTCGACTATGTCACCTCGGACGGCGCGATCGTCTCAAAGCGGGCCAACACCGCCAATACCGCGCCGGCCTACGAGCGGCTGGCCAACGCCAATAATGTAATCCGCGTCGTCCTGACCTTCGGCGCCGACGAGGACAAGAACGGCAATCTCCCTCCCGAAAAGGCCAACACCGACTACAATGCCGGCAACTACCGCGACACCCGCAAGTATATGCTCGGTCAGGGCTTCGCGGTACGCACCGTCCCGGCCGCCGAGCGTGAGCGTGAATGCGGCAACACCAAGTCCCTGGCCGCCTCGCCCGGCCATGTCGAGGAATTCACGCGCAAGGATGGCGGCCGGACGCTGGTCGTCCGCTTGTTCTGGGGCATCACCAACATCGGCGAGGACAGCATCGCCTTCTTCTGCATGGCCAAGGAGGCCGCGGAGCGCGGCTCGGTATTTCTCTATGCGGGACACTCCCGCGTCGGCTTGCTGGATCTCACCTACATGGGTGAGCAGATCGGCGCACCCATCCGGATGAACAAGGACCAGTACCAGATCTACGCGTTCTTCGGCTGCTCGAGCTACAGCTACTACAATCTCTCCTATTTCGCGGCGAAGGCTTCGCCCGCCGATCCCGAAGGCACGCGGAACGCCAACATCATCACCAACGGCATCACCGGTTCATTCGGTTCGATGACGGACTTCACGACGAAGACTCTCAAACCGATCTTTGAATGGTCGGCGCGCGGCACCCGGACGAGCTGGCAGCAGATCATGAACTCCTACTCGGAGCGGTTCCTGACCGGCGTGAACGGCGACCATTAGCCGGACTGCACACAGGCAGGTGACGACTTCGCGCATCACCAAGACGTAGCGTCGGAAATTCTTATGGGCTAGGGTCGCACACTTAATGAAGAAGCCGCTGCCTTTCGGGGCTGCGGACGAACCGGGAGGAAGAACGCGTTGACGGCGACGAGTGCTGCCGCTTTGCCTGCGACCACGGATGCCGCGCCCGCAGCGCGCCGGTGGGCCGCGCCGCTCTGGGTCGGCGCATTGCTGATCATCCTGGCCTTCCTGGTCATTTATCCGCTGCTGATGCTGTTCTTCGGCGCGATCAGCGATTCCAACCCGGTGATCGACGGGTTCGGCAAATTCAATCCTTCGCTGACCCACTTCATTGCCGTACTGGGCAACGAGAACGTTCGCCTCGCTTTCTTCAACGCCCTGGTGGCCTGCGGTGGCGGCACGATCCTGGCGGTCGTGATCGGGCTGGCCTTCTCGTGGATCGTCGTGCGCACCAACACGCCCTTCAAGGGCTTCATCGCCGGCGCCAGCATGATCCCGCTGTTCGTGCCGCCGCTGGTCGCGGGTGTTGCCTGGAGCATCCTCGGCTCTCCGAAAACAGGCCTGCTGAACACCGCTCTCAAGTGGATGGGCATCGACTTCCGCTTCGACTTCTATTCGATGTCCGGCCTCATCCTGGTCTTCGGCTTCTACTACGCGCCTTACGTCTACATGTTCACCGCCTCGGCGCTGCGGAACATGGACCCGAGCCTCGAGGAAGCTTCCGAGGTCTCTGGCGCCTCGGCCTTCACCACCCTCTTCACCGTCACTTTCCCGCTGATCGCGCCGGCCATCCTGGCAGGCTCGCTGCTGTCCTTCGTGGTGATGCTCGGCATCTACGGCATCCCGGCCGCGCTCGGCGCGCCCGCCAACATCAGCGTGCTCACGACCTACATCTTCAAGCTCACCGCCTGGAGCCCGCCGCTCTACAACACCGCCGCCGCCGTCGCGATCCTGCTGATGGCCGTCACGGCCATCTTCGTCTGGGCCCAGCAGCGCGTCCTCTCGGGCCGCAGCTTCGCCACCGTGGCCGGCAAGGCCTTCCGTCCGCGCAGCCTGAACCTCGGGCCGTGGCGCTGGTTCACCTTCAGCCTGGCGATCGCCTATCTCTTCATCGTCGTCGTGCTGCCCACGATCGCCCTGGTGATCGCGGCCTTCCGCCGGTTCCTGTTCTTCAAGGACTTCGATGCCGTCTTCGACATGAAGGCCTACAGCTGGGTGCACTTCAACTCGATCTTCGACAATCCGCTGACGATGGTCTCCATCTGGAACACGATGAAGGTGGGCCTGATTACGGCGGTCGTGGGTGGCGTACTGGCTTTCGCCATCGGATACACGATCAACCGCACGAACGTCGCCGGCCGCAAGTCGATCGACCTTCTGTCGACGATCCCGGTCGCCATTCCCGGCCTGGTCGTCGGTGTCGCCTATCTGTGGGCCTGGATCGGCCTGCCGGGCGGCCTCTACGGCACGATCTGGATCCTGGCGCTGGCCTTCGTGGCGCGCTTCATTCCCGACACGGTCAAGTCGCTGTCGACATCGTTCATGCAGATCCACAAGGAACTCGAGGAAGCAGCCTGGATCTGCGGGCGCGGCCTGCTCAGCACCATCGCCACCATCATGGTGCCGCTGGCCCGCCCCGGCATCATCGCCTCGATGACGCTCTTGTTCGTCCTGGCGGTGCGCGAGCTCGGCTCGTCGCTGTTCCTCTACACCAGCGACACGACCGTGATGGCCGTGCTGCTGCTCGACTACTACGAAGGCGGAAACGTCGGAAAGACCGCCGCCTTCAGCCTGGTGCAGACCGTGATCCTCGGAGTTCTTCTGGGCATCACCACCTGGCTTTCCCGTGGCTCGGCCGAAAGCACCGCCCGCGCCGGCTGACAACCAACCAACAGGAGGAAAGAACATGAAGCGCAGAACCGTATTGGCCGGCCTCGCCGGCGCCGCCGCCGCCGCGGCACTCCCCGCCCGCGCCCAGACCGATCAGTTCGGCTCCAAGGAGCTGATCGCCGCGGCCGAAAAGGAAGGCGGCCTGACCCTGTACACCGCCGACTTCGCCGAGACCCAGCAGGAAGTGATCAAGGAATTCAACAAGCGCTTCCCCAAGATCAAGGTCGCGATGGTGCGCGCGCCGGGCGGACAGCTGATCACCCGCATCAAGACGGAAGCCGCGGCCGACAAGCTCGCCGCCGACGTCGTCAACCACTCCGACCGTGGCCTGATGCTGGACATCGCCGACCTCTTCCAAGATTACGCACCGCCGAACGCCGCCGACTACCGTCCCGACGCGCTGGTCTCGCCGAAACTGTGGCCGGGCGTCACCCTGGGCTGGGCCATCGCGTACAATACGCAGCTCGTGAAGAACGCGCCCAAGACCTGGATGGATCTCACCAAGCCCGAATACAAGAACAAGCAGATCGGCCAGGTCATCGGGCCGTCCGGCGGCACCACCTGGACCCGCATCATGTTCGAGCGCCAGGTGCTGGGCGAGGATTACTGGAAGAAGCAGGCCGAGCTCGGCATCGCTCTCTACCCGTCGGGCGCGCCGCTCTCCGACGCGCTGGTGCGCGGTGAGGTTTCCATCGCGCCGCTGCTCTACAACATCATCTACACCAAGATCGTCGATGGCGCTCCGGCCGAGGCGATCTTCGCCCCCGAGGGCGTGCCGATCGTTCCCTACGCCGACGGCATCACCAAGGCGTCGAAGAATCCGAACGCCGCCCGTCTGTTCATGAACTGGCGCCTGTCCAAGGAAGGCCAGACCTTCATGATCAACAAGCTGGGCAACATCACGTCCCTCAAGGAGCCGCCCGCCTACCCGAAGGGGTGGGATCCCAAGGTCGTCAAGGTGTGGGTGCCGAAGTTCGACGAGTTCAGCAAGCTGCGCAACTCGTGGATGGAAGAGTGGAACAAGACCTACGGGTACCGCCAGTGAGCGCTGCGCTCCTCATCGAGGACCTGGTCAAGAAGTTCGGGACCGGCAAGGCGGCCGTCGATGGCGTGAGCTTCGACGTGCCGGCGGGTGAGATCGTGGTGCTGCTGGGGCCTTCGGGTTGCGGCAAGACCACGACGCTCCGCTGCGTCGCCGGCCTCGAACATCCGACCGGCGGCCGCATCTCGATCGGCGGCCGCGTCGTGTCGGAGCCCGAGCGCGGCGTCCTGGTCAGTCCGCGCGAACGCGACATCGGCATGGTGTTCCAGTCCTATGCGGTTTGGCCGCACATGACGGTGCACCAGAACGTCGCCTATCCGCTGAAATATCGCCGCAAGAACACCAGCGGCAGCGGCGACATCGAGAGCAAGGTCCGCGAGACGCTCGAGCTGGTCGGGCTGGGCGAATACGCCCAGCGGCCGGTGACGTCTCTGTCGGGCGGCCAGATGCAGCGCGTCGCGCTGGCGCGCAGCCTGGTCTACCGGCCACAGCTCCTGCTGCTCGACGAGCCGCTGTCGAATCTCGACTCCAAGCTGCGCATCCGCCTGCGCGACGAGTTGCGCCGCATCCTCAAGATGACCGGCATGACCGGCCTCTACGTGACGCACGACCAGTCCGAGGCCGTGGTGCTGGGCGACCGGATCGGCGTCATGAAGGACGGCAAGCTGCTGCAGATGGCGCCCCCGGGGGAGATCTACAACCGGCCGGCCGACTCCTTCGTCGCCAACTTCACCGGCGCCTCGAACGTGCTCAAGGGCAAGGTGCTGGAGCGCAAGGGCGAGCAGGCGATCATTGATCTCGGCGCCGCCGGTCGCATCGAAGCCTGGACACCGCAACCCCTCGTGGCCGGCGACAAGGCCCGCGTGGCGCTGCGGGCGGAGAACATTCGCCTGGGTGAACGCGGCCCCGCCAACAGTTTCACCGGGCGGGTGACCGAACGGCGCTACCAGGGCATGCAGACGATCTACGACGTCGAGTTCGGCGACCAGAAGGTCGAGGTGCTGGAACTCGGCACCGCAGCCCGTCACAACGACGGTGAGATCGCCCTCACCCTGCCGCCCGACACGTGCTGGGCCTATCGCGACGACGGTCAGGCGACGGTGGACTGAAGCACGACACGAAGCGCCGCCGCGAGCGGCGCGTCGTGTTCGGGCAGGAGGGCCTGCGGATCGAGCGTGAGCACGCCGCGCGCGGCGTGCCGCTCCGACAGGTGGACCGGCGGATCCCGCCTCTGCAACATCGCGCTGACGGCGAGCGCGTCGGGCACGGCGATCTCCAGCACCGGGACACGGCCCGTCTGTGCCGCCGGCACCAGCTTCACGTCGACGCCGTTCAATTTCGCCGCGATCGTTTCCAACCGTGCCTGCAACGCGGCGTTCGAGGCCGCATCGTCGTTCCTCACGAAACGCTCCAACGCAACAAGAAGACCCACGATCTCTTCCTTGCCGGCCTTGAAGCCGCGACCGATGCCGTGATGGGGGACACCGCGCAAGTTCGCTCGGTCGACGAGGCGCGGCGGCGTCCAGGTTTCCGGTGCCACGTCCATGTCGAGCTGCTGCAGCAGCGCCGAAGCCACGAGGTCGCGCCGACCGGCCAGGATGCCGGATGCCTGCGGGCCGCCGAGCGCCTTGCCTCCGGAAAACGCGACGAGGTCGACCCCCATGTCGATGAACCGCCGCAGGTTCTCCTTTGGCGGGAGCTGCGCCGCCGCGTCGACGATCAGCGGAATGCCGTTGGCGCGGCAGGTCGCGATGGCGGTCGGCAGGTCGACGATGCTGCTGGTGTTGACCGAAAAGGCCATTGCCACGACCGACGGCGACAGGGCGGCCTCGATCTCCCAGGCTTCGAGCCCGCGCACCCCCGCGCCCGTTCCCCGGTCGTTGTGGCCGATATCGACCAGCCGCGCACCCGAGGCCGCCAGCGCATGCGCGTAGCCGGTACGCTGGGTGCGCGGGATCAGGATGTCGTGCGGGAAGGCGCCGGCATGGGGCAGTGCCGCCATTTTCGCTATGTCCCAGCGCGCAATCGAAGCGGCGGACGCGAGCGTGAGCGCCGCCGCTGCGCCCGTCGTGACCAGCCCGGCCTCCGCGCCCGTGGCCGCGGCGATGCGCTCGCTGGCGGCGTCCTGCAGTTCGCCGATATCGACGGAGGCGCGCGAGGCTGCGGCCATGGCGGCAACGACCTCGGGTGCCATCACCGCCCCGCCCAGCCGCGTCAGCGCGCCGGCAGCATTGATGCGGCGGCGCACGCCGAGAAGATCGTAGGGGTTCGCTTCGGTCATGCGGCGACCTTAGCCCACCCGCTCAGACCCGCCCAATGATCGCGATCGGCCCGCCGCCGGCCGGCCCCTGGTGCTCGGCGCCACCGGAGACGTAGAGCATCGTGTCTCCGACGACGCCGGCCAGCACGCCGCCCACCAGTGCACGAGCGTGGCGTGTCGAATGGATGTCGCTGTCGTCCAGCATCGTGTGACGCCGCCCGCGGATTGCGCCCGAGGGCGCGGCTTCGGCCTTGGCCAGCACGGCCGTGACGTCCTCGCCCGTCACGCCCAGGCGTCCCAGGATGCGGTGCGCCGCACCGGCATCGATGGCGTCGCGCATCACGTCGTGGTCGATCAGCAAATCGCCGGACCAGCCGTGCGCGTTGCCCAGCACCACGATCTCGTTGCGCAGGACTTCGACGCCTGCCGAGGTGCTGGCGACCCGCGAATAGAGCGACCAGTCGCGGCAGATCGCGCCTTCCGGCGCGTCCTTGATCTCTCCAAGCGCGAGCGCGACGCCCAGCGCCGATGCCCCTCGCGACAGGGCCATCGAATGGTAGGTATCGCCGGTGGCCGTCGTGGCGCCCCGCCTTGCCGCTTCCTCGATACGCTCCTTGGTCAGCAACGGGCATTTGATCTGCACGAAGTGGACATCATGCGGGGTGCCTATGCCGGCGTCCCTCATGGCCGACGTCACGGCCGCGGCGGTCTCCTCGATCTGCGGTGCCCGGCCGATCTCCTCGGGCTTGAACGCCCGCGTCAGGCCGACGCCGATGGCCAGTCGTGGCCCGGCGGAGGCTGGCGGCGGCGCGGTCTCGCGACAGAAGACGATGAGGTGCGGCGACAGCCCGCCCTCGGTGCCGCCCGACATCACGATGGCCACCCGGTGCTCGATCTCTCCGAGCGGGCAGCCCAGCGCCTCGGCCAGCACCAGCTTCAGAGCCAGGGTGGCATAGCCGCGGGTGAAATCGTTGACGCAGCCATTGCCTTCGGTCTTGCCGACGATGGCCACGATGCTGCCGGCGTCGATCTCCCCCGACGCGATGGCGGCGGCGAGCGGCGCCGTATCCTGCGGGCCCGCCGTCGGCAGGCGCAGCACTCTTGAACGACGCGTCATCTCAGGCGGCCTTTCCGGCATCGCTGCCATGACGTGCCCGGCGGCGACGCAGCCACGCGACCGACAGCAGCGAAAGCGCGATCACGACGAAGGACACGCCCGTCGTCACGGTGCCCAGCGCATAGAGCACCGGCGTCGTCACGTTGGTGGTCATGCCGTAGATCTCGAGCGGCAGCGTGTTGAAGGTGCCGGCCGTATAGAGGCTGCGCGCAAACTCGTCATAGGACAGCGTGAAGCCGAACAGACCGACGCCGATCAGGCTAGGCAGCAGGATCGGGACGACGACATGCCGGATCGTCTGCCACGAGGTCGCGCCGAGGTCGCGGGCGGCCTCCTCGTAGCGCCGGTCGAAACGGTTGAAGACGGCGAACATGATCAGCAGGCCGAACGGCAGGGTCCAGGTCAGGTGCGCGCCGAAGGCCGAACTGTACCAGGCCGGATCCCAACCCAGCACGCGATACAGAAGGCCGATGCCCAGGCTGATCAGGATCGAGGGCACGATCAGGCTGGCGATGGCGAGATAGAAGATGATGCCCGAGCCGCGGAAGCGCGAGCGGAAGGCCAGCCCCGCCGAAAAGGAGGCCACGACCGTGACCAGCATGACGGCAGCACCGAGGATCAATGAGCGCTGCAGCGATCCCGCGAAGTCTCCCACCATCTGCTTCTCGAACAGGTTTCTGAACCAATGCAGCGAGACGCCATTCATCGGGAAGGTGAGCCCGCCCCCCGGTCCCTGGAACGACAGGATCAGGATGGTCAGGGTCGGGCCGTAGAGGAACAGCACGAACAGGCAGAAGAAGGCGCCGAGGAGCCAGAAGGCGGGGCCGCGCTTGCCATGCTGCACGTCACAGCTCCTTGCGGATGTCGACCAGGCGCATCATGGCCGCGACGATGAACAGGACCAGCAGGAGCAGAATCACCGCGTTGGCCGCCGCGGCGGGATACTGCAGCAGCGACATGGCGTTCGCCATCATCAGGCCGACCGAGGCGCTGAGCCCCCCGCTCATCATGCGCACGGTGACGAAGTCGCCCATCACGATGGTGACGACGAAGATCGAGCCAATGGCGATGCCGGGCTTGCACAGCGGCAGGATGACGTTGACCAGTGTCTGCCAGCCGCTCGCCCCGGCGTCGCGCGCCGCTTCGAGCAGGCTGCGGTCGATGCGCATCATCGAGTTGAAGATCGGCACCACCATGAACAGCGTGTAGAGGTGCACGTAGGCCAGCACGACCGAGAAGTCGGAATAGAGCAGGAATTCCAGCGGCTCATTGATGAGGCCGAGATTGATCAACGTCGTGTTGGCGAGGCCGTGGCGCCCGAGAAACGGGATCCACGAGATCATGCGGATGACGTTGGAGGTCCAGAACGGGATGGTGCAAATCAGGAACAGCACCGTCTGCATCGTCGGCGAGCGCACGTGGAAGGCCACGAAGTAGGCGACAGTGAAGCCGATGCCGAGGGTGAGCGCCCAGGTGATCAGCGCGAACTGGATCGTCTGCTGGTAGGTCCGCCAGGTTACCGGGGAGAGCAGCAGTTCCTCATAGTTCTGCAGCAGGAAGGCCGGGATGATCTGGGTCGTATTGTAGTCGAAGAAGCTCACCACCACGATCGTGGCGATCGGGACGATGAGGAACAGCAGGAACACCAGCGCGAGCGGTGCGACCTGCAGGTAGGTGACCCAAGACTTTACACGGGACATTCGAGGGTGAGGCGCCGCCGGTGAACGGACATCGGAGGCGCCCCTCTCCTAGGAATTACATCGATCAGGCGGCGATGAACTGGTTCCACTTCTGGACCATGTAGCGGTCCTCATCCATCACCGCGTTCCAGCAGGCGACGGCACCCATGCGGTCGTAGAACGAGCCGCCATCGCGCACCGCGCCGGCCTTCTCGACGATCTGGCCCTGCGGGTTCTTGATGTCGCCCTGGGCCGGCTTGCCTTCCATCCAGAAGCCCCACTCGTCGGCCGTCATGTTGGCCTTGGCCGTCTCCAGCACCGCCGAGTAGTAGCCCTGGCGATTGAGGAAGGCGCCGACCCAGCCGGACAGGTACCAGTTGATGTAGTCGTAGGCCGCGTCGAGTTGCGCGCCCTGCAGGTGCTTGGCGAGTGCCAGCCCGCCGCCCCAGGCGCGGTAGCCTTCCTTGAGGGGCTGGTAGACGCAGGGCACGCCCTTGCCGCGCACCGCCGAGACCGCCGGCGACCACATCGACTGGATCACGACCTCGCCCGACGTCATCAGGTTCACCGATTCGTCGAAGGTCTTCCAGAAGGCGCGGAACTGACCCTCCTTCTTGGTCTTGATCAGGAAATCGATGGTCTTGTCGATCTCCGCCTTGGTCATGTTGCCCTTGTCGCCGTACTTCACGATGCCGGCCGCCTCGCAGATCATCGCGGCGTCCATGATGCCGATCGACGGGATGTTCAGGATCGAGGTCTTGCCCTTGAACTTCGGATCGAGGATGTCCTTCCACGAGTCGATCTTGCGGCCGACGAGGTCTGGCCGGATGCCGAGCGTATCGGCGTTGTAGATCGTGGGCACCGCCGTGAACCACTGGGTCTGACCCTTGGCGAACTTGGTCGAGCCGGCGCCTTCGACGAAGCTCACCGTGCTGGGCGCCGTTCCCTGGGCGATGACGCTGTCGGGCTTCAGCTTGCCGGTGGTGAAGATCGGCACGATCTTGTCGAACAGCTTGATCTTCTTGACGTCCATCGCCTGCAGCGTGTTCGCTGGGAAGACCTTCTTGATCATCCAGTATTCGATGTCGCCGATGTCGAAGGAGTTCGGCTGCGTCACGACGCGCTGCACCACCGCATCGGAATCGAGCGCCGTCATCTGCAGCGTGATGCCGAGATCGGCCTTGCACTTCTCGGCGATCTCGTTGATCGCCGACACGCCGGTGCCGCACTGGCGCAAGACGATGTTCTTGTTGTTCTGCGCCCAGATCACCGGGAAGCCGGTGATCGCGCCGCTGCCGACGGCCGCGCCCGCGATGCCGGCCGCGCCCTTGAGCATCCTGCGGCGGCCGATGCCGCCATTCGATTTCCGAGCCATCTCGTCTTCCTCCTTCAGCCACGACGGCGCGGGGCCGCCTCCCAAATACGCCCCTTCAGCGCCCCAGCACGTGCACGTCCTCGGGCTTCCACGACAGCGTGACGGGCTCGCCGGGCCTCACGGGAGATGCGTCGAAGCGCGCCTCCGAGAGCGTGGCCGACAGCGTTTCGAGACCGGTGACATCGATGCCGACCTGCACCGTCGATCCGAGATATTCGACCGAGCGCGCGACACCCTGCAGTGAGGTGACGCCTGCCTCTCCCGAAGTTCCCGGCTGCACCGACAGGCGGTCGGCGCGGATGGCTACGAACGGCCCCCCGCCCGCCCCGGCACGCGCGACGGCCGCGGGCAGCACGTTGTGGCCGCCAATGAACTTCGCGACGAAGGCCGAAGCCGGTCGGTTGAATACTTCGCGCGGCGGCGCCGCCTGTTCGATCCGGCCGCCGTTCATCACCACCACGAGGTCGGCCAGTGCCATCGCCTCGTCCTGGCTGTGCGTCACGTGGATGAAGCTGATTCCGAGTCGCGTCTGCAGGCTCTTCAGTTCCTCGCGCATGCGGATCCGCAGGAAGGGATCCAGCGCCGACAGCGGCTCGTCGAGCAGCAGGACCTGCGGATCGGTGATCAGCGCCCGCGCCAGGGCGACCCTCTGTTGCTGGCCACCGGAGAGCTGCGCCGGCAGGCGGCCGGCATAGGCCTCCATATGCACGCGCTTCAGCATCTCGACGGCGCGCGCCCGGCGCGTCTCCTTGTCGATACCGCGCATCTTGAGGCTGAAGGCCACGTTGTCCGTACAATCGAGATGCGGAAAGAGCGCGTAGCTCTGAAACATCATCGCGGTCCCGCGGGCCGCTGGCGGCAGGCCGGTGATGTTCTCTGATCCCAGGATGATGTCTCCCTCAGACGCCTCCTCGTGCCCGGCGATCATGCGCAGCGTGGTGGTCTTGCCGCAGCCGCTGGGCCCGAGCAGGCAGCAATAGGACCCCGCCGGGATGCGCAGGCCGATCGAATCGACCGCCACCGTCTCGCCGTAGCGCTTGGTCAGGGAAACGAGTTCAATGTCCGGCTGCTTGGCCATGTGGCGAAGGAAGCAAGCTGCATGCCAGCGCTGTAGAATTCCCTGGGGACAAAGCCACAATCCAGGGGACGTTGGCGCGGTCCTTGCTCGCTGCGGGCCAACGCGAGGCATAGGGAGGCGGTGATGCGGTTGATCGGCGTGGACGTGGGCGGCACTTTCACGGACCTGGTCTTTGCAGACACCGAGGCCGGCCGAACCGCCGTGCACAAGGTCTCGACCACCCCCGACGATCCGTCCCGTGGCGTCGTGCAGGGACTGATGGCACTCTGCGACAAGTATTCGATCCCGCGCGAGACGATCGACACGGTGTTCCACGGCACGACCATCGCGACCAACGCGATCCTCGAGCACGACGGCGCCGTCACCGGCATGATCACCACCGGCGGCTATCGCGACATCCTGCATATCGGCCGCCACCAGCGACCGCAGCACTACTCGATCATGCAGGACATTCCCTGGCAGGACCGGCCGCTGGTGAAGCGCCGCCATCGCAAGACGGTGACGGAGCGGCTGGTCCCGCCCCGCGGCGAGGTGCTGGAGCCGCTCGACGAGGAAGGCGTGCGCCAGTCCGTGCGCGAGCTGAAGGAGGCTGGCGTCGAGGCCATCGCGATCTGCTTTCTCTTCTCCTATCTCGACGCCTCCCACGAGGCGCGCGCGATGGAGATCGTGCGCGAGGAATATCCGGGGTGCTTCGCCACGACCTCCTCGTCGGTGTCGCCGCAGTTCCGCGAGTTCGAGCGGTTCACGACCACGGCCATGAACGCCTTCGTGGGTCCGAAGGTGCGCAACTACGTGACCCGGCTCGAGTCCGAGATCGAGGCCTCGGGCTTCAAGGCCGACCTGCGCATCATGGCTTCCAACGGCGGCGTCGCGACGCCCGGCATGGTGGCTGAGCGGCCGGTGCTCACACTCCTGTCCGGCCCGGCGGCCGGTGTGATCGGCGGCGACTGGGCGGGCGCACTGTCGGACAAGCGCAACCTCATCACCTTCGACGTCGGCGGCACCTCGGCGGACATCGGGATCGTCACCGAGGGCGGCTTCGGCGAGGCGACGGCGCGCGACACCTGGATCGCCGGCTTCCCCGTGCTGGTGCCGATGATCGACGTGCACACGATCGGCGCCGGCGGCGGCTCGATCGCCTACGTCGACCAGGCCGGCGCCTTCAAGGTCGGCCCGCGCTCGGCCGGTGCCGTCCCCGGGCCGGCCGCCTACGGGCGGGGCGGCACGCGGGCCACGGTCACCGACGCCAACGTCGTGCTGGGGCGGCTCGACGGCGGCAATTTCCTGGGCGGCGGCATGTCGCTCGACGAGGTCGCGGCGCGGCGCGTGATCGGCGAGCTGGCGCGTGAGCTCGGCCTCTCCGACCGAGAGGCGGCCGAGGGGGTGATCACCCTCATCAATGCCAACATGGCCAACGCCATCCGCTCCCGCACCGTCCAGAAGGGCATAGATCCGCGCAATTACGTGCTGGTGGCCTTCGGCGGCGCCGGCCCGCTGCATGGCGCCGAAGTGGCCGACATGCTGGGCGTCACCGAGGTGATCGTGCCGCCGCATCCCGGCATCACCTCGGCGGTCGGCCTGCTGATCAGCGACCTGCGCTACGACGCCATCCGCACCTCCTTCCAGGTCTCGGGCGCCGCAGACCTTTCACGCATCAATGCCGACTTCGACGCCATGGCAACGGAGCTGGCTGGCCGCTTTACCGCCGACGGGATCGATCTCGCGCAGGTGACGTTCGAGCGCCGCGGCGACCTGCGCTATGTCGGCCAGGGGTACGAACTCAGGGTCGTCTTTCCCGACGGCGTTCTCGACGAGGCCGCCCTCGCCCAAGCCTTCGAGGCGTTCCACGACGTTCACAAGCGCGAGTACGGCCATCACTTTGCCGACTCGGCCATCGAGATCGTGAACCTGCGCCTCGTCGGCGCTGCCAGCGCGGCGACCATCGCGAAGCCCGCCCCCGACGGCGCCCGCTCGCTCGCCGCAGCGACGGTGCGCTCCGGCAACGGCACGTTCCGCGTCGACGGCAAGCTCGCCGACTATCCGACCACCTTCTACCGCCGCGACCTGCTCCCGGTCGGCGAGCGCATCTCAGGTCCCGCCATCGTCCTGCAGATGGACACCACCACGGTTGTGCCACCCCATTTCAGTTTCGAAGCCGACACGGCTGGCAATCTCATGATCCGCAAGGAGGCCAAGCAATGACCAGCGCTGCTGTCCGCCAGCCCGCAACGCGGCCCGACCGCATCGATCCGATCACCAGCAGCGTGATCCAGGGGGCGCTCGAGAACATCGCCGTCGAGATGGGCTACAAGCTGATGCGCATGAGCTACTCCTCGATCATCCGCGAGTCGGAAGATTTCGGGGCGGCGCTGATCGACGCCGAGGGCCGCGGCCTCGCCGAATCGGCGCAGTCGACGCCGCTGCAGTCGGGCCCGATCCCGGGCTACGTGCGCGGCATCCAGCGCATCCTGAAGGAACGCGGCGACGTCATACGCCCAGGCGACGTCATCATGCACAACGATGCCTATTCCGGCGCCAGTCATGGACCGGACGTCGCCTTCATCGTGCCGGTGTTCGTGCAGAGCCGCCTGATCGCCTTCGCCGCCACGACGGCGCATCATCTCGACATCGGCGCCCTGTCGCCTGGCTCCTGCGGCATCGTCGAGGCGATCGACGCCTATGCGGAGGGGCTGCAGTTCAAGGCGATCAAGGTCTACGACCGCGGCGTGCGCAACGACGCGGTCTGGCAGATCGTGCGCGACAATATCCGCGCCTCCGACCTCGTGGTCGGCGACATGGACGCTCAGGTGGCCGCCGCCCGCATCGGCGCGGAGCGCATGGTCGAGTTGGTCGAGCGCTACGGGCTGGAGACCTTCGAGCAGGCCTGCGGCGCGCTGATGGATCACGCCGAACGGCTGATGCGGCAGGCGATTGCCCGGCTGCCGGATGGCATCTATCGCGCCGAGACCGCGATCGACGGTTATCTCGACAGCGACGATCCCTCCAAGAAGGAACTGCCGATCGTCGTCACCATCACCAAGAAGGATGACTCACTGGTGGTCGATCTCACCGGCACGGCGCCTCAGGTGCCCGACCGGCCGATCAACATGCCGCTCGAAGGCACCGCCGACATCGCCATCTGGCTCACCATCCGCTCGGTGCTGCTCGATACCGAGGTCCACGGGCACATCCCGGTGAATGCGGGCCTGATCCGGCCGATCACCATCGTGGCGCCCAAGGGATGCCTGGCCAACCCGACCTTCCCGGCACCGACCATCGCGCGCTTCTGCCCCGGCAACCAGCTCGCCGATACGGTGATGAAGGCGCTGTCGCAGGCCATGCCGGGCAACGTGTCGGCCGGCATCGGCAACCTCAAGGTCATCGCCTTCTCCGGCCTCAAGGACGAGACCCACTGGGTGCACATGGAGATCTTCGAGGGCTCCTATGGCGGGCGCCTCGGCAAGGACGGCATGGATGCCGTCGATACACTCTACGCCAACACCCGCAACAACCCGATCGAGGACATCGAGACCCACCTGCCGCTGCGCGTCCTGCGCTACGAGTTGCGCGAAAACGTGGCCGGCGCCGGCAAGTGGCGCGGCGGCCTGGGCTCGGTGCGTGAGTTCTCGTTCCTCGGCGACGGCGGCGCCTCGGTCGAGGGCGAAGGCCATCGCTACCGGCCCTGGGGATTCCTGGGCGGCAGCGAGGGTATGCCGGCCAAGCTCGACCTGATGGTCCCCGGCCAACCCGACCGGGCGCTGCCCTCGAAGGTTCCGTACATGCACATCGGCAAGGACGGGCGCTTCGTCTGCTACGGCCCGGCCGGCGGCGGCTACGGCAACCCGCTGGAACGAGATCCGGCCGACGTGGCCGACGACGTGCTCGACGGCGTGATCTCCGTCGAGACCGCACTCAAGGACTATGGCGTGGTCGTCTCGGCCAAGGGCATCGTCGACCGGGCCGGGACCGCGAAGGCGCGAGGCGGCTGACGCTTCTATTGGCAGGACCCACATTCTCCGCCATCAAGGGGCGATGGACTATCAGCTCAGGGACCGGACCTGCCTCGTGTCCGGCGCCAGTTCCGGCATCGGCGCCGGGGTCGTCAGGCTTCTGGCACAACAAGGCGCGCGCGTGGTCGCCACGGCGCGGCGAGCCGAAAGGATCGAACGGCTCGACGGCGTGACCGCGATCGCGGGCGACGTCACGGACCGGAACGATCTCGCGCGCATCGCGACCGACACGAACAAGTTGCTCGGGCCAGTCGACATCCTGGTGAACTGTGCCGGCGGCTCGCGGCCGACCGGGCCGGACGCCGGCGAGGATGTCTGGGAGGAGGCCTTCGCGCTGAATTTCACGGCGGCCCGGCTGCTGACCAAGGCCCTGCTGCCGGCCATGCGGGCGCGCAAGTGGGGCCGCATCGTCAACATCAGCGGCTCCATGGAGCCGCGCGGCCTGAATGCCGCCATCGCCGCAAAGGCCGCAATGCATCTATGGGCAAAGGGCCTGTCGTGCGACGTCGCGGCCGACGACGTGACCGTGAACACGATTCAGCCGGGCCGCATCAACAGCGAGCAGATCCTCGGGAAACTGCATCCGACCGAGGAGGCCCGGCGCAGCTTCATCGAGCGAAACATCCCCATCGGCTATTTCGGCGAACCGGAGGATGTGGCACACCTCGTGGCCTTCCTGGCCTCCCCGGCCGCCCGCTACATCACGGGCGCGGTCATTCCGGTGGACGGCGGCATGCACTATTTCGCGCACTGACGGCGCAGCGGAGGATGGATTTTGCTGAAGTGGCTTCGTCGTTCTGAGCCAAAGGAAGTTCCGGCCGCCACCCTCGGTCCGCTGCAGATCGTCAAGCCCTGGGCCCGCTCTTCCTCGTCCCATCCGGATATCGCTGGCGGCTACATGACCGTGGGCAACGACGGCGAAACGGATCGGCTCGTTTCCGCCAGTTGCCCGGCGACCGGCTCAGTGGAGATCCACGCCATCCGGGTCAAGGGCCCGGTCCTCGAAATGCGGAAGCAGGACGGTGGCCTCGTCATCCCGCCGGCCAACCAGCAGATCCTCAAGCCGCGCGGCTATCACCTGCTGATGAGCGGCCTCGCCTCGCCGCTGGCGGTCGGCAGCAAACTCCCCATCACCCTGGTGTTCGAGAAGGCCGGGAGCGTCACCGTGGATTTTGCCGTCGAACCGCCCGGCGCCGTTGGGCAAGCCACCCTCAGCTCGTCCCAGTGAAATCCGCCTTTCCACGGCGACACATTTAACCGTTCCAGATCAATATCTTGGGGAGTTTTCCGAAGGTCGCTCACAAGCGCTTCATTCGGCCCTTGCGCCGGGCGGCCGGACTCCTGATATAACCGCCTCGAGGGGCCGGTGTGGGCGGAGCAGTCGCCAACCCGGTCAGATCCGGAAGGAAGCAGCCGTAACGAATTCGCTTCGGGTCATGCCGGTCTCTCACCCGTTCCCCTGCGCGCGCCGCCGCGGTGGGCGGGTGGCCCGGGCGCGATGACCGCCGGGCCTGAAGGGGCCACGGCGCAGAATAGCGGGTGATCGCCATGGCGCAGGCCACCAAGGGCCCGGAAGATCCGGCAACCCCGTATCGCGTCCTCGCCCGCAAATACCGTCCGGTCGATTTCACGACTCTGGTCGGCCAGGAGGCGATGGTGCGCACCTTGCGCAACGCCATCGCCACCGGCCGTATCGCGCATGCCTTCATGCTCACCGGCGTGCGCGGCGTCGGCAAGACGACCACCGCCCGCATCATCGCCCGCGCGCTGAACTGCGTCGGACCGGACGGCACCGGCGGCCCCACGGTCGACCCCTGCGGCGTCTGCGACAACTGCAAGGCCATCACCGAGGACCGCCATGTCGACGTGATCGAGATGGACGCGGCCTCCCGCACCGGCATCGACGACGTGCGCGAGCTGATCGAGGGCGTGCGCTATCGCCCCGTCTCGGCGCGCTACAAGGTCTACATCATCGACGAAGTGCACATGCTGTCGGAGAAGGCCTTCAACGCGCTGCTGAAAACGCTCGAAGAGCCACCGCCGCATGTGAAGTTCCTGTTCGCCACCACCGAAATCCGCAAGGTGCCGGTGACGGTCCTGTCGCGTTGCCAGCGCTTCGACCTGAAGCGCGTGCCGCAGGAAACGCTGGTCGAGCATTTCGGCAAGATCGCACAGGCCGAGAAGGTCGAGATTTCGCCCGAGGCCTTGACCCTGCTGGCGCGCGCCGCCGACGGGTCGGTGCGCGACGGCCTCTCCATGCTCGACCAGGCGATCGCCCATGGCGGCGGCGTGGTCGATGCCGCGCAGGTCCGCGACATGCTGGGCCTGGCCGACCGCAGTCGTGTCCTCGAACTCTTCGAGAAGGTCATGCGCGGCGACGCGCCGGGCGTGGTCGCGGCGCTGGGCGAGATGCACGACTCGGGCGCCGATCCCGTGGTCGTGCTGCAGGACTTGCTGGAGCTCACACACTGGGTGACGCGCCTCAAGGTCGCGCCCGACGCCGCGGCGTCGACGGCCGACAGCGAGCGCACCCAGGGACTGGCCATGGCCGGCAAGCTCTCCATGGCCTCGCTCACGCGGGCCTGGACGCTGCTGCTCAAGGGGCTGCAGGAGACGCTTGCGGCTCCCTCACCGTTGCGCGCTGCCGAGATGGCGCTGATCCGGCTCTGCTACGTCGCCGACCTCCCCTCGCCGGCCGACGCCATCAAGGCGCTACAGAACGGCGGCGGCGTCCCGGCCGCCGGCCCATCCGCGTCGCCAGCGCCACGAGGCAACGGTGGCGGCGGTGCCGCCGCGCGCCTG
>WOUR01000091.1 GCA_009772935.1 Rhodospirillaceae bacterium
GTCTACGCCGACTTCGAGTCGCTGACAATGCCGATCGATGAGCGCGTGCGCCAGACGACGCGGTACCAGCGGCACGTGCCCTGCTCGTACGGCCTGAAGTTGGTGTCGCGCTGCGCGCTGATCAGTTCGCCGGAATACGAGTCGTACACCGGCGAGGACTGCGTCGAGCACTTCCTGGCGCGCCTGCTCGAGATTCGCGAAATGTGTGCCGGCGCCTGGGACATGCGCATCGAGATGACCATGACGGGCCGCGACTGGGACAAGTACCACGCCGCGACACACTGCACCGGCTGCAAGAAGCCTTTCGTCGATGGCGACGTCAAAGTGCGCGACCACTGCCACACGAGCGGCCGCTTCCGGGGCGTCATGCATCAGGTCTGCAATCTCAAGTCGCGACAGGTGAAGCATCTGCATGTCTTCATCCACAACTTCCGCGGCTACGACTCGCACCTCATCATGCGCGCCTTCCGCAACTACCCCGAGCGCGAGCTGCATGTCGTCGGGCAGTCGATGGAGAAGTACCTGACGATCGACTGGGGCACCGACATCAGCTTCAAGGACTCGTACCAGTTCATGACGATGTCGCTCGAGCGGCTGGTCAAGTCGATGGCGCCCGAGAAGTTCCAGTTCGTGAAGGACGACTTCAATCTCATTCGGCATATCGGCAACAACGACTTCTGGACATTCACAAGGCAACGCAACCTCCTGCTGGCGAAGGGCGTCTACCCGTATGACTACATGAACGCCTGGGCGCGCTTCGAAGAGGACCACCTGCCGGCGCGCGCGGCGTTCGACAATGGCCTGCGCGACGAGCCCTGCTCGGAAGCCGACTATGAGCGCGCGAAGACGGTCTGGACCGAATTCGGCTGCCGCACGATGAAGGACTACCACGACCTCTACCTCAAGTGCGACGTGCTTCAGCTGGCGGACCTGTTCGAGGAGTTCCGCAGCCAGTTCAAGGAGCAGTACGGGCTCGATCCGGTCCACTACATCACGACGCCGCAAATGTCCTGGTCGGCGATGCTGCGCTTCTGCCAAGTCGAACGCCCGCTCAATCACGATCCGGAAATCTATCGCCGCGTGCGTACCGGAATGCGCGGCGGCATCGCGCAGATCACAACTCGCTACGCCCGCGCGAACAATCCCGAGATGGGCGGACTCTATGCGCCGGAGGACCCAATCAGCTACATCATCTACCTCGACGCCAACAATCTCTACGGCTGGGCGCTCTCGCAGAAGCTGCCCTATGGCGTGGCCGAGTGGGTCGACCGCGCCGACTTCGAGCAGATCGACTGGCTCGCGCTCGACGAGGAGGCCGACGTCGGCTACATTGTCGAGTGCGACCTCGAGTACCCGGCCGAGTTGCACGACGCGCACAACGACTACCCGCTCGCCCCGCAGCGCCTTACGATCGGCCTGCAGATGCTGTCGGGAAAGCAGCGCGAACTCCGCATCCAGCTGGGCATCAAGGGCAATGGCGACTCGTCAAAGCTGTGCCCGAACCTCATGAACAAGGAGCACTACGTGGTGCACTACCGCAATCTGAAATTCTACCTGCAACACGGCCTGCGCATGACTCGCGTGCACGCCGTCCTCCGCTTCCCGCAGTCGGCCTGGATGAAGCCGTACATCGACAAGAACAGCCAGCTGCGGAAAGACGCCACCAGCGAATTCGAGAAGGACCTGTTCAAGCTGTTCAACAACTCGGTGTATGGCAAGACGATGCAGAACGAGGCCAAGTACACTGACATCCGACTCCTGCTCGACGAGCAGAAGGCGGCGCGCCTGTCGGAGAAGCCCCACTGCAAGAATGTGCGCATCTTCGACGAGAACATGGTGGGCATCGAGATGAAGCGCACGAAGCGCAAGATCACGAAGCCCTTCGAAGTGGGCTTCACGGTCCTGGACTTGAGCAAGCTGCTCATGTACCAGTTCCATTACGATTACATCAAGGCCAAGTACGGCGAGAAGGCGCGGCTGCTCTTCACCGACACCGACAGCCTCATGTACCACATCGAGACGAACGATGTCTACGCCGACATGCGCGCGAACAAGGAGAAGTTCGACTTTTCCGCGTACCCGGCCGCGCACCCGAACTTCGACGCCGCCAATTGCAAGAAGATCGGCGTCTTCAAGGACGAGACGAACGGGCAGGCGATCGTCGAGTTCGTCGGGCTGATGGCGAAAATGTACTCGTACACGGTCGCCATTGTGGACCAGGCGGGCGACGCGGTGGTGGTGGACAAGCACAGGGCAAAAGGCATCCAGTTCCAGGCGTCGAAGCGCATCACGCACGCCGACTATGTGCGCATGCTGCGCGAGCCGCACGAGCAGACCGTCAACAACAGGCGGATCAACTCGAAAGACCATCTGTATGCCCCCTTTCCTTGCGTGCCTTTGCGGTTTTTGCTGTTCCCTAGACCTTGACATAGCCACTCTGCCACATGCGCCTAGGGTCTATTCGCTCGAAGTGGAGAAGCGCGGGCTGTCGGCGTACGACAACAAGCGCTACCTGCTCGCCGACGGAGTGCATACGCTGGCGTTCGGGCACCGCGACATCCCGGCGGGCGCCGTCGAGATCGATGAGAACGTGCCCATCTTCGACGACGAGCACATCGACGCTCGCCTCGCGGTCGACCGCGAGATGCCGCCGCCCGCCCAGACGCCGCCGCCGCCGCCGCTGCCCGACGACCCGGTCGACTACGTGCTGCACGCCACGCGCCCGCAGAATCGGCCCCTGCCGCCGCTCGAGGGCATGAACGAGGAGGACTTCGAGATGCTGTACCTGCAGGTGGCGGATGCGCTGCGGCTGGGCAGAGATGCGGCTGACCTGAGGGGAGAGATTCTGCACTGCATCGGACTTGCTGCCGACGCTGAGGCGTTCTTTGACGCCGTGCTGGACATTTGAACTCGCGTGCGCGTATGTTTGCGTGTCCGAACATGTCGGTTGGCGCGATAAGCCAACTTGGGAAAAAGAGAAATAAAAAGGAAGAAGAAGCCTTGTTGTCGTTACCGGTACAGAGTAGCCGTCACTCGACACGCATCGTTCGTGGCTACGCGCTATGCGGGCCGAGTGGCGGCTATTGGAGTGCGTGGCAACTA
>WOUR01000123.1 GCA_009772935.1 Rhodospirillaceae bacterium
GACGTTGTAGCCCATGGCGTTCATGAACTTTACGGTGATCTCCCAGTCCTGATAGCCGGCGAGCGGCTCCACAACCTTGCGCACGCGCGAGACGCGGCGCTCGGCGTTGGTGAAGGTGCCGTCCTTCTCCAGCGACGAGGAGCCGGGGAAGAAGACATGGGCGTATTTCGACGTCTCGTTGAGGAAGAGGTCATGAAGCACGACGCACTCCATGTTCTTCATCGCGGCGATGACATGGTGCTGGTTCGGATCGCTCTGCACCGGATCCTCGCCCATGATGTACATGCCCTTGAATGACCCCGCGACGGCGGCGTCGAGCATGTTGGGCAGGCGCAGGCCGGGCTCGGCGTCGAGGGTCACGCCCCATTCCGCTTCAAAGCTCGAGCGGGTGGCGTAATCCGTCACGAAGCGGTAGCCGCTGAACACATGCGGCCAGCTGCCAAAGCTCGAGCGGGTGGCGTAATCCGTCACGAAGCGGTAGCCGCTGAACACATGCGGCCAGCTGCCAAGGCAACTGCCGCCCTGCACATTGCCCTGACCCCGTAGCGGATTGACGCCAACGCCCTCGCGCCCGAGCATGCCGCAGGAGAGGCCAAGATTGCCGAGGCACATCACGCCCGTCGAGCCCTGCGAATGTTCGGTGACGCCGAGGCCGTAATAGATGGCGCTGTTGGGACCGCCGGCATACATCCGCGCCGCTTTGCGGATGTCCGCCGGATCGACGCCGGCGATCGGCCCGATGACTTCCGGCGCATATTTGTCGGAGCCGACCAGCGCCTTCCAGTTCTCGAACTCCTTCACCTCGCAGCGAGCGCGCACGAATTCTTCGTTGTAGAGCTTCTCGCGCACGACGACATGCGCGATGCTGTCGAGGATCGCGACATTCGTGCCGGGACGGATCGCAAGATGGACGTCGGCCTTGCAATGGGCGGATTCCACGGTCTCGGTCTTGCGCGGGTCGATGACGATGAGTTTCGCGCCCTGGCGGATGCGCCGCTTCATCAGCGAGCCGAAAACTGGATGGCCCTCGGTCGGATTGGCGCCGACAACCATGATGACGTCGGCCTGAAGGATAGAATCGAAGTGCTGGCTCGCCGCGCCCGCGCCGATGGTGTTGGTCAGGCCGAATTGCGTCGGCGAGTGGCAGATGCGGGCGCAGTTGTCGATATTGTTGTTGCCGAGCACCGCGCGCGCAAATTTCTGAACGAGAAAGATTTCCTCATTCGTGCAGCGCGAGCTGGAGACGGCGCCGACCGACTTAACGCCGTATTTGGCCTGGATGCGC
>WOUR01000092.1 GCA_009772935.1 Rhodospirillaceae bacterium
TCTGCGCAAACTAGCGTAGGCCGACCAACCACGCAAGGCGGCGCGGATGCGTCGAGAGGGCGACAAGACGACCGATAAACGCTCGTCGGCGACGTCCTCGACCAGTACCGGCAAAACACGACTTCCGGTGCAGCTTCCAATGCCGACGCCTCATCAAGCGGAGGTCAAGAAAGCGGTCCGCGCACGCCCTCCGTCGTCGACTACCGCCGAAAGCGACGTAAGTCACGAACTGAGCGAAAGCGAGAGCGAAGAGGAGGAAACGAGTAAAGGGGGGAAGGGAATGGAGAGTGGGAGCGAAAGCGAAGACGAGAGCGAGAGTGAGAGCGGGACGGGAGAGAAGGGCGACGAGGACGAGAGTGCAGAATTGAAGAAGGAGGCGAAGGGAAAAGGTCGCCCCCTAACCGAACACGAATGCGCCCTTGTGCGCCGACGCGTCCGCGATCGCAAACGTCGCGCTGCGCAACGTCGGCAACGGTCCGCCGGGCGGGCCCAAAAGGCTGCGCCACTGGGTCGACGCAGTCGCTCGAGCACGAGATCGACACGCGAAACACCAGGCCGGCGTCTGGGTTTGCGTGGGCACGAGAAGGAGCAGGAGACGGCTGACGTCGCGGCGGCACTCGCGAAGTCGGTCGTCGATTTGCACGCCAAGTTGGAGCAGGGAGGCGGGATGGACGTAGAGACGCATTCTGACGCTGGAGCCGGCGCAGACGACGTCCTTCCCGACTTGGCCGGCCTCGAGGACGTCGGAGACGAGGTTGATCGCGCTGCCGCCGCCTTGACCAGCAAAGAGCTGCACGACTTCGAACCGGGGCAGCTCATACTCGAGTGGAGAGCGGCTTGCAAGGCGCCGGAATCGCTGCTGGAGGAGATGGATCTCCTCGGCGTCGCAATTCCCCCTCGTTTCCATGTGACGGGCGACGGTGAAGTGACGGAGGAGGAGACGATCGAGGTCGCGGAGCGCTCTCCGTCGCCACTGGAGGGACAGCCCGAGGGCTTCGACGCCGTCGCAGTTAGTGCCGCCCTTCAGAATCGCGAACTCCTGCGTGGTGCCGGCATCGCAGGCATGACGGACGAGACCACGCGTCGCGTCGTCGCGTTCATGAAACAGTGGACGGCTGTCGTCCGCGACAGCAAGAAGGCGATCGACGACCTCGTCGTGGTACGCGTCCGCATCGGCAATATCGACCGCCGCGCGATGCGGGCGTATGGTGCCCTGAAACGGGATCTCAACCCGAACGAGATCCACTCGGCTCGGCTCATCGCGATGAATGCCGATCAACTCGGCACGAACGCCGTCTTCATCCGCGACCGGCTCAACCATCTTCGCGAGAAGGGACCCTTCTGGAATCCGCTCTTCTTCTTCCAGCAGATGGGTCGCCTGGTGCCGGAGCTCGCGCAACCAGTCTCGCGCATCAGCCGCATCGTGGGGCATCGGTCGCTCACCATCGAGGTGCGCGGCGTACTGGAGGCCCGTGCGATCCTGAACGGGTTCCTGGCACACCATCGGGCAGCAACTCGTCGGCCAAAACGAATGGGAGGGCTGACGCGCAAGAAGGCGCACCAGAAGGCCGAGCAGGCCGACGTGGTCGTGCACGAGTTCGGCTTGACGCCCCAGGCGCAAGAGCGCCTCCGTACGGTTTTCGCCAAGCTGGTGTCGTGCACGCTCGACCACGCGTTCATCTACATGTTGGTGATGACGGGGCAGCTGCACGACGACGGGCTGCGTGACGCGGCGGAGGACGCTGAAAACGCGCTGGTAGCCGGAGACGGCGTGGACGAGGCACTCGCGCATGGCACCGTGTTCGCCGACTACCTGCGCCTCGACGTTCCGGAGAACGTGCGCGCTCGCCTGCTGAAGGACGACCTGCACGGGGGGTGGCGAGGCAGTGCGTGCCACGCATGCTACCTCCAGGGGGAGATGCTGCCGCTCGCAATCTTCTTGGCGAGCTTCACGACGCCGACGTCCACCATCGCGGGTCAGCGACTGCTTGACTTCGTCGCGGACGTCCAGCGTCGCAACCCGAAGAAAATCCAGGGCGCCGACTTCAATCGCCGCCTCGTGGTGGAGGAGCCGCAACCGCTCCACGAAGAGCACGCGCCGAACGGGCCGAATCAGGAACTGCACCTCGGGTTCTGTTCCTTCATCCCGTACGGCGTTCCTCAGATCACAAGTCGGTATCTGCAGGACGACCACGTGCACCCGCCGTCCGAAAACGAGGCCATCATCGTGGCCACCACGAACTACGCGTACCCGCGTCCGCTACCGGTGCACGGTCTCATGGCCGGCAACTTCACGTTGCGGGCGTCGCATCTCACGGCAATGGACGCGAGAGGACGAGTTCTGCTCTCGTTGGTGATCGAGGAGCCGGACGGTCGCAATGTGCGTCGCAGCGAAATGAATCCGCGTCTGGAGGCGACTGCGACTGCGGTGCTTCCGCTCGAAGGGGCCGCTGAACGACTCGCCGCACTGATCGGCAACGTGCGCTACGTGGTCGGCTGGAGCTTGGGCGCGTCGTTGGCCGCTCTCGGACTCGCCGTGCCGTGGGTGCACTGCGTCTCTCTGGACCGCGACCCGACGTTCCGCCGCCACCTCGCCTTCCAATTGCTGCCGCCGCGTGTCGCGACCGCACTGGAGCGCGAGTTCCTCCGAGTCGACTGCGTCGCGCCGATCCCCATCGGGTTCGCAGCCGACCTGCTGACGCAAGGGCGTGTCTCGCTGCGTCCGCAGGGCATGCGACTCGACGTCCGCGACTGCGCATTCACCGCGGCGTGCTGGCAAGGAGTCGGGGCGCGAATCGCCGCCGAAGCCAATCGAAGCGGCATGCTCGGCGTGATGGCCTCGCTATACATGGGCGGCGGGGCATCACTGGAAGGCCGACTGATGATGCTGCGCCGCCGAGTCGACTACCATGCGCGCCGCATCGGCCCGACCGCACAGAGCCGCCCGTTCACGGCACCGCAACGACCTGCAGGCGCCAGCCCGTTTCCAGAGAGCTTGGACGAGCTGCTCAGCCTGGCGCAAGGGTAGCGCCGTCGCCCACGCCACTCGCTCACCGACAGGTCCTCCAGGACTTCCGCGAGTACGGGCGAGCGTACGCGCAACTCGATCGCCTGCCCGCGGGGTCGACATGGGCGAACCCGGAGATGGGCGATTACGAACTGGACGGGACCGACGCCGACTTCGATCGCGTCCTGCAACAACCGAGTTGCACGAGGGCGTGGTATCTCGTCGCGATGACGGAGGGCACGCTCGTGCGCAGCTCGTACCAGCAGGACGTCGACCGACTGCTCACCCCGTACCAGCATGTGCTGGCCAACCCGAGCCCGAGGTTCACGCCCCGCCCGGATGGCGAGCCGCGACGCAACCCGAGAGCAGTGATCGTCGTGAAAGGCGACACGAATGCGCCGACGTCCGCGAGCACCGCCACCGTCACGACGACGACGACCACCACCACCACGTCGACCGATGTCGGGACGACTCTAGCGGGACGGAGGCCAGCAGACACGGGCCCAGGAGCTGCTACGGCTGGGGTCGGAACCGCCGTACCGGCACCGGATTCGCAGACGGATGTCAAACCGTCGTCGCGACGCACCAAACCGAAGACGGTCGAAGAATGGGAGGAACAGGCGGCAGCCAACACGCTCCCCGTTCAGGAACCGCGTTCGGACGAGGACGAAGACATGGACGAGGACGACAACTGGGGCGACGAGGATGATGCGGCGGGCAACGGGAACGTGGGGACGTGGGGCGTGGGGCTGGGAGACGCCGACGGGGAGGCCCCCGATAATGGAAATGCAGACGACGTCGACACCCCGCTGCCCCTGCACATCGACACGACGGTCGACTCAGGCCCACAGGCAGCCACCGCGACCGAGACGCAGTCGGACACCGGAACTGCAGCGGACGCCTCATCTACGGCCGCGCCGGCCACTGACGCCGCGACCGCGGTTGCACCAGTGGCGGCACTGACTCCGCAAGCGGCCATGCACGTGTTGTTGCAGGGCGCTGCGTCCGCGCTCACGGATGTAGGCCAACCAGCGACCGTTGATGCGCAGGCTGCCTCGCAGTTGGGCACCGGGACGTCAAGTGCCGGTACGGCACCAGCAGGGGACGCAGGAGTGCTGCAGTCACCGCAGTCGCCGCCTCCGGCGTCGCCTCGGCCGCAAACGCAACCGCACCCGTCGCCTCTGCCACCACCGAACGCACCACCGGCTGTGCCTCCGACTGCGCCGCCCGCACCGCCATCGACGCCTGCTGGACCCCCTCTTGTCGCACCCCCTCCGGACCCGAACGCTGCGCCTCCCCAGTAACACTTCTCGTCCCTAACGCCCTTGATCCCTGATTTCTGGATCTTTATGTCCCGTACCGATAACGTCCGCGAGGTCGACGAACACATCTCATTAACTGGTCTTCGGACCTGTTTTCACGTAATGCACTTAATTCTTGCTATACCTGTGTATGTAATTGGTTAACGTCGGGGACGCTATACGTGTATTCGCATACGTAGCAGGCCACAGCTCGCAAAGGCGGCGTTGGGAAGCGTCTGTGGGACCTTTATCCGGTAAGCGCACGACGGTATTGCTCGCATTCTCTTT
>WOUR01000010.1 GCA_009772935.1 Rhodospirillaceae bacterium
AATGCCGGCGCCGCGTAACTTCACCGAAGTCGTGGCGCTGTTCGAGACGCGCCGCGAGGCCCGGCTGGTCCACAGCCTGATGCATCATGTGCACGAGGTGCGTTGCGAGCCGGGCCTGATCGAGTTCCGGCCGGAGCCCAAGGCGCCGACCGATCTGGCGCCGCGGCTCAGCGAACTTCTGAGCCAATGGACCGGCCGCCGCTGGATCGCCTCGGTTTCCAGCGCCGAGGGCAAGCCGACACTGATCCAGCAGAAGGCCACCAAGGCAGACGACCTGCGCAGCTCCGCCGAGAACAACGAGCTGGTGCTGGCCATATTGAAGACATTCCCCGGTGCCAAGCTCGACACGGTGCGGCGCAAGGGCGAGCAGACCTCCCTGGTCTCCGGCCTCGGCGATTTCCCCGCCGAAGAGCCGCCTCCCGCCGAGGAATACCCGGTCGACGACGATATCCCGGAAAGCGAGTACTGATGTTCGACAAGCTCAAGGACCTTGGCGGCCTGATGCAGCAGGCCCAGCAGATGCAGCAGAAGATGCAGGAGCTGCAGGCGGCGCTCGAGCGCCTGGAAATCGTCGGCACGTCGGGTGCCGGCCTGGTGAAGGTCACGGTCAATGGCAAGAACGAGACCCGCAGGGTCGAGATCGACGCCTCGCTCTTCAAGCCCGAGGACAAGGGCGTGGTCGAGGACCTGATCGTGGCGGCCGCCAACGACGCCCGCGCCAAGGTCGAGCAGACCGTGCAGGAGCAGATGCGCGACATCACCGGCGGACTGCCTCTGCCGCCGGGCTTCAAGCTCTAGGGACGCACGGCCGATGAACGGCCCGGAGATCGAGCGGCTGATCCAGCTCCTCGGCCGCCTGCCGGGGCTAGGCCCGCGCTCGGCGCGCCGCGTGGCTCTGCATCTCCTGAAGAAGCGCGAGACGCTGATGCAGCCGCTGGGCGCCGCACTGGCCGACGCGGCGCGAGCCATCCGGGCCTGCAGCATCTGCGGCAACCTCGACACGATCGACCCCTGCTCGATCTGCGCCGACCCTCGCCGCGATACCGGCCTGATCTGCGTCGTCGAGGACGTCGGCGACCTGTGGGCCATGGAGCGCGGCCGCATCTTCTCCGGACGCTATCATGTGCTGGGCGGCTCGCTGTCGGCGCTCGACGGGATCGGCCCCGAGGAACTCAACATCGGCAGCCTGGTGAAGCGGGTCGCCGCGGGCGGCATCCGCGAGGTGATCATGGCGACCAACGCGACCGTCGACGGACAGACGACGGCGCATTACCTCGCCGAGCGGTTGGCAGAGCACGACGTGCCGCTGACGCGGCTGGCACACGGGGTGCCGGTCGGCGGCGAACTCGACTGGCTCGACGACGGCACGCTCGCCACCGCTTTCAAGGCGCGGCGCGCCCTCTAGCCCCTGCCGCATGAGCGCCGAAACCCTCACCGCCATCGCCGTTGCCCTGGCGGCCGGTTGGGCCAGCGGACTGAACGCCTATGCCGCCGTGCTGGTGCTGGGGCTCGCGCAGCGGCTTGGCCTGGTCACCCTGTCCCAGGACCTGCAGGTCCTCGAATCGCCCTGGGTGCTGGGCGTGGCGGCGATCCTGTTCGCGCTCAACTTCCTGGCCGACAAGATCCCCTACATCGACAGCATCAACGACGTGCTGCAGACCTTCGTGCGCATTCCCGCCGGCGTGCTGCTGGCCTATGGCGCGGCCGGCGGCCTCAGCCCGGAAGTCTCGGTCGTCGCCGGTCTGCTGGGCGGAACGCTTGCGGCCGGGACCCACATCGCCAAGACCGGCTCGCGTGCTCTGATCAATGGCTCGCCGGAACCGTTCAGCAACGTGCTTGCCTCCCTCGGCGAAGACGTCACGGTGTTCGGTGGCCTGGCCCTGGCGATCGCCCACCCGATCACTTTTCTGTGCCTGCTGGCGTTGTTCGTGGTCGTTCTCATGTGGCTGCTGCCCAAGCTGATACGATTGGCCTTGGTGCCGTTTCGCCGGCTTGCCCGGGCCCGCCAGGGTCCCTGACCGAGGGCTTCAGCGACCTCTGGCGGAAGAACTGGCGCTTTCCTTCGCCCGCCCGAGGCGTACACTCGAAACCGCAAGCACATGTTCATCCGCCAGAACATCCAGTCCCTCAGGTTCTTCCGCACGACGCCGGCGATGCGCTGCCCGTATCTGCCGCATCGGCTGGAGACCAAGCTCGTCACGGAGTTGAGCGGTCCCGACGCCGTCTCGCAGCACGACACCCTGACGGACGCCGGCTTCCGCCGTTCGCATCACTTCGTCTACAAGCCGCTGTGCGATGGTTGCAGAGCCTGCGTCCCGGTCCGCATCCGCGTGCGAGATTTCGACCCCAGCCGGGCACAGCGCCGCATCCAGCGCCGCAATGAACATGTCCATGCGATCGAAACGCAGGCCCTGGCGACCGGCGAGCAGTTCTCGCTGTTTTCACGCTACGTCCTGACACGCCATCGCGATGGCGACATGGCCGACATGGACTTTGACGACTACCGCGCCATGGTCGAGGAGAGCCCGGTCGAAACGGCGATCATCGAGTTCCGAGACGACTCGGCCGATGGCCGTCTGGTGGGGGCATGCCTCGTGGACTGGCTGTCGAACGGGGTGTCGGCGGTCTACAGCTTCTTCGATCCGCAGGATCCGCGACGCGGCCTCGGCACGCACATGATTCTGTGGCTGGCCAATGCCGCCGCCCAGCGGGGCCTGCCCTATGTCTATCTCGGCTACTGGATCGCCGATTCGAACAAGATGGCCTACAAGCGCTCGTTCCGTCCGTTGGAATTCTTCGGTCCCGATGGCTGGACGGAGTTGCCTGGGAGTTAGGCACTATCGGGACGATGGAGCGCCTTGACGCACCTCGCCCGCATTGCGAATCCGTGCAAGCTCTGGCATCGCTCAGCGGACCAAGTTATGAAAACGCGTCCGTCGGCGGGAACGGATGAGCGGTCAAATAAGAACTCGCACATCAGGGGAGACGGGATGCGCTCATTGCTGGCATTCAGCGCGCTTATCGACGCGTTAAACGAGAAGATTGGTGTTGTGTGTAACTGGCTTGTCCTGCTGGCCTGCGTGGTCAGCGCCGGCAACGCCATGGTTCGCTACGCCTACGACACGAGCTCGAACGCCTGGCTCGAGATCCAGTGGTACATGTTCGCCGTGATCGTGATGTTCGGCGCCTCCTACACGATGAAGCGCAACGAACATGTCCGGGTCGACCTCGTCTACATGAACCTGAGCCGCCGCGGACAGCTCTGGGTCGACATCCTGGGCACGCTGGTCTTCCTCCTGCCGACCTGCACCATCCTGGCCTGGCTGAGCTGGCCGTTCTTCATGCAGTCGTTCAACGTCTACGAGCATTCCTCGAACGCCGGCGGCCTGTTGCGCTGGCCGATCAAGCTCGTGCTCCCCGTGGGCTTTGCCCTGGTCGCCCTGCAGGGTCTTTCCGAACTCATCAAGCGGGTCGCGTTTCTCAACGGATATGCCGTCGACAGCCTCGAAGCGCACTACGAGAGGCCCACGCAATGATCCCGCTCGATTACATGCCGCCGCTGATGTTCGGCGGCCTCGTCGTCTTCATGATCGTCGGCTACCCGGTCGCCTTCTCGCTCTGCGCGGTCGGCTTTTTCTTCGGGTTCCTGTCGATCGAGATGGGCTACTTCACGATGGCCTTCATGCAGGCCATCCCGGGCCGCGTGTTCGGCAGCATCCTGTCGAACGAGCTGCTGCTCGCCATCCCGTTCTTCACCTTCATGGGCGCCATCCTGGAGAAATGCGGGCTGGCCGAGGACATGCTCGAATCGATGGGCCAGCTCTTCGGTCCCATCAAGGGTGGGTTGGGCTACTCGACCATCATCGTGGGCTTCATCCTCGGCGCCATCACCGGCACCGTGGCGGCCCAGGTCATCGCCATGGCGCTGATCACCCTGCCGGTGATGATGCGCTACAAATACGACATGCGCTACGCGACCGGCGTGCTGGCGGCATCGGGCACGATCACGCAGCTCGTCCCGCCCTCGCTGGTGCTGATCGTGCTGGCGGACCAGCTCGGCAAGTCCGTGGGTGACATGTATCTCGGCGCCTGGGGACCGTCCCTGCTGCAGATCGCCCTGTTCGCCGGCTACACCTTCTATCTCACGCTCGTGAAACCGGCGGCGCTGCCGCCGGTGCCGCGGACGCTGTTCGGCAAGGAACTCCTGGTCAAATGCGCGTGGGGCATCATCCCTGCCGCCGTGCTGATCTTCCTCGTACTGGGCACCATCATGATGGGCCTGGCGACCCCCACCGAGGCCGGCGCGATGGGCACGATCGGCGCGATCGTCCTCGCCGTGGTGCGCAACGCCCCGCTCACGACGTTCGACCGCATCATGTTCCTGGGCGGCTGCGCCGCCGCCATCATCGGCGCCCTGATCGGCATCGTCGCCTTCAAGTCGCTGGCATTCCAGGCAGCGTTCACGGTGATGTTCGCCGCGATCATCTGGTTGTGCTGGAGGGCCTGGCAGGTGAAGGATCTGCGGGACCTGATCGTGCAGGCCTTCCAGGCGACCATGCGCATCACGGCGATGGTGGCGTTCATCCTGGTCGGCGCGACGTGCTTCTCGATCACCTTCCAGGGTGTCGACGGCAACCAGTGGGTCGAGCACCTGATGTCGAACCTGCCGGGGGGTGTCTGGGGCTTCCTGATCGTCGTCAACCTGTTCGTCTTCTTCCTGGCCTTCTTCCTCGACTTCTTCGAGATCGCGTTCATCATCATCCCGATGCTGGCGCCGGTCGCGCAGAAGCTGCTGGCGCCAGTCGTCGGAGCTGATGCCGCCCTCATCTGGTTCGGGGTCATGCTCTGCGTGAACATGCAGACCTCGTTCATGCACCCGCCCTTCGGCTTTGCGCTGTTCTACCTGCGCAGCGTGGCGCCGAAGGAAGTGAAGAGCTCGGACATCTACTGGGGCTCGATTCCCTGGGTGATCCTCCAGCTCTTCATGGTGGCGATCGTGATCGCGGTGCCGCAGTCCGTGACCTACTTCCTTGACAAGCCGCACGGTATCGATCCCACCACGATCAAGATCGAACTCGAGGCACCACCTGCCGAGGACTCGGCGCCGCCGGTCTTCAAGTAGATCGAAGGCACAAAAAAGCCCCGCCAACCGGCGGGGCTTTTCTCTTGAGGTGCTTCGCTCAGCGGCCCTGTGCCGACATCGCGAAGTTGAAGTTGTCGAAGGTGTTCTCGGCCACGCGGAACCACAGGTTCTCGTCGGCGCGGAAGGCCTTCATGTTGTCATAGATCTTCTTGAACTTCGGGTCCTTGGCCGAGAGCTCATCGTAGAACTTGTAGGCTTCGAGGAAGCACGGCTCGAGCACGGCGCGCGGGAACGGGCGCAGTTCGGTGCCGGCTGCCACGAGGCGACGCAGGGCCGGCGGATTGCCGGCGTCGTACTTCGGTACCATCCAGGAGGTGACCCGTCCGGCCGCAGCCTCGACCATCGCCTGATAGGGCTTGGGCAGCTTCGCCCAGGCATCGTTGTTGATGTAGAGCGAGCCGACCGACGCGCCTTCCCACCAGCCGGGATAGTAGTAGTACTTCGCGACCTTGTTGAAGCCGAGCTTCTCGTCGTCGTAAGGACCGACCCACTCGCAGGCGTCGATCGTGCCCTTCTCGAGCGCCGGATAGATATCGCCGCCGGCGATCTGCTGCGGCACCACCCCGAGGCGCGTGAGGATCAGGCCGGCGAAGCCGCCGACGCGGAACTTCAGGCCCTTCATGTCGTCCATCGACTTGATTTCCTTGCGGAACCAGCCGCCCATCTGGCAGCCGGTGCCGCCGAAGGTGAAGGAGCGGAAGTTGTACTCCTTGTAGAAGTCGTTGATCAGATCGTGGCCGCCGCCGAACTCCAGCCAGGCATAGTACTGGCGCTGGTTCATCGAGAACGGCAGGCCGGTTTCGAACACGAAGTTCGGGTGCTTGCCGAAATAGTAGTAGGCAGCCGTCTGTCCGGCCTCGACAGTTCCATTCTGCACCGCATCGGCAACCTGCAGGCCGGGAACGATTTCGCCCGCCGCGAAGGGACGGATCTGGAACTTGCCGTCCGACATCTCGCCGACGAGCTTGGCGAAAAGCTCGGAACCGCCGTAAAGCGTGTCGAGTGACTTGGGGAAGCTCGACGTCAGACGCCACTTAACTTCCGGCATGCTCTGGGCAATAGCCGGCGCGGCAACCGTGGTCGCCGCCGCTACGCCTGCAGCACCAACGCCCGCGGTCCTGATGAATTTCCTACGTTGCATGATTCTCTTTCCTCCCGTGGTTGCCTTCATGGCCCCCTTCAGCGCCTGCAACACTGGCATGCGAAATTGAATTTGAAAAGCGCCCGCCTGCTGGAAAATCCTTAAATATATGCAATGTTTCGGCGTGAATTGATCCGCTCCGACAACAAAAAAGCCCCGCCGAAGCGGGGCTTTCGACCGGCCAGGCCGGAGGCCTCAGAGTTTGTTGGCTGCCGACTGGCGCGCCATGAAGTTGTCGAACGTATTCTCGGCAACGCGGAACCAGAGAACCTCCTCGTTCCGAAAGGGCTTCCAGGAATCGTAGACTTTCTTGAACTTCGGGTTCTTGGCGATGGTTTCGGCATAGAGTTCGTTCGCGGCGCCGAAGCACGCTTCCATTACCGACTGCGGGAACGGCAGGAACTTCGTTCCGGCCGCCACCAGCTCTCGGAGGGCGCGCGGGTTCTGGGCATCGTACTTGGCGACCGACCAGCTCACCGTGTCTCCCGATGCCGCAGCGATCGCTTCCTTGTACATCGGCGGCAGGGCTTCATACGCCTTCTCACCGCAGTAGAGCGACAGGGCCGCGCAGCCTTCCCACCAGCCGGGATAGTAGTAATAGGGCGCGACCTTGTTGAAGCCGAGCTTCTGGTCGTCGTAGGGGCCGACCCATTCGGCCGCATCGATCGTGCCCTTCTCCAGCGCCGGATAGATGTCGCCGCCGGCGATCTGCTGCGGCACCACGCCGAGCTTCGCCATCACCTGGCCTGCGAAGCCGCCGATGCGCATCTTTACGCCCTTCATGTCCTCGGGCGTCTTGATCTCCTTGCGCCACCATCCGCCCATCTGTGCGCCGGTGTGGCTCATCAGGAAGGAGATCAGCTTGTACTCCTTGTAGAACTCCCGCATCAGCTCGAGGCCGCCGCCGAAATAGACCCAGGCATTGTGCTGGCGGGTGTTGAGGCCGAACGGCAGCGCCGTGTCGAAGGCGAAGGTCGGATCCTTGCCGACATAATAGTAGGAGGCGGTATGGCCGCACTCGACGGTCTCGTTCTGGACGGCGTCGACGACCTGCAGGCCCGGGACGATCTCGCCGGCCGCAAAGACGCGGATCTGGAACTTGTTGTCGGTCAACGCCGCGACGCGCTTGGCGAAGAACTCGCCGGCCCCGTAGATCGTGTCGAGCGACTTGGGGAAGCTGGAGGCCATGCGCCACTTCACCTCGGGCATCGACTGAGCGACTGCCGGGGCGGCCAGGACACCCGCGGTGGCGACCGTCGCACCGCCGACACTGGCCGTGCGCAGGAATTTGCGACGTTGCATTTGGTCTATCTCCCTAGGTCTCTTGCTTAACGAACGCGCGCCTTTTGCCACGCGAACCAAAACCTTGTTGCCGGCGTTATCGCATGGCGCAACGCCGATGAAAAGCTGGTGCTGGAGGCATGCGGACAAAGAAAACCCCGCCGAAGCGGGGTTTTCCAGGGCAAAGGCAACGAAGCCTAGAGCTTGTTGGCCGCCGACTGGCGGGCCATGAAGTTGTCCATCGTGTTTTCGGCGACGCGGAACCACAGGACTTCTTCGGCGCGGAAGGGCTTCCACGATTCGAAGACCTTCTTCCACTTCGGGTTCTTCTCGTTGAGCTGAGCGAACAGGTCGTTGGTCGCGTTGTAGCAGGCTTCGAGGACCTGCGGCGTGAACGGCAGCAGCTTGGTGCCGGCGCCGACCAGCTCGCGAACCGCCTTCGGGTTCTGGGCATCGTACTTGGAGAGCATCGAGGTGTGCGCCTTGGCGGCAGCCGCCTCGACGATTGCCTGATACGACTTCGGCAGCTCCGACCACTTGGCGAGGTTCACATAGGCCGAGAGCTGCGGGCCGGCTTCCCACCAGCCGGGATAGTAATAATACGGAGCGACCTTGTTGAAGCCGAGCTTCTGGTCGTCGTAGGGACCGACCCACTCCGCCGCGTCGATCGTACCCTTCTCGAGCGCCGGGTAGATGTCGCCGCCGGCGATCTGCTGCGGCACCACGCCGAGCTTGGTGAGCACCTCGCCGGCAAAGCCGCTGACGCGGAACTTCAGGCCCTTGAGATCGTCGACGGTCTTGATTTCCTTGCGGAACCAGCCGCCCATCTGGGCGCCGGTGTTGCCGCAGGGAATCGAGTGGATGTTGTAGTCCTTGAAGAACTCGTTCATCAGCTGGCGGCCGTTGCCCCAGTTCCACCAGGCATCCTGCTGGCGCGCGTTCAGGCCGAACGGTACGGCGCAGTCGAGCGCGAAGGTCAGGTCCTTGCCGACATAGTAGTACGAAGCCGTGTGGCCCATCTCGACCGTGCCGTTCTGGACGGCGTCGGCGACCTGCAGGCCGGGAACGATTTCGCCGCCGGCAAACAGGCGGATCTGGAACTTGCCGTCGGTCGCGTCGGAGACATACTTCGTGAAGAGTTCGCCGGAACCGAAGATCGTGTCCAGCGACTTCGGGAAGCTCGACGCCATGCGCCACTTCAGCTCGGGCGCGGACTGCGCGATGGCCGGCGCGGCCAACGTGCCGGTAGCGGCGACGGCCGCGGTCCCGATGCCGGCCGTACGGATGAACTTGCGACGTTGCATGAAACTTGTACTCCACACTCGTTTTGCAGGACGACGCGCAATGCCGCCTGATGTGCGCGGCTTATGACATGCGCACTGCACCGGATGAAAGGCTCAACGCATGAGCAATAAGGTGAGCGCCAATGCGCCCACTGCAATCCGGTACCAGGCAAAAACGGTAAACCCATGGCGGCTGATGAAGCGCACGAACGCGCGCACCACCAGCATCGCCGACACGAAGGCGGCGACGAAGCCCAGTGCGATCACGCCGCCATGATCCCAACTCAGCGACGACCAATTCTTGTAGAGGTCGTAGACCGTCGCCCCAAGCATGGTGGGCATGGCGAGGAAGAACGAAAACTCGGCCGCCGTTGCACGGTCCACGCGGAAAATCCGCGCGCCCATGATCGTGGCGCCCGAACGCGATACGCCCGGGATCATCGCCACGCACTGGCAGAGGCCGACATAGAGCGCGGTCTTCAGGTCGACGTCGTCGAGGGTCTTGATACGCGGCCTCTGCGCGAAACGCTCGATCAGCAGGATGGCGATGCCGCCCACGATCAGGGCGATGGCGACCACCCACGGACTGAACAACACCGATTTGATGTACTTGTGGGCAGCGACCCCCACGATGACGGCCGGCAGGAACGCAACCAGGATGGCCAAGGCAAATCGTGTCGCCTGCCGGTCCCGCTCCAGAACACCCTTCGCGGTCGTCCAGATCTTCGCACGATAGAGCAGGCAGACAGCGAGGATCGCGCCCAGCTGGATGACGATCTCGAAGACCTTGCCCGGCGGCCCCTGGAAGTCGAGCAGTTCCTCGGCGAGGATGATGTGGCCCGTCGACGAGACGGGGAGGAATTCGGTGAGACCTTCGACAACGCCGATCAGCAGCGCCTTCCAGATCAGCGTCAGGTCCATGTTCAATCCTTGAAGCGTTTGGCCCGCGGCCAGCCCTTCTCCGGCATGCGCCCTGCCTGCGCACGCTCGCCCCGCCAGAACTTCAGGTCCGCCGCCGGAATGGTCCGGTTACTCCATGGCAACCCTTCCGAAAGGACGAAGGCCTGCGCGTCCGACAGCCGGTCGCCCTTCGACTTCTGCAGAAGCACGCCGCGTCCGCGGCCCATCTCGGGCACTTCCTCGAGCGGGAAGATCAGCAGCTTGCGACCTTCGCTCAGCACGGCGACGGAATTCGCCCCTTCGGGCACGACGGCAAAAGCCTGCGCCCTCTCCTTGTCGGCAAGGTTCAGGACGCCCTTGCCGTTCTTGGTCTGCGCCACGACCTCGTCCTCCGGCACGACGAAGCCGCGTCCGGCATCGGACGCCACGAGGAACTTGCGACCGCCCTTCAGGACTTCGAGGTGAACGATATCCTGGTCGTTGCCCAGTTCGATCATCAGCCGGATCGGCTCTCCATGGCCCCTCGCGCTCGGCAGGCGATCGCAGCCGACCGTGTAGAAGCGGCCGTTGGTGCCGAAGAGCAGGATCTTGTCGGTCGACTGGGCATGGATGGCGAAGCGTGCCGTATCGCCTTCCTTGTACTTGAGTTCGCTGGCGGCCTTGTCGTCGAGATGGCCCTTGGCGGCGCGGATCCAGCCCTTCTCGGACAGGATCACCGTCACCGGCTCGCGCTCGACGAAATCCTCGATCGCATGCTCGATCTCGGCCGGCGCGTCAGCCAACTCGGTGCGGCGGCGACCAAGCTCGGTCTTGCCTCCGAACTTCTTCTTGGTTTCACGAACCTCGTCGGCGATGGCGTTCCATTGAAGCCCATCGTCCTTGAGCAGGGCCTTGAGGTCCTTGCGTTCGGCACTGAGCTTCTTGTGCTCGCCGCGGATTTCGAACTCCTCGAGCCGGCGCAGCGCGCGCAGGCGCATGTTTAGGATCGCCTCGGCCTGCAGGTCGGTGAGCCCGAAAGCCTTGATCATCTTGGGCTTGGGCTCGTCCTCTTCGCGGATGATCTTGATCAGCTTGTCGAGGTTCAGATAGGCGATCAGGTAGCCGTCGAGGATCTCCAGGCGCCGTTCGATCGCGGCCAGCCGGAAGGTCGACCGCCGCACCAGCACCTCGCGCCGGTGATCGAGGAAGGCCTGCAGCGCTTCGCGCAGGTCCATGACGCGCGGCGTGTTGTCCTTGTCGAGGACATTGAGGTTCAGCGGGAAACGAGTCTCGAGATCGCTGAGCTTGAAGAGCTGCTCCATCAGGAGCTCGGCTGGCACGTTGCCGGTCTTGGGCTCCAGCACGATACGGACGTCGTCGGCCGACTCGTCGCGCACGTCCTCGAGGATCGGCAGCTTCTTGGCGTTGATGATCTCGGCGATCCGCTCGATCAACTTGCCCTTCTGGACCTGATACGGGATCTCGGTGACGACGATGCGATACTGGCCGCGCGGCAGCTGCTCGACGTCCCAGCGGGCGCGCAGGCGGAAGGCGCCGCGACCGGTCCTGTAGGCCTCGACGATGGATTCTCGCGGCTCGACCAGGATGCCGCCGGTCGGGAAGTCAGGCCCCTTGACCAGGTCGACCAGCGTCTCGATGCGCGAGTTGGGTGTCTTTATGAGATGCAGCAGCGCGTCGCAGAGTTCGCCCACATTGTGTGGTGGGATCGAGGTCGCCATGCCGACGGCGATCCCCGCAGCTCCATTGGCCAGCAGGTTCGGAAAGCCGCCGGGCAGGACGATCGGCTCCTCGGTCGAGCCGTCGTAGTTGGGCCGGAAGTCGACGGCATTCTCGTCGATGCCGCCCAGCAAGGCCTCGGCCACCTCGGTGAGGCGGGCCTCGGTGTAACGCATCGCGGCGGGGTTATCGCCGTCGATGTTGCCGAAGTTGCCCTGCCCCTCGATCAGCGGATAGCGCGCGGCGAATTCCTGGGCGAGGCGCACCAGCGCGTCGTAAATCGACTGGTCGCCGTGCGGGTGATACTGGCCGATCACGTCGCCGACGACGCGGGCGCTCTTCTTGAAGGCACTGTTCGGATCGAGCCGCAGCTGGCGCATGGCGTACATCAGCCGGCGATGCACCGGCTTCAGCCCGTCGCGCACGTCCGGAAGCGACCGCGACATGATGGTCGACAGCGCATACGACAGATAGCGCTCGCGGAGCGCGTCTCCGAATTGAACCGGCTTCACTTCGGCCAGTGGGACGACGTTGTTGCGCTTTGCCATGGACCAGCGTGACGAGGGGAGGAGCCGCAGTTCCAGCCGCGGCCTGATTTTTCTAGCGTTGGAGCGATTCCATAAATCTCGACCGTGCGGGAGGCAAGGGCTTGTTGTGCGGCCAAAAAACGTGCCGCTCCAGGAAAAATCCCGTCAGATCGAGGCCCTGGCGCAGCTCATCCTCGTCGGAAGGCAGCCCGCCGGTGGATAGAAAGCCGGGCAGCGGCAGCAGCTTCTCCTTGTAGGGGCCCGCGGCCGCACGGGAGACCGCGCGCCCCGTCCGGGGCGAGACATAGGCCAGGTCCTCGGTCGAGCCCGTGACCGCGCATTTCTCCAGATCGAGGCCGAAGCCCAGCTCCTGCAACAGGCCGAGTTCGAGCCTCACATAGATCGTGGGCCAGCCTGGATGTCCCAGAGAGCCTAGGAAAGCGCGGCATCCATCGAACATCGCCGGATGCGGTTCGCGCTCGGGGAGGGCCGCGTCGATGACCGCACAGGCCGCCGCGAGCCCGGCCAGTTCCGAAGCGTCGTCCATGGCGCGCGCGGCGTGTGGCTCCCGCAGCTCGCCCGAATAGTTCCCGAGCTGCTCGGGCAGGCGTCCCCGCCAGCCAACCTCGACCAGATTGCCGGACTGCCAGATCGGACGGGCGCGCCGCGAGACGCCACCCGGCACGAAGCCGGCGTGACGGCCGTGTTCGCGCGTCAGCAACGAAACGACGAGGCCCGTCTCGCCGTGAGACCGCGCCGCCAGCACGATGCCTTCGTCGTTCCAATCCATGCCCGTGTATGCCCCGCCGGGTTAATTCGCGCTAGGTTGCGGCATGTCGAGACTGAGCCGACGGGCCGTGCTGGGGGCAGGTCCGCTTGCCGCCCTCCCCTCCCGTGTATTCGCCCAGACGGTCGCGGCTGCGCGGCCGCATCTGCTTCAGGGGGTACAGTCCGGCGATGTTGGCGGGAGCGGCGCAACCCTCTGGAGCCGCGCGGACAGGCCCGCGCGCATGATCGCGGAATATGCGACGACGGAGAGCTTCACCGACGCGCGGCGCATCGAAGGGCCGCTCGCACTCGAGGCGACCGGCTTCACCTCGCGCCTGCGTCTCGACGGGCTCCCGCCGGGACAGACTATCTTCTATCGCATCGCCTATGCCGATCTCTCCGACGCGAATGCGACGAGCGACTGGGTGCAGGGACGCTTCCGCACGCCGCCGCCTGTCGACGCAGACGTGAGCTTCGTCTGGTCGGCCGATACGGCCGGCCAGGGCTGGGGCATCAATCCCGAGATCGGCGGCATGACGATCTACGAGGCGATGCGGTCCCTCGCACCGGACTTCTTCGTTCATTGCGGCGACACGATTTATGCCGACGATCCACTTGCCCCCGAGAAGAAGCTGCCGGACGGGCGCGTCTGGAAGAACCTGATGAGGGAGGAAAAATCCAGGGTCGCCCAGACCCTCGCCGATTTCCGCGGCAACCACCTCTACAATTTCCTCGATGCCGGTCTCCGCCGCTTCAACGCCGAGGTCCCGATGATCGCCCTGTGGGACGATCACGACGTCCTCGACAACTGGTACTGGGAAAGGCGACTCGACGAGGATCGGCGCTATCACGAGAAGGACGTGGGCGTGCTGGCGCGGCGTGCCGAACGGGCGTTTCGCGAGTTCATGCCCTTGGCCGACGGACTCGATGTGCCCATGCGGCTGTATCGCAGGTTTTCGTTCGGGCCACGCCTCGATCTCTTCCGACTCGACATGAGGAGCTTTCGCGCGCCTAACGGCCCGAACCGGCAAGACAAGGCGGGCTCGAACGCGGCCTTTCTCGGAATCGAGCAGGTCGTCTGGCTGAAGCAGGCCCTCAAGGCCTCGACGGCCACCTGGAAGATCATCGCGGCCGACATGCCGCTCGGCCTTGTCGTCTACGACGACTGGCGCCGCAAGTCGGGATTCGAGGCGGTCGCGAATGCCGACGACGGCCCGCCACTGGGCCGCGAACTCGAGATCGCCGATCTGCTGTCCTTCATCCGGCGGGAGGACATCCGCAACGTGCACTGGATCACGGCCGACGTGCATTATCCCGCCACCCACCGCTACGATCCCGGGCGGGCCGCCTTCCAGGACTTCACGCCGTTCTACGAGTTCGTGTCGGGCCCGCTCTGTGCCGGCGGCTTCGGCCCCAACGCACTCGACGGCACGTTCGGCCCGCAGGTCGTGTTCCAGAAGGTGCCGCCGCCCGGCCGCTTTGATCTCTCGCCGCTAGAAGGCGCCTGCCACTTCGGCCATGTGAAGATCGACGGGAAGTCCGGCGTCATGACGGTCAGTCACCGAGATGCGTCGGGCGCCATGATCCATTCACTCGATCTCGCGCCGTCGTAAACCGGGCGAAGCCTGTCAACGGATCGCGCAACTCCGGTTACGCTCACTCTTGAACGTCGACGAAGACTTGAGTGCAACTGGAGTGGCGCGCTCCAATGAGCCTACGACTGATAGTCGAGCCCGATCGTGCGGTAGTGCGACGGGTCCTCGGCCCAGCGTTCGCTCACCTTCACGTGGAGAAAGAGATGCACCGGGCGCTCGAGCATTTGCGAGAGCTCGTGACGCGCCCGCGCGCCGATCTGCTTGATGCGGGCACCGCCCTTGCCGAGGAAGATCGCGCGCTGACCCTCGCGCTGGACATAGATGATCTGCTCGACGCGGACGCTGCCGTCGGGCCGATCCTCCCATTTCTCGGTCTCCACAGCCGCCTCGTAAGGCAGTTCCTGGTGAAGCTGCAGGAACACCTGCTCGCGCGTCACCTCCGCCGCCAGCAGGCGCAATGGCAGATCGGCCGCCTGATCCTCGGGATAGAGGAAGGGCCCTGGCGGCATCGCCTGCGCGAAGGCCGTCAGCAGGTCGCCGATGCCGTCGGCCTTGAGCGCGCTCACCATGAAGGTGCGCTCGAACGGCACAATGGCGTTGAGTTCGGCGGTGAGCGCAAGCAACGTTTCGCGCGCCACCAGGTCGATCTTGTTCAGGACAAGAAAGCGCGGCGTACGCGACTCCTTCAGCCTCTCCGCGATCGCTCTTGTCTCCTGCCCGATGCCGCGCTCGGCATCGACCACCAGTGCCACAAGGTCGGCATCGTCGGCGCCCTGCCAGGCGGCGGCGACCATGGCGCGTTCGAGGCGCCGCTTGGCGACGCGGAAGATGCCGGGCGTGTCGACCAGCACCACCTGCGCCCGCGAGGGGCCCTCGCCCGTGTCGGGCAGGTCGGTCATCGCGATGCCGATCACGCGCATGCGCGTCGTCTGCACCTTGGGCGAAACGATGCTCACCTTGGAGCCGACCAGGCCGTTCACCAGGGTCGATTTGCCGGCGTTCGGCGCGCCGACGACGGCGACGAACCCGGCCCGCGTTGCAGGTGTGCTCATGCCCCGTTCAACCTCTCCAGCAATGTCATGGCGGCCCGCCGTTCGGCCTCGCGCTTGCTGCCGCCCCGGCCGCGCGCAGGATCGTGCCCCTTGAGGACCGCATCGACCACGAAGACCGGCGCGTGCGGCGGGCCCTCTCGATCGACCTCGATATACATGGGCAATGGCAGACGGCGCGCCTGCGCCCATTCCTGCAGAGCCGTCTTGGGATCGCGCGGCACCGCCACCCGGCTGCTGAGGCGGTCACCCCAAAGCAAAGCCACGCTGGCGGCCGCAGCCTCCAGGCCGGCGTCGAGGAAGATGGCGCCGAGGAGTGCTTCCAGGGCATCGGCCAGGATGTTGGGCTGTACGCTGCTGCCCGGGGTGCGTTCCGAGTCGCCGAGGCGCAGATAGCTGCCGAGGCCGATTTCGGTGGCGATTCCGACCAGGGTTTCGGCGCGCACCAGCGCAGCATGCCGGCGCGCCAGTTCGCCCTCGCGCTCGTGCGGGAAGCGGCGCAACAGGAGGTCGGCCATGGCGAGCGAAAGCACGCGGTCGCCCAGGAATTCCAGACGTTCGTTGCCGTTTGGGAAGGCCGCCTTGAGCTCTGGCCGACGATCGAGCGCGCTGCGATGGGTCAGCGCTTCCGAAGCAAGTTCGGCATGCGCGAAAACATGCCCCACATCCTTCGACAGCGCCGCGAGATCGACGTCCGTCGAGATCAGTTGATTGCCATGAAGAAGCGGTTCCAGCGTATCGCCTCGGGCCATTTCCACGGCTCCAGCCACCCGGCCGCCGACGGATCGTGGGAGAAGAAGATGAACTCCGCCCGGCCGACAAGATTTTCCGAGGGCACGTACCAGCCGAGCTGGTCGCGGTCGCGCGTCGAGCCGGAGAAATCGCGCAGCATCAGCCGCGTTCGGCTGTCGAGCGAATCGTCGCGATTGTCCCCCATGACGAAGTAGCTGCCGGCCGGCACGAGGAACTCCGGCGTGTTGTCGGCCATCCCGTCGTCGCGATACTCGAGCACCGTGTAGCGGCGGCCGTTGGGCAGTGTCTCGCTGTAGAGCGTGCCCTTCTGGTAGTGGCCGTTGTTGCCCTTCACATGGTCGCCGATCTTCAGCCGGTCGACGGCCACGCCGTTGATGTGCAGCAGGCCGTTCGTCACCTGGATGCGATCACCCGGCATGCCGACGATACGCTTGATGTAGTCGGTGCGATTGACGCCTTGGCCCTGGTCGCCGGGATACTTGAACACGGCGACGTCGCCCCGCTCGGGCGGCGAGCCGAAGATGCGCCCCGAAAACACGCCAAGCGAAAAAGGGAAGGAATGCTTACTGTATCCATACGAATACTTGGACACGAACAGATAGTCGCCAACCAGCAAGGTCGGGATCATCGAGCCGCTCGGGATATTGAAGGGCTCGATGGCAAACGTCCGAACGACCAGTGCGATCAGGACGGCATACACCACCGTCCGGACGGTTTCGCCCCAACCGCCGGTCTTTTCTTGTGTTCTCTTGCGACGCTCAGCCACGTCCGTCATCGCCGTACCAGTTTAAACAAGCGGGGGCTATAGCAGGGCCCGGGGCCCCTGTCTCCCGCCCCAACCGCGGCATGGGAGCCTCGGCGAGCGTCCAAACCGTCCTCGGGCTCATGAATTGGGCACCGCCGAGATGATCACGACTGCTTGAGCGAGCGGGTATTCGTCCGTGATGCTCAAGTCGATTTGGGCAGTCATGCCGGCCGGCGTGATCTTCTGCAGGCGCGCCAACGCTCCGCCGGTCAAGGCCAGGGTGGGCTTGCCGCTCTTCTGATTGATCACACCCATGTCACGCCAGAAGACCCCCGCCCGCAGGCCGGTGCCCAGGGCCTTGGCGCAGGCCTCCTTGGCGGCAAACCGCTTCGCGTAGCTGGCGGCTCGGGTCGCCCGGCCTTCCGAGCGCTTTTGCTCGGTTTCCGTGAAGACGCGCTGGACGAAGCGCTCGCCGAACCGCTCGAGCGACTTCTCGATGCGCCGGATGTCGCAGAGATCGTTGCCGAGGCCGATGATCACGCCGGCGGTCCCCCGGCACGGGCAGCATCCATGATGCGGCGCATCTCCCGGATCGCCTGCTCCAGGCCCACGAAGATCGCCTCACCGACCAGGAAATGGCCGATGTTGAGTTCGCGCACCTCGGGAATGGCGGCGATCGGCGCCACGTCGCCGTAGCTCAGCCCGTGGCCGGCATGGCATTCGAGGCCGAGCCGGGCGCACAGCTTCGCCGCGGTGGCGATGCGCTGCAACTCCGCCTGCTTGGCCGCGCCCTCGATCTCGCAGTAGCGGCCGGTGTGCAACTCCACGACCGGTGCGCCCAGGGTGACGGCCGCCTCGAGTTGGCGCGGATCGGCCTCGATGAACAACGAAACGCGTATCCCGGCGTCGCGCAGGCGCGCCACGATCGGCTTCAGGTGATTGTGCTGCCCCGCGGCGTCGAGCCCGCCTTCGGTGGTCCGCTCCTCGCGCTTCTCGGGAACGATGCAGGCCGCGTGCGGACGATGGCGCAGGGCGATATCGACCATCTCCCGGGTCGCCGCCATCTCGAAGTTGAGTGGCACTTTGAGTTCCCGCATCAGCCCGTCGATGTCGGCATCGACGATGTGGCGGCGATCCTCGCGCAGATGCGCGGTGATGCCGTCGGCGCCAGCCGCCTCGGCCAGGCGGGCAGCCCGCAGAGGATCGGGCAGATGCCCGCCGCGCGCGTTCCGCACGGTGGCGACGTGATCGATATTGATGCCAAGACGCAGGGGATTGGGCGCAGTCATACGCAACTTTCGCGGAGGGAGAACGAGGAAACCGTCAATTGCGGGCGCGTTCGACGGCGTTGATGGCAGGGGTGGCACGCAGCGCGGCGGTGATGTCGGCCAGGTGCTTCACGTCGGACACTTCGACGTCGATCACCATGTCGAAGAAATCCATCGACCGGTTGACGATGCGCAGGTTCGAAATGTTGCCCTGGTGGCGGGCGATCACCGTCGACAGGCTCGACAGGCTGCCGGGCTGGTTGGCGACGGTGATCCTGAGACGTCCGGTGTAGACGCCGCCTCCGCCCTCGCTCATCGAATCCCAGCCGACGTCGATCCAGCGCTCGGGCGCCTCGGAAAAGCTCTCCAGCGTGGCGCAGTCGATCGTATGGATGGTGACGCCCTTGCCGGTCGTGATGATGCCGACGATGCGATCGCCCGGCAGCGGATGGCAGCAGCGCGCGAAATGCACCGCCATGCCCGGGATCAGCCCGCGGATAGGGATCTGCTCGCCCTCGAGCTTGCTCCCTCGGGCCCCCTCGCCAGTCTTGGCGGACTTCGAGCGGCCCCGCGAGATCGGCACGACGTCGGCGCCACCCTTGCGTGGCTGCTTCAGCCCCGGATAGACCGACGTCAGGACCTCGCGAGCGCCGACGAGCCCGGCGCCGACCGTCGCGATGAGGTCGTCCGTCGAGGCCTGCTTGAAGTTGATGCGCACGCCGTCGAGCCCCTTTTCGGTGACCTCGTACCCTTCCTCGTGAAAGGCCTTCTCGAGCAGCGACTTGCCGAGTTGGATGTACTGCTCGCGCTGGCGCGTCCGGATGAAGCGGCGGATCGCAGCCTTGGCCTTGCCAGTGACGACGAAGCGCTCCCAGGTCGGTGACGGGGTCTGCGCCTTCGACGTGATGATCTCGACCTGGTCCCCGTTCGAAAGCTGCGTCCGCAGCGGCAGCATGCGCCCATTGATCTTGGCGCCGACACAGGTGTCGCCCACCTGGCTATGCACGGCATAGGCGAAGTCGATCGGCGTCGCGCCGCGCGGCAGCGCGATCAGCTTGCCCTTGGGCGTGAAGCAGAAGACCTGGTCCTGGAACATCTCGAGCTTGGTGTGCTCGAGGAATTCCTCGGCATTCGGTGCCTTGTCGAGGATGTCCATCAGGCTGCGCAGCCACGCATATTGCGGTGCGTCGGTCGACGGACCACCCTGCTTGTAGATCCAGTGGGCAGCCACGCCGCGCTCGGCCTGGTCCTGCATCTCCTCGGTACGGATCTGGATCTCGATGCGCTGGCCGAGCGGGCCGATCACGCCGGTGTGCAGCGAGCGGTAGCCGTTGGGCTTGGGAACGGAGATGTAATCCTTGAAGCGCTGCGGCAGCACCTGATAGCGGCCGTGCAGCAGGCCGAGGGCCTGATAACACTGCGCCACGTCCGAGACGATGATGCGGAACGCCATGATATCGGAGAGCTGCTCGAAGGATACGTTCTTCGTCTGCATCTTCCGCCAGATCGAATAGGGCGTCTTCTCGCGGCCCGAGACCTGGGCCTCGAGCCCACCCTCCTTCAGCGTCCTGACCAGCTCGACCTCGATCTGCGGCACCAGCTTGTCGCCGCGCTCGCGCAGATAGCCCTGGCGCGCCAGCACCGAAGCCCGGCCGTCGGGATTGAGTTCCGCGAAGGCCAGTTCCTCGAGTTCGCGCTTCACATTCTCCATGCCGATGCGTGAGGCGAGCGGCGCGTAGAGGTCCATGGTCTCGCGCGCGATGCGTCGGCGGCGCGCCGGCTCCTTGATGTGATGCAGGGTGCGCATGTTGTGCAGGCGGTCGGCGAGCTTCACCAGCAGCACGCGGATGTCCGACGACATCGCCAGCACCAGCTTGCGCAGGTTCTCTGCTTCCTTGGTGCTCTCCGACTGGATCTCCAGGCGCGAAAGCTTGGTGACGCCGTCGACCAGGCGCGCAATGTCCTCGCCGAACAGACTTGCGATCTCGTCGCGCGTCGCGTCGGTGTCCTCGAGCGTGTCGTGCAGCAGGCCCGTGACGATCGAGTCCGTGTCGAGCCGCATCTCGGCCAGGAGGCCGGCGACCTCGACGGGATGGGAGAAATAGGGGTCGCCCGAGGCCCGCAGCTGGTTGCCGTGCTTCTTCAGGCCATAGACATAGGCGCGGTTCAAGACGTCCTCGTCCGCATCCGGATCGTAGGACTGTACGCGCTCGACGAGTTCGAATTGGCGAATCATGGCGGTCGCCCCACTATATGGGGACGATTGCGTTCACTCCACGACGTTTGCGCGAATAGCGGCCGGAACCCGGTTGGGGCTCAGGCCGCCGCCAGATTACTCCGCGACGTCGTCTTCCTCCGCCATCGGCAGCGCCTTGGGCTGGGCGGCTTCCGCACCGCCCTGCGCCAGCGCCGCGGCCAGCTCCTGCTCGAGCTCGGCCATTTCGTTGACCTCCTCGGGCTTGTCGACGTCGGCATGCTTCTGCATGCCCGAAATCAGGGAATCCTTCAGGACCGCCTGGTCGAGCTTCATCTCGGCGATCTCGCGCAGCGCCACGACCGGGTTCTTGTCGCGATCGCGGTCAAGCGTGATCTGGGCGCCGGCCGAGATGTCGCGGGCGCGCTGCGAGGCGAACATGACCAGCTCGAAACGGTTGGGGACCTGCACGATGCAGTCTTCGACGGTGACGCGCGCCATGGGCGGGAACCTCAGAATTTCCTGGAAGCCGGCGGTTATACCTGCCCCGGCCCAAAAGGCAAGCCGTCGGGCTGCAGCGGCCGGGCGACCTGATCCGCCGGCAGGGCCTTCAGGAGGTCGTGGATCGACGTGCCGGACACCGGGTGGCGCCAGGTTGGCGCGAGATCGGCCAGAGGCCGCAGGACAAAGGCCCGCCCCGCCATCCGGGGATGCGGCAGAACGGCTCTCCCGGCACCCGGAGCGACGTTTTTCCCGCGATAGTCGAGCAAATCCAGATCGATCAGCCGGGGTGCATTGGGCACGCTGCGAACCCTGCCGAAAAGGTCCTCGATCTCGTGCAGGGTGGTCAGCAGATCGTCCGCAGGCAGCGACGTTGAGATCTCGGCGACCACGTTCACGTACCAAGGCTGGTCCGAGACCGGCACCGGGGCCGTCCCGTACCAGCGGGAGTAACGCAGCACGCGGCCCCCCCGCCGGTCCAGTTCGAGCAGGGCGGCTTGCAGCGTCTCGCGGGGCGAGGCGTAGGACGGGTGAGGCAGGTTGGCGCCGGCGCCCACGAAAATCGGTCGGTCGCCTGTGTTGTCCACGAGCAAGCTCCCTCAACCCCTTGTGATCCTTAGGCTAACAACCTACTCTTAATATGTTCCAGGAGAGGTATGGGTTACCAGCCTCTTGCGGCTCCATATTTTTTCGCACGTCAGCGCATTTTATTCAGACAGGGCTCGGTCACCATGAAGGGCAATTTCTACGAGAACGAGCGCGTCGCTCTCTTCATCGACGGTGCAAATCTCTATTCGGCCGCCCGCTCCCTGGGCTTTGATATCGACTATCGCCGCCTCCTGAAGGTGTTCCGGGAAAAAGGCCGGCTGGTCCGGGCGTATTACTACACAGCGCTGGTCGAGGATCAGGAGTATTCGCCCATCCGGCCGCTGATCGATTGGCTGGACTATAACGGCTACACCATGGTCACCAAGCCGGCCAAGGAATTCACCGACGCCATGGGCCGCCGCAAGGTCAAGGGCAATATGGACATCGAACTGGCCATCGACGTGCTCGAAATGGCCGATCATCTCGACCATGTGATCCTGTTCTCGGGCGACGGAGACTTCCGCCGGCTGGTCGAGGCCGTGCAGCGCCGCGGGATCCGGGTTTCGGTCGTCAGCACCATCAAGTCCGCCCCGCCGATGGTGGCCGACGAGTTGCGCCGCCAGGCCGACGACTTCATCGAACTGTCCGAGCTGGCGCCGCTGATCGCCCGCAACCCGTCCGAGCGCGCGTCCCGTCCGGCAGCCGTGGCGCCGCGCGAGGGCGAGGCGGATGGCGACGAAGCTCCCCCCGAGTCGCTGATGCGATCGGCCTAGGCCGCCCGCGTCAGTGTCTGCGCAAGCCTTCGAAGAGCCGCCACTCGACTGTCCGCGTTGTCCGAGGCTGGCCGCCTTCCGCAACGATCTGCAGGGCAAGTTCCCCGACTGGAAGAACGCGCCGGTCCGCTCGTTCGGCAAGCTCGACGCCCGCCTGCTGATTGTCGGCCTGGCGCCGGGCATGAAGGGCGCCAACCGCACGGGCCGCCCTTTCACCGGCGACTATGCCGGAGACCTTCTGTACTCGACCCTGCTGACGTTCGGCTTCGCACAGGGCATCTACCGCGCCGATCCGGACGACGGGCTGCAGCTCGTCGACTGCCGCATCGCCAATGCGGTGCGCTGCCTGCCGCCCGAGAACAAGCCGTTGCCTGTCGAGTTCACCGCCTGCCGGCCGTTCCTGCAGTCCGAACTCGCCGTCATGTCGAAGCTGCGAATACTCGTGGCCCTGGGCAAGGGCGCCCACGACCAGATCCTGCGGGCACTGACCGTGCGACCGGCGGGCGCCTACCCGTTCATCCACGGCCGCCTGCACGAGCTACCGACCGGACTGATCCTCGCCGACAGCTACCACTGCTCGCGCTACAACACGAACACCGGCCGGCTCACGACCGAGATGTTCCATCAGGTCTTCGACGGGGTCCGCCGCGCGCTCGACGCCTGAGGTTTAGAGGGTCGCCGCGATCGCGGACGTGATCTCGTTGGAAACCGGCCGCACGCGGCTCGGCCAGGCGCCCTGCAGGCTGCCGTCCTTGCCGATCAGATACTTGTGGAAGTTCCACTTGGGTGCGGCGCCCTCGCCCGCTTCCGCCGCGATCCACTTGTAGAGGTCGTGGGCTTCAGGGCCGATCACCTTCTGTTTAGCGGTCAGCGGGAAGGTCACGTCGTACATCGTCTCGCAGAACATCGCGATCTCGGCTTCGTCGCGAGGCTCCTGCGCGCCGAAATCGTTGCACGGCACGCCCAGCACCACCAGGCCACGCGAACCGTAGTTCTCATGCAGGGCCTGCAGATCGGAGTATTGCGGCGTGAACCCGCAATAGGAGGCGACGTTCACCAGCAGGATCGGCTTGCCCGCAAAGTTCTTCAGGTCGAGCGGCTGGCCATCGATGGCGGTGAAGCTGAAATCGTGCGCGCCCATTTCAATCCTCCTCGTCATATCGTTGTTCCCGCCACGGATCGCCGTAATTGTGATAACCGCGCGTTTCCCAGAAGCCCGGCTTGTCGAACACCGAGAATTCGATGCGCTTGATCCACTTGGCGCTCTTCCAGAAATAGAGCTTGGGGATCACGACGCGCAGCGGCCCGCCATGTTCGCGGCCGATCGGCTCGCCGTTCCAGCTCCACGCCAGCATGACGTCCTCCGCGGCGAAGTCGGCCAGCGGCACGTTGGTCTTGTAGGTGTCGTAGGAATGGAAGATCACATGTTGCGCCGACGCCTTGGGCTTCACGAGGGCGATCAGGGCGCGGGCAGTCACGCCTTCCCATTTGTTGTCGTAGCGCGACCAGGCGGTGACGCAGTGGATGTCGGTCATCAGCGCGGTCCTCGGCAGGGCCCTGAATTCATCCCACTTCAGAGTGACCGGGGCCTCGACCTCGCCGTCCACGAACAGGCGCCAGGCATGGATTGGAATCTCAGGCTTGATGCCGAGGTCGAGGACCGGCCACGTCTCGACCTGGCGCTGGCCGGGCGGCAGGCGTTCCGACGGTGGCGCCGTCTTGCCGGTCAGCAGGCGGCCTTCCTCGGCCCATTTCTGCTTGCTGTCGACCAGCTTGTCCTTCAACCCACCGTACAAGGTGACGTCGTCGTCGGCCATGGAACTCCTCAGATGCTGCGCCCCGCTTTCTCCCAATATGGCGCGCGCAGCTTGCGTTTGAAGATCTTGCCGGAATCCTCACGCGGAAGTGCGGCGGTGATCTCGACCACCCGGGGCACCTTGTAGCGCGCCAGGTGCTCAGCCAGATAGGCGCGTACGCCCGCGGCATCGAGGGCCGCACCGGAGATCGGCTCGACATGGGCGCAGATCTGCTCGCCGAATTCCTCGTCCGGAATACCGAACACGGCGCAGTCACGCACGCCCGGCATCTGTATCAGCGCGCCCTCGATCTCCGCCGGGTAGATGTTGACCCCGCCGGAGATGATCATGTCGCGCTTGCGGTCGCACAGGAACAGGTACCCGTCGGCGTCGACGTAGCCCACGTCACCCACCGTGACGAGCTCTCCAAGCGCAATCTCGCGGCGCTTGGCGTCGTCGTTGTTGTAGGTGAATTCCGAAAGATGCGGACCGCGCAGGTAGATCTCACCGACTTCGCCCTGTTCCACGTCCCGCCCTTCTTCGTCGACGATGCGCAGGACGCCGCCGGGCACCGGCCGACCGACCGTTCCGGGCTTGCGCAGCGCCTCCTCCGAACCGTGCCAGACCACGACCCCGGTCTCGGTCGCGCCGTAATATTCGTTGATGACCGGGCCCCACCACTCGATCATCTGGCGCTTTACGGCGGGCGCGCAGGGCGCGGCGCCGTGGCTGACGAAACCGAGCGACGAGACGTCGTAGCGTGCCCGGACCTCCGCCGGCAGACGTAGCAGGCGCACGAACATGGTCGGCACGATGTGCATGTGGGTGACCCCATGCGCCGCAATCAGGCGCAGCATGTCCTCCGCCTCGAAGCGCGGCTGCAGCACCATGTGCAGGCCAAGGCGGGCGCTCGCCATGCCGTAGACAGCCGGCGCGGAATGGTACATCGGGCCGTTCATAAGGACGACGATCTCGGGATCGGGCTTCAGCCCCCAGAACAACGCGGCTTCCTGGGCGCCCGCCGCCTGCTGCTCGGGTGTGCTCGGTTGGCGCCGCACGCCCTTGGGCCGCCCCGTCGTCCCGGACGTGTAGATCATGCTGCCGCGCGAGGGCCGCGGCGGCGCTGTGCGCGGCGAGGAGGCCGCCACGAACCCGTCCCAGGCCTCGGCACCTGTCGGCACGCGGCGCTTCTCGGGAGGCACACCGTAGGCGGCAGCGATTTCGTCAGGTGTCGGAACGGCGAAGACCTTCATGCCTTCGGGCACGCCGCCGGCGATCTGCGCCAGCAAGTCGGTATGCGCAACCAGCACGCCAGCGCCGCTGTCGCGCAGGATGTAGTTCGCCTCCTCGGGTGTGAAGTGCCAGTTGATCGGCACGGCATAGGCGCCGATCTGGCTGGCCGCCATGTTGACCTCGAAGGTTGCGAAGTCGTTGCGCAGCATCAGGGCGACGCTGCCGTTCTCGCCGACGCCGAGCGCCCCCAGCCCACCGGCCGCCCGCGCGGCATTGGCCTGGATCTCGGCCCAGCTTCGGAACCGCTCGCCCGCCCTCACACCTGCCGTCATTGCTTCTTCCCCGTCTTCCTCGATGCGGCCAAGGCGCCCTTGAACATCAGGGCGCCGTGATAGCCCGCAAGTGTCCGGATATCGGGCCCATGATCGAGCATGCCCGCCTGCTTCAGCATGACCAGCCCATGCGTGGCGGCCCACATCGACCAGCCGAACAGCTGTGGATCGGCGTCGATCAACCCGGCCTTCACCATGTCTTCGGCCTGCTGGGTCACGAAGGTGCGGGCCCGCTTCGATTCGCGCAGCAGGTCGGGATGCTCGTCGCCAATCGGCTGGTCGATCTCGAACATGATGCGATAGGCATGCGGATGTTCGTCGGCGAACCGCAGATAGGCCTCGCCCACGCGGCGCGCGCTGTCGAGCGGTCCCTCCGCCCCGGCCGCAGCAGCTTCCAGCGCGTCGGCAAACTGGGAAAAAGCCTGCGCCCGCACGGTCGCCAGGATGTCGGCCTTGTCCTTGAAGTAGCGGTATGGCGTCTTCGGACTGCAGCCCAGCGCCTCGGCGAGCTGGCGCATCGTGACGCCCTCATAGCCGAAGCGGGCGAATCTTTCGGTCGCGACCCGGCACAACCCGGCGCGGAAATCGGCGATGTCTTGGTCTGTCAGGTAACGCGGCATGATTTACATACACAGTGTGTACGCATGCGCGCTCTACGTCAAACGACCGTTTCCCAGCCTAAGGATTGACCTTCCAGATCACCCTGATCGTGGGACCACTGAGCAAGACGATCACGATATCTCTTTCGGGATCGACAAGGGCCAATGAATGGAGGTTTTCCGGACGATCATGGATCGGATCGACCGGATCATACTCGATCAATTCTCCCCTGTATTCGATGGTGCCGGCAATCAGATGGCGCCTTTCACGGCGGATGCTTCCAAAACCAACGACATCTGCCGCATCGACCAGCGTCAGCCTGTACGACCTCCCGGGCCCATCGAAGAATTCAGTGGCGCCGCCAAATGGCTCGTCCACTCTCCAGGCATTGCCACCGCGGTAAGTCAGAGCACCGCGTAACCGCGATCCGGGCAGAGCCCAGAATCGCTTCCATGTCGCGACATCGATGCCAACGATGCTGGGCTTGGCAAGATTGCCAATAATGGGTCCAAACAAGGGATCAGACCTAAAGGCCGAACTCTGCAGGAATGTTCCACCCATTGCTCCGAACAGCATGGGCTTTGGCAGGCTCCAGCCGAACTGGCGAATTTCTTCGTATCTGGCGGGCCCGCCACGAGCATGCAGATTGCCGCCGGCGAGGATCTTGGCGACGTCGATGGGGCCATCTTCAATCGGCTTCACCTGCCCAGTGACCTTACAATCCAGAATGGGTTGGTCGGTCGGGCAGTCACGACCGTTCTGTGCCGGGCCGGCGTAGCCGGTCATCACCCTGGGCTCATCGAGTGAATCGAGGACATGATAGATCACACGAGGCCAATCCTGCGGGTATCGGAGCAAGTCAGAGAGGACCTCGTACTCAACGCCAAGCCCCTGTCCATCAGGCAGCCGCAGATAGACGGTGTCGAAGGGCGATTGGACGCTTCGAACTCCGGGTCCAGGCCGGAAATCCCAGTGCCAAACGGCAGGCAATATCCATTCAGCGGATGTCGGCTGTCCATCGACCGTCGTCTCGATGGCGACCTTGATGCGGGGAACGATGCCGTCTTTCTGATCGATGTCGAAGAAAAGGAAAGCCACCGCGACGAACACGCAGATGGCGATGGCTCCCCTGCCGAGCAAGTCAGGCGGTCTCGGCGAACAGCTCGCGGCCGATCAGCATGCGGCGGATCTCGCTGGTGCCGGCGCCGATCTCGTAGAGCTTGGCGTCGCGTAACAGGCGGCCGGTCGGGTAGTCGTTGATGTAGCCGTTGCCGCCGAGCAGCTGGATGGCGTCGAGCGCCACCATCGTGGCCTTCTCGGCGGCATAGAGGATCGCGCCGGCCGAATCCTTGCGCGTGGTCTGGCCGCGGTCGCAGGCCTTGGCCACGGCGTACACATACGCCTTGCAGGCGTTCATCGTCGTGTACATGTCGGCGAGCTTGCCCTGCACCAGCTGGAACTCGCCGATCGCCTGGCCGAACTGCTTGCGCTCGTGGACATAGGGCACGACGATGTCCATCGCCGCCTGCATGATGCCGATGGGTCCCGCCGCCAGCACGGCGCGCTCGTAGTCGAGCCCGCTCATCAGCACGTTGACGCCCTTGCCCACCGCGCCCAGGACGTTCTCCTCGGGGATCTCGCAATCCTCGAAGACCAGCTCACCGGTCGAGGAGCCGCGCATACCCATCTTGTCGAGCTTTTGCGCGACCTTGAACCCCTTGCGGTCGGTTTCGACGATGAAGGTCGTGATGCCGCGCGAGCCGGCCGAAGGATCTGTCTTGGCATAGACCACGATCAGCTGCGCGTCCGGACTGTTGGTGATCCACATCTTGGTGCCGTTCAGGACGTAGCGGTCGCCCTTCTTTTCGGCCCGCAGCTTCATCGACACGACGTCGGAACCGGCGCCCGACTCGCTCATGGCGAGGCTGCCGACATGCTCGCCGGAGATCAGCCTGGGCAGGAAGCGCTTCTTCTGCTCGTCGGTGCCGGTGCGCCGGATCTGGTTGATGCAAAGGTTGGAGTGCGCGCCGTAGCTCAGCCCGACCGCGGCCGAGGCACGGCTGATCTCCTCCACCGCGATGACATGCTCGAGATAGCCCAGGCCCGAGCCACCGAACTCTTCCTCGACGGTGATGCCGTGCAGGCCCAGCTCGCCCATCCTGGGCCACAGTTCGCGCGGGAACCGGTCGGTCTTGTCGATCTCGGCGGCGATCGGCGCCACCTCGGTCGAGGCGAAGCGCTGGACCTGGTCGCGCAGCGCGTCGGCGGTTTCACCCAGGCCAAAGTCGAACGGTGGCATCGCATTCGGGATCATGATCTGTCTTACCTATCGAGGGGCATCAGGATTTGGGGTCAACCTTGACGTAGATTCGGATCAGCTTCCACTCGCCGTCCGACGGAATGAACTCCAGTTCAAATCGCAGGCGCGACGGTTCGGTGGGAAAACTGCCCTTCACCACCAGCTTCCCGTCCTCGTCGACGGCGGGCCGGGGATCGTAGGCCGGCGGCATGGCCGCGATGATGTCGAAGTCGGCGTTGTTCGTCTGGAACTCCCGGAACGTGGCCTTGAGCTTCTCGGGCGAGAACTGCTCGCGGAACGGCTTGGACAGTTTGGCATGAAGCACGGTGTAGTTGCCGGTCACGTTGGCATCGTTGAGGGTCAGCAGTGAACTCTTGACCAACGCTTCCAGCACGCGGCCGGAGGGCACCTTGTTCTGCGCCTGCACAACGGAAGCACCCAGCATCAGGGCGAATGCAGCGACCAGGCGGACGATTGCCGACATGAACGACCTCCGCCGGGAACGATACCTCAAAGCAGGAAGATCGTCGCCAGTCCGAGGAAGGTGAGAAACCCGGTCACGTCGGTAACCATCGTCAGGAACACCGTCGACGAGACGGCCGGATCGACGCCGAACTTCTGCAGGCCGAGCGGAATCAGCGCGCCGGCCAGCGCCGCGGCCATGAGATTGCAGACCATGGAGGCGGCGATCACCGCGCCGAGCCGCCAGTCGTGGAAGATCAGGATTACGCCCATGGCCAACAGAAATGCGAACAAGAGTCCGTTGAGACTGCCGACCACCGCTTCCTTGGCGATGAAGCGCATCCCGTTGGCCGCGGTGAGCTCGCCCATCGCCAGGGCGCGCACGGTGACGGTGACGGTCTGGATGCCGGCATTGCCGCCCATCGACGCGACGATCGGCATGAGAGAGGCCAGGATCACGATCTTCTCGATCGTGTCTTCGAACCGGCTGATGACGAATGACGCGACAAGGGCGGTCGCGACGTTGATCAGCAGCCACGGCGCGCGCATCCGGGCCGTCGTCACAGTGTCGGCATGCATGTCGTCGGAGCCGACACCGCCCATCTTGAGCAGGTCTTCCTCGGCCTCCTCGTCGATCACGTCGACGACGTCGTCAACCATGATCACGCCCAACAGCCGCCCGTCATCGTCGACGACCGGGCAAGAGACCAGGTTCTTGTCGCGGAAGACGTGCGCCACCTCGGCCTGGTCGGCCATCGCCGGCAACGACGGGATGTCGGGGTCGACGATGTCGAGGATCGGGACAGGCCGCTTGGTGCGCAGCATGCGGCCGAGCGGCACCGAGCCGCGCAGGTGGCCGGACGCGTCGACGACGAAGATGTCGTAGACGTCGTCTGGCAGGTCCGTGGCTTCGCGACAATGGTCAATCACCTCGCCCACGGTCCAGGTGTCGGCCACCTTGACCAGCGAGCGCTGCATGAGGCGGCCCGCCGCGTCCTCGGGATAGGCCAGGGCGCGCTCGATATCGGCACGCTCGTCGGCGGGAATCTCCGCCAGGACCTCCTGCCGCTCCTCTTCCGTCAGATCCTCGAGGATGGTGGCCGCGTCGTCGGTCTCCAGCTCGCGGGCGGCGGCGGCAATCTCCTTGCTGTCGAGTTGCTCGAGGACATCCTCGAGAACTTCCTCGTCGAGTTCGGTCAGGGCCTCGGGATCGAGGTCGCCCTTGAGGATGCCGACCAGCTTGTCGCGTTCATCCTCCGAGATCTGCTCGAGGATCGATGCCTGGCCGGTGGCGCTGAGGTTGCCCAGCAGCGCCCGCACATCCTCATGTCTGTCTTCGGTGAGCGCCGCCTCGACGCGCCGGACGAGTTCCGGCGTCACTTCGTCGAGGTGGTCGATCTCCCCGCTCATCCACGCGCCTCGGCGAGTCGTTGCGCTTCGACCACGGCCAGCGCGGTCATGTTGAGGATGCCGCGCGCGGTAACCGACGGCGTGAGAACGTGTGCCGGAAGGTCGGTGCCCAGCAGGATCGGACCGATATGCAGCCCGTCGGCCGCCTCCTTCAGCAGATTGAAGGAGATGTTGGCGGCGTCCAGCGACGGGCAGACTACCAGGTTCGCCGGCTCCTTCAGCCTGGACCGCGGAAAGACACTGCTGCGGATATCGACGTCGAGCGCGGCGTCGCCATGCATCTCGCCATCGACTTCCAGGGTGGGTGCCCGCTGGTGAAGGATCTTCACCGCGGCCGCCATCTTCTTGGCCGACGCATGATCGGAGCTGCCGAAGCTCGAATGCGAAAGCAGCGCGACCTTGGGCTGTATGCCGAAGCGCAGCACCTCGTCGGCGGCCAGCAACGTGATCTCGGCCAGAGTCTCGGGATCCGGATCGTAGTTCACGTAGGTGTCGGCGATGAACAGCGCGCGGGTCGGCATGACCAGCAGGCTCAGCGCCGCCATGTTCTTCGCGCCCTCACGCAGGCCGATGACGTCGCGCACATGGGCTAGATGCGTGCGGAACCGGCCATAGGCGCCGGCGATCATCGCGTCGGCGTCGCCCAGCTTGACCGCCAGCGCCGCGATGAGCGTCGGGCTGGAACGCACCAGGTTGCGCGCCGTCGGCTCGGTGACGCCGCGCCGCTCCATCAGTTCGTGATAGGCACCCCAATATTTGTCGTAGCGCGGGTCGCTGGACGGATCGACCAGCTCGACATCGACGCCCGGCTGGAAGCGCAGGCCGAGCCGCTCGGCGCGCCGGCGCACGACTTCCGGACGGCCGATCAGGATCGGCCTGGCGATCCCCTCGTCGAGGATGATCTGCGCGGCACGCAGGACGCGATCATCCTCCCCGGCACTGAAGATCACCCGCTTGGGATCGGAGCGCGCCTGCGCGAACACCGGGCGCATGACCAGACCGGACTTGAAGACGAACTGGCTGAGCTGCTGCCGGTAGGCGTCGAAGTCGGTGATCGGCCGCGTGGCGACGCCGCTGTCCATGGCGGCCTTCGCGACGGCCGGCGCCAACTCGACGATCAGCCGCGGATCGAACGGCTTGGGGATGATCTGGCTGGGACCGAAGCCGCCGGCCTGCTCGCCGAAAGCGCGCGCCACGACGTCGGACGGTTCCTTCCGCGCCAGCGCCGCAAGCGCCCGCACGCAGGCGATCTTCATCTCGTCGTTGACGGTCGTGGCCCCAACGTCCAGCGCGCCGCGGAAGATGTAGGGGAAGCACAGGACGTTGTTGACCTGGTTGGGATAGTCGCTGCGGCCGGTCGCCATGATGGCGTCGTCGCGCACGCCCGCGACGTCTTCCGGCGTGATCTCTGGATTGGGATTGGCGAGCGCGAAGATCAGCGGCCTGCTGGCCATCCGCGAGACCATGTCGGGCTTGAGGACGCCGGCGGCCGAGAGGCCCAGGAACACGTCGGCGCCGCCGATCACCTCGCCCAGCGTGCGGGCCTGAGTCTCGCGGGCATAGCGTTCCTTCCACGGGTCCATCAGCTCGTTGCGGCCCTTCCAGACCACGCCGGCGATGTCGGTGACCCACATGTTCTCGCGCGGCAGGCCGAGTTTCTCCAGCACGCCGAGGCAGGACAGGGCCGCCGCCCCCGCGCCGGACACGACGAGCTTCACCTTCGCGATGTCCTTGCCGACCAGCGACAGCGCGTTGAACAAGGCGGCGCCGACGATGATGGCGGTGCCGTGCTGATCGTCGTGGAACACCGGGATCTTCATGCGCTCGCGCAGCTTCTGCTCGACGTAGAAGCACTCCGGCGCCTTGATGTCCTCGAGGTTGATGCCGCCGAAGGTCGGTTCGAGGGCCGCAACGATGTCCACGAGCTTGTCCTGGTCGAGTTCGGCCAGTTCGAGGTCGAAGACGTCGATGCCGGCGAACTTCTTGAAGAGGACGCCCTTGCCCTCCATCACCGGCTTGGCCGCCAGCGGTCCGATCGCCCCCAGCCCCAGCACCGCGGTGCCGTTGGTGACGACGGCGACCAGATTGGCACGGGAGGTGAGTTCGGCAGCCGTCGCCGGATCGCGCACGATCTCGTTGCAGGCGGCCGCCACGCCCGGCGAATAGGCCAGTGAAAGGTCGCGCTGGGTCGCCAGCGGCTTGGTCGGAACGACCTCGATCTTTCCGGGTCGCGGCAGGCGATGGTATCGGAGGGCGCTTTCGCTGAGTTCGTCCGCCAAAGCTCTCTCCTCGCCTGAAAAACAAAAGGGCCGCCGGTTGGGATTTACCAACAGGCGGCGACCTCTCGTCTACCTTTTCATTCGAACCGGCGATGGTGCGGCCAAGAAGACTCGAACTTCCACGCCTCGCGGCACTAGCACCTCAAGCTAGCGCGTCTACCAATTCCGCCATGGCCGCGCCGGTTCGATGGCGCGGGGGATACCAAATCGCCTCCCCAGTGGCAAGGCGGGCTTGCACGAAGGCCGGGAAGTGCCGATTTTGCCACAATGAACAGGCTCGAATGGCGCATCTCGGACAATGCCGTCCCCTATGACGAGGCCCTGGCGACGATGGAGACGCGGGTCGCCGACATCCGCGGCGGACGGGCGGGCGAAATGGTCTGGCTGCTGGAGCATCCGCCGCTCTACACCGCCGGGACCAGCGCGCGCCCCCAGGACCTGCTGCAGCCCGCGCGCTTTCCGGTCCATGTCGCCGGGCGCGGCGGCCAATACACTTATCACGGCCCCGGCCAGCGGGTGGCGTATGCGATGCTCGACCTCAGGGCGCGCCGCCAGGACGTGCGCCGCTACGTCGCCGACCTCGAGGAATGGACGATCCGCACGCTCGGCCGCTTCAACGTGAAGGCCGAGCGGCGCGAGGGCCGAGTCGGTGTCTGGGTCGTGCGGCCGGACAAGCCGCCGCTGCCCGACGGCAGCCCACGCGAAGACAAGATCGCCGCCATCGGCGTGCGCATCCGCCACTGGGTCGCCTTCCACGGCATTTCGATCAATGTCGAGCCGGACCTTTCGCACTATGCGGGAATCGTTCCCTGCGGCATCGCCGACCATGGCGTCACCTCGCTGGTCGATCTCGGCCTGCCGGTGACCCTGGCGGATCTCGACGCGGCGCTGGCGGAGACCTTCGAGGAAGTGTTCGGCGAGATCAGGCCGTCGGCCGCCGCGTAAAACCCGATGGCAGAACGTCGAGGTCGACCGGCTCGACGTCGACCGCCTCGACCCGCGCGAGCGCCGGACCGCGGCGGCAGGCTTCGATCATCCGGCCAACCGCCTCGTCGTCACCCACCACCAGCGCCTCGACCGAACCGTCGGTGCAGTTGCGCACCCAGCCGCTGAGGCCGAGCCGCTGGCCCGTGGCGACGGCCCAGTCGCGGTAGCCCACGCCCTGGACCCGGCCGGTGATCGCGAGTCGCGCCTGCAGCGACATCCGCTCAGGCGAACTCGATGATCTTCTGGTCGACGCGCAGGCTGTCGCCCGCCTTGGCGTGGAGCGTCTTCACCGTGCCGTCGCGCGCGGCACGCAGCACGTTCTCCATCTTCATCGCCTCGACCACGGCCAGCGCCTCGCCCGCCTTGATCTCCTGCCCCTCGCTCACCGCGACGGAGGCCAGGAGGCCCGGCATCGGCGACAGCAGGAACTTGGAGGTATCCGGTGCCGCCTTGACTGGCATCAGCGCATAGAGCTCGGCCTGGCGCGGCGTCAGCACCAGCACGTCCGCCTGCCCGCCCTCGTGCGTCAGGCGCCAGCCCGACCCCAGCGAATCGATCTGCACGACGACCGGATGCTGATCGACCCTGGCCCGCATCAGCGGCTCGCCGGGCGACCAGTCGGACTCGATCTCGATCCGGCGGGCGTCGATGTCGACAGCGAATTCGAGGCCGCCGCCGCTCACGGACACCGGCATGGCCGTGCGGTTGAGCATGACCACCCGCTCGGACTGCGGCGCACCGGCGCGATGGGCATGGATGCGATCCACCACCGCCGCGACCGCCGCCAGCACCGCCGGATCCTTCGGCGGCAGATGCTCGGCCGTGAATCCGCCCTTGAACTCCTCGGCGATGAAGTTGGTCGTGAGCTTGCCGGCGCGGAAGCGCGGATGCGCCATCAGCGCAGCGAGGAACGGCACGTTGTGCGAGACGCCGCGGACGTAGAACTCGTCCAGCGCGCGGCGCATGCGGTCGATCGCCTCGTCGCGCGTATGCCCATGGGTACAGAGCTTGGCGATCATCGGGTCGTAGAACATCGAGATCTCGCCACCCTCGAAGACGCCGGTATCGACGCGCACGTCGGGCCCCGCCTCGGGCTCGCGATACTTCACCAGGCGTCCCGTCGAGGGCAGGAAGTTGCGGAACGGATCCTCGGCGTAGAGACGCGCCTCGACGGCCCAGCCCTGCAGCTTCACGTCCTTCTGCTGGAACGGCAGTTTCCCGCCCGCCGCCACCCGGATCATCAGCTCGACGAGGTCGAGGCCGGTGATCAGCTCGGTCACCGGATGCTCGACCTGCAGGCGCGTGTTCATCTCGAGGAAGTAGAACTTGCGGTTCTTGTCGACGATGAACTCGACGGTGCCGGCGCTCTTGTACTTGACCGCCTTGGCCAGTGCGACCGCCTGCTCGCCCATCGCCTTGCGCGTCTTGGCGTCGAGGAACGGGCTCGGCGCCTCCTCGATCACCTTCTGGTGGCGGCGCTGGATCGAGCACTCGCGCTCCCAGAGATAGACGCAGTTGCCGTGGCCGTCGGCGATCAGCTGGATCTCGATGTGGCGCGGCTCCTCGACATACTTCTCGATGAACACACGATCGTCGGCGAACGAAGCCTTGGCCTCGTTGGTCGCGGAGCCGAAGCCCTCGTGCGCCTCGGCGTCGTTCCAGGCGATGCGCATGCCCTTGCCGCCGCCGCCGGCCGAGGCCTTGATCATGACCGGGTAGCCGATCTTGCGGGCGATCTTCACCGCCTCGTCGGCGTTGGGAATCGCCGCCAGATAACCCGGGACCGTGCTGACGCCGGCCGCCTGCGCGAGCTTCTTGGACTCGATCTTGTCGCCCATGGCGTAGATGGCGTGGGCGTCCGGGCCGATGAAGGCGATGCCGGCCTCGGCCAGCGCCTTCTGGAAGGCTTCCTTCTCTGAGAGGAAGCCGTAGCCCGGATGCACCGCCTGCGCGCCGGTCGCCTTGCAGGCCTCGACGATCTTGTCGATCAGCAGGTAGGACTGGGCCGAGGGCGGCGGTCCGATCAGCACCGCCTCGTCGGCCTCGCGCACATGCAGCGCGTCGGCGTCGGCTTCGGAATAGACCGCGACGGTCTTGATGCCGAGCCGCTTGCAGGTGCGGATGACGCGGCAGGCGATCTCGCCACGGTTGGCGATCAGGATCTTGTCGAACAACGGTCCCTCGGCAACGGGCTTCGCTGCCGGCGCCCTCTTCGCCACCGCGACGCTCCTGGACGCTTTCTGCGGCGCGCTCCTGGTGGCGACCTTCTTCTTGGCGGCCATGCTCACATTCCTTCTTTTCTGCGATCGAAGAAGCCCCTGGCCCACATTGCGTGAGCACCGATCAGGGGCAACCAGACGATGAGGACCCAGAGCCACCACGGATACTGGCGGCTCACGATGAAATTCAGCGGGATGATCACGAGCAGCGCGAGAAGCCCGACCATCAGGTGCTTGCGCACGATCCGGCCGCGCCTCATGCGCTCCTCGCGAGACAGGTGCACGTCGCTTCCGTCACAGGGGAACGTTGCCGTGCTTGCGCCACGGATTCTCGAGCTTCTTGGTCTCGAGCGTGGCCAGCGCCCGGCAGATGCGGCGGCGCGTGCCATGCGGCATGATCACGTCGTCGATGAAGCCGCGGTTGGCCGCCACGAACGGATTGGCGAACTTCTCGCGGTATTCCTCGGTGCGCGCCGCGATCTTGTTGGCGTCGCCGACATCGGACCGGAAGATGATCTCGACCGCGCCCTTGGCGCCCATCACCGCGATCTCCGCGCCCGGCCAGGCATAGTTCACGTCGCCGCGCAGATGCTTGGACGCCATCACGTCATAGGCGCCGCCATAGGCCTTGCGGGTGATCACCGTCACCTTCGGCACGGTGGCCTCGGCATAGGCGTAGAGCAGCTTGGCGCCGTGCTTGATGATGCCACCGAACTCCTGCGTCGTGCCCGGCAGGAAGCCCGGCACGTCGACGAAGGTCACGATCGGAATGTTGAAGGCGTCGCAGAAGCGCACGAAGCGTGCGGCCTTGCGCGAGCTGTCGATGTCGAGGCAGCCCGCCAGCACCATCGGCTGGTTGGCCACGAACCCCACCGAGCGGCCGGCCATGCGGCCGAAGCCCACCACCATGTTGGCGGCCCATTCCGGCGACAGCTCGAAGAAATCGCCCTCGTCCACGACCTTCAGGATCAGCTCCTTGATGTCGTAGGGTTTGTTCGGGTTCTCGGGCACCAGCGTATCCAACGAGAAATCGTCGCGATCGACCGGGTCGAGCGTGGTGCGGACCGGCGCCTTCTCGCGATTGTTCGAGGGCAGGAAGTCGACGAAACGGCGCAGCTGCAGCAGCGCCTCGATATCGTTCTCGTAGGCGAGATCGGCGACGCCCGACTTCTGCGTGTGCGTGAGTGCGCCGCCCAGCTCCTCCTGCGTCACCGTCTCGTGCGTGACGGTCTTCACGACGTCGGGGCCGGTGACGAACATGTAGGAGCTGTCCTTCACCATGAAGATGAAGTCGGTCATCGCCGGCGAGTAGACCGCGCCGCCGGCGCAGGGGCCCATGACCATCGAAATCTGCGGGATCACGCCCGACGCCAGCACGTTGCGCTGGAAGACGTCGGCATAGCCTGCAAGCGAGTCGACACCCTCCTGGATGCGCGCGCCGCCCGAGTCGTTCAGGCCCAGCACCGGCGCGCCGACCTTCATCGCCATGTCCATGACCTTGCAGATCTTGGTGGCGTGCATGCCCGACAATGCCCCACCAAAGACCGTGAAATCCTGGCTGAAGACATAGACCAGGCGGCCGTTGATGGTGCCGTGGCCGGTGACCACGCCGTCACCCGGGATCTTCTGGTTCTCCATGCCGAAGTCGATCGAGCGGTGCTCGACGAACATGTCGTATTCCTCGAACGAACCCGGGTCGAGGAGCGCATCGATGCGCTCGCGGGCGGTCAGCTTGCCCTTGGCGTGCTGCGCCTCGATACGGCGTTCACCGCCGCCCAGACGCGCCGCTGCCCGCCTGCGCTCGAGTTCTTCCAACATTTTCTGCATCTATATCTCCGGCCCTCGGTCAGTTTTCGGCCAATAACGCGATCACGTCTAGCGCAGGAATCGCTTCTCGTTTTCCTTTACCGTGCCCATTCCCTGCAAATCGAATACCGCGTCCACCGTGGCAATACTCGCCTCCACGCCGTGGATGCCGCCGTCCTCGCGGATCTGCGCGAAGGTCGCCCGCATCGCACCGACGGCAGCCCGGATCGCATGATTGCCCCAGATCAGCAGGCCGACCTTCCGAAGTTCGCGCACCCGCGCCACCGTCATCTGCGGATAGGCAGTCGGCACCAGCGCGATAGGCACCTTGCCGTCCCAGGCCTTGATGAAGGCCTCGATCTCGTCGGGCGTCTTCTGCTTGGAATGGACCAGGATCAGGTCGGCGCCCGCGGCCTCGTAGGCCCGTGCCCGCTTCAGCGCCTCGTCCTGGCCGAGACCCGCGATCAGCGCCTCGGTGCGCGCCACGACGACGAGGTCCGGATCGCGCCGCGCCGAACGCGCCGCCTCGATCTTGCCCTGGAACTCCTCGATGCGGACCATGTCCTGGCGGCCACCGGCGATCAGGCTGGTGACCTTGGGGAAGCTCTTGTCCTCCATCACGATCGCGCCCACGCCGGCGCGCTCGTACTGCTCGACGGCATAGAGGACGTTGATGGCGTTGCCGAAGCCGGTGTCGATGTCGGCCACCACGGGGAGACCCGAGCGCTCGGCCATGGCGCGGGTCATGTCGAGATGCTGGGTCATCGACACGATGCTGACGTCGGGCACGCCGTACAGGGCGGACAGTTCGAACCCCGACGCCCAGATCGCGTCGAAGCCCGCCTCGGCGGCAAGCATCGCCGAGAGCGGGCTGTGCGCCGCCATCGCCTCGACGAGTCCCTTGTCGGCCATCACCTTCCGCAGCCTGGTGCCCGCTCCCATGATCCCTCTCAGCCGCGCAGACGCGCGTTTTCCAGAAGTGAAAGAAAGCGCGCGCACGCCTCGATGTCCCGGCGTACGCCCTCGCGCTGCTTCTCCGCGATCGGATCGTCGCCCCAGCGATCCACCTGGTAGAGTTCGTCCATCTGGGCGGCGGCAAAGGCGCCGGCGGCATCGAGGCGCCCCTCCGACACCGCCAGCCCGATCACCACCGAGCCCGCCGTGTGGGTGAGATTGTAGAGCGCCGAAAGGGCCAGATCGCCGTGAGCCGACACCGCCTCGCCAAGCCTCGCCTTCGCTTCTTCAGGCTGGTCCACGAAGCCGATTCCGTCGGCCGTCACCAGCCGGGCGCCGTGGCGCTCGGCGGCCCAGTCCAGCAAGGGCTGCCACAACTCCTGCTGCAGCTTCACCAGGCTGTCCGGCGCCGTCGCGCGATAGCAAAGGAGATCCGAGCCGGCATACTTGGCCGTGTCGGCGATCACGTCGGCGCGCCGAGCCATGACGCGGTCGATACCGGTCGCGGCGAGACGTGTGAGCGGCAGGTGGGCGGCATTGATCTCGGCCTTCTCGGGCACCGCCGCCCATTCGGCGGCGATGGCCTCGGCGAGCGCCCGCGTCGGCACGACCAGGATCGCCTTGGCCGGTGTCCGCATGGGCTTGCCATCGAGCAGGACGCGAAATCCGTCCTCGCCCTCTTCGACGCCCGTATCCTTGTAGAAGCGCTTCATTCAGCTCCCGGTCAAATCACGCTGCGGAACTCCCCGTTCTCCTGTCGCAACGTGGCGTCGGGATTACACGCGGTGCGGGGCCGCCGACAAGACCGCGGTTAGCGGCCCTGACTGCGCTGCGGACCAGGCGTCTTCACTTGCGGCCGCGAGGCCCGCTGGCGGACGTCCGACGTCGGCGCCGGCATCTGGGCCCGCAGACCGGGCCGCAGGGCCTCCACGCGGGGCGCCAGCACGGCGCAGGCGTTGGCGCCGGCCTGCCGGCCCGCCTGGGCGACCTGCGCCACGAGGCTGGGAATCGGGCCGCCACCGACCAGGATGCGCATCGGCACGGCGAGCGCCGCGTTGTGAGGGTCGCGCGCCTCGGGCGCCAGGATGAACTCCCAGCCGTCGGTGCGAAGGTGGAAATAGCCGCCGCCGATCAGCACGCCGCGCGGCGTGTCGACGACCAGGCGGCGGAGGTTGGCGACACCGCTGCTGACCTCGAAACGCCCGGCAATGCAGTTGAACGGCACGCCGGCATCGGTGCCGCCCAGCAGCCGCTGAGTCTCCGGCGGCCAGTTGGCGAGCTGGCTCTGCGGCCAAAGGCCCTTGCCCATGGCGACGTCGATCGAGCCGTTGGCCGTGTTCAGGGCATCGCGCGTCGTGCGGCCACCGCCCCGCAGTCGAAGGTCGATATCGGCAACACCGTCGCGCAGGCCGAGGTCCAGGCCCAGCAGGGTCGAGAGTTCCCCCAGGGAGACGCGATTGGCCGTGGCTGTCAACGTGGTCTGCCCGATGCGGCCCGCCGGATCGTAGACGAGATCGACGCCGGCGGAACCGCCGCCGACGGTCGCCGCCGCGCGGAAGGTGAAGCGCGTTTCGCCCGACGCCAGCGTCACCGACGCGTTCTGCATCTTGGCGCCCAGGCCCACGACCTCGCCCAGCCTCACCGTCACCGCGAGGGTCGACCGGCCGAGCCAGCTTGCGGAGAACGGCAGCGCCGGAATGAGGCGTGGCTGCTGCATCGGCGCCGTCGCGGGTGCCGCGGGCGCGGCGCCTGCGGGCGGGGCCTTCAGTTCCGACACGTCGAGGCGCGTTATGTCGGCATTCACGATGATGGTCGGATGGCCCTTGCGGTCGACACGGAAAAGCGCCTCGCCGGCGGCCTCGCTCGAACCGACCTTCAATGACGTGACCTCGACCTTGAAACCGTTGCGCTGCGTCGAGGCCTTGCTGTTCATCACATAGGGACCGCCCGCCGGAACCGGCAGGCGAACATAGGGCCCTAGTACCGAAACGTCGGGCCCCTCTGAATTGACCTGCAGAGACGTGCCCTTGGCATTGATGCTGCCCTTGATCGAAACCCTGCCGCCGTCGAAGCCGCCCTGCAGATCGATGTTGCCCGGCAATCCGGCCATCCAGCCGTTGAACGACCCGGCCGTGCCCGTGAGTTCCATCGGCACGCCCTGCGCCACGCCGAACCGTCCCTCGACCTGCAGCGTCTGGTTCGGCGCCGGCGACTTGAAGGTTGCACTCGGAATCTCGAGCACGACCGGCGGCCGGCCGGCGCCTTCAGAGACGGTCAGGACCGAGTCGCGGACCTCGATGTTGTTGATCCACGGAAAAGCCGCGGCGGTCCGAAGCTTGAGCGAGCGGTTCTCCGCGGGATGCGGGCCCGATCCATCGGGCGGCGGTAACATTTCCAGGTTGGAGTCGCCCACATCGTTGCGTTCGACCAGGATGTCCGCGCCCTCGAGCAGGATGCGCCCGATCCGGACCTCGCCGAGAAGCAGCGAAAACGGGTCCAGGAAAAGCGTCATGCGCCGGACGCGCGCCAGTTCGGGCCGGGAACCCCACGCTGCGTTGGAGAGCGTGACGCCTTCGGCCACCATCGCCGGCTCGCTGCCCAGCTTGACGGAGAGCGGCACGCGGGCGGCCAGTTCGCGCCCCGTGACCTTGCGGACCTGTTCGGTCATGCGCGCCTGATAGCGCGAGAGGTCCCTGGTCGCGGCCCACACGACGCCGACGACGGCGACGATCGGCACCGCCACCGCCGTGATCACCGCCACGCGCTTCCAGGGAATCCGCATCCCGATCGATTCTCGCTCAAACCCCGTCCGTCGAAAAGCCAAATGCCTCGACGGTGCGGCGGAAGTGAGGTGGCGGCTCGGCTTGTGCCCTGAGTTCTCCCTTGCCCGACGGATGCGGCAGCGACAGCCGGCGGGCGTGGAGATGAAGCCGGCGCGAGTCGGCGATCGCCGCCAGCAGCGCTTCCTCGCCGCCGTACTTGCGGTCTCCGAGGATCGGACAGCCGATGGCGGCACAGTGAACGCGAAGCTGATGGGTCCGGCCGGTGCGCGGCCACAGCGCCAGCAAGGCGGCGCGCTGGCCGGCCCGGTCGATCACGCGGAAGTGCGTCAGCGCCTTCTGGCCGTTCTCCTCGTCGACCTGCATCAGTTCCCGGTCGAAGGCGCCTGGCCGCTTGGCCAGGGGCAGGTTGATCGCCCCCTCCTTCTTGGGCGGCACGCCGACGACGATGGCCCAGTAGAGCTTCTCGGTCTCGCGGTCCCGGAACGACTCGGCCAGCCGCTTGGCCGCCTGGCCCGTCCGCGCGATCAGCAACAGGCCGCTCGTGTCCTTGTCGAGCCGGTGGACCAGGCGCGGCCGCTGCTCGAAGCCGAAGCGCAGCGCATCCAGCATCCCGTCGATGTGCTTCTCCGTGCCGCTGCCGCCCTGCACCGCCAACCCGGGCGGCTTGTTCAGCACGATCACGTGATCGTCGCGATGGATCACCATGCCCTGTATTTCGGCGGCGTCGCGGTCCGAGACGGTCGACGGAGATGTCGACGCCGCCTTGGGCTTCGGCGACGGCGAATTCGTCACACCCGGCGGCAGGCGGACCGACTGCCCCGGTTCGACCCGGTCCTTGCCCTCGGTCCGCTTGCCGTCGATCCGGACCTGGCCGGTGCGCAGGAGCTTCTGCAGCGCACCGTGGCTCAACTCGGGAAAGTGGCGCTGGAACCAGCGATCGAGGCGCATTCCGGCTTCGTCGTCGGTGACGGCGCGAGACTGCACCTGGGTCTGTCGGCTACCACCGGTCGCGGGGCTTTGGCTCATGGCGCGCAAACTACGGGACAAGCTACACAGGGTCCATGGAATCGGTGTCCTTCGACACGCTGACGTTCGACCATCCGACGGCCTGCCGTCCGGCGCGAATCTCCGCGACCCTGCACATTCCTCCCGAGAGGCCCGACCGGGTGCCGTGCATGGTCATCCTGACCAGCAGCGCCGGCGTCCAGCGCCACCGCGAGCACTATTATGCCGAGCTCTTGAACGCCGCCGGCGCCGCGGCACTGATCGTCGACAGTCTCAGGAGCCGCGGCGTTCGCCGCACGGTGGCCGACCAGAGCCTGGTTTCGGCGGCCCAGATGGAGGGCGACGCCTTCGCCGCCCTCGCCCTGCTCCGGGCCGACCACCGGATCGATCCGGCGAGGATCGGCATCATGGGCGTCTCCAAGGGTGGGGTGGCGACGCTCAACGCCGCCCTCGCCGTACGCCAGCGCTGGCGACGCGACTTCCCGCACCTGTTCGACATCCATGTCGCCCTCTGTCCCGGCGCGACCGCCCAGCATCGCGACGCCAGCACGCACGGACGGCCGATGTTCTTCATGCTGGCCGCCAAGGACGACTACACCCCGGCCGAACTGGCGATCGAATACGCCAAACGCATGCGCTCGGCCGGCAACGACCGGATCCGGGTGAAGGTCTATGGCGGCGCCCACCACGGATGGGAATCGCTGGGACCCGTCTTCGACATCAAGGACGCCGAGAACTGGTCGTGCTGCCGCAACATCATCGAGGACGACGGGCGTCACTTCGTGCCCGCGCTCGGACTGGCGCTGGACGAGCCCGAGTTCCAGGCCTGGGCGCGAACCCACTGCGTCACCCGCGGCGCCCGTGCGGGCGGCGGCACGGCCGATCTGAAGCAGCGTGCCAGCGCCGACCTGATTGCCTTCCTGGCCGTTCACGGATTCGTGCGCTGATGGACGAATCGGCCGATTCTCCTTATAATTGAACTGTGAATCGATTGAATTTTTGCGCCGCTTTCCTGGCGTTCGCGCTCTCCTTTTCGGGAGCATCGTCCTCCTATGCATCGGGCGTCCTGTGGACCGGATCCGCCCCCGCAACCGCACGTGCCGAGGCCCTGCTGAAGGCACTGCGCGGCGCCGGTGACCACGGGCTGGATCCCGCCTGGTACAACCTCTCCGACGTCGAGAAGGCCCTGGCGCCAGGCGCCGATCCGGCCGCGGCCGAAGCCCTGCTGTCGGCGGCCTTCGTCGCCTATGCCAGCGACGTCTCGACTGGCCGCGTCCGTGCCAACCGTGTCGACAAGGAAATCGACATCATCCAGCGCAAGGCCGACAAGGCCGAGCTGCTCCAGGCGGCGGCCGACGCGCCCGACTTCGCGGCCTATCTCGCCACGCTGCCGCCCAAGGGCGACTACCCGGCGCTGCAGAAGGCGCTCGCGGCCTGGCGCGAGAAGAAGACCCGCACGACCTATACCGCCATGCCCGACGGCAGCGCGCTGAAGCCCGGCATGATCGACGCCCGCGTGCCCGTCCTGCGCAAGCGCCTGGCCGAACTCGACTTCACGGTGCCGCCGGCCGGCGCCGTCGCCGACCTCTACGACGAGCCGCTGGTCGGCGTGGTCAAGTCGTACCAGGAGATGAAGGGCCTGACCGTCGACGGCGTCATCGGCGCCAAGACAATCCGGTCGCTCAACACCACGATCGACGAGCGCATCGACCAGATCGTCGCCAATCTCGAGCGCCGCCGCTGGCTGCCGGAGGATCTGGGCAGCCGCTTCGTCTACGTGAACACCGGCGACTATTCGATGGTGTTCGTGAACGAGGGCAAGGTCGCCTTCCAGAGCCAGGTCATCGTCGGCACGCCGAAGGACCCGACGCCCGAGATCCAGTCGACCATGCGCGGCTTCCAGACCAACCCCTACTGGACGGTGCCGCCGTCGATCGCCGGCGAGGAATATCTGCCGATGCTGCGGCGTGACCCCAACGCCCTGGCCGGCAACGGCTTCAAGATCTTCGCGAGCTGGAGCCACGACGAGGAGATCGATCCCAACACGATCGACTGGGGCTCCATCCATCCCAAGGCCTTCCCCTATCGCATCCGGCAGGATTCGGGGGCTTCGAACGCGCTGGGCTACATCTTCTTCCCGTTCAACAACAAGTACGGGATCTACATGCACGACACGGCGAGCCGCTGGCTGTTCACCGAGGGCAGCCGCAACTTCAGCCACGGCTGCATCCGCCTGCAGAACCCGCTCGACTTCGTCGAGAAGGTCTTCAACGGCAAGAACGGCTTCAGCAAGGACCGGGTCCAGCAGGTGATCCGGGACGGCCAGCAGGCCCACTACACCTTTCCGGAGCCGATCACGCTCTACGTGACCTACCGGACCGTCAGCGCCAATGCCGAGGGCGTGCCGACCTTCCGCGACGACGTCTACGGCCGCGACCGCCGCGTGGTGCGGGCGATGGCTAGGCCTTGAAACGGAGCTGCTCATCGGAGCGCGCCACTCCAGCGGCGCGCTCCCTTGATCACCGTTTCTTTTCCCTGAGCTTCTTCCAGTATTCCAGCCGCTTCACGATCTCGCGCTCGAAGCCGCGTTCGACGGGTTGATAGAACTCCTCGCGCGCCATGCCGTCGGGAAAGTAATTCTGGCCGGAAAAGCCGTCGGCGGCATTGTGGTCGTACTCGTACCCCTTGCCGTAGCCGATCTCCCTCATGAGCTTGGTCGGCGCATTCAGGATATGCATCGGTGGCGTCAGCGACCCGTGCGTCTTGGCGGCGCGCTTGGCGGCCCCGAAGGCGACATAGGCCGCGTTCGATTTGGGCGCGGTGCCGAGATAGATCACCGCCTGCGCGATTGCGAGCTCGCCTTCGGGTGAGCCCAGGCGCTCGTAGGTCTCCCATGCCGCCAGCGTCTGGGTCAGCGCCTGCGGATCGGCCATGCCGATATCCTCGACGGCGAAGCGCACCAGCCGTCGGGCAATGTACTTGGGATCCTCGCCACCATCGAGCATGCGGGCGAACCAGTAGAGAGCGGCATCGACGTCCGACCCGCGCAGCGACTTGTGAAGCGCGCTGATCAGATTGTAGTGCGCTTCCTGCCCCTTGTCGTAGAGCGGCGCGCGCTTCTGCAGCAGCGTCGCCAGCCGCGCCGGCGGCACCGGCCCCTTGTCCTTTAGTTGCGCGAGCTGCTCGGCGAGTCCGATCATGTAACGCCCGTCACCGTCGGCCATGGCGAACAGCGCCTGCCGCCCTTGCTCGTCGACCGGCAGCTTACGGTCGATCGCCTCCTCCACTCGCGCCAGCAGAGTCGACAGTGCGCCGTCGTCGAGACGCCGCAGGACCAGCACCTGGCAGCGCGACAGGAGCGCGGCGTTCAGCTCGAAGGACGGGTTTTCGGTGGTGGCACCGATCAGCGTAACCGTGCCGTCCTCGACATAGGGCAGGAAGCCGTCCTGCTGGGCGCGGTTGAAGCGATGGATCTCGTCGACGAAGAGCAAGGTGCCCTTGCCATCCTTGCGGCGCTGACGGGCCGCCTCGAACACGCGGCGCAAGTCGGCGACGCCGGAAAAGACCGCCGACAGCGGCTCGAAGTGCAGGTCGACCGCCTCGGCCAACAGGCGGGCAATGGTGGTCTTGCCGCAGCCCGGTGGCCCCCACAGGATCAGCGAGCCGAGCTTGCGGGCCTCGAGCATGCGGCCGAGCGGCCCCTCGGGCCCGAGCAGGTGGTCCTGGCCCAGGATCTCGCCCAGCGCCTTGGGACGCAGGCGTTCGGCAAGCGGGGTCGGGGCGAGCGAGGCGAAGAGTTCAGCCGGCACGGCCCGACGCTTTCAGGGGGTCAGCGGAACTGGACGGGAAACACCACGCCGTCCCGGCCGACGCTGATGCTGTTGATGCCGCTGGCGACCCGCTTCTTGAGTTCGGCGACGTTCTTCACTTCCTGGCCGTTGACTCCCAGGATCATGTCGCCGGGCCGCACGAAGCGGCCGGCATAGGCGCCGGGCTTCACCTCGACGATGATGATGCCGGGGCGCCATTCGGCCAGGCCCATCTCCTCGGCGACCGCCGGCGACAGGTTCACGACCGAGGCGCCGGACAGGGGTTGCCGGCCCTCGAGCAGCGACAGGTCGCGCGGCGGATCCTCGGGCGGCGCGGCGAGCTTCAGGTCCACCACCACTTCCTTGCCGCCGCGCATGACCTTGACCGGCACGACCGTACCGGGATTGAGCGTCGACAGCCTGAACCGCAGTGCCGCCTCGTCGTCGATCGTCTGTTCGCGAATGCCGACGATCACGTCGTTGCGCTTCAGGCCGGCGGCCGCGCCCGGCCCCCCGACGAAGACGTCCTTCACGACCAGGCCCGCCGGCCGCGACAGGCCGAAGCCCGCGGCGAGGTCGGGCGTCACGCGCTGCATGCTGACGCCCAGCCAGGGCCGCACGATGCGGCCGCCTGTCGTCCCGGTCGAGATCATGCGTTCGACGATGTTGGAGGGCGTGGCGAAACCGATGCCCACCGAGCCGCCGCTCTGCGAGTAGATCGCCGTGTTGATGCCGATCAGCCGGCCGTCGAGCGCGACCAGCGCGCCGCCCGAATTGCCCGGATTGATCGCCGCATCGGTCTGCAGGAAGAAGTTCGAGTCGTTGATCCCGCCGGCGCTGCGCGCCACCGCCGACACGATGCCGCTGGTTACGGTCTGGTTCAGGCCGAACGGATTGCCGATCGCCAGCACCACGTCGCCGACTTCGATCGAATCGGAATCGCGCAACTCGAGGAACGGGAATTTCTCGTCGGAGCCCTCGATCCGCAGCAGCGCCAGGTCATAGCGTTCGTCCTGCGTGATCAGCTTGGCCTCGTACTCTCGGCGGTCGGCCAGAACGACACGGATCTCGTCGGCACCCTTCACGACATGGGCGTTGGTGACGATCAGCCCGTCCGCGCCGACCAGCACGCCGGAACCCAGCGAGTTCTGCACCCGCTCGCCGCCCTGCTGGGGCATGCCGGGAAACGGGAACGGGAGGCGGCGCTGCACGCGGGCAGTGGTGGTCGTATAGATATTGACCACGGCCGGGGAGACACGCTTGACCAGCGGCGCGAAGGAATAGGCGAGTTCGCTGCGCGAGTTCGGCAGCCCCTGCGCCATGGCGGCCGGGCCCACGGAAGTCGCCGCACCGCATCCCACGAGAATCGCCGCCAGAACCAGCCGCCGCATCATATAGACATCTCCTTGGTCGGCCCGGATTTGCGGACTCTCATGCGGCAAATCAAGGGCGGATATCCGCTGGCATATCGATTGCAACGCTCCTGCACAACGCGCCAGCCCATTGGCGCGAGAGGAAACCGGAGCGCTTCATGAAACTGACCCGCCGTACCGTTCTGGCCGCATCGGCCGCCACCCTGGGCTCCTCGCTGGCCGCGCCCGCCGTCAAGGCGAGCCCCGGCTGGCCCACCAGGCAGCCGATCAAGCTGATCGCCACCTTCCCGCCGGGGGGCACCGCCGACACGATCTCCCGCATCCTGGCGCCCAAGCTTTCGGCAGCCCTCGGCACCCAGGTGGTGGTCGAGAACCGGCCCGGCGCCGGCGGCACGATCGGCTCGGACCTGGCCGCCAAGGCCGCGCCGGACGGCTATACGCTCGTCATCTCGCATGCCTCGCCGCTCGGCATCGCGCCCGGCATCTACCCCAAGCTGCCCTACAACGTGATCACCGACTTCACCCATGTGACCCTGATAGGCCACACGCCCAACGTCCTGATCGTGCCGGGCGATTCGCCCTACAAGACGCTGGCCGACTACATCGCCGCCGCCAAGGCCAAGCCGGACGAGATCGCCTTCGGCAGCTCGGGCATCGGTTCCAACACCCACCTGATGGGCGAGCTGCTGGGCAGCCTGGCGGGCGTCAAGCTGAAGCACGTGCCCTATCGCGGCTCCGCGCCGTCGCTGCAGGACATGCTGGCCGGCGCCATCCCCTCGATGTTCGACCCGATCACCACCAACGTGCCGCATATCAACTCCGGCAAGGTCCGCCTGCTGGCGGTCAGCTCGGCCAAGCGCCTCGACATGTATCCCAACGCCCCGACCTTCGCCGAGCAGGGTTTCCCCAAGCTGACGACCTCGACCTGGGTGGGTGTCTCCGGTCCCAAGGGCATGTCGCCCGATGTCGTGGCGCGGCTCTACGACGAGCTGCAGAAGGCCTACAAGGCGCCCGAGGTGGTGGAGCGCTTCAAGGAAGTGGTGCTGCTGCCCGGCGACAAGCCGATGACCCCGGCCGAGTACACCGCCTTCGTCGGCGAGTTCGCCACCCTGTGGGCCGGCGTCAGCAAGTCGGCCGGGATCGAACTCGAACTCGGCTGAACGAACGGCAGGGGACGCCGTCACCCGCAGCGCGAGTAGCCGCAGTTCAGGCACACGTCGCAGCCCTCCTGGTGGCTGAGGGCTGCGGCACCACACTGCGGGCACTGTCCCATCGAGGAAGCTGACCCGCCGCCGGTCGCGGGCTCCGGAGAGCCTTCCCGCCCGTTCGTAGCGAGGCGCATGCGCTCCTCGATGGCGTCGATCAGCCGGGGTGATTCGGTGGGCGCCAGGAAGCCGATCTCGACCAGGTGGCGCTCGATCACCCCGCCGATCGCGGCCAGCAGCGACGGCACGTATCGGCCGCCCATCCACTGCCCGCCGCGCGGATCGAACACCGCCTTGAGCTCCTCGACGACGAACGAAACGTCGCCGCCGCGGCGGAACACCGCCGAGATCATGCGCGTGAGCGCCACCGTCCAGGCATAATGCTCCATGTTCTTGGAGTTGATGAAGATCTCGAAGGGGCGGCGGCGCCCGTCCTGCACCACGTCGTTGACGGTGATGTAGATGGCATGGTCGCTGCCCGGCCATTTGATCTTGTAGGTCCGGCCCGGAAGTTCCTCCGGCCGGTCGAGCGGCGGGGTGATGTAGATCACATCGCGGTCGCGCTCCGCCGCGGACGCCAGCGCCGGCGTCGCCTGCTTCGCCGTCTCCGCCGGCTTCACCTCGAGTACCGCGCCGGTCACGTCGTTGGGACGGTAGGTGGTGCAGCCCTTGCAGTTCTGCGCATAGGCTTCCTCGTAGACGCCCTTGAAGGCGTCGAAGGAAATGTCGCGCGGCAGGTTGATGGTCTTGGAAATCGAGCTGTCGACGTAATCCTGCGCCGCGGCCTGCATCGCGAGATGATCGGCCGGAGTCAGGGTCTGGGCATCGACGAAGACGTCGGGCGGCGGCGCCTCGTTGCCCCTCACCTCGCGCCAGACACGGAAGGCGTAGTCGTCGACACTCTCCTCGCGCTTGGAACCGTCCGGCTGCAGCACGTGGCGCACGTAGCTGAAGGCGAAGACCGGCTCGATGCCGGAGGACACGTTGTCGGCCAGCAGGGAGATCGTACCGGTGGGCGCGATCGAGTTCAGCAGCGCGTTGCGGATGCCGTAGCGGCCGATCGCCGTCCGGGCCTCCTCGGGCAAGACCTTGATCGTCTCACCCGCCAGATACTTGGCCCGCTCGTAGAGGGGGAAGCTGCCCTTCTCCGCGGCAATGTCGGCCGACGCCACGTAGGAGAGACGCTGCACGGCGCCCAGCCACTCGCGCGTCAGCCGTACCGACTCGGGGGAGCCGTAGCGCACGCCACAGAAGATCAGCGCGTCGGCGAGGCCGGTCACGCCGAGGCCGATGCGCCGCTTGGCCTTGGCCTCCTTCTCCTGCTGCGGCAGCGGGAAACGCGAGACGTCGATCACGTTGTCGAGCATGCGCACGGCGAGCGGCACCAGCCGCTCCAGCGCCTCGGCATCGAGCGTCGCCTCCGGCGTGAACGGGGCCTTCACCAGCGCCGCGAGATTGATCGATCCGAGGAGGCACGCGCCATAAGGCGGCAAAGGCTGCTCGCCGCAATTGTGGACGTAGAGCCCGTTGGCATCGAAGGCGTTGATGCCCGGAACCTGCGCATCGAAGACCTCGGCCACGCCGTCCACCTCGACGCTCTCGATCTCCGCAACGAAGCGCTCGCGATTGAGGGTGCGACGATAACCGCTCAGCGTAGCCTGCAGCCGCAGCATCTTGCTCCGGTCGGCGAACCCGATCCGCTCGGCGAACACGCCGACATTGTCGCCGGCGATCACCAGCTCGTGCTGGGCCGCGCAGTCGTAGAGATGCAGCCCGCCCGTTCCATCGGGCATCGGACGCCGTCCTGCCGGCCGCCGGTCGCGATAGATCGTGGCGGCGATACCGAGGCGCAGCAGCATGCGCTGCACCGCTTCGAGCAGGGGAAGATCGCTCTGGCTGAGCCGGATGCTGACACCCTTCGCCTGCGTGCCCTGCACCGACCCGTCGCTGTCGAACAGGCCACGCAGCAGGCCGCGATGGAAGTCCGACGAGGTCTTTTCCATCGCCGGCGTGACGGTCTTGCACCCCGGTGAAAGGTCCATCGTTTCCGCCAGCGTCTTGATCGCGGCGAGCGACAGCCGCCACTCGTTGCGCCCCTTCACTTCCATCCAGCCGGTAAAGTCGGCGCGATGCGGCAGGGTCCGCGCTGCAGCCAGCGCCGCTTCCATCACGCCGTCCGATCCGACTGTCTGCGGATCGCCATTGGCGACCTGCGCCGGCTTCCAGACGCTGAGCACCGCCTTGTCCCGCTTCAATGTGCCATCGCCCACCAGCAGGCCGAGCAGATAGCCTTCAGCCTCGGTGTGGGCGCCGTCCCAACGCGGCGCCTCTCGATGATCATGCAGGACGATCTGGTCGCCCGGCGCGAGGTCACCGGCCGCCACCCATTCGACCTCGCGCGACCAGCGCGTGAGACGAGTCACCTTCCGCACGAGATGATCGGCGGTCAGGCGCAGCTCGTGGCCGGCCCGCGTCCGCAGGCGTCGCACCTCCTTCGTGGCGGTCGCGAAGAAGCCCGCGTCGCCGCTGGCGAAAGCCTTGCCGTCCACCAGGGCCGTGAACGGCCGGCCGATCAGATCGGCAACCTGGCGCGGCCCCTCGGCGGTATGAACCCAGGTCTCCGCCGTCACGCAGGGATTCGTCGCCTGGATCGTCTCGCAATATCGCAGATTGTTCCGGCGGTTCACCCTGTCGATGAAGATCACGCCGGGCTCGGCCACGTCGTAGGTGGCGCGCATGATGCGCTCCCACAGGCCCTTGGCCTTGACCGTCCGGAAGGTCCTGCCGCCGAACACCAGCGGCCAGTCGGCATCGTCTGCCACCGCCTTCATGAAGGCGTCGGTGACCAGCACCGACACGTTGAACATGCGCAGCCGCTTCGGATCGCGCTTGGCGTCGATGAAGGCCTCGATGTCGGGATGGTCGCAACGCAGCGTCGCCATCATGGCACCGCGCCGCGAGCCTGCGCTCATGATGGTGCGGCACATCGAGTCCCACACATCCATGAACGACAAGGGACCCGACGCGTCGGCGCCGACGCCCACCACGGGCGCGCCCTGCGGGCGAAGGCTCGAGAAATCGTGCCCGATGCCGCCGCCCTGCTGCATGGTGAGAGCCGCCTCACGCAGGTTCTCGAAGATGCCCGACATGTCGTCGGGGATCGTGCCCATCACGAAGCAGTTGAAGAGCGTGACCGTCCGCCCGGTGCCGGCGCCCGCGATCACCCGCCCGGCCGGCAGGAACTTGAAGCCCGACAGCGCTTCGTGGAAGCGGCCGGCCCAGAGCTCCGGGTCGCGTTCCGGAACCGCCAGGGCCCGCGCGACCCGCCACCAGGTCGCGTCGAGATCGGCGTCCGGCGTCGCCGTCGCGCCGCCGCCCGGTGCAGTCTTGAAGCGGTATTTCATGTCCCAGATCCGCTGGGAGACGGGCGCCCATTCCATTCTGAAAACCTAGGGCCAAGGCCCGCCGATATCAACAGATCGTTCTATTTTTGTTCACGCTTGCGGGCTGCAGCAACGAGGCCGTCCGTCGCCCCCTCGATGCGCTCGCGCAGGGTGGCCATGAACACGTCGCGGCCCAGGCCAGGCGGGATGGCGGGCAGGATTTCCACGTCGATCACGCCCGGCCACTTTATGAACTTGCGGCGTCCCCAGAACAGGCCGGAGTTCAGCGCGACCGGGACGACCGGCACGCCGAGCTGCCGGTAGAGCGCCGCCGTTCCCACCTGATAGGGCTTCTCGTCGCCGACCGCGACGCGCGTGCCCTCAGGGAAGATCAGGATCGACCGCCCCTCTTCCAGGGTCGCCTTGGCCTGCTTCACCAGTCCGCGCAGCGCCTTGGCGCCGTCGCCGCGTTCGACGGCGATGTTGCCCGCCCGCGCCATCGCCCAGCCGACGATCGGGATCAGGACCAGTTCCCGCTTCATCACCGTGGCCGCGCCAGGAAAGAGGCGGGAGAAAGCCAGCGTCTCCCAGGAAGACTGGTGCTTGCAGGCGAAGATGACGGGGCCTGTCGGCATGTTCTCCAGCCCATGAACGCGATGCGTCAGCCGGCAGGTGATCCGCAGCCACCACAGGCAGAAGTCGATCCACACCAGCGACCAGGCGACCACGAAGCGCCGCGGCATCAGCAGGATCGGTGAACCGACGATGGCGAGGATCGTGGTGCCGACATACCAGCCGACATTGAAGAGGAACGAGCGCAGCCGGAGGCCAATCATCTCAAAAGTATTCGCGAGCGACGTGTTGCTTGTATGCCAACTTGTAGTGGCCTAGTGTCGCCGCGCAAAGGACATCTGGTGGGGCATACCCCGCTCATCATGCAGCTTACCTGTTCCAATTGCGGCGCGCGATACGCCGTCGACCCCTTGGCGATCGGCCCGACAGGTCGCACTGTGCAGTGTGTCCGCTGCAGCCATCGCTGGTTCCAGAAACCCGATGCGCCGCCGGCCTCCGCCCCCCCATCGGAAGCATCTCCCGCACCGGCCGTCACCGCGCCCGACATCGTCATCAGGCCCTCGACGCCCGGCGCCGGCCTGCCCGCCCTGACCACGCCCGCTCCGGCCAGGAAGAGAAACTGGGGCACGTGGATCGCCTATGCGATCGTCCTGGTCGTGCTGCTGGGGGGCGCGGGCTATGCCTATCGCGACCAGATCAAGGCGCGACTGCCCGCCTCCTGGCGCGCGATTCTGCACCTGGACGCCGCGAACCCGACGACCAATCCGTCTCGGGCGGCGCGCGCGCATCTCGGGATCGACATGTCGACCACCAAGATCGATCTGATCGACGGGCGCTATGTCGTCCTGGGCGAGTTGATCAATACCGGCACCGCCCCCGGCTCGACCCGCCGCCTGAAGCTGGTCTTCCGGGCGGGCGAGCAGGTGCTGGCCGAGCGTGCGATGCCGCTGATCGAGGGGCCGATCGCGCCCGGCGCGCGCCGGAGCTTCAGCTTGCCGCTTGACGAGCCCCCCTCGGGTGCGACCAACATCGTGCCGACCGTCGACTAGCCCCCTCTGACGAGAGTTAGCGTTGCCCGACCGCACCACCTCCGACCGTCCGGTCGTTTCGATCCGTTTCTCCGCCGCCGAGATCGCCGCGCGCGTCGAGGAGATGGCGACCGACCTCGCCGGCAAGCTCGAATCCGACACGCTGGTGGTCTCCGTCCTGAAGGGCAGCTTCGTCTTCGCCGCCGACCTGATCCGCGCGCTGAGCCGTGCCGGCGCCGACTGGTCTATGGATTTCCTGACCCTGTCGAGCTACGGCAGCGGCACCGAGACGAGCGGCAACGTGCGTGTCGTGCGCGACATCGTCGACGACGTGCGGAACCGCGACGTGCTGCTGGTCGACGACATCCTGGAATCGGGCCTGACGCTCAGCTTCGCCAAGAAGCTGCTGGAGGAACGCGGTGCCCGACGCGTCTCGATCTGCGCCCTGCTCGACAAGCCGGCCAAGCGGCGCACCGATCTGAAGGCCGAGTTCGTGGGTTTCGAGGCGGGCGACGAATTCCTGGTCGGCTACGGCCTCGACTGGGCCCACCGCTTCCGCGGCCTGCCGTACATCGGCGTGGTCGAGAAGACGGCTGGGTAGCTGGGCCGACGCCCAGCCCCAAGAACCTCGTCATCCTGACCGCAGCGCATCGTAGCCGAAGGATCTCTTTTCCTTACACATCGTGCGCCGGAAAAGAGGTCCTCCGACCGCGCCGCCCTGCGGCGGCTTCGCTCAGGACGACGGGTCTTCTCCAATATGTCTCCAGCAGCCGGTCGATGTCGTCGGGCTCTTCCTTCGGACGCGGCCGGTCCGTCAGGCTCTTTGCTGCCCGACTGTTATAACTAGTCGTCTAGAGACACCAAACGGCAACATTATTTCACGAAGATACAGGGCTCGGGACCTGCGACATTCGTTTCACTTGTTTCGTTTAATTCGTTCGTTTCGTTTATTCGCCGTGACTCCGGCTTTTCAACGGCCTGCTAGTACGTCTTCAGGAGCCGATCGATGTAGTCGAGCTCTTCCTTCGGACGCAGCTGGTCGCCGGCGCGACGGCGCAATTCGTCGAGGATCTCGCGGCTGCGCTGGCGCTCCAGTTCGAGCGGCACCTTGTCGGAGCCGGAGTCGATCGCGTCGCCATAGTTGCCGTCGGACCGGCCCAGCGGATCGCGGTCCTCGCTGCGGCGCTCGCGCTCCTCGATCTCGGCGATGTCCTGGTTGTTGCCCGGACCACGTTGCTGGCGCAGCTGCTCGGCCATGTCGCCCATGCCCTGCTGCAGATTGTCCAGGGCCCGGCGCTGGGCGCGGGACGCCTCGCGCGGGTCGCCGCGGCGGAGCGCCTCCTCGGCCTCGCGCATCGAGCGCTCGGCCCGGCCCAGCGATTCCGGCATCTGCAGGCCGTTCTCGTCGAGCTTCTGCATGAAGTCGCCCAGCCGTCCGCGCAGGCCTTCCTGCTGGCCACGCTGCTGTTCGCCCCACTGGCCCTGGCCCGGCTGGCCCTGACCGGGCTGTTGTCCCCGCTGGCCTTGCTGGCCCTGTTGGCCTTGCTGACCCTGCTGGCCGCGCTGTCCCTGCTGACCTTGCTGTCCCTGCTGCTGGCGGCCCTCGCGCTCGGACTCGCCCAGCAGCTGGTTCTGCCGGCGCGACAGCTGGTCGAGCTGGTTCATCATCTCGCGGCCCTGCTGGTTGCCCTGGCCCTGCTGGCCGCGCTGTCCCTGCTGCTGACGCTGCTGGCCGTTGGGGTTCGCCATCATCGGGGTGGCGTTCTCCATCATCTTGCGCAGCTCCTCGAGCATGCGCTTGGCCTCTTCGCGCTGGCCGTTCTTCGCCATCTCGCGAATCTTGTCGAGCATCTTCTGCAGGTCGTCGCCGGTGATGGTGTTGTTCGGATCCATCTTCTCCGCCTGCTCTTCCATGCGGCGGCGCTCGTCGGGATCCTTCATCTTCTCGGCCAGCTCGCGCTGCCAGCGTGCCATGGCGTCGTAGAGCTGCTGGATCAGCTTCTCGATCTCCTCGTCGCCGGCCTGTCGCTGCATGGCGTCCTGCAGCTCCTGGCGGGCCTGCTCGACGGCGCGCTCGGCGTCGGACGTGGCGCCGCTCTCGAGGCGCATGGCGAGGTCCCAGAGGAGCTTCTGCGTTTCGTCGATCGTTTCCTTGTTGTCGTTCTGGGCCAGCCGTACCGAGCCGATGCGCAGGCCGAGCTGCACGACCGGATCCTCGCGATAGCTCGACGGACTACCGTGGATCAGGCGCATGCCGTCGGCGACATCGATGCGGTAGCCCTTGGGATCGCGGGTCAGCGCCTTGCGCAGCACGATCAGGGCCCGCGCCGTCGGGTCGTTGAACACCCGCTCGGGCAGCAGGAAGGTCTCGACCGAGCTGCGGCCCTTCTGGCCCAGCGCGTCGGTGGCGAACAGCATCACCGTGACCTTGAGGCCGGCCCACGGATGACTGGTCAGGTCGCGCACGAAGGTATCGGCGATCTTCTTGGCGTTGCCGGCGACTGGCAGGTCGACGCGCAGCACCTCCGGCTCCTCGTCGCTGCTCAGCGCATCGTCGCCCAGCACGCTGCCATGCAGGCGCATCTGGAGCTGGACGCCGGTGATGCCGAAATCGTCGCCGGCGACGTACTCCACCTTGGTCGACCACTTGTCGACACCGATCGGGCGGGTGAAGTCGATGGTCGGGGAGAGGTCGGGAATGACATGGAGCTTCCAGCGCGCCTGCTCGTCGCCGCGCGCCTGCAGGGTGATCTGCTTGCCCTCGGTGATGACCTCCTCGACCTGGTACTTGCCCTTGCTGACGGTCGAGAATTCGGTGGCCTTGCCGTCGACCAGAAGCTGCGGCGGCTTGCGACCGCGAACGTCGTCGACGAAGCCCGCGATCTTGCTGCCGACGGGAACGCGCAGCACCTTCTCAGGGTCGGCCATGTCGAGATAGACGGGCGGCTTGCCGGTATAGGCCGGGGGGGCGATCCACAGGTTGGCGACGACCGGCGGCGGCGGCGGGAAGGCCGGCGTCACGGCGGCGGCCATGCGGTCGCTGCGCCAGCCGCCCGCCACGGCGATCGCCACGACGAGGGCCAGAAGCGGCACGAAGCGCAGGGCCCACTTGTCGAGGCTGGCGAGGCCCGGATGGGCCGGCCGGTTGCTCAGGCTGGCCAGACGCTCGGCCTCGCGGCGGCGATGGGCCTGCCAGAGGGCCACGGCCATCGGGTCGGCATTGCCGGCGGCCAGATGGTCCTGAACGGCGACGAGTGGCCGATGGGGAATGTCGCTGTCGCGCTCGAGGCGGCGGATCGACGCTTCCCGCGTGGGCCAGGCGAAATCACGCAGGCGCCACCAGGCGAGACCGGCGAAGGCGATCGCGATGGCGGCCAGGAGGCCGGTATGCACCCAGGGATCCAGGCCGGCGAAAAGGTCGAGATGGGCGGCGGCAACGAACAGCGCCACGAACGACAGCAGCGGCACGAAGCGCGGCCACAGGCCTTCCCACGCCAGAGCCGCCCGCGCCAAACCGATCTTGCGTGCGAGCCCTGGGGCCGCAAGCGTCGGGGGGGTCTGGCTGGCGTCCATCGACGTCCTTTCGTTCAGGCCTTCTTCGGCTCCATCCAGGGCGGAAACCGCTCGGCGGAGATCATCTCTTCGACGGTCGGCCTCGGTCGCGTGACCGCAAACCTCGTGCCATCCACCATCACTTCGGGCGCCAGCGGACGGCTGTTGTAGCTGGAAGCCATGACCGCCCCATATGCGCCCGCCGACCGTACCACCACGAGGTCGCCCGCCGCCAGCGGCGGCAGATCACGGTTCTGTGCCAGGAAGTCGCCGGATTCACAGATGGGACCGACAATGTCGCAACGGATCGTGGCGGCATCGCGGCGCGGCTCGCGCACCGGCTGGATTTCGTGCCAGGCCTCGTAGAGCGTTGGACGGATGAGGTCGTTCATCGCCGCATCCACGATGACGAATGTCTTGGCCGATCCGGGCTTCACGAGGATCACTTCGCCGACCAGAACGCCCGCCTCCCCGACCAGCCGGCGGCCCGGCTCGAAGGTCAGCTCGCAGCCCAGGCCCTCGGTCTCGCGCGCCACGACCGCCATGAAGTCGGCGATCGAAGGCGGCTTCTCGTCGGCATAGACGATCCCCAGCCCGCCGCCGATGTCGAAGCGGCCGATCGCATGCCCGTCCTGGCGAAGCTCACCGATCAGTTCGCGCACCCGCACGATCGCGTCGCGATAGGGCGTGAGCGACGTGAGCTGCGAGCCGATGTGCATGGCCACGCCCACGACCTTGAGGTTCGGCAGCCGGCCGGCCAGCGCAAAGGCCTCGCGCGCCAGGTCGATGTCGATGCCGAACTTGTTCTCCTTGCGGCCCGTCGTGATCTTGGCGTGGGTCTTGGCATCGACGTCCGGGTTCACGCGGATGGTGATCTCGGCCTTGAGGCCGAGCTGGCCCGCCACGGCGTTCAGCGTCTCCAGTTCGGCCGAGCTCTCGACGTTGATCTGGCCGACGCCGGCTTCGAGCGCAGCCATCAGTTCGGACGGCTTCTTGCCGACGCCGGAATAGATGATGCGCCGGGCCGGAATGCCGGCGGCCAGCGCCCGCTTCATCTCGCCCACCGACACGATGTCGGCACCGGCGCCCATCTCTCCGAACAGGCGGATGACGGCCAGGTTGCTGTTGGCCTTCATCGCGTAGGCGACGCTGGCGTTCATGCCCTTGATGCCGTCGGCGAACTCCTTCCACGCGGCGCGCAGGGCGCCGGCGGAATAGCAGTAGAACGGCGTGCCGACCTGGGCCGCGATGGAGGCGAGCGCGACGCCCTCGGCGTGCATCTCGCCATTCCTGTAGGCGAAGAAGCTCATCGTCAGCGCTCCCCGGCCCTACCGAGGAAACGGCGCCGCGCCTCGGCGACGGCGCGCGCGACGTTCGCCGGCGCGGTCCCGCCCAGGCTCTTGCGGGCGTTGACCGACGCCTCGACGGTCAGCACGCGAAACACGCTGCGGTCGATCTTGGGCTCCACCGCCTGCATCTCCTCGAGCGACAGCTTGTCGAGGTCGACGCCCTTGTCCGCGGCGATGCCGACCAGTCGGCCGGTGACGTGATGGGCCTGGCGGAACGGCAGGCCGACCTTGCGCACCAGCCAGTCGGCGAGGTCCGTCGCCACGGAATAGTCCGCGGAGGCCACGGCGCGCATGCGCTCCGGATTGGCCTTGAGGTCGCGGATCATGCCGGTCATCGCAGCGATCCCCAGCTCCAGCGAATCGGCGGCATCGAACAGCGGCTCCTTGTCCTCCTGCATGTCCTTGCCGTAGGTCAGCGGCAGGCCCTTCAGGATGGTGCAGAGCGCCACGAAGGCGCCGACGATGCGGCCGACCTTGGCCCGCGTCAGCTCGGCGGCGTCGGGGTTGCGCTTCTGCGGCATGATCGAGCTGCCGGTGGTGAAGGCATCCGACAGCGAAATGAAGCGGAACGGCGCGGAGCACCAGATCACGATCTCCTCGGAGAGACGCGACAGGTGCACGGCCGTCGTCGAGGCGGCAGCGATGAACTCGATGACATAGTCGCGGTCGGAGACCGCATCGAGCGAATTGGCCATCGGCCGGTCGAAGCCCAGCGCCTTCGCGGTCTTGCGCGGGTCGATCGGATGCGGCGAGCCGGCCAGCGCCGCGGCGCCCAGCGGCGATTCGTTCAGGCGCGCGCGGCAGTCGGCGAAACGGCTGCGGTCACGGCCGAACATCTCGACATAGGCCATCAGGTGATGGCCGAAGGTGATCGGCTGGGCCGTCTGCAGATGGGTGAAGCCCGGCATGATGGTGGCCGAGTATTCGTCGGCACGATCGATCAGCGCGGCCTGGAGGTCCCGCAGCATCTCCTCGACCTTGTCGATCGTGTCGCGCACCCACATCCGCACGTCGAGCGCGATCTGGTCGTTGCGCGAGCGCGCGGTGTGCAGACGTCCGCCGGCCGGCCCGATGATGTCGGTCAGCCGCTGCTCGACGTTGAAATGGATGTCCTCGAGCTTGGTCGAGAACTTGAACTTGCCGCTCTCGATCTCGGCCTTGACCTGGGCCAGCCCACGCTTGATGTCGCGACCGTCCTTGGCCGTCAGGATGCCCTGGGCCACCAGCATGTCACAGTGCGCAACGGAGCCCGCGATGTCCTGCGCGTAGAGCCGCCGGTCGAAACCGATGGAGGCGTTGATCTTCTCCATGATCTCTGCCGGGCCGAGCTTGTAGCGGCCGCCCCACATCGTGTTGGAGCGACGATTGGCTGCTCGCGCAGTCGTGTTCTTCCGTGCCATGAATTCAGCCATATATCCTTTTAGGAACGCGGCTTATGGCACATCCTGTCCCCAATTTCCTCCCGGGCCGGCGCTACATTCTTTGCGGCGCCCTGGCGGCCATCGCGCTCCCCGCCGCAACCACCCCCAGTCTGGCCGGCGTGAAGCCGGACATGGCCAAGGGCGCCATGGAGCGGTTCAAGCTCGCCGCGCAGCCGAAACCGCTGCCCGACCTCGAGATCCAGACCGCCGACGACAAGCCGATGAAGCTCGGCGACTTCAAGGGCAAGGTGGTCCTGCTGAATTTCTGGGCGACCTGGTGCACCCCCTGCGTGAAGGAAATGCCGAGCCTCGACCGGCTGCAGGCGGCGTTCCCGAAGGACAATTTCCTGATCGTGCCGCTGTCGATCGACGGCCCCACCAAGCCCAAGGTCGCGCCCTTCTACAAGGACCAGAAGCTCGCCAACCTCGGCATCTATTTCGACAAGGGGCGCAAGACCATGCAGGGTCTCGACGTCACCCTGCTGCCGACTTCGATCCTGGTGGACGCCAAGGGCCGCGAACTCGGCCGTATCGAGGGCGACGCCGATTGGGACATGCCCGAATCGATCGCCCTGATGAAGGCGGCTATGGGCAAGGCGAAGGACAAGGGCTGACGGGACGCCCGGTCGCGCCGGGTTCGTGCATAATGCGGCGGACATGACGCCGCCTCCCGCGCCCTCCGACGCCGTTGCCATCGAACTCAATGCGGTGCTGGTCGCCCTGACGGCCAACCAGCCGCTGGTGCTCACGCTGGAAGACGGCACGCTCCTGCCATCGGGACCCTTCGCCACCGAGCACCCGACGCTGCAGAGCGGCCTGCGCGCCTGGGTCGAACGGCAGACCAACCATCCGCTGGGCTATGTCGAGCAGCTCTACACCTTCGCCGACCGCAACCGTCCGGGCTCGGACGGGCGCCAGCGCGTCGTGTCGATCAGCTATCTCGGCCTCACCCGCGAGCGCCTGTCGGCCGGCGCACGCGATCCGGAATGGCGGAGCTGGTACCGCTATTTCCCCTGGGAGGACTGGCGGACCGGCCCCGCGCCGCTGATCGCCGGGACCATCCTGCCAAGACTCGCTCCATGGGTGGACGCCGGCGCCGATGCAGGGAACCGGCGCGAACGGCAGCAGCGGGTCGAGGTGAGCTTCGGCGATGGCCGCGAGAGCTGGAACGAGGACCTGGTGCTGCAGCGCTACGAGCTGCTCTACGAGGCGGGCCTGGTCCCCGAGGCGAAGCATCCGGCGGCCGATCCGGTGCCGGGCATGCCGATGCGCCACGATCACCGCCGGATCCTGGCGACCGGCATCGCGCGGCTGCGGGCCAAGATCAAATACCGGCCGGTCTTCTTCGAGCTGATGCCGCCCGAGTTCACGCTGCTGCAGCTCCAGCGCGCCGTCGAGGCGCTGGCCGGCCGCCCCATGCACAAGCAGAATTTCCGCCGCCTGATCGACGCCCAGGGGCTGGTCGAACCGACAGGCGCGTCCACTGCGGAGGCGCGCGGCCGTCCGGCAAAGCTGTTCCGCTTCCGCCGCGAGGTCGTCCTCGAACGCGCCGTCGTGGGCAGCAAGCTCCCCCTCTCCCGCCCGATCTGAGCGCTTGACGGCCTAAATGCTCATTCTTAGTATAAATAATTAATACTCTCAATGAGCATTAATGAGGTCTCAAATGTCCTTGTCCGCGTCGCCCGGCCTGATGGCCCGCACGGCCCCGCTCTATGACCGCGTGAAGAGCGTCATCCCGTCGATCGAATGGCCGGCCTTCGCCGAGGACATCGATGCGATCCTGGCGCTGAAGCGCGAACGGGACGCCGTGATCCTGGCGCACAACTACCAGACGCCCGAGATCTTCCACTGCGTGGCCGACATCGTCGGCGACAGCCTGGCGCTGGCCCGCGAGGCCATGAAGGTCGATGCCGGGGTGATCGTCCTGGCCGGCGTCCATTTCATGGCCGAGACGGCCAAGCTCCTGAACCCGGCCAAGCGCGTGCTGATCCCCGACCTCGATGCCGGCTGCTCGCTCGCCGCCTCGATCACCGCCGCCGACGTCCGGCTGCTGCGCCAGCGCTATCCCGGCGTGCCGGTCGTGACCTATGTGAACACGTCCGCCGCGGTGAAGGCCGAGAGCGACATCTGCTGCACCTCCGGCAACGCGAAGAAGATCGTCGAGAGCCTCGGCGTGCCGAAGGTCATCATGCTGCCCGACGAATATCTCGCGCAGAACATCGCGGCTGAAACCGGCGTCGAGATCGTCACCTGGACCGGCCACTGCGAGGTGCACGAGCGCTTCACGGCCCAGGACATCCGCCAGCTGCGCGCCGGCCATCCCGGAATCGTGGTGCTGGCGCACCCGGAATGCCCGCCCGACGTGGTGGGCGAATCGGACTTCACCGGCTCGACGGCGGCGATGATCGACTATGTCGATGCCAGGCGGCCGGCGCGGGTCGTCCTCGTGACCGAATGCTCGATGAGCGACAACGTCGCCGTCCAGCACCCCGAGGTCGAGTTCATCCGGCCGTGCAACCTCTGCCCGCACATGAAGCAGATCACCCTGCCGAAGATCCGCCGGACGCTCGAGACGATGCAGCACGAAGTGACGATCGATCCCGCGGTGGTCACGCCCGCGCGCCGGGCCGTCGAACGCATGCTGGAAGTCTGAGGCCACGATGACGATCCCCTCTCTTCCCCTCCTCATGATCGAACCGGTCGTCCGCGCCGCCCTGCTCGAGGATCTCGGCCGTGCCGGCGACCTCACCACCGACTCGATCGTGCCGGCGACGGCGAAGGCGAAAACCGCCCTGGTGGCGCGCCAGCCGGGCGTCGTGGCGGGGCTTGCCGCAGCGGCGACAGCCTTCAGGCTGGTCGACCCGGAGATCGAGGTCGCGGTCGAACGGCCGGACGGCACGCCCCTCGCGCCCGGCGATCGCATCGCGACCATCGCCGGCCCGGCGCGCGGCATGCTGACCGCCGAGCGGGTGGCGCTGAACTTCCTCGGGCATCTCAGCGGCGTGGCCAGCGGCGCCGCCACGCTGGTCGAGGCGGTGCGCGGCCACAGGGCACGCATCTGCTGCACCCGCAAGACGATGCCGGGGCTGCGTGCCTTGCAGAAGTACGCCGTTCGCGTGGGCGGTGGCATGAACCACCGCTTCGGCCTCGACGACGGCGTCCTCATCAAGGACAACCATGTCGCCGTGGCCGGCGGCATCCGGCCGGCGATCCTCGCGGCGCGCCGCGGCGTCGGCCATCTCGTGAAGATCGAGGTCGAGGTCGATACGCTGGATCAGCTCGAGGAGGCCCTGGCGATCGGCGTCGATGCCGTGCTGCTGGACAACATGGCGCCCGATCAGCTCGCCACTGCGGTTCGCCTGATCGACGGGCGCGCCATCGCCGAAGCCTCCGGCCGCATCACGCCGCAGACGGCGCCAGCCATCGCGGCCAGCGGCGTAGACCTGATCTCAGCCGGCTGGCTGACGCACAGCGCCAGCGTCCTTGATATCGGCCTCGACTGGGATGCGTAGAAAAACACCTCAGCCTGAGGAGCGCTCCTCAGGATGAGGGCGTGGCGCAAGGAGACTGGTCTCAGTTACTCACTTCGCAGTGTTTGCCCATTTCCTTGCAGACCCGCAGCACCGCCTGGACGACCATCGACGCGGTCGAGCCTTCGCCCGGGCCGGCATGGCCCGCGATCAAGAGCTGCGACACGTCGTCGTTGAACGGCACCACGTTCAGCGTGGCGGTGCGGTCGCCCTCGGCGATCTGGATGCGGCGTGCGCCGGGATCCTGCATCAGGATCCGGACCGCGGGATTCTTCCGTGCTAGGTCGAGCGCGGTCGAGAAGATCTTGTCGGCATGGGCATCGAGCAGGACCGTCGCGAAATCGTAGCCGGCGCGGCCGTCCGGCTGGCTCCCCTCGGTCATCTGGTGGATGCGGCCCAGCGCCTTGCGGGCGACGAACACCCATTGCGCCTCGGCCGGGGCGAAGGGCAGCGCCAGGCTGGCGAGCACGGCGACCGCGACGAAAGGCTTGATGAACTGGCGCATGCAACGACTTCCTTTTGGGAACGACATTTTATGCGAGTGTCGCCAGCGATGAAGCCGAGAATGGCGCAAGGTCGGTGAAGCGTCCCTCGCGCACCTTGGTTGCCCATTGGGGATCGGCCAGCAAGGCGCGGCCGACCGCGACGAGGTCGAATTCCTCGCGCTCCAGGCGGGCCTCGAGTTCGCCGAGATCGCCGATCTCTGAATCCTCGCGCGTCCGGAATGTCTGCACGAAGTCCGCGCCCTTGAGGCCGACCGACCCCACGGTGATCGTGGGCCTGCCGGTGAGCTTCTTCGTCCAGCCCGCGAGATTGAGCGTCGAGCCCTCGAACTCGGGCTCCCAGAAGCGGCGCGTCGAGCAGTGATAGATGTCGGTGCCGGCTTCTGTCAGTGGCTCGAGGAAGCGCGCCAGCTCGTCGGGCGTCGGCGCCAGCCGTGCCGTGAAGTCCTGCTGCTTCCACTGCGAGAAGCGGAAGATGATCGGGTAGTCGGCGCCGACGCGCGCCCGGATCGCCTTCACGATCTCGGCAGCGAAACGCGTGCGCTGCACGAAGTCGCCACCCCACGCGTCGTCACGCTTGTTCGCGCCCTCCCAGAAGAACTGGTCGATCAGGTAGCCGTGCGCGCCGTGGATCTCGACGGCATCGAAGCCGATCTCCTGCGCAGCACCGGCGGCCCGCGCGAAGGCGTCGATCGTGTCGGCGATGTCGGCCTCGCTCATCGGCGGGCCGACCTGCTTGCCGGAAGCCGAGAGGCCGGACGGGCCGTCGGACGGCGCCTCGGGATGCTGGCCGGTGCCGGTCTTGCGCATCATGCCTTGGTGCCAGATCTGCGGCGCGATCTTGCCACCCGCGGCGTGCACCTCCTCGACCACGCGGCGCCAGCCGGCAAGAGCCGCCGGCGAATGGAAGTCCGGCACGTTCGTGTCGTTGGAAGCGGCTGGCCGGTCGACCGTGGTGCCTTCGGTAATGATCAGGCCGACACCGCCTTCGGCGCGGCGGCGATAGTAGGCCGCGACGTCGGCGCCGGGAATACTGCCGGGGCTCTTGGAGCGCGTCATCGGCGCCATCACAAGCCGGTTGGGCAGCGACAGCGACTTGGTCGCGAAAGGTCGGAACAGCGGGCTGGTCATGAAGGTCTCGCTTGCGGAAAATCGACGTCGCCGTAGGGATAGAAGTTCTTCAGATCGACGTTGCGATAGGGCAATCCGTCGAGCCGCACGGTGCCGAGGAAGGGCTCGACCGGCTCGACCAGCAGGATCGTCTTGGCAAAACCGCTGTCGTCGAAGCCGCGCCGGAAGTGCACGCGCGACTTGATGGCGATCGCCTTGAACTGCGCGAGGTCGAAGGCGGGACCTGCAAGTTCCGACGGCTCGACGATCTGGGTGAGATAGCGGCTGATCAGCACGACGTTGCCGCGACCGAAGGCGACGCTCACCCACAAGGTGCCATAGGCTTCGTGCGCGCCGATCACCGTGCCGGTGATGCGCACCGGCTGGCCGGCGGAGTCGTCGACGAGGCCGCCGATCTCGCGGTCAAACGGGTCGCCGACCTTCACGCCTTCGGCCTTCAGCGCGTCGATGACCTTTGCATCCGCAATGGTGGCAATCAGCACGTCCGACAGGTCCTGCGCGATCACTTCCTTCAGGATCCAGGTCGCATAGCCGGATCGGTCGCTGTGGTCGGCCAGGACGACCGGAGTCTCGCCGCGCACCATGGCTTCCTTGGCGAGCCGGACGCCCTCGGGAATCGGATGCACCTTCGCGGTGTTCAGCAGCGCTTCGCGCCGACGCCACGCCCAGGACGACATGTCGTTGGCGACCTTTTGCGCCAGCGCGGCATTGCCGTTGGTCATCACCTGGAAGCAAAGGCCGACATCGGGCACGTCGGCGAAGGGAAAGCCGAAGAAGACGTTCACGTAGACGTCGGGCTCGCGCGCTTCCCAGACCAGCGCGCGCTGCACCAGGTCCATCCACGGCGACGCGCCGGTCCATTGCAGGACGGTCGGCGTGATGATCGGCACCTTCACCGTCACCGTGGCGGGCTCGTAGTCGCCGCGGATCGCACGCACCAGCATGCGCGCCGCGCGCTGGCCCTGGAGGTGGCTGTCGTAGTGCGGGAAGTATTTCACCGTGAAGGCCATGTCGGCCTGGGCCAGGAACTCGGCATCCTCGTTGCCGTGCGGATCGAAGGTGCCGACGATGAACGCCTTGCGCCCGACCACCTCGCGGACACGCCGGGCGATGTCGGCCTCCGGGCGCGCGACGCCGCGTACGCCCATCGCCCCATGCAGGCTGAGATAGACGCCGTCGAACGGCCCCTGTTCCTTCAGGTCCGCGACCATGCGGCCGAGGAGGGTCTCGTAGGCTTCCTCGGTGATCCAGCCCGAGCCGGTGCCGGTCTTCGGCCAGAGCGGCGATTCGATGCCGACCAGTTCGACGCCGTCATACTCGCGCGCCACCTTCACGAACCCGCCCATGTAGGACTTCGAGTCGTGGGCCAGCAGCGATTCGCCACTGGCGGGTGAGCCGGGATAGGTGAAATCTGCGAGCGTGGTGTCGTTCGGGAGGAACGTCACCGTCTCGTGGGCGAAATGCAGGACGGCGATGCGCATCGCGCCGTCCGCCCCGTCAGCGCGTCGGGACCGGACGCTCGCCGGAATAGTCGTAGAAGCCGCGCTTGACCTTGCGGCCGATCCAGCCCGCCTCGACATACTTCACGAGCAGCGGGCACGGCCGGTACTTCGAATCGGCCAGCCCCTCGTGCAGCACCTGCATCACGGAGAGGCAGGTATCCAGGCCGATGAAGTCGGCCAGTTCGAGCGGGCCCATCGGATGGTTCGCCCCGAGCTTCATGCCGGTGTCGATGGCCTCGACGTTGCCGACGCCCTCGTAGAGCGCGTAGACCGCCTCGTTGATCATCGGCAGCAGGATGCGGTTCACGATGAAGGCCGGGAAGTCCTCGGCATTGACCGGCTTCTTGTCGAGCTTGACGACGACTTCGCGCACGGTGCGGAAGGTCTCCTCCTCCGTGGCGATGCCGCGGATCAGCTCGACCAGGCCCATCAAGGGGACCGGGTTCATGAAGTGCATGCCCATGAACTTGCCGGGCCGGTCGGTGACGGCGGCAAGCCTCGTCACCGAGATCGATGACGTATTGGTGGCGAGCAGGACGTTGGCCGGCAGGCCCTCGCAGACCTTCTTGAAGATCTCCCGCTTCACCGCCTCGTTCTCGGTCGCCGCCTCGACGATCAGGTCACAGTCGTGGAATGCCTTGTAGTCGGTACCGGTGGAGATGCGGTTGAGTGCCGAATCCTTGTCTTCCGGTCGGATCATGCCGCGGCCGATCTGCCGGTCCATGTTCCGCGAGATCGCATCGACGCCCTTGTCGAGATGGGCCTGGTCGACATCCGCGAGGCGGATGTCGAAGCCCTTCAATGCGCAGACATGGGCGATGCCGCTGCCCATCTGGCCGGCACCGATGACTCCGATGCGCTTGATCATGATGGGGACCCTCGGGTTACTTTACTTTTTCTCGATCGCGGCGGTGAGCTCGGGAACGAGCTGGAACAGATCGCCCACGAGACCGTAGTCAGCCACCTGGAAGATCGGGGCGTCCTCGTCCTTGTTGATCGCCACGATCGTCTTGCTGTCCTTCATACCGGCGAGATGCTGGATGGCGCCGGAGATGCCGATCGCGATGTAGAGGTCGGGCGCGACCACCTTGCCGGTCTGACCGACCTGGTAGTCGTTCGGCACGTAGCCCGCATCGACCGCGGCGCGGCTGGCGCCGAGTCCCGCGCCGAGCTTGTCGGCCAGGGTCTCGAGCATCTTGAAGTTCTCGCCGCTCTGCAGGCCGCGACCGCCGCTGACGACGATCTTGGCGCTGGTCAGTTCGGGGCGCTCGCTCTTCGAGAGCTCCGCGCCGACATAGGAGGACAGGCCCTTGGCGCCCTCGCCGCCGATCTTCTCGATCGCCGCCGAACCGCCGCCCGCCGCCGCCTTGAAGTTGGTCGGGCGCACGGTGACGATCTTGATCTTGTCCGCGGTCTGGACGGTGGCCATCGCGTTGCCGGCGTAGATCGGCCGGACGAACGTGTCGGGCGACACGACCTGGATTGCTTCCGAGACCTGCGCGACGTCGAGCAGCGCGGCGACGCGCGGCGCGATGTTCTTGCCGACCGAGTCGGCCGCCATCACGACGTGGCTGTAGTTCGGCGCGAGCTTCACGACCAGCGGGGCGATGTCCTCGGCCAGCCAGTTGGCATAGGCCGCATCGTCGGCCTGAAGCACCTTGGTGACGCCGGCGATCGAGGCGGCCGACTTGGCCGCATCGTCGCAGTTGCTGCCGGCGACGAGGACCGTGACGTCCGGATCCATCTGGCTCGCCGCGGTGACGGCGTTGGCCACGTTGGCGCGGACTGCTTTGCCGTCATGCGCGGCGACGACGAGAACGCCCATGATCAGATCACTCCCGCTTCGTTCTTCAGCTTGTCGACGAGTTCGGCGACGGTCTTCACCTTGATGCCGGCCTTGCGCTTCGGCGGCTCCTCGACCTTCAGGGTCTTGAGGCGCGGCGCGACGTCGACGCCCAGCGCGTCCGGCGCCAGCGTCTCGATCGGCTTCTTCTTCGCCTTCATGATGTTCGGCAGCGAGGCGTAGCGCGGCTCGTTCAGGCGCAGGTCGGTGGTGATCACCGCCGGCATCTTGATCTTGATGTTCTCGAGACCGCCGTCGACCTCGCGCTTCACCTCGACCGAGCCGTCGGCGACGTTCAGCTTGTTGGCGAAAGTGCCCTGCGACCAGCCGAGCAGCGCGGCCAGCATCTGGCCGGTCTGGTTGGAGTCGTCGTCGATCGCCTGCTTGCCGACGATGACGAGGCCGGGCTGTTCCTTGTCGACAACGGCCTTCAGCAGCTTGGCGACGGCCAGCGGCTGCAGTTCGGCATCGGTCTGCACCAGCACGCCACGGTCCGCGCCCATGGCGAGCGCCGTGCGGATCGTCTCCTGGCACTGGGCCGGGCCGGCAGAGAAGGCGATGACTTCGGTCGCAGCGCCCTTCTCTTTCATGCGGATCGCCTCTTCCACGGCGATCTCATCGAAGGGATTCATGGACATCTTGACGTTAGCCGTCTCGACACCCGTGTTGTCGGCCTTGACGCGGATCTTGACGTTGTAGTCGATGACCCGCTTGACCGCGACCAGCACTTTCATCGCGTTGCGCCTATCGGTGAGTTGCGGCCGGACTGACCCGTCCGGCGAAGGGGTTTTCGTGTAGGGGTGTTGAGCCGATCATGTCAAGGCTATGGCGCACTGCACAAGACCGCAGGGTGGAAGCTTTTTTCCCAGTTTTTCAACAGCTTGCCGGCTAGCGCGCCCCGCCCGGCACCCACAGCACGTCTGACCTGCCATTGTCGTTGAGCCGGCGGGCCAGCACGAACAGGTGGTCCGACAGGCGATTGATGTACTTGATCGCCTCCGGGTTGATCTCCTGTTCGGCCGCCAGATGCGTCATGCAGCGCTCGGCGCGCCGCGCCACCGTCCGCGCGAGATGCAGCCACGAGGCGGTTTCGCTGCCGCCGGGCAGGATGAAGGACTTCAGCGGCTGCAACTCGGCGTTCATCGCATCGATCTCGTGCTCGAGGCGCTCGACCTGCGAGGCCACCATGCGCAGCGCCTGCTCGTCCCGCTTGTTCTTGCCCTCGGGCGTGCAGAGATCGGCGCCGAGGTCGAACAGGTCGTTCTGGATCCGGGCCAGCATCGCATCGGCTTCGGCAAGCCGGGGATCGCCGCCGCCCGCGCGCGTGATGGCGCTGCGCGCGAGACCGATCACCGAGTTGGCCTCGTCGGTCGTGCCGTAGGCTTCGACGCGGATGTCATGCTTGGCAACACGCTCGCCGCGGCCGAGCGACGTCATGCCGGTGTCGCCGCCGCGCGTGTAGATGCGGTTGAGGGTGACGGCCATGGGCGCTAGCTCCTGCTCGCGAAGTACCAGAGGACGATCAGCACGACGGTGAGGAGCTGCAGGCGCACACGCCACCACATCATGCGGTTGCTGCGGCGACTGCCCTCGATGTTGCCGTCCTGGTTGCGGCTCATGTTGATAAGGCCGACGAACAGCGTGCCGAGCGTCGCGAACGCAGACAGCAGCACGAGGACGAAAAGGACATTGGCAAGGGTCATGGGCTTTTATCCCGCATTGTGCCGACCCGCGCCAGTACGGGCCCCCGCCCAGGGCCGTGCGGCGCGCGAGGCTGCCGTGCCGGTGGCGAGGCGGAAGATCGTCTCGGCCGTCTGCTCGGCCGACCACAGCGCCGCATGGACCGTGCCGTACTCCACCGGCTCGGTCGCCTCGCCAGCGAAGAACACGCGGTTCCCCAGCGGTCGGGCATGTGCGGTGCAGTCGTCGGGATCGCTGCCGACACCGGGATAGGAATAGCTGCCGCGCGACCACGGATCGCTCAGCCAGCGTGGAAAGGCCATCGCCTCGGGCTCGGGAACGCCGTCACCGAACATCGCGCGCAGAGACTTCATGGCGACGGCGATCACCTCCTTGTCGCTCGCCTCGCGGTCGAGACGGATGGCGGTGTGGCCGTTGCAGAAACTGAGCAGGATCGGCAGGCCGGTCTCCTGCTCGTGACTGACCCAGGTGTTGAAGCCGCCGCGCTGCACCGGCGAATCCGGAAGCCGCCCGAACCATTTCGGCGAGTCCGGCCAGAATCGGTGAGGGAAGCGCAGGTAGATCTTGCCGAGGGTGCCTGCCCCGTAGCCGATCCGGCCGATCGCCGTCCGCTGACGTTCCGGCGGGAGGGGATCGAGCGCCGGCAGGCCGGCGCGCAGCAGCCCGACCGGCACGGCGATCACCGCGCGATCCGCCTCGATGCGCTCGCCGCCCTGCAGGATCGCCGTGACGCCCTCGCCCGTCCAGACGACCCGTTCGACGGTCCCGCCCTGGCGGACGTCCAGTCCCCGCGAAACATCTTCGACCAGGGACCGATAGCCGCCTTTGGGTTGGGCGTTGCGTTCGAGGCCTTCGGTGGGAAACCACTCCTCCGCCGCGACCGCCTCCCACGGCGCGCTCTGCACGCCCTCGCTCATCTCGACGAAGGTCGCCACCACCAGCCGGTCGATCTCGGGCAGCCATGACGCGGACAGCAAGGGCTCCACGGCGTCACGCACGGAGATCGAGCGCGGGCCGCGGACGCGGGTCAGCGCCTTGCTCTTCCAGCCGGCCCATTCGATCGCCGCCTTGAAGGCAAGCCGCCCCATCACCGCGCGGCGGCGCTGGCCCTCGCGTGTCGGCGAAGTCGCGCGCTTGTCGATCAGCAGGCGCTCGCCCTGCGATTCGATCAGGTCGATGCCCAGCTTCTCGCACCACAGGGTGAGCGGATTGCCGTCGACCCCGTGCACCCAGGAGCCGCCGAGATCGACGGGCGCGCCGACGCGATCGTCGGTCCAGGTCCGGCCGCCGATACGGTCGCGCGCCTCGAGCACGGTGACGCCGAACCCCGAATCGTGCAGCAGCCGCGCGGCGACCAGGCCCGCCATGCCGGCGCCTACCACGACGATGCGTTCGGCGTTGCCCGCCCCCATCGACCAGGTGCCGGTGCGGCTCACCGACCGGCCCACGCCAGCATCGGCAGCGACGACATCGAGTCGAACGTCCGGCCGCCCGCAGCCCGCAACGCCGCGGCGTCGCTGTACGGCGCGCCGACATAGGCGAGCGCGCGCATGCCCGCGGAACGGGCCGCCTGGATGCCGGGCAACGAATCCTCGACCACGGTGCAGTCGAAGGGCTGCTCGTCCATCTGAATGGCGGCGTGCAGAAAGAGATCCGGGAACGGCTTGCCCCGGGGCACCTGGCTCGAACTGAAGATTCGGCCCTCGAAGCGCGACCACAGGCCGGTGATGCCAAGCGTGACCCGCATCTTGTCGAGACCGCCCGAACTGGCGACGCAGGTGGCGATGCCCGCCGCCTCGATCGCATCGATCGCTTCGACGACGCCGGGAACGGCCTTCAGCGGCGCGTCGCGAAAAGCCTGAAGGGTGTCAGCCTGCAGCCGGTCGACGAAATCGGCCGGCAGGGCGCGGACGAGTTCGCCCTCGACGATCTCCATGCAGGACTTCATCGAGCGGCCCATCAGCCGGCGCATCGTCTCCTCGACAGTCCAGTCGAGGCCCTCGTGCCGGAGCGCACGGGCAAAGCAGGTGTTGGCGACGGGTTCGCTGTCGACCAGCACCCCGTCGCAATCGAATATGACCAGCACGCCCCGAGGAGTATCAGTAAGGCTTGTCGCCTGCCACCGTGACCCGGTTGCCGCTGCGGGTGTGCGGCCAGTAGTCCCACATTGCGCGATGCTGGACGCAGCGATTGTCCCAGAAGGCGATGGAATTCTCCTGCCAGCGGAAGCGGCATTGGAAGAGCGGGTTCTCCATGTGCTCGTACAGGTACCGCAAGATCGCGTCGCTCTCGTCGCGCGGCAAGCCGACCAGCGACCGGGTGAATCCGCGATTGACGTAGACCGCCTTCTTGCCAGTGACCGGATGCGTCCGCACCACCGGATGGATGGCGCGCGGATACTCCGGCTTGTCGACGACGTTGTAGTTCTTGTAGAGGCCGCGATAGACCGACTCGCCGTCATGGACCGCGGTCAGCCCGTCGAGATAGGTCTTCATCCGGTCCGACAGCGCCTCGTAGGCGGCATACATGCTGGCGAACAGCGTGTCGCCGCCCTTGGGCGGGCACTTCTTGATGTAGAGGATGCTGCCCATCGGCGGCTCGAGATCGCAGCTCACGTCGGTGTGCCAGCCCTCGCCGTTGGCGCGCGGCGAATCCTTGTCGGCATGGATGATCATCAACTCGGGCTTGCCCGGTTCGCTCGGCGCCGCGGGATGGGTATGCAACTCGCCGAACAGCCGGCCGAAGGCCAGGTGCTGATCCTGGCTGATGTGCTGGTCGCGGAAGAAGATGACCAGGTTCTCCGCCAGCGCACGATGGATCTCGTCCTGCTGCCGGTTGGAGAGCGGCTGGCTGAGGTCGATTCCGCTGATCTCCGCGCCGAGGATCGGCGTCAGCTTGTCGAGGGTGATGGTCTCGTACGGGGCGCTCTCGTCGGCATTGTGCCGGTAGCGCGGACCCCCATTGGCGTTCAGCGATCCTGTCATGGGTCTCTCCTACTCCACCTTGATGTTGGCTCGACGGATGATCTGACCCCAGCGCTCCTTCTCGGCGCTGGCGAAGGCGGCGAACTCCGCCGGCCGCATGAGCTTCGGCGTGCCGCCCAGGGCCGCGAGACGCTCGACGACTTCCGGCATCGCCGACACGGTGTAGAGGTCCGCGTTGATGCGATTGACGATCTCCGCCGGCGTTCCCTTCGGTGCGTAAAAGCCCGTCCAGGTCGTCAGCAGGACGTCGGGAAGCCCCGCTTCCGCCGCCGTCGGCATGGTGGGCACGGCCGCGTAGCGTTCGGTTTCAGTAACGAACAGGCCCTTCAACGCGCCCCGGTCCATCGCGATCTTGGCGTTGACCGCGTCGATCATCATGAAGGTGAGCAGGCCGCTCTGCACGTCGGGGATGGCCTGCGGGTTGCTCTTGTAGCCGACATAGACCGCGTCGACGCCCGCGGCCATCTTGTAGAGCTCGGAGGCGACGCGCGCGGGCAAGGCACCGGCGCCGTAATTGTGCTTGCCGGGCTCGGCCTTGAGCTTCGCCGTCAGCTCTGCCGCACTGTTGATCGGGCTGTTCCGGTCGACCAGCAGCACGAAGGGCGAGGTGCCCATGCGCGAGATTGGCGCGAAGTCGGCGATCGGATCGTAGGGCAGCTTATCGTAGATCGCCGGATTGACGACCTGCGTCATCGCCGAGGTCGCGAAGAGAGTGAGGCCATCGGGCCGGGCGCGCGCGACCGATTCGGCCGCCGGAATGCCGTTGCCGCCGCCCTTGTTGTCGATCACCACGGGCTGGCCCCACAGTGCCGCCAGGCGCTCGGCATAGACGCGGGCACTGATGTCGGTCGCCGCGCCGGCCGGGAACGGCACGACCAAGGTCACCCGACCGGCGGGAAACTTCTGTGCGCGCACGAGGGAAGGCGTGGCGATGGCGGCCGCCCCGAGCGCAATGCCCAATTGTCGTCTGCCGAACATGTTTCCTCGTCTTTTCTTATGCAGGAGGAATAGCCTCTTTCGCGACGCTCTGCCGGGCTTAAGTCGACAGAATCCGTATTACGGATTATCGTTGTCGCCATGGCCATCGAGCCCGTCCGCCGCAGTTTCGCGATCCTCGAGGCCCTGAGCCGGCGCCCTCACGGCACGGTCGCCATCCTGGCGGAAGAGACCGGCCTTCCTCGTCCCACTGTGGCACGCCTTCTCGACACGCTGGTCGAGGTCGGCTACGCGACCCGGGTTTCGCGCCATGCCGGCTATCGGCTGACCGACCGCGTGCTGGGGCTGGCCCAGGGTATCCGCTTCATCGATCATCTCGTCGACATTGCCGCGCCGCACATGCAGCGGTTTACGCAGGAACACGGTTGGCCGCTCTATCTGGGCTCGATCAGCCACAGGGCGATCACGATCCGCTACTCGACGGCGGCGGAGAGCCCGATGTCGTTCGAGCGGACAGCCCTGCAGCGCCGCAGCCCGATGCTGTCGGGCGCGCTCGGTCGCGCCTGGCTCGCCTTCTCGACGGAGGAGGAGCGTCTCGCGATCCTGCGCGACCTCGGCGTCCGCTACGATGCGAAACTGGCGGCGATCTTTGCGCGGATCCGCCGGCAGGGTCATGCCTTCTCGGTCGTGACGCGTACCGCCCGACTCCAGGGCATCGCCGTCGCCATTCACGCGAACGACCGCGTGCTGGGATGCATCTCGATGCGCTTCACCCGCTCCGCGATGAGCGAGACCGAAGCCGGCGAGCGCTACGGCGCGCCCCTGACGGTGCTCGCGCGGGCCATCGCCATCGACGTTGCAAGCGAGTAGCTTGCGCGCAATTCAACGGAGGAAACATGCCGGCATTCGACGCCATCGCAACGCAGACCGTGCGCAAGGCAAACCATCTCGAACCCGCTTTCGTGCACAGGGAAGACGTCAAAGCCGCAGCGCGAAAACTCGCCGCCCGCAAGAAGAAGCCCAACATCCTCATCTACCTGATGGACGATGTCGGCTGGGGCGATTTCGGCTGCTATGGCGGCGGCGTCGCCGTGGGTGCGCCGACGCCCAACTTCGACAAGATCGCGCGTGGCGGCCTGCAGCTCACCTCCTGCTATTCCGAACCCTCCTGTTCGCCGTCGCGCGCGACGCTCCACACCGGCCGCGTCCCGAACCGTCACGGGCTGCATCGCCCGCCGATGTACGGCGAACCCGGAGGACTGCAGGGCGAGATCACCCTGCCGATGCTGCTCGGTCAGGCCGGCTACACGACACAGGCGGTCGGCAAGTGGCACCTCGGCGAGAACGTGGAGAGCCAGCCGCAGCATGTCGGCTACGACGATTTCTACGGCTTCCTCTCGGTCTCCGACATGTACACGGAATGGCGTGACCCGCACTTCTTCCCGGAGATCGTCTATTCGGACGCGCGCACCGAGTGGATCAAGAACATGCCCTTCAACCGCTGCTTCGTGCACGCGACCAAGGGCAAGGAGCTGACCAATGTCGAGGAGGTGACGATCCCCGTCCTCTCCGAACTCGACGAGAAGTGGTGCAAGTATTCCGAGGCGTTCATCGAGAAGCAGGCCAAGTCGGACAAGCCGTGGCTGCTCTATCACTGCACGCGCGGCGCCCACTTCGACAACTATCCGGGCGAGAAGTTCCTCGGCAAGTCGCCCGCGAAACATCCCTACAAGGACACGCTGCTCGAACTCGACGAGATCATGGGCCGCCTCGTCGAGGCGCTGCGCAAGTCGGGCCAGCTCGAGGACACGCTGATCTTCATCTCGTCCGACAACGGCCCGCACATGGAAACGTGGCCGGACGCGGCCTTCACGCCGTTCCGCTGCGCCAAGGGCTCGACCTGGGAAGGCGGCGTACGCGTGCCGGGCCTGATGTACTGGCCGGGGACAATCGAGGCCGGCCGCCAGAGCGACGGGCTGTTCGACTTCAACGACATCGTGCCGACGGCGCTCGGCCTGGCCGGCGCCTCCGATCTGCTGCCGTCCGACCGCTACATCGACGGCGTCGACCAGACCTCGTTCCTGCTGGCGCCGGACGGACTCTCGAACCGCAAGTATCACTACTACTGGCTCAGCCAGACCTTCTCGGGCATGCGCTGCGGCGAATACAAGATGGTGCTGTCGGCCACGAGCGACAATGCGACCGACGCCTTCGGCACCGGCGGCTTCACCGGCGTGCTGGAACGCTACACCTATCCGAAGCTGTTCAACCTCTATCTCGACCCGAAGGAGCAGCACAATTACCTGACGCGCAAGCTGGCCTACATCGAGGCCTTCCAACTCGGCATGCGCAACCACCTGGGCACCTTCAAGAAGTACCCGGCCAAGAAGATCATGGGCATCAAGGTCGAAGACAAGCGCGAGTAGCCCGGGAAGACGCCGGCGGGGTTGCGGAGCGAATCCGCTAGTCCCCCGCCGTCAGGCCGGCAAGACCGGGCGCGTGCCGCCGTACGGCGAGGCGCGCCCGGCGCTTGCGATACCAGATCACCACGCCGGTCACGGACAGGACCGCGACCACGATGCCCATGACCGAGATCAGGATCCGCCCCGGCAGGCCGAGGATACGCCCGGAATGCAGGGGGAACTGCGCCTGCACGAAGATGTCGGCCGCCGTGCCCTTCCAGGGTTGGCGGTCGCCGACCAGGCGGCCGTCCGCACCGTCGAAATAGAGCCGCGCCGGCCCCACGCCCGCGCTGCCGTGATCGTCGCCGGGATGGAAGAACATCGCGCCATAGATGCCGTAGTGCTGGGCGTAGAACACGCCCCCGACAGGCTCTGCCCAGCCGCGGCGCACCCCCTCCGCCCGCGCGCGGTCGATCACGTCGGCGAAACCGACCTGGGGATCGATGGGTCGATGCTTGTCGGCCATGGTTCGCACTTCGAAGGGGCCCGGAGTCACTTTCGAGATCAGCGACATCACCGGATAGAAGGCTTCGCGGTAGAGGTTCAGGGAGAAGCCCGTGAAGGCCAGGATGAACAGCAGGAGCCAGGTCCAGAGCCCGAAGGCCCGGTGAAGGTCGAAGTTGAGGCGATAGGCGCTGCCGGACGTCTTGATCCGCCAGGCAGGCTTCCAGCGCGCCCACCAGCCGCGTTGCAGGGCGCGTTCGACACCGGCGGGTCGGCCCGGGCGGGGCGGATGGCGGACCGGTAGCGTCAGGTAGAATCCAATGAAGCAGTCGACCGCCCAGATGGCGGCGACGACGCCCAGCAGCCACAGGCCCCAGCGGTCGATGCCCCACATCTCGGGGATGTGCAGGCTGTAGTGCAGCTTGTAGAGGAACGAGACGAAGGTTTCCGCCGTGATCGGCCAGGCCTGCCCCCATTGGCGCCGGCCCAGTTCGGCGCCGGTCGCCGGATCGAGAAACACCTGATTGTAACCCGGTTCGTAGAGGCGTCCCGTCGCGGGATCGACCCGCGGCTGCACGCTGAACGACAGGGATTCGCCCGGCTCGGCGGCCAGCGGCACGTAGGTGACGCGCACGCGCGCGTCGCGTGCCTCGACCTGCCGCGCGAGCTCCAGAGAGGCGATCGCCGGACCATTGCCGGACGCCTCGTGAAGATGCGCGTTCAGCAGGTCGTCGAGTTCGTGATCCCACGAGATCACCGCGCCGGTCAGCCCCGACAGGAACAGGAACACCGCGATCGCGAGGCCGATCCATCGGTGAACGAGCGTGAAGGCATGGCGCATGGTCGCGTCCCGATCAGAAGTCGGCCGTCAGCGAGACGTAGATGGTCCTCGGCGTGCCGCGATAGACGATGCCGCCGCTATAGCCGGACTGCCACGAGCTCTCGTTGAAGAGGTTCTCGACGTTGGCGCGCAAGACGAGTGGCTTGTGGTCGACCTCGAACCGGTAACGCGCACCGACGCCGATCAACGTATAGGCGGGGATGGCCTGGGTGTTGGCTTCGTTGATGTACTGACCGCTGAAGAAGTTGACGCGGCCGGTGAGGGTCAGAGCCTTCATGAACGGCGTGTCCCACTCCGCACCCAGCTTGAGCGTGACGTCGGGCGATGCCGGGGCCTTCCGCCCGTTGTACGTGCCGCCCGCGGTCTGTGTCAGACGGGCATCCAGCAGCATGAGTCCTCCCAGGATCCGAACACCCTCGATGGGCTCTCCGAAGACGTTCAGCTCGATGCCCTGGTTGACCTGCTGTCCGTCCACCGAGAAGACGTTCGTCGTGGGATCGGTGATTCCCGCCGGCTTTGTGATCTGGAACAGGCCCAGGGTGGTCGACCATTTACCGAAGTCGACCTTGACGCCGGCCTCCAGCTGCCACGATTGCGTCGGTGCGAAGATCTCACCCGCATTGGTCGCCGTGGTGGGTGCCGTCGGACCCTGCTCGAGCGCCTGGATGTAGTTGCCGTAGACCGACACGTTCTTCCAGGGCTTCACGATCACGCCGACGGCCGGCGAGAGCGCGCTGGCAAAGTAGCTGCTCGAGAGGGCTCCGGTCGTCGTGAAGTTGTCGTTCTGGATCGACTGGTTGCGAGCGCCGAGCATGACCTGGACGCGCTCGTCGAAGGCCGACAGCGTGTCCGTCAGGGCAAACGAGCCGAGCGAGGTCGCCGAGGCCTTCGGTGGGTTGTTGTTGAAAGCGCTGCTGGCCGGCGCGCTGGTCATGACGGGATTGTAGAGGCTGGTCGACTGGGAGAAGCTGAAGGGCAGGAACGTGCTTCCGACGATCTGCCAGTACCCGGTGGCAACCATCGCCAGCGAATGGCTGATGGGGCCGGTGTTCATCTTGCCACGGACGCCGACCTCACCAGTCTGCTTCCAGAAGGTGCGGGAATATTGCTGGCCGGAGGCGAGGAAGCTCCCCTGCGCGGTCATGTTGCGGCCGATGGTGCGCAGCCAGTTTTCGCGAAAGTACGACTGGCCATAGGCGGCGAAGGCGGTCCAGTCATTGGCGAGGTCGACCTCGCCGCGTGCCATCCCGTAGACGAATTCCGTGTCGATGGTCTCCCAGGGCTGCTGCACCGCCGACATCGCATTCGGTGCAGCAGGCACTTGCTGGTTGGCCGTCATGATGAAGAGCTGGTTGCCGCCCATCGTATCCTGCTTCGTATAGCCGAAGTAGGTCGCGAGACGGACGTTGGAGCCGGCATAGTCGAGCGCGAGCGCCGCGTTGCCGATCCGCTCCTTGTTGTTCTGGAGCGGCGTATAGCCGTCGCGATAGAGCCCGTTGAAGCGAATGCCGAACGCGCCGTCCTTGCCGAAGCGCCGGCCGACATCGGCCACCCCGCCGACCTGACCGTTGGTGTTGTAGCTCGCGCCGGCTGACGTCAGCGGCTGGGCACCGGCCTTCTTCGGCGCCAGGTTGATCGTGCCGCCGATGGCGCCGACATAGCCGTTCAGGAAGGCGCTCGGTCCCCGGAAGACCTCGACGCGTTCGAACGCCTCGACGGGCACGCGGTCTTCCTGCACGAGGCCATAGAGGCCATCGAACGAGACGCCTCCGGCCCCAAGCTCGAACCCACGAATCCGGAACTGGTCGAACATCGACAGGCCGTACTTCGTAGCCGCTGCGTCGTTGGCGACGACGTCGGCGATCGTCCGGGCCTGCTGGTTCTGAACCAGCGTCGATGTGTAGCTGGTGCTGGTGAACGGCGTGTCCATGATGTCGCGGTTGCCGAGGAAGCCTTCGCGGCCACCCGTCGCGACCTGGCCTCCGGCGTAGGGCGGCGGCAGGTTGTCGATCGTCGATTGCTGCACCAGCCCCGAGCCCTGTACCTGCACCGCATCGAGTTGTACCGCTCCCGCACCCGACTCCGGCGCCTTGGTGATCGTCACGGTGTTGGCGCCGGTGAAGGCAAACGACACGCCGGTGCCGGCCAGCAACTGCTGCAACGCCTCGCGCGGCGTGAGCGTGCCCGTGACACCGGGCGAGCGTATCGTGGAGAGATCCCCCGTCCTGTAGGCGAAGGAAATGCCTGTCTGGTCGGCAAACCGGTCGAGCGCGGAGGCGAGAGGCTGCGGCGGGATCGCGAAACTGCGCGGCTGGGCCGACTGGGCGATCTGCTCGTCCGCGGCCTGGCGCGCATCGCGCTCGTCCGCCTGAGCTGGCGACTGCAGGAGGAGCGCGGCCCCCGCTGCCATCGCGCCGGCCACACGCCAGTGCCTCTTCTTCACCGCCCTCGAATCGATCTCACCCATCTTTGCGCCCTCAACGCTGCACGCCGGGGCCTTGATGCGAACAAGTCGGATTCGCGTTCTCCCCATCCATAGATCGAACGAGGGCGGCGCAATCGGTGCCGGTTCGATGATTTTTTTCCGACGCCCTCGCGGGCGTCAGCGCACGATCATCAGATACTTGGTGACCCGCGTGACGGAGAGGCCGTGCGTTGCGGCGATCGCATCGATGCCGCCGTCGAGGTCGGCCAGCGCGACGCGCGCCGTCACCTCGCCGTAGCGCGAGGGACTACCCATCAGCACGATCCTGCCGTCGTGGTAACGACCGATCTCTGCCAGTGCCTCGGCCAGCGGCCGGCTGCGGATGACGATGGCGCCATGACGCCAGGCCGTTGCTGCGGCGGCGTCGAGCCCACGGACAGGGCCGGGCGCCTCGCCCCGGCGGTAGCTCACCTGCTGCCCCGCCTCGACACTCGTGCCGGCTTCCGCCGAAGCAGAGGCCTGATCGGGAGACGTCACCCGCACGGTCCCTTCCGTGACCGTGACGGTTGCCCCTCCGTCCGCCTCCTTCACCGCAAACGCGGTGCCGACTGCCGTCGTCCGTCCATCCACCGCCGTGACGTCAAAGGGGCGCCCGGCATCCTTCCTGACTTCGAACAGGGCCTCGCCATGAAGCAGCTTCACGCGCCGGCGCTCGCCCGAATAGACGACGTCGATGGCGGTATCGGTGTTCAACCAGGCGATCGATCCGTCGGGCAGAGAAACGACGCGCTGCTCGCCCGCCGTCGTGCTGTGGTCGGCCAGCAATCGCGCGGGCAAGCGCGAGGTCGCCGGACCGAAAACGAAGAGAAGAAGGCAGGCTGCCGCCAGTCCGGAGGCGACCGAACCACCCCACATCCAGCCGCGCCGAGGCCACCGTCGGGGCAGCGTCTTGGTCCGGTGCATGCGGCCCTCCGGCGCGAAGGCGGGTTCGAGGGGGTCGATGACTGACCAAAGGGTGCTGAGCTCCTCGTAAGCAGCCCGATGACGCGGATCGGCATTGCGCCAGGCCTCGAAGCAGGCCTCCTCCTCCGACGACGACCGAGTCCCGGCGCCGCGACGCAGAAACCAGTCCTGGGCGGCGGCGTCGATGTCGTCGACATTGCTGTGGTCGTTGCCTGGCGGGATCACTTGTCGCTACGCGTCTGTTCGCTGGAGCCTCATCCTATAGACGAGTGAGGCCGCTACTTCCTGCGCGTCCCGCCGTCGGAATCGGGTTCGGCGGCGCGAAAGCGCCGTCGCGCCTGCAGCAGCGTATCCATGACGAACTTCAGATCCCGATAGACCGTCGTCGCCCCAAGTCCGAGAATCTCGGCGATCTCGGCCTGCGATCTGCCTTCATAGCGGTGAAGATGGAAAACCTGCCGGCAGCGCTCGGGCAGACCGGCAATCGCGGCGTCCAGATACCGCAGCTCGTCTCGCGCCAGCGCATGTCGCTCGGGTGTGAGTTCGTCGTTCTGTTGCCACGCGGTACCGCCGGATTCCGCCAGGATCGCGCCACGGCGGCCTTCCACGCGCAGATGGTCCGTCGCGAGGTTCGCGGCCACGCCGAAGAGATAGGCCTTGCGGTCGCGGATTTCGGAATGATCGGCGACACCCATAAGCTTGAGATACAGGTCGTGGGCAATGTCGGAGGCGAGTTGCACGGAACCCAGGCGCCTCGCGAGAAAACGCTGCAGCTCCCACTCGTGCTCGCGATATGCCTGCAACAGCGCTGATTCCTGCATCTGCCTCCGCCCCTGCCTCCGGCGTCGGCCAACAATCTAGATCAAATGCGAATTACTATCAATTGCGATAAACCATTTGGCGTCGGCAGATTGAGGCCGTGCGCACTCACCACGGCACCGGATCGCCGCGGTGATCGAAGAAGCCGCCGCTGCTGCCGGGCGGCAGGCGATCGATCACGTCGAGCAGCCGCCCCGCGGCCTGCTCGGGCGTCTGCACGTCGAGGCCCGCCTTCACGAAGGGAGACGAAAGCGATGTGGCGACCGTCCCGGGATGGAGCGCGACGCAGAGCGCGGCCGGCTGGCGGCGACCAAGCTCGATGGCGGCCGTGCGCACGAGCTGATTGAGCGCAGCCTTTGACGCGCGGTAGCCATACCAGCCACCCAGCCGGTTATCGGCGATGCTGCCGACCCTGGCCGACAGCGTGGCGAACACGGACCGCCCCTGGCGCGGCAGCAACGGCAGGAAGTGCTTCATCAGCAGCGCGGGACCAATGGCGTTCACGGCGAACGCCTTCGCCAATTGCACCGCATCGAGATCGCGCCAGCTCTTTTCGGGCGAGAGACCTTCGGCGTGGAGGATTCCACTCGCATCGACAATCAGGCGCACATCTGCCCCGAGCGCTTGGATTTGACACGCAGCCTCGGCAATGCTCGCCTCGTCCGTCAGGTCGAGCGGCGGCGAACCTCTTCGCCCCAGTCCCAGCACCGAGTTGAAGCGTGGCTGCGCTGAGAGGCGTGCCAGCAAGGCGCTGCCGATGCCTCCCGACGAACCGACGACGATGGCGATGCCTCCCGCCGGGAGCGCAGCCCCATGTGCCGCACCGGCGTCTGCAACATCGGAGTCCATACTCTGCCCTTTCATGGTCCCGCACACGCTACGCGACCGGCCGGGCAGCGGATCAGGGGATCGCTAGTTGCGGCCCTCGATCAGGCCGCGGCAGACCACCTGCGCCTGGATCTCCGCCGCCCCCTCGAAGATGTTGAGGATGCGGGCGTCGCACAGGACGCGGCTGACGGGGTATTCCATCGCATAGCCGTTGCCGCCGTGGATCTGCAGCGCATTGTCGGCATTGCTCCAGGCGACGCGAGCGGCCAGCAGCTTGGCCATGCCCGCCTCGATGTCGCAGCGGCGGTCGGAATCCTTCTCGCGCGCGGCGAAGTAGGTGAGCTGGCGGGCGATCATGGTCTCGACTGCCATCCAGGCGATCTTCCCGGCGACGCGCGGAAAGGCGTAGAGCGGCTTGGCGAACTGGATGCGCTCCCTGGCGTAGCGAAGGCCGAGCTCGAGCGCGTTCTGGGCCACGCCGACGGCGCGGGCCGCGGTCTGGATGCGCGCGCTCTCGAAGGTCGCCATGAGCTGCTTGAAGCCCTGGCCCTCCTTCTCGCCCAGCAGGTTGGCGGCCGGCACCTCGAAGCCGTCGAAGCCGATCTCGTACTCCTTCATGCCGCGATAGCCGAGTACCCTGATCTCGCCGCCGCTCATGCCCTTGGCCGGGAACGGATCGGCGTCGGTCCCGCGCGGCTTCTCGGCCAGGAACATCGACAGTCCCTGATAGCCGGGCTTGGAGGCATCGCTGCGCGCCAGCAGGGTCATGATGTCGGCGCGCGCGGCGTGGGTGATCCAGGTCTTGTTGCCGTTGATCTTGTACGTGTCGCCGTCGAGCACGGCGCGCGTGCGCAGGCTCGCCAGGTCCGAACCGGTGTTGGGCTCGGTGAAGACTGCCGTCGGTAGCAGCTCGCCCGACGCGATGCGCGACAGGTATTTCTGCTTCTGCGCCTCGGTGCCGCCCGCGCGGATCAGCTCGGCCGCGATCTCGGAGCGCGTGCCGAGCGAGCCCACGCCGATATAGCCGCGCGACAGCTCCTCGGTGACGACGCACATGGCGAGCTTGCCCATGCCCAGCCCGCCCCACTCCTCCGGGACGGTGAGGCCGAACACACCGAGATCGGCCATCTGCTGCACCACCGGCATCGGAATGAGTTCGTCGCGCAGGTGCCAGCCATGGGCGTGCGGCGCCACCTCGGTGTCGACGAAGCGGCGGAACTGCCGGCGGACCTCTTCGAGTGCCTCGTCGCCCAGTTCGAGCGCACCGAAGCCGCCGGTCTCAAGGCCATCCGAAATGAGCTCGGCGATGCGGCCGCGCACCGCCGGCGTGTTGCCGGCGATCAGCTTGGCAACGGCCGGCGTTTCGAGCGCTGAGCCGTCGAGCCCGAAATCGCCCGGACGCACGATCTCGACCTGGCTGATGGCGATGCCGCCCTTCAGCTGCGCAAGGTACTCGCCGTAGGCCGACTGCAGGATCAGGCTCTCGAGTTCGCCGCCCGCACCCGCCTCGGCCCAGCGCCGCATCTGGCGCAACGCCGCGACATAGGTCGCGATCCAGGCGAAGCCATGCGCGGCGAACTGCTCGCGCTCCAGCAGCTTCGGATCGACCTTGCCCTGCGGCGCGACGAGCGCCCGCACCGCTTCGCGGGCGGCGGTCTCATGGCGGCCTGCAGCGTCCTCAGCCTCGGCGCACAGGGAAAGAAGGTCAGGAAGAATCGGGGACATGGCGGACTCGAAATCATCTCCTCCCCCGTCACACAGGGGAGGTGCCCCCGAAGGGGGCGGAGGGGGAAAGCAACGGACCGGACGGGGGTCTTTCCCCTCCGGCCATCGGCCACCTCCCCCGCTTTGCGGGGGAGGCAAGACACTTAGTCGTCCAGCGCGTCCTCGAGGGTGCGCAGGCCGGGGCGCTTGGCGGAGACCAGCACGGCCATGTTTCCGGGCTTGTGCTGGTTCTTCCACATCTTGGTGTGGGCCTTGGGAATGTCGGCCCATTCGAAGACTTCGCTCATGCACGGGTCGATGCGGCGCTCGATCACCAACTGGTTGGCCTGGCTGGCCTGCAGCAGGTTGGCGAAATGGCTGCCCTGGATGCGCTTCTGGCGCATCCACACGAAACGCGCGTCCATGGTGAGGTTGAAGCCGGTGGTGCCGGCGCAGAACACCACCATGCCGCCGCGCTTCACGATGAAGCAGGAGACCGGGAAGGTCTGCTCGCCGGGATGCTCGAACACGAAGTCGACGTCGTTGCCCTTGCCCGTATGTTCCCAGATCGCGGCGCCGAACTTGCGGCACTTCTTCATGTACTCGGCATAGCCCGCCTGGTCGTCGACGTCGGGCAGCTGGCCCCAGCAGTCGAAGTCGTTGCGGTTGATGACGCCGCGCGCGCCGAGCGACATCACGAAATCCTTCTTCGACGGATCGGAGATCACGCCGATGGCGTTGGCGCCGGCGGTGGCGATCAGCTGGATCGCCATCGAGCCGAGGCCGCCTGCCGCCCCCCACACGAGAACGTTGTGGCCGGGCCGCAGGATGTGCGGGCGGTGGCCGAACAGCATGCGATAGGCGGTCGCGAGGGTGAGCGTGTAGGAGGCGCTCTCCTCCCAGGTGAGGTGCGCCGGACGCTTCATGAGCTGGCGCGCCTGGACCTTGCAGAACTGCGCGAACGAACCATCGGGCGTCTCGTACCCCCAGATGCGCTGGCTGGTGGAGAACATCGGATCGCCGCCGTTGCACTCCTCGTCGTCGCCATCGTCCTGATTGCAGTGGATGACGACCTCGTCACCGACCTTCCAGCGCTTCACCTTGGCGCCGACCGCCCAGACGATGCCCGAGGCATCTGAGCCGGCGATGTGGAAGGGCTGCTTGTGCACGTCGAACGGCGAGATCGGCAGGCCGAGCCCCGCCCATACGCCGTTGTAGTTCACGCCGGCCGCCATCACGAGGACCAGCACCTCGTCCTCGCCGATCGTATGGGTCGGCACGACCTCGAGCTGCATGGACTGTTCCGGGGGCCCGTGACGGTCGCGCCGGATGACCCAGGCGTACATGTTCTTCGGCACATGCCCGAGCGGCGGAATCTCCCCGACTTCGTAGAGATCCTTCTTCGGCTGATTGGCCGTGGGATGGGGGCGAGCCGCGAAAGCGACGACGGACATGGCAAATCCTCCTGCGTTGCGGCGAAACTATTGCTGCATTCGCGAGAGTGCAATGCACAAATACTATTCGGAACGGTTGGCACGGGGGAAAAACAACAAAATTACTCACGCCCTGCGGAAATTCCGCATTGCCGGCCTGTCGAAGTCGCGGCAGGCTCAGGAGGTAAACGGTCGTTTACCAAACAGCTCGAGTTTAGGGAGAGCGCACCATGAAACTCATGTGGTTCCACCTCATGCCGTACACGGAGCTCCCGGAAGACTTCAACCGGAAGCACCCGTCGGTGTGGGTCGACATCCATTCCTCGCTGTTCGACCCCAGGCGCGCGCATCACATGTACAACGACTTCATGGACGAGCTCGAATACGCCGCCGAGCTCGGCTACGACGCGATCTGCGTCAACGAGCATCATTCCAACGGCTATGGGCTGATGCCCTCGCCCAACCTGATCGCCTCGTCGCTGGCGCGCCGCACCACCGACACCGCGCTCTGCGTGATGGGCAATTCACTGGCCCTCTACAATCCGCCGACGCGCGTCGCCGAAGAGTTCGCGATGATCGACTGCATCTCCGGCGGCCGGCTGATCGCGGGCTTCCCGGTCGGCTCGCCGATGGACACCTGCTACGCCTACGGCCAGAACCCCAGCCTGCTGCGCGAGCGCTATCTCGAGGCGCATGACCTGGTGAAGCGGGCCTGGACCGAGAAGGACACGTTCGCCTTCAACGGCCGCTACAACCAGCAGCGTTACGTCAACATCTGGCCGCGGCCCATCCAGAACGAACCGCACCCGCCGATCTGGATCCCCGGTGGCGGTTCGGTCGAGACGTGGCGCTGGTGCGCCGAGATGGACTACGTCTACTGCTACCTGTCGTACTACGGCTACAAGGCCGGCCTCGCGACGATGCAGGGATTCTGGAACGAGATGGAGAAGCTCGGCAAGGACCGCAATCCCTACCGGGCGGGCTTCCTGCAGTTCGTCGGCGTGGCCGAGAGCCGCCAGCAGGCGCTCGACCTCTACACCGAGCCCGCCGAGTACTTCTACGGCCGCTGCCTGCACGTCGATGCGCGCTTCGCGACACCGCCCGGCTATACGACGGAAGCCACCCAACGCGCCGGCATCCAGAGCATGGTGAGCAAGGCAGCCAACACCGCGAGCTACTCCAGCAAGCTCAGCATGAAGGCCACGAACATGAAGGACATCGTGGACGGCGGCTACGTCATCGTCGGCTCGCCCGACGAGGTCGTGGAGCAGATCCGCAATGTCGCCACCAGCCTCAACGTCGGCCATCTCATGCTGCTGCTGCAGTACGGCAACATGAGCAAGGACACGACCAAGTACAATACACGCCTGTTCGCGGAGAAGGTGATGCCGAAGGTCAAGGATCTGTTCGGCGAGTGGGAGGACAAGTGGTGGCCCAAGCCAATGGCCAAAGGCCAGCGCGCCGCGGTTCCCCCCTTCCGCCCGCAGACCGTCGCGGCGGAGTAGAGCCTTGTCCCAACCCGTGACCACGACGATCGACGTCAACGGCCATTCCTGCCGCATCTGGACCAAGGGGTCGGGCCCGAAGCTGGGCTTCCTCGCCGGGCTGGGCGGCCTGCCTCGCTGGCTGCCCTTCCTCGACAGGCTTGCCGAGGGCCGGACGGTGATCGCCCCGTCCCTGCCCGGCTATCCCGGCGCCACCGGCCATACTGAACTCGACACCCACCTCGACTGGATCCTGGCCGTGCGACAGCTCGTCGACGGAGCGGGCCTCTCCGGGGCCGATCTCGTGGGCGCGTCGGTCGGCGGCGCCTTCGCGGCCGAAATGGCGGCGATCTTTCCCGGCCAGGTCCGCCGTCTCGCGCTGATCGCGCCTTTCGGCCTGTTCGACGACAAGGAACCAGCGGCGGATCCCTGGGCGCAGCGCAAGGACGTGCTGCCGGGCCTCCTGTGCGCCGATGCCGCCAACTGGAACGAGCTGGTAGCCCCGCCCGAGGGCGCCAATTCGGTGGAATGGCCGATCGAGATGACGAGGGCGTCCGAGGCCGCTGCGCGGGCCTTCTGGCCGCTCGGCAACACGCGCCTGGAAAAGCGGCTGCGGTTGATCTCGGCGCCGACCCTGATCCTGTGGGGAGACCGCGACGCCCTCCTGCCGCCCAGCTATGCCGTCAAGTTCGCCGAGGGAATCAACAAGGGAAACAATGGCGCGACCCGGGTCGAAACCGTGGGGAATGCCGGCCATCTGGCCTATCTCGACCAGCCCGATGCGGTCGCCAAGGCAGTATTGGGCCATTTTGCCTGAGAGTCTCACGCCCTTGGAGGTTGCTTCGCCGGTTCGGATCGCTATTGTCCGGCGCGTTAGGGTTTTGCGAGGTAAACGGCAATGACGATCCGTTCGATGAAGATGACCGCAGGCGCTTCCCTGTTCGCGGCGGTTCTGGCGATCGGCGCGAGCCTGCCCGAGCGGCAGGCATCGGCCCAGGTGAGGCCTGTGCCGCGCGAGGGCGTGGCCTTCAACGACGTGGTCACCCAGCGGGTCAAGATCGAATCGGTCGACACCGAGAGCCGCACCGTGGCCTTCACCCTGCCGAACGGCCAGCTCGTGATCCTGCCCGTGGCCGACAGCGTCAAGAACCTGGATGCGATCGACGACGGGTCGATGGCGAACATCACCTATTCCGAGGTGGTGACCATGCTGAACCTGCGCCAGAAGGGCCCCGGCTCCCAGCTCGCCCGCAAGGACCAGATGGGTCAGACCCCGAACCAGACCGACGTCGAGGCCGGCCGCTTCACCCTCACGGTGGTCGGCGTCGACCTCGCCAAGAATATGGTCTCGGTGATCGACGGTCGCGGTGGGCCGGTGCGCACCTATTCGGCCAACTCGATCGCCAAGCAGGACATGCTGAAGAAGATCAAGGTCGGCGACGTCGTGATCGGCATGACGACCCCGCTGACGATCACTGCCCTGTCGCCGGCGCGCTGATCTCTCCTCACCGACGTTCAAACGGCCGGCGTTCGCCGGCCGTTTTCTTTTGGAGTGTCAGTGTACGCCGACGTCGTTCCAGAAGCCGACCCAGTGATCGACCGGCTGCATGCGGGCCTGTGGCGCTTCGTAGGACCAGGCGGCCCGTGGACTGCACACCGCCCCGTCCACCACGTCGTAGAACTGGACGCCGTGCGGGCACTTCAGATCGCCGTCGGTCTTGGGCGCACTGCGCAGCAGGTCCATTCGCACCGAATCGCGCGGAAAGTAGCGATAGCCGTCGACTTCGAGCGTGCGATCGCTCTCGGCGATCACCTTGCCCTGCCAGACTGCCTTCATGGCGACCTTGCCTTTCTCAATACTGGTCGCGGCGCCTCACCCAATCCATGGTGAAGGGAAGCGCCGCCTCGTCCCGGCCCTTCGAGGTCAGGTCCAGCAAGTGGTACGCGCCATTCAGCATGTCAACGCCGCGGGCATAGGTCGAATAGGTGTGAAAGACGGAGCCGTCGTCGCCGCGGCGGAAGGCGCTGAAGCCCGGCATCTCGCCCGGACCGACCTTCATCGTCGCGAAATTGTAGTCCATCCCGGATTCGCCGGGCCGCGAACTCACCGCGAAATCGAAGTTGAAGTCGCTCTCGCCCGACGAGACCCAGCGAAAGCTCCAGCCCATCCGCCTTGCGTAGGCATCAAGCCTGGCGAGCGGCGCCCGAGAGACGGCCACCAGCGTCGTGTCGCGGTGCGCAAGATGCACGTCGATGCCGTTGAAATTGTCGGCCCAGAAGGAGCAGCTCTTGCAGGCCTCGACCCAGTCCGGCCCGAACATGAGGTGATAGACGAGGAGCTGGCCGCGGCCCCCGAACAGGTCCGCCAGCGTTTCGCGGCCATCGGGCGTCTCGAAGGAATAGTCCTTCTCGACTCGTTCCCACGGCAGTTCGCGACGCTGCCGCGACAGCTCGTCCCGCAACCGTGTGAACTCCTTCTCCTTCGTCAGGAAATCGCGGCTGGCCGCGAGCCATTCTGCATGGGACACGACGGGATGAGCGGTCATGACGGCCTCCCGAGGAAGGCCACGAGCTTGTCGAAGCTACCGGCCCAGCCCTCATTGTGGCGGGCGAAGTCATCGGCATCGGCGAACGGGCCGTGGATCAGGGTGAGCTCGGTGCGGTCGCCCAGCGCGCGCATCTCGACCCTCACCGTCGTCTCGTGGCCCCGCGCCCGGCTGTAGTCGCCATCGGCGTGATGCGCCCAGGTGAAGACCAGCCGCTCGGGCCGGACGACCTCCAGATAGACGCCCGACGAAGCAAAGGCACCGTGCTCGTTGCGTCCATCGATGCGCCACGTACCGCCGCGCCGCGCATAGACCTCGCACAGCGTGATCTCCACGCCCGGTGGGCACATCCACCGCACGAACTGGTCGCGGTTCACCCAGGCATCGAACACCCTTTCGCGCGGGGCGTCGAAGATCCGGCTGAGATACAGCGTGTTGTTATCGAGCCTTGCGTCGGGCATCGGACTTTCCTTTCGTCGGCTTGGAATCGGTTTCGGTGCTCTTCAGGAAGGCGTCGAGCCGGTCGAAGCTCGCCTCCCAGAACTTGCGGTAGTGCTCGATCCAGTCCGCCGCGGCGCGCAGCCCCTCGCCGCGCAATTCGCAACGGCGCCACTGCGCCTCGGTGTGACGTTCGATCAACCCGGCCTCGGTCAGCACCTTGAGATGGCGCGACACCGCCGGCAGCGACATGTCAAAGGGCTCGGCCAGCTCACCGACCGTGGCGCCGCCGCTCGCGAGTCGCGCGAGGATGGCACGCCGCGTGGGATCCGCGAGGGCCGAGAAGGTCTGGGAGAGAGCATCCATATTTAACGCATATGTTAAATACAAGAGACAGTCAACCTCTCTGCACCCCGCGATTGCAGCTCGTGACGGCGGCACCTATGAAAGCGCCTCACACGGAGCTTGAGCGTATGGAAGCGATTTACCGCCTCGAAGGTGCCACGGCTGAAACGAGCGCATTCGCCGGCGGACCGTGGAGTCCGAAAATGCAGCACGGCGCAGCACCTTCGTCGCTGATCTGCTGGGCCGTCGAACACCTGCCGTCACCGGTGCCCATGCGCGTCACACGCCTTACCGTCGACCTGATGCGGCCGGTGCCGGTAGCACCGCTCACCATCGAAACCGAAATCGTCCGCGAGGGCCGCAAGATCCAGCTCGTGACGGTGCGCCTCCTCGCCGACGGCGCCGAGGTCGTGCGGGCAAGCGCGCTGCGCATCCGCATCGATCCCAGGGAGATGCCGGCGATCGCCAACGGGCCGCCGGTCGAGCTTCCGATGCCCGAGGACTGTGCACCGCCCGACTTCTTCGCGACCGAAACCCCGTTCCTCAAGGGCATCGAGATGCGCACCGCGAAGGGCGGTTTCCGCATCCCCGGCCCCGCCGCCGTCTGGTACCGCGCGACGCGGCCTCTCGTGGAAGGCGCCGATATCTCGCCGCTGATGCGGGCGGTCATCGCGGCCGACTTCTGCAACGGCACGTCTTCGGTGTTCGACATGAACGACTGGACGTTCATCAACGCCGACCTGACCGTCAGCCTCGGCCGCGAACCTGTCGGCGAGTGGGTGCTGCTCGACGCGGAGACTTGGATCGGCCCGGATTCGATCGGCATCGCCGCCGCACGACTGGCCGACCGCCAGGGCTATTTCGGCCGCGCCGTGCAGAGCATCATCTTCGAGAAGCGGTGATCAGCCTCTCTTCCAACTGGTGCCCTTCGGCCCGTCCTCGAGGATCACACCCTTGGCCCTGAGGTCGTCGCGGATGCGGTCGGACTCCTTGAAATCCTTGGCCTTGCGCGCGGCCTGACGGGCGGCGATCGCGGCTTCGATCTCGGCATCGGACGGACCGTCGGCCGCCGCCGGCGTCCAGCGGAACCACGCCTCGGGATCTTGCTGCAGCAGGCCAAGCGCCCCTGCACCTGCTTTCAAATCGGCAGCGGCTAAGCCCGGACCGCCTTGCTGATAGACTTGATTGGCGAGCTGATGCAGCGCCGCTATCGCCATGGGCGTATTCAAATCGTCAGATAGCGCATCTTCAATTGACTGCGGCACCACAGCCGCGGGCGATTTGCCGATATCGCGCAGCGCTCCATACCAACGATCCAATGTAGCCTTGGCCTGCGCGAGCCCCTCGGGCGTGAAGTCGAGCGGCTGGCGATACTGCGCCGACAGCAGCAGCAGCCGGATCACCTCGCCCGGATACTGGTCGAGCAGCTCGTGCACGGTGAAGAAATTGCCGAGCGACTTGCTCATCTTCTCGCCGGAGATGTTCAGGAAGCCGTTGTGCATCCAGTACTTCGCCATGATGGCGTGACCGAAGGCGCTGCGGCTCTGCGCGATCTCGTTCTCATGGTGCGGGAAGATGAGGTCGAGGCCGCCGGCATGGATGTCGAACGTCTCGCCCAGCAGCGCGCTGCTCATGGCCGAGCACTCGATGTGCCAACCCGGACGGCCGCGGCCCCAGGGGCTCTGCCAGCCCGCCTGCGCGTCGGTCGAGGGCTTCCACAGCACGAAGTCGGCCGGGTCCTTCTTGTAGGGCGCGACCTCGACCCGGGCGCCCGCGATCAGTTCGTCGTGCGAGCGGCGCGAGAGGCGGCCATAGTCTTCCATGCTGGGCACGTCGAACAGCACATGGCCTTCGGCCGCATAGGCATGGCCGCGCTCGACCAGGCGCTCGATCAGCGCGATCATCTCGCCCACATACTTCGTGGCGCGCGGCTCGACGTCTGGCGACAGGGCCCCAAGGCGGCTCATGTCACTCCGGTACGCGGCCGCCGTGCGCTCGGTCAGCGCGTCGATCGACTCCTGGTTCTCGGCGGCACGGACCATGATCTTGTCGTCGATGTCCGTGATGTTGCGAACATAGGTGACGCGCGGATAGCGGCGCTTCAGCAGCCGGTAGAGGACGTCGAAGACGACGACTGGCCGTGCATTGCCGATATGAACATAGTCGTAGACCGTGGGGCCGCAGACATAGAGGCGGACGTGCGACGGATCGAGCGGCACGAACGGCTCTTTTTCGCGCGACAGCGTGTTGTAAACGACGAGGGACATCGCCCCTTCTCCCGACTCAAAAACGAACGAAGGCTAACCGGGCCCGCTGGGCCTCAGGCCTCGATACATCGCGCGAGGGGCGCGCCGGGAAGAAAGAACTGCGTCATGGGGGCAATCTATACGAGGGGTTCTTGCCACGCAATTGAACGCCCGGGACAGTGCTTGTCAGGCCCGGCGTCCCGGCAACCGTTCCGCCGCACGGCTCCGGCCTATCGGCGGCCGCGGCGCCAGGTCCGTAGGCGGCGGGTCGTTGGCGGGTCAAGCCGGCTCCGCTAGTCTCCGTTCCAACCGGAGGAAACCAACCAGAATGCGCACCGAGGATATCGAATACCGGGCCGACGGCGTCCGCATGGTCGGACAGTATGTGGTGGACGACGACAGGCCTGGGCGCCGGGCCGGGGTGCTGGTCTGCCACGAGGGGCCAGGCCTCACCGACCACACGAAGAAGATCGCCGCCCGCCTCGCGGGCCTGGGCTACGCCGTCTTCGCGATGGACTATCACGGCGACGGCAAGCCGCTCGCCGATCCCAGCCAGACCATGGCGCGGTTGCAGCCCTGGATGGCCGATCCGACGGGTATCCGGACCCGGGCGCTGACGGCGCTCGAAGTGCTGAAGGCGCAGAAGGAAGTCGATCCGGCGCGACTCGCCGCCATCGGCTACTGCTTCGGCGGCACGACCGCACTCGAGATCGCGCGCAGCGGCGCCGACGTGAAGGCGGTCGTGGGCTTCCATTCGGGTCTTGCGACCGCGCGGCCGCAGGACGCGGTGAACATCAAGGCCCGGGTGCTGGTTTGCATCGGCGCCGACGACCCGATCATTCCGCCCGAGCAGCGTCTGGCCTTCGAGACGGAAATGAAGTCGGCCGGCATCGACTGGCGGCTGCAGCTCTATGGCGGGGCCGGTCACAGCTTCACCAATCCGGCCGCGGATTCGCGGGGCATGAAGGGTTTCTTCTATCATGAAGCCACCGACCGCCGGTCCTGGAACGCCATGGTCGAGTTGTTCGGCGAGACCCTGAACTAGAACCTGAGAAGAAGGGAGGACTCGAGATGAAACGCCGTCACCTGATCGTTGCCGGGGCCGCGGCGCTTGCGACACCGTCGATCGGCCGCGCACAGGGCAAGTTTCCCGAGCGGACGATCCGCTTCGTGATCCCCTTTGCGCCGGGTGGACCCACCGACATCATCGGCCGCATGGTTGCCGACAAGCTCACGGCGATCCTCGGCCAGCAGGTCATCGTCGACAACAAGGCAGGAGCAGCCGGCTCGATCGGTGCGGTCGACGTGAAGAACGCCAGGCCCGATGGCTACACGCTGCTCTGTGCGCCCTCTTCCACCCACGCCATCAACCCGACGGCCTTCGTGAAGCCGGCCTACGATGCGGTGAAGGACTTCACGCCGATCGCCTCGGTCTGTGTCAACCCGCTGGTGCTGGTGGCCCGACCCGACATGCCCGACACGGTGATGGGCCTGGTCGAGCTGATGAAGAAGAACCCCGGCAAGTATTCCTACGGTTCGTCGGGTGCCGGCTCGATCATCAATCTCGCCGGCGAGTACTTCAAGCGCGAGGTCGGTGGCATGGATGTCGAGCACATTCCCTACAAGGGCTCGATGCCGGCACTCCAGGACATGATGGGCGGCCAGACCGCCTGGATGTTCGAGACCTTCAGCACCACGCTCCAGCTTCACAGGGCCGGCAAGGTCCGCATCCTCGCCTATGCCTATTCGAAGCGTGCGCCGATCGCGCCGGATATCCCGACCATGATCGAGGCCGGTGTGAAGGGATACGAGGCTTACACGTTCAACCTGATCCTGGGCCCGGCCAACGTGCCGAAGCCGGTGGTCGACGTGCTGGACCAGGCGGCGCGCCAGATGATGAAGGACCCGGCCACCATCAAGTTCCTGGAGGACATCGCCGCGGTGCCGACGACCGACACCTCGCCCGAAGTCACCGCGAAGTTCATCCAGGACGAGATCGCGAAATGGGCGCCGGTCATCCGGGAAGCCGGCGTCAGGATCGAGTAGCGGCTTCCTTAGCGGTAACCGGCCGGCGGCGGCACGTTGCCCGGCGCCGGCGCGATCGGCGCCTGCTGGGGCATCTGGGCGGGCGTCGGCACGTTCATGGCACCGGGACCCGTTCCCACGCCCGACCCCGCCCCTTCGCTGGGCGAGGCGACGCGGCCCGGCGCATCGGCGCCGACATTGCTGATGTAGTACCCCGCCACGGCATTCGAATTGTCGCCCGCCGTCTTGGCCGGCACGTCGATGATGCCGACGCGGGCGCCGCTCTTGTCGATGCGGTAGCCTTCCGGATCCATCTGGAAGCCTTCGTTGTCGACACGCAGACCGCCGGGCTGGACACGATAGGCCGGCGGCGGCGTCGTCTCACCGTAGAGAGGCTGGGGCAGCGGATCGCAGGCGGCGAGCATCGAAACGCCGAGCGTCGCGGCCAAAAAACGTCTCGCAGCCATCAAGCCCCCTCATCGTATGGTCGACTGCGGGCTGATGATGTTGCCGTTGCGGTCGAGCCGGTTTCCCTGACCATCATAGCGGAAACCATACTCGTCGCGGAAGGCCTCGACACCGGCCGGCGGGGTCGGCTGGGGGGCCACCGGCGGGGTGCTGTAGGTGGTGGTCGAGACCGTCGTCGCCGGGCCGTAATAGGTCGGGGCGGCCGGCGCCGTCGTGTAATAGGTGGTGGTCGAGTAACCGGGAGGCGGTGCCGGGACCGGGGCAGGCACTGGGGCACCATAAGCCTGATCGCGATACCGGCGGGCGTCGATCTCGCGCCCCACGCACCGGTCGTACATCGAGGTGCCCGGCGTCAGACCGTAGGAATAGCAGGCGTTGCGGGCGTCGGCGTCGAGGCTCGCGACCGTGTAACCGACGGGAACGCGACCTTGGGCGCGGGCGGCGGCTTCCCGCGAAACGCAACGGTTGTAGTTGTCGGTCCCGACACGGAAGCCGTAATCCAGGCAGGCCTGCTCGGAACCGGTCACCCGATAGGGCGCGCTGGCCGTGCGGGTTTCGTAGGTCGTGCTGCTGCAGGCGGCGGCGGACAGGACGAGAGCCGTCGAGGCGAGAATCTTGGTGGCGGTCATGGGGTCCTCCGGGGAGCTGGTGCCCGGAGAACGTGGCGAACTCTCGAGGGTTGCAGGTTGCCTGCAAGAGTTACGCCGCCTTCTTCACCACGCCGTCGCGCAATTCGCGGCGTAGAATCTTGCCGACGTTGGTCTTGGGCAGCTCGCCCCGGAACTCGATGTATTTCGGTCGCTTGTACCCGGTCAGTTCCTGGTGGCAGTAGGCGTCGAGGGCTTCCTTGGTGAGCGCCGGGTCCTTCTTCACAACGAACAGCATCACGGCCTCGCCCGAGTTGGCATCGGGCACGCCGATGGCGGCACATTCGAGCACACCGGGATGGGCCGCAACCACGGCCTCGACCTCGTTGGGATAGACGTTGAAGCCCGAGACCAGGATCATGTCCTTCTTGCGATCCACGATCCGGGTGTAGCCACGCTCGTCCATGATCCCAATGTCGCCGGACTTGAAGAAGCCGTCCGGGGTCATGACCTTGGCGGTTTCCTCGGGTTGCTGCCAGTAGTCCCGCATGACCTGGGGGCCGCGGATTCCGATCTCTCCCGCCTGACCGATCGGGACCTCCTTGCCGACGTCGTCGAGGATGCGGATCTCGACGTTCGGAAGCGGCAGCCCGATCGTCCCCGTGTAGGCCTCAGAGTCGGTCGGATTGCAGGTGACACCCGCGGACGTCTCACTGAGGCCGTAGCCCTCGCAGATCGGACAGCCGGTGATGGCCAGCCACTTCTTCGCGACCGCCTCCTGAACCGCCATCCCGCCGCCGTTGGAGATGACCAGTTCCGAGAAATCGAGCTTCGCGAATTCCGGATTGTTGGCGAGCCCGTTGAACAGCGTGTTCACGGCTGGGAAGACGTTGATCTTGTACTTGGACAGATCCTTGATCGTGCCGGCCATGTCGCGCGGGTTGGGGATCAGGACGTTCAGCGCACCGGTACGCAGTCCAAGCAGGCCGCAGGTCACGAAGGCGAACACGTGATAGAGCGGCAGGGCGCAGGCGATCGTGAGCTGGCCGGTGATCTTCCGCCGGTGCAGGCCGGGCTGCATCCAGGCCTCCGACGCCAGCAGGTTCGCGACGAGGGTGCGATGAAGCAGGGTGGCGCCCTTGGAAATCCCGGTCGTGCCGCCGGTGTACTGCAGGACCGCGACGTCGTCCGGGCCGAGCTGGGGTTTCGCCAGGTCCATGCTGCGGCCGGCCTTGAGCGCGTCGTTGAACTTCACGTGACCCGGTAGCGACCAGGCCGGCACCATCTTGCGCATGGTGCGCACGACGAAGTTGACGATCAGGCCCTTGGGGAAGCCCAGCAGGTCGCCCATCGAGGCGACCACCACATGCTTGATGCCCGTGTGCCCCAGGACGCGCTGCAGGGTCGTCGCGAAGTTCTCGAGGATGATGATGGCCTCGGCACCGGAGTCCTTCAGCTGGTGCTCGAGTTCGCGGGCAGTGTAGAGCGGATTGACGTTGACCGCGATGAAGCCCGCCCGCAGCACCGCGGCGACGGCCACCGGATATTGCAGGACGTTCGGCATCATGATCGCAACGCGCGCGCCGCGCTTCAGGCCGCGCCCCTGCAGCCACGCGCCGAGCGCCATGGACAACGAGTCGACCTCGCCGAACGTGAGCGACTTGTCCATGCAGACATAGGCACGGCTGTCGCGATGCCTGGAGAAGCTCTCCTCGAAGAGGGACACGACGCTGGGGTAGGCCGACGGATCGATGTCTGCCGGCACGCCCGGCGGATAACTCTTGAGCCAGAACCGGTCCACGACGTCTCTCCCAGAACCTCTCGGGCACCCGCGAGGTGGCGCACTCGCTTGCCTGCCGCGCCACCCCGGATTGCGCTCGCTCGCGTTACGACTTCTTCTCGACCGAAGTGCGGATGTCCTCGAAGGACTCCTTCATCCGATCCTGAACGATCTTGAAGGCCTCGGTGCTCGACTTCTGGACCAGTTCGGCGATGTCCTTGGTGTTGGCGATCGCCGCCTCCATGGCCTTCTTGGCGAACTCGGCCTGCTTGGCCATCACGTCCTGAGGATTTCCGCCTGGCTTGTAGGATTGCGCCATCTCGGCGATGTCCTTCATGGCGGCCTCGAAGATTTCCTTCTGCTTGTTCGCGATCCCGCTCGCGCCCTCGGCCATCGCCTGCCACGACTTCGTCATGGCTTCCAGGTTCTTCTGGTGATGCTCCATGATCTTCGTCATGTCGAAGGGCTGCACCTTGAGCTGCTCGCCGAATTTCTTGAACATGTCGGTGAAGTTCTGCGCTGGATCGGCCATCCGAACCTCCTGTGGTTACAGGTGCAGCTTCAACCCCTGCTCCAGCGCGTGCAAGGCCAAACCGGCCACCCCGCCGACCATGGCCCCGTTGAACCGGATGAATTGCAGGTCGCGTCCGACCGTCAGCTCGATGCGGCCGATCAGCACATCGATGTCCCAGGACTTCACCTGATCGGCGATGAAGCGGCCGACACCGCTCTTCTGGCCCTGCACGAAATCCGCAAGGAGCCGCACCATGCCGCGGTTGATCTCGGCGCGGATCGCCGGGTCGCGTGCCAGCTGGCTGCCGACATCGACCAGCATGGCTTCGAGCTGCCGGCGAACCTGGCTGTCCTCGGCGCGCGCATCCTGCTCGAGAAAGGACCTCACACTCTCCCAGGCACCCTCCGCCAAAGTCGCGATCTCCGGTCGCGCCAACAGGTCTCGCTTCAGGCGCTCGGCGCGGCGGGCGAAGTCTTCGGAGGTGCGCAGCCGCTCGATGAAGTTCGCGACGAAGCCGTTGAACTCCTTTCGCAGCGGATGGTCGGCGTCTCCGCGGGCCTCCTTGATGAAGGCCGTGGTCGACGCGACGATCTTGCGCAGAAGATAGGCATCCGCGCGGTAGAGATTGAACAGCGCCGGCAACTCCTGACGGATCTTCTCGCGCAGCGCTGCCAGCGTCTCCTCGTCGGCCAGCACCTTCTCCAGTGCGACCAGCAGCTCGTCGAGGACCCGCTGGTGCCGCCCCTTCTCGGTGACGGCGCCCAGCAGGCCCGCCGCCAGCGGCGCGAGTTCGACCCTCTCCAGTTCGGCCATGGCGCGCTTGCCCAGGAAGCCCTTCAGTCCCGAAAGTTCGACGGCCGCCAGCGCCTGCGGCACCAGCCGCACCATGAAGCCCGCCAGGGCGGCGCTGCGCTCGCGGTCACTCAGCCAGTCGGCCACGAGGGCGGCGAAGTCGACTTCGCGAAGGCGCGCTTCGACCGGCTCGGGTGCGAGGAAATTCGTCTCGATGAATTCGCCGAGATTCTCCGCGATGCGGTGATGGTTGCGCGGGACGATCGCCGTGTGCGGGATCGGCAGTCCCAGCGGGTGGCGGAACAGGGCAACGACGGCATACCAGTCGGCCAATCCACCCACCGTGGCCGCGGCCGCGAACGCCGCGACGTACCCCCAGGCCCAGTGCATCGGCTCGAAGTGGCGGGCGACCACGAAGAGCACGGCCGTCGCCACCAGCAGCAGCGTCGCCGCGAGCTTGATCCGTCGCAGTGACCGCGCGCGCTCGTCATCGCGGTTCGAAATCTCGGCCACACGCCCTCCGTCAGCTCGTGATCCGCGCAAACGCGCCTCCCAAGGTGCAGTTTCGCGGCACGACGCGTCATTCCTGCCGGTGACCCGGCCCCCGTGGCAAGAGCGTGATGTTTCTGTCCTATACTCCCGTCGTCGTTGTCCCGGGAGGAAGCCATGAAGGTCGGATATATCGGTGTCGGAAATATGGGCGGCCCCATGTGCCGCAACCTCATCAAGCGCAGCAACCACTCGGTCACGGTGTTCGACCTGAACCCCGCGGCGGTGAAGACCTGCACCGACCTGGGTGCCAGCGCGGCCAAGTCCGTCGCCGAGGTGACCCGGGGCGCCGACATCGTGATGACGTCGCTGCCCATGCCGCGCGACGTCGAGGCCGTCACCCTGGGTGACGACGGCATCCTGGCGAATGCCAGCAAGGGTCAGACCTACATCGACCTCAGCACCAATGCGCCCTCGATGGTGAAGAGGATCGGCGCCGCCATGGCCGCCAAGGGCATCGCCATGCTCGACGCGCCGGTGAGCGGCGGCACGGTCGGGGCCGAGGCCGCGACCATCGCCATCATGGTGGGCGGCGACAGGAAGGTGTTCGACGACGCGCTGCCAGTGCTGCAGTCGTTCAGCGCCAACGTGATCCACATGGGTGAGCTCGGCACCGGCACGGTGGCCAAGCTGGTCAACAACATGATGGCTTTCTGCAACATGGCGGCCGCCGCCGAAGGGCTGATGCTGGGCGTCACGGCTGGCCTCGACCCGCAGAAGCTCGTGCAGGTGATCTCGAGCTCGAGCGGCAATTCCTCGGCGTTCAAATCATTCTCCGAACGCGCGCTTTCGGGCCGGTTCTCGCCACCCTCCTTCGCGCTCAACCTCGCACACAAGGACCTGCACCTCGCCCTGGAACTGGCCGACGAACTCGACGTGCCGTTGCCACAGGGCTCGGCGACGCACAACCTGCAGCGCATGGCCCGCCGCATGGGCCTCGGCAACAACGACAGTTCGGCGGTCCTGCAGGTCTACGAGTCGGTCCTGAAGAAGACGGTGAAGCCTTAGGCAACATACGATTCCGTCGTCTCGACCGGAGCCGAGCGCAGCTCGGCGAAGTGGAGAGACTTCTTTTCCTCGATTGGACCGCCTTGACTGGAAAAAGGGTCTCTCCAATCCGCGCTGCGCTCTCCGATCGAGACGACGGGATTTCTTTCAAGTCAGGTGTTTGGCGATCAACCGCGCGACGAGGTCGGCATGGGTGCTGGCCACGTCGTGGTCGCCGCCGGTCACGATCTCCAGGCGGGCATTCGGGAGCCGTTCTGCCAGATGCCGGCCGACGGCGACGGGGCTGATCGGATCCTTGTCACCCCAGATCAGCAGCGTCGGCGCCGCGATCTTCTCGACCGGGAGCGGCGCCGAACTGCGGACGTCGGTGATCCACGCAGCCGCCTTCGGGAACGACCTGCGATAGTCCGCCCGCCATTCCGAGGCGCCCAACCCCTCCATGTCGACGCCGCCCGAGGTCACGCAGAGGACCAGCCGGCGCACCAGCCCGGGATGCTCCAGGGCAATCTGCGCCGCCAGCACGCCGCCCATCGACTGGGCGACGAGGTCGACCGGACCGTCCATCTTCGCCGTCACCAGCTGTTTCAGGTCGTCGAGCCCGCGTATCGCCGGATCGTGCGGCTGCGCGCCGAGGCCCGGCCAGCCGAAATGCTCCTTCGGCCAGGCGGCCGGCAGAGCCTCGGCGACCGGCTTCCAGAACTGGGGAGAGCCGCCGGCACCGGGCAGGAACAGGATCCTGGCTATGGTCATGATCAGAGCCCCAGCTTGCTCATGAAGAATGGCAAGGTGCGCCCGATCGACAGGAGATAGCGTCCCATCGCGCCGGCGACCTGCTGCACCGCCGGCCGTTCACTCATGCGGTCGCGCCAGGCATGAAGGCGGGTCAGGTCCGGCGCAACCGGCGCGCCCATCCGCTCGCCGAAGAGCTGCGCCATGTAGAAGGCGATATCGACATAGCTGTAGGCGCCGGCGATCCACTCCTGCCCGCCGAGCGTGCGCTCCATCTCTTCGTAGAAGCGCGCCGCCGCATCGTGGGCGCCCGGCGCCCTGGCATCGCTCATCAGCCGGATGACGTGCGGGAAATAGACCTCGTCGGACTTGTGCTCCAGCAGCCGCGCCCGGGCACGCGCCCTCGGCTCCGACGGCCACAGCGCGGGATCGCGCTTCAGCGATTCGAGGTATTCGAAGATCTGCGTCGAATCGAAGAGCTCGAGGTCGCCGTCGACCAGCACCGGCACCTGGCGCTTGGGATTGATGCGCACGACCTCGGGATGCTTCGGCTCATAGAGCGTCTTCATCTCGAACGGCACCATTTCGAGTTCGAACGGGATACTCTTCTCGCGAAGGGCGATCTCGGCCTTGGCGCCGAACATGCTGAGCGGACCGGAGTAGAGCTTCATGAATCCCCTTTACGGCGCGTTGATTTCTACATCAACACGAACATCCCGACGGCAGCGGCTGCCATCAGTGCCAGCGTCAGCCAGCCCAGCACGCGCTGCCAGAGGTTCGCCGTAAAATCGCCCATGATCTCGCGGCGCGAGGCCACGACCATCATGGCCCCGATGATCGGCACCACGATCACGCCGTTCAGGACCGCGCTCCAGATCAACGCCTTGATCGGGTCGATCGGCAGCAGCACGACGCCCAGCCCCGCCAGGATCGCCCCCGCGATGGTGATGTAGAACGGCCGAGCCTCCGAGAAATCGTGCTCTAGCCCGATCCTCCACCCCCGCACCTCACCCAGCGCGTACGCGGCCGATCCGGCGAGCACGGGCACCGCCAGCAGGCCCGTGCCGATGATGCCCAGGCTGAACAACAGGAAGGCCGCGTCGCCCGCGATCGGCCTCAGCGCTTCGGCGGCCTGCTGCGTGCTCTCGATGTCGGTCTTGCCATTGACGTTGAGCGTGGCCGCCGTCGTCAGGATGATGAAGAAGGCGACCAGGTTCGACACCGCCATCCCGATGCCCGTTTCCCAGCCGATTCGCGTGAGCTCGCGCGGCGCCTGTTCGGGATTCTCCGTGAGTGGCCCCGCCTCGGCATCGCCCTCCTCGTCTTCGACTTCCTGCGAACTCTGCCAGAAGAAGAGATAGGGGCTGATCGTGGTGCCCAGCACCGCGACGACCAGCATCAACGTGTCCTTGTCGAGAGCGAACTTCGGCACCAGGGCACCGATGCCGACCGCACGCCAATCGATATGGGCCGTGAAGACGATGCCGACATAGGCGAACAGGGTAAATGTCAGATACTTCAGGAAGCCGACATAGCGGCTGTAGGGAATGAACACGATCGCCAGAGCCGAGGCGATCGCGAACAGAAAGGTGAAGATCACTTGGCCGCCGCCCGCGAGCATCGCCACTGCCGCCCCCATGGCGGCGAGATCGGCGCCGATGTTGATGGTGTTCGCCACGAACAGCAGAAGGACCAGCCCTTGAACCACCGGCCGCGGGAAGGCCCGGCACATGTTCGCCGCCAGGCCGCGGCCGGTGACGCGGCCGATGCGGGCACTGACCGACTGAACCCCGACCATCAGTGGCCAGGTGAGGACGACCGTCCAGAGGAGTCCGAATCCCGCGTGGGCGCCCGCCTGGGAATAGGTCGCGATGCCGCTCGGATCGTCGTCCGCGGCGCCCGTGATCACGCCGGGACCGAGCCTCTTGATCAGTCCCTGTGTGTTGGTAGCAACCATCTTGCCCCCGAAACGGTAGAACGCCGCGCGAGTTCCGACTGAGCTGGGTCAACCCAGCCGAGTGTCAGCGGAACGGACGCGGCCCCTCGTAGGCGCCGACGTAGCTCACATGGGTGACGAGGCCCGTGCCTGGCCGCCACAGATGCAGGGCAACGCCCGGCGGATCCATCGTCATCGAAAGGCTGGCGCCGTCGCGCAGATCCAGCGTGGCCTGATGGGCCGTGCTGGGGGCGATCGTGGCCAGCGTGCCGGCCCAGCGGACCTGGATCGGCCGGTGCACGTGGCCGCACAGCACGCGTTCGATGTTGCCGTGCGCACGAACCAGCGCCTCCAGCCGGTCGCCGCCTTCGAGCAGCCGCGCCGCATCGAGCGGCGCTATGCCGACATCGAAAGGTGGGTGATGCATGAAGAGCAGCGTCGTACGCGCGCTCTCGTCCAGCCGGGCCTCCAGCCAGTCCAGCCGATCGTGGCACAACGCGCCATGGCCTTTGCCCTCGACCAGTGTATCGAGGGCGATCAGACGCAGCGGCTGGTCGTCCAGGACGTATTGCAGGAAGCCGGCTTGCGGCAGGTAGGCATGTTCGGGAAACGCCTCGCGCAGCGCGTCCCGCGCATCGTGGTTCCCGGGAATCAGGTAGAAGGGGATATCGAGCTTCGACAGCAGGCGCTTCAGGTTCGCATATTCCGCGGGCGCCCCCTTGTCGACGAGATCGCCCGTCACCAGCGCGATGTCGGGCCGCGGATCGAGCCCGTTCACGTGGGTCACCGCGCGTTCGAGGAAGCCCTGCGTGTCGATGCGACCATAGAGCAGCTCACCCTCGCTCTTCACGTGCGGGTCGGAGATCTGGACGATCAGCATCACGAGGCATCCTTGAGATGGAAGGGCAACGTCGCCAGCTCGGGCGCCAGCTCCTTGACCTCGTCGAAGAACACTATGAAGTGGCGCGCAACGACGCGCTGAAGGTCGCCGCCGGGCTGGTTGTCGCCGTCGGCCGTTGTCATCTCCATGCCGTCCTTCGTGCGCACCCACAGGAGCGCACGGCGCGGCGCGTCCGGCAGATCCGCGAAGCTCAGCAGGCCGAAGGCAACGGCCTGCCGCTGACGTGCATGCTGGGCCAGCGCATTATCCTTCGCCAGATCGCACAGGGCGAAGGCCAGCCTGCCCTGCGTGCCGTCCGGCAACGTCACGTCGTATTCGCGGGTGGCCAGGCGCCCCAATTCGTCGCTCACCTGGAACCTCCTGCGCCCTGCCCCCGGAACCCGTTCACGATCGGATAGCGGCGCTCGCGGCTGATGCTGCGGGAGGTGATCTTCACGCCGGGCGGCGCCTGGCGGCGCTTGTACTCGGCGCCTTCGAGCAGGCGCCATACGCGGTCCACGGTCGTGGGGTCGTGGCCCTCCTTCGCCAGCGCCACCGTGTCGAGGTCGCGCTCGATGAGGCCCTTCAGGATGGCATCGAGCGTCGCATAGGGCGGCAGGGAGTCGGAGTCCTTCTGGTCGGGCCGCAGTTCTGCCGAGGGCGGCTTGTCGATGATGCGCGGCGGGATCACCCCACCCGCACGTCCCAGCGCGCCCGGCGGCAGATGCGCATTTCGCCAGCGGCAGAGTTCGAAGACCGTGGTCTTGTAAACGTCCTTCAGCACGTTGAAGCCGCCGCACATGTCGCCGTAGAGCGTAGCATAACCGACGGCCATCTCCGACTTGTTGCCGGTCGTCACCACCATGCCGCCCAGCTTGTTCGATACCGCCATCAGGGTGACGCCGCGGGCGCGACTCTGGATGTTCTCTTCCGTCACGTCCTCGGCCCTGTTGCCGAACAGCGGCGCCAGCATCCCGCGGAATGCCTCCATCGCCGGTCCGATATCGACGATGTCGTAGCGCACGCCGATCGCGCGGGCGCAGGCCTCGGCATCCTCCAGCGAGTCGCGGCTGGTATAGGGCGACGGCATCATGATCGCGTGAACCCGCTCGGGGCCCAGCGCGTCGGCCGCAACCGCCGCCGTGATCGCCGAATCGACACCGCCGGAGAGGCCGATCACCACCGAGGGGAAGCCCGTCTTGTTCACATAGTCGCGCAGGCCGAGCACCATCGCCTGATAGATCGACTCGAGGCGGTCCAACTCGGGCGAGATCGGCCCGGGCTGGCATTCCCAACCGCCGGCGCCGCGCCGGAACTCGATCGTGGCGACCTCTTCGGCGAAGGAGGCGAGCTTGGCCTTGAGCGAGCGGTCGGCGCCCAGCACGAACGAGGCGCCGTCATAGACGACCTCGTCCTGCCCGCCGACCTGGTTGAGATAGACGAAAGGCAGGCCGCTCTCGACCACGCGCTTCACCCCCAGCTGCACGCGCAGGTCCGTCTTGCCGGCCTCGTAGGGCGAGCCGTTGGGCACGAGAAGAATTTCGCCGCCGGTCTCGGCGATGCATTCCACGACGTCGGGGGTCCAGACATCCTCGCAGATCGGAACGCCGATCCGGACGCCCCTGAAGACGATCGGCCCGGGCATTGGCCCCGGCGAAAAGACGCGCTTGTCGTCGAAGACTCCGTAGTTCGGCAGATCGACCTTGTAGCGTTTGCCGACGATCTCGCCTTTGTCGAGCGCGACGATGGCATTGTAGAGCTTGCCGTCCTCGCGCCACGGCGTGGTGACGAACAGGGCCGGGCCGCCGTCTCTCGTGTCTTCCCGGAGCGCCTCGACTGCGTCGAGGCAGGCGTCCTGAAAGGCCGGCTTGAGGACGAGATCCTCCGGAAAGTAGCCCGCCACCACCATTTCGGAGAAAAGCACCAGATCGGCGCCTTGCCGGGCCGCCTGCGCGCGGGCAGCCCGCACCTTGGCGAGATTGCCCGCCACGTCGCCGACCTTGGGATTGAGCTGCGCCAATCCAACCTTGAGTGTGTCCGTCATCGCAAGCCTCAGGAGGAGCGCCTGTGCTCGCGAAGAGCTTCGCCGAACGCCTGGAACAGGGCACGGTTGATCGGGTTGGATTGCGGGTCGTATTCGGCGTGCCACTGAACGCCCACCGCGAAGGCAGGCGCGTCCGTGATGCAGATCGCCTCGATCGTGCCGTCCTCCGCCACCCCTTCGATGGCGACGCGCTTGCCGGGATCGAGGATCCCCTGCCCATGAAGCGAATTCACGCGGATGCACTCGCAGCCGAGCAGCCGGGCGAAATAGCCGTCCTTCACGAGCTGCACCTCGTGCCGGTCGGCGAACACCACGGTGGGATCGGGATGGACGTCGCCGTTTTCCAGCCGCGGCATGCGATGGTTCATCCGCCCCGGAATCTCGCGGATCTCGGGATGCAGCGAGCCGCCGAACGCCACGTTCATTTCCTGGAAGCCGCGGCAGATGCCGAAGATCGGCACGCCGCGCTCGACACAGGCATCGATCAGCGACAAGGCCATCGCGTCGCGCTCCTGGTCGTAGGGTTCGTGGGCCGGATGCGGTTCGGCGCCGAAACGCGTCGGATGGACATTGGCGCGGGCGCCGGTGAGCAGGATGCCGTCGACCGCGTCCAGCAGCGCCTCGATGTCGGTGATGTCGGGGGTGCCGGCGAACATCAGCGGCAGCGCCCCGGCGACGTCCGCGACCGCCCGCATGTTGCGCTGTCCCACGAGTTGGACGTTGTGACGGTCGTTGATCACGCCGGAGTTGCCGATCACCCCGACCACGGGCTTCTTGATGCTCTGAACCAACGCGCGCCTGCCTGGACTTCGAAGGTGCGATAATGGCACCGCATCCACCGGCGGGCGAGTCCGCCGTCGCGAATCGCCGTTGACAGCCGTGCCCGCCGGTGCGTGAATTCGAACGTCACGTTCAGCAGGGAGGTTTTGATGAATCCACCCAAGCAACGTGCCGCAGTGATTGTCGAGGCAATCGTTCGGGCATCGGCATAGCGGCAGACGCGAACGGCACGGCGGGAGCGGCCCCTGCGGGTCGCATCAGTTGGGCATGACCCCGACCAGGCCGCTCCCGACGTTCGCCTTTGGCTCCTCGACCTACTTCGCCGCCACGACTTCGACCTCGACCAGCATCGAGGGATCGGCGAGACCAGCCACCACCAGCAGGGTCGATGCGGGATAGGGCTCCTGTCCGACATACTTGCCGCGCACTTCGCGGAAGGCCGGGATGAAGCGGCTGTCGGTCAGGAACACGGTGAGCTTGACGATGTCGCGAAAATCCATGCCGCCGGCCTTCAGAACCTCGCCGATGTTCTTCCAGACCTGGTCGCACTGCGCCTCGATACCGTCCTGCAGCTTGCCCGCGGAATCCACGCCCACCTGGCCCGAGACATAAAGCACGCGCGCTTCGGGGGGCACCTCGACGCCGAGGCTGTATTTGCCGGCCACGGAGACGGACTTGGGATTGTGAAACTTGATGGCCATGTCGGACCCTCCATTGTAAGGAGGCGCAGGTTTCAGGTCGGAGAGCATGGCGTCAAGCAGCAAGCCCGTACACGTCGTCGGCGGCGGCCTCGCAGGCAGCGAGGCGGCCTGGCAGCTCGCGCAGGCGAGTGTGCCGGTGGTGCTGCACGAGATGCGGCCAGTGCGTGGCACCGAGGCCCATCTCACCGACACGCTTGCCGAACTGGTCTGCTCCAACTCCTTCCGCTCCGACGATGCCGCCAACAACGCCGTCGGCGTGATCCACGAGGAGATGCGCCGTGCCGGATCGTTGATCATGCGCGCGGCCGATGTCCATAAGCTGCCGGCCGGCGGCGCCCTCGCGGTAGACCGGCACGGCTTTTCTGCCGCCGTGCAGGAGACGCTGCTCGCCCATCCGCTGGTGACGCTCGAGCGCGAAGAGGTGGCGGGCCTGCCCCCCGACGACTGGGACAGCGTCATCGTGGCGACCGGCCCCCTCACCTCGCCGGCGCTGGCCGGGGCGATTGCCAAACTCACGGGTGAGGACTCGCTTGCCTTCTTCGACGCGATCGCGCCGATCGTCCACTACGAGAGCATCGACCAGTCGATCGCCTGGAAGCAGTCGCGCTACGACAAGGGCGGTCCCGGCGGCGACGGTGCCGACTATTTCAACTGCCCGATGGACAAGCCGCAGTACGAGGCTTTCGTGGCGGCGCTGCTGGCCGGCGAGAAGACCGAGTTCAAGGAGTGGGAGCACAACACGCCCTACTTCCAGGGCTGCCAGCCGATCGAGGTCATCGCCTCGACCGGGCCGCAGAGCCTGCGCTTCGGCCCGATGAAGCCCGTCGGCCTGCGCGATCCGCGCACCGGCCATCGCCCGTGGGCCGTCGTGCAGCTGCGCCAGGACAATGCGCTCGGCACCTTGTGGAACATCGTGGGCTTCCAGACCAAGCTGAAGCACGGCGAGCAGACGCGCATCTTCCGCACCATTCCCGGCCTGCAGAATGCCGAGTTCGCACGGCTGGGCGGCCTGCACCGCAACACCTTCCTCAACAGCCCGCGCTTGCTCGACGGCACCCTGCGGCTCAAGGCGATGCCGCGGCTTCGCTTCGCCGGCCAGATCACCGGCTGCGAAGGCTATGTCGAGAGCGCCGCCGTCGGCCTGATGACCGGGCGGTTTGCGGCGGCCGAGAGGCTGGGCCGCGCACAGGCGCCGCCGCCTCCCACCACGGCGATGGGCGCGCTGCTCGGCCACATCACCGGCGGCGCCGACGCCACGACCTTCCAGCCGATGAACATCAACTTCGGCCTGTTCCCGCCGATCGCCGGCAGCTTCAAGGGCAAGGAGCGAAAGCAGGCAATGGCCGTGCGGGCGCTGCGCGACTTCGACGAGTGGCTGAAGCCGACACCGCTCGCGGCGGAGTGAGACGGAGGTTCCGATGCGCCTGATGCAGCCCGAGCCCGCAGCCGCCCTCCTCGGCCTGCGCGCCATGAAGACGGTCGCCTCAGCCGCCGGCGCGCCTGGCAAGTCGCAGCTCGCGCTGATGGAGGCGGCGCGACGGGTCATCCTGCGCATCGACACCGACATCGAGACCCTGCCGCCGGTGACGCCCACGGAACTCGCCACGGGATTTCCGTCGGTCGACCTCCGCCATCAGTTCGTCCACGGCATGCTGATCCTGGCGCTGGCCGACGGCGTGCCCTCGCGCGAGACCGTTGCCAAGGTCGAGGCATTCGCCGAGGCGCTGGGCATCGCCACGCCGGAGCTCACCAACCTGCGCCGGTTGGCCGAGCAGCACATGACAGTGTTCAAGCTCGACCTGCTGCGACGCAGCCAGGTTGGCGACATCATGAGGAACCAGTTTGAGCAGCACGGCGTCGTGGCCCTCGCCAAGAGCATCCTCGGCATGCGCGGGCTGATCGAGGATCCGGAGCTTGCCGCCCGGTATCGCGCCTGGGAGAATCTGGAGGAGGGCACGCTCGGGCGGTCGATGTGGGGGTACTTCCAGCGCAACAAGTTCGGCATGCCTGGCGAGCGGTTCGGGTTCCCGGAGGCCGGCCTCTATCACGATTTCTGCCATGTGCTGGGCGAATACGACACGGATCCGCAAGGCGAACTGCAGGTTGCCTCCTTTACCGCGGGCTTCAAGCAGACGCGGCCCTTCTACCTGATCCTGTTCGCGGTGCTGATCTTCAGTGCCGGCGTGAATGCGCGACCGACCGCCGATGGCTACACCACCATCGGCGTGCTGGGTGAACCGGGGGCGGCAGAGAGGATGTTCGCGGCCATCGAGCGGGGCGCGCTCGTGAACACCGACCTGTCCGACAAGTGGGATTACTGGCCCCTGGTCGGACAGCCGATCGACGAAGTACGGCGGCGGCTCAACATCATTCACCCCGGCTGAACGGCGGAAACATTCCGTAACGTCCCGCAACAGTAGGTAACCAAACGTTATTTCACATCGGGACCTCGCCGGGATGAAATGGCTCACCCCCTTCGACGGAGTGAGTCATGCAGGCCATTCAGGAACTGGTCGCCCCGAACACGCTCTCCCTGCAATACGACGTGATGCGGGAGATTCTCACCCTTCTGGCGCCGTACAATGCGGGCGGCAAGGCGATCACGCCGCAGACGGTCATCTCCAAGGGGCTGACCGTCGATTCGCTCACGATCATGGACGTCATCATGGAGCTGGAGGATCGGTTCGACGTCACCATCCCGATGAACGTCGCCGCGGACATCGTGACGATCGACCAGCTCGCCGAGGCCGTCGTTTCGCAGCGCGCGCGGCGCTGACAAAACTCCCCACCTCATGAGATAAGTTCGCGAGCACGCGGCACGGCGCGTGCTACATCGCAGGCAATGACTCCCGCACAACGCCGGCAGATGATGCTGGCCGGGCCGATCGTGCCCACCATCCTCACCCTCGCGACCCCGAACGTGCTGAACGTGGCCATGCAGAGCCTCGTCAGCATCGCCGACGGTTTTTTCATCGGCCAGCTGGGCGTCGTCGACCTCGCGGCGCTGGCGCTGGTGTTCCCGACGCAGATGACGCTCGGCATGATGTCGGCCGGCGCCATGGGCGGCGGCATCTCCTCTTCCGTGGCCCGTGCCCTGGGCTCCGGCAACAAGGCGGCGGCCGAAGCGGCGGCGGCGCATGCGCTGGCCATTGCGCTCGGCATGGCCGCGCTTTTCGCCATCGTCTTCGTGGGCTTCGGCCGCCAGATCTATGGCGCGCTGGGCGGCAGCGGCGTGGCCCTCGACCGCGCCGAGGCCTTCGCCACCATCCTGTTCTCGGGCTGCGTCGCCCACTGGGTCGCCAACTCGATGGCCTCCGTCCTGCGCGGCACCGGCGACATGAAGACGCCCGGCCTGGCGCTGGTCGTGACGGCAGGGATCCAGATCCCGCTCACCGGCGCCCTGACCCTGGGATGGTTCGGCCTGCCCGCCTTCGGCATTCGCGGTCCCGCCATCGCCGCGGTGATCGTCTTCGCCCTCGCCGCCCTCTGGATGCTGTCGAAGCTGACCGGCCCGAAGGCGCCGCTCAGGCTGCGCTGGCCGGTCGACGGATTCCGCTGGCGCTCCTTCCGCGACATCCTGAAGGTCGGCCTGGTCGCCTGTCTCGTGGTGATCCTGACCAACGGCACGGTGCTGGTCGTCACCGGGCTCATCGGACGCGAAGGCGATGCCGCCATCGCGGGTTACGGCATCGGCTCGCGGCTGGAATACATGCTGATCCCGATCAGCTTCGGCATCGGCGCGACCTTGACGGCGCTTGTCGGCACCAACATCGGCGCCAAGCAATATGCCCGGGCCCAGCGCATGGCCTGGACCGGCGCCTTCATGGCGGGTGCCGTCGCCGCCACCATCGGCCTGATCGTGGCGCTATGGCCCGACCTGTGGCTCGGCCTCTTCACCAGCAATCCCGGCGCGCTGGCCTCGGGGCGGCACTATCTCAGCATCGTCGGCCCGGCCTACGGCTTCTTCGGCCTTGCCATGGCGCTCTACTTCGCCTCGCAGGGCACCGGCGAAATGGTCTGGCCGGTCGCCGCCAACCTCACCCGCATCACCATCGCCGGCGGCGGCAGCCTGCTGGCGCTCGATCGATTCGGCTGGGGCCTCTCGGGCCTCTACGCCTGCGTTGCGCTGGGCATCGTGGCCTTCTCCGCCGTGCTCGCCTTCTCGACGACCCGGCGGGCCTGGACCGGCTGAAGTCCTACACGGCGATTGCCGCTTGTTCGCACCGGCCACGCTTGGCATCGTGCGCGCCTTCAAAAAACCAGGAGATCGAGATGAGCGATGCCAACACAATATCGGGACTGCAGCTTCGCTCCCTGATCTCCACCGAAGGACAGCTCGAACTATCGCTGGCGCGGGTCGACGTGCCCGAACCCGGACCGGACCAGGTGGTGGTCAAGGTCGAGGCGACGCCGATCAACCCGTCGGATCTCGGCCTGCTGACCGGCCCTGCCGATCTCTCGAAGGCCATCTCGACCGGCAGCGGCGAGGCGGTGAAGGTGACGGCGCCCGTGCCGGCCTCCGCGCTGCCGTTCCTGGCGACACGCCTCGGCGAATCGATGCCGGTCGGCAACGAAGGCGCCGGCACGGTCGTCAAGGCGGGCTCGTCCGATGCCGCGCAGGCGCTCAAGGGCAAACTTGTGTCGATGGTCGGCGGCTCGATGTACGCCCAGTACCGGGTGCTCAACGCACGCGATTGCCAGCCCCTGCCCGCCGGCACGACGGCGGCCGAAGGCGCCTCGTGGTTCGTCAATCCACTGACGGCACTCGGCATGACCGAGACCATGAAGCGCGAGGGCCACAAGGCGCTGGTCCATACCGCCGCGGCCTCCAACCTCGGCCAGATGCTGGTCAAGATCTGCAGCGAGGACGGGATCGGCCTGGTGAACATCGTGCGCAGCGCCGAGCAGGCCAAGCTGCTGAAGGGCATCGGCGCCAAGCACGTCGTGGACTCCAGCAGCGCGAGCTTCCAGGACGATCTCGTGCAGGCGCTCGTCGAGACCGGCGCCACCATCGCCTTCGATGCGATCGGCGGCGGCAAGCTCGCCAGCCAGATCCTCACCGCGATGGAAATCGCCATCAACAAGACGGCGACCACCTACAACCGCTACGGCTCCTCGGTGCACAAGCAGGTCTATGTCTATGGCAGCCTGAACACCGGCCCGGTCGAGCTGACCCGCAACTACGGCATGGCCTGGGGCGTCGGCGGCTGGCTGCTGACGCCGTTCCTGCAGAAGATCGGCCGCCCCGACCAGCTGCGCCTGCGCGATCGGGTGGTGAATTCGCTGAAGACGACCTTCGCCAGCCACTACACCAAGACCATCTCGCTGCCGGAAGCGCTCGAGCTTCAGAACCTCACCGCCTACGCCAAGCGCGCGACCGGCGAGAAGTTCCTGATCAATCCGAACAAGGCATGAGCGTCGCGCGATGACGCAGGAGACTGGAAGCAGCGTCCGCGGCCGCACGCCCTATCTGCCGATCCACAAGCGGCCGACGCTCACGCTGCCCGGCAACGCGCGGGTCGCCGTGTGGACGATCGTGAACGTCGAGAACTGGAGTCCGGCCGGGGCGATGCCCCGCACCGTCCTGCCGCCGCCGATGGGCGTGCCGTTGCTGCCGGACGTGCCCAACTGGGCGTGGCACGAATACGGGATGCGGGTCGGGTTCTGGCGCTTCCTCGAGACGCTCGGCAAGCGCAAGCTCAAGGCGAGCTTCGCGGTGAACGGCACGGCCTGTGAACTCTACCGCGAGGCCTGCGAGGCCGCGCACGAGGCTGGCTGGGACTTCATGGGCCATGGCTGGGTGCAGAAGCCGATGCACAAGGTCGAGGACCAGAAGAGCGCCATCGCCGACACGATCGGTGCCATCAAGGACCTCACGGGCAAGCCGCCGCGCGGCTGGGAGAGCCCGGGCCTCACCGAGACCGACGAGACGCTCGACCTGCTGGCCGAAGCCGGCATCGAATACGTCGCCGACTGGGTGATGGACGAGCAGCCGCTGCCGCTCAAGACCGCGCACGGCGAGATCGTCTCGGTGCCCTACACGGTCGAGATCAACGACGTCGTAATCAGCGCGGTCCAGCAGCAGCGCTCCGACGAGATCTTCCAGCGCGGTCGCGACCAGTTCGACCGGCTCTACATCGACGGCAAGTCCGCGCCGCGGGTGATGGCGATCTCGATCCATCCCTATCTCACGGGCGTGCCACACCGGATCAAGTACCTGGAGATGCTCTACGACCACATCCTCGGTCACGAGGGCGTCGTCATGTGGACCGGCGCGCAGATCCTCGACTGGTATCGCACGCAGGTTCGCAAACCCTAGCCTAACTCTTCCGAATCCAGAATTGGTACATACCGAAGAACGTTTCGGGATTCTCACGTTCGAAGGCTTGCCATTGGGCGAGGTTGGTCGCCGCTCGATCGTCCGGGAACCGCACTCTGTAGGATTGCAGGATGTTGGGGGCGACGTCGAACCCCAGAAAGGTGATGTCGTTGTCCGCGAGAAACGTCTCGATCTCGGTCAGCGTTACGTGATGCTCCTGAACATGGAACAGAAGATCGCGGCAACTGCTGATGGTGAACAGATCCGAGGGACGCCCGTCTGCCAGCCCAACCTCCTTGTTTGCATTCAGGAAGTCCTGACGCCATCGGCGTATCTCGTCCGCGGTCGTCCCATAGCCTTCTGCGGAAATGGACTTCCGCAGTCCAACCAGTTGTTGTCGCGCGATGCTGCTGTAAAGTCCGACAAACATGAACCCGCCGGGACGGAGCACTGACAGGAGAGCCCGCCATCCGGTCCATGGATCGGCAAGATGATGGAGCACCCCACCGGCTTCGACGACGTCGAATTGCCTGCCGAGCGACCCCAGCTTCAACAGGTCCGCTTGGGCATATTCGATCGAAGAGACGCCCAACTCCCGCGTCTTTCTGATGGCATAGACGAGACTGCTTCTGCTCAGGTCGATCGCCAGGATTCGGGCCTTTGGGAACTGATACGCTGTCCGGATGGGTTGTTGGCCCGTGCCGCAGCCCGCGACCAGGATTTCCAGTTTGCCGCCTTCGGGTGAACGGTCGAGGTCCGCCGACGGAAACATCTGTCGCAGATACTCCTCGACACTGGCGGCCTTCTTGTGAGGAAGCGGAACCCTGACCCAGCGTGGATAGGGATTTTCTTCATACTGACGTTGAACGAGAAGCGAGACGTCGTCCTCGATGGCGGTCACCCGGGCAACAGTAGCGCCTATGCGATGCTCCTCCGCCGGGTCACGGACCTGTTGCGCCAGAATCGTCCTGATCTGCTCCGGCCACTCTCCTTGGAGAAGTCGATCGGAATGCGGAAGCGAGGAAAGCGGGAAGTAGGCCGCTGCCGCCGCCAGCCACCGAGGGGGCACGGGCGTACCAGCCTCCAGCGCCGCCACAAGCCGATTTCGCAGATCAGCTGCCTTCCGAACCTCTTCGGAAGTGACGGAGAAGACATACTCGTTGATGAAGCACTGCCGCGCCAGGGCACTATAGAAGCCAATCCCGTCGCTGGATTCGCTCGCTTCGCAAGCGGTATCGAGAAGCGCGCGACGTGCCGTCGTCAGGAAGCGCTCGATCTCGACGTCGCAGATCGGCGCCGCATCGAGCAAAGCGGACAGCAGGGAGTCCGCAGCGAGAGCTGCTAGTCCGTTTGCCCCGAAAAGGGTTTGGGCCGACAATGGCTGAGGCCAGGCTTCGACCGCCCGAGCAACGCATTCACGGATATGCACGTCGAGTTTTACGAGATCGATGCAGACTCGCGCGAGGGCATGCGGCCATCCCCAACATTCGGCCAGGGCGCGGACCAGGATCGGTCGGAGCTGCTGGTCCGGCACGCCTTGCGCATGACCGAGGCAGGAAACGAAAATGGCTTTGGCGTCGTCTGATTCCTCGATCCGCAGGGATCTTTTCGTGGCATCCAGGGCGGCCACAGGATTGCCCTGTGCGAGATACGCCGAGGCGAGATTGTTGAGAATCATGACAAGATTCGGGGCGATCTGGAGGGCGCGGAGGTAGCAGGCGATCGCCTCATCAAGTCGACCGACACTGAAGAGAGTGGCTCCCAGGTTGTTGTATGCCAACGGAAAGTCCGACCTGAGGATGAGTGCCTTGCGGTAGCAGTCTATCGCCTCATCCGGCTTTCCCAACTCGCCCAGTATGTTGCCCAGATTCAGCAAGACCTCGACGTTGTTCGCGCTGAAGCTCAAGGTATTTCGGTAGCTGGCCGCGGCATCGGCAAGCTTGCCCTGTTGCAACAGGGCCCCGCCCAAATTCCTGTGAGCGTCGGCGTAATTTGGCCTAAGTTCGAGAGCCTTTCGATAGTGCATGACGGCATCGTCCAGCCTCGATGAGCCAGCCAGAATATTGCCGAGATTGTTGAGCGCTTCGGGAAAGTCCGGGTTGATGCCGAGAACTTGACGGTATCGCCGCGCGGCTTCGGCAAGTCGCCCGGCCTGATGATGCCTGATGGCCTCGGCGAAGACTTCCTGTATGCCCGCGCCCGATGACCAGTTCGTCGATGAGGACCGTCCACTGGCACGACGTTGCTTGCGATTCATCCCGTTCGAACCCTGCAATGGATTGATTCGCGCTCACGCGCGCTTCGCGGCGGCTTCCTTCTCGGCCATCTTCTGCTTCAGCTGCTCGGGCGTGAGGCGGACGATGTGTTCGTTCTGGTGGCTGAAGATGTCGTACTTCGCCACGTCGAGGTCCTCGAGCACGATCTCGCGGGCCAGCACCTTCTGTTTCCACGCCGCATGCTCGGCCTCGGCGGCATGGAATTCCGGCATCACCTCGCGGGCGAAGAGATCGAGCGAGGCACAGATGTCCTCGTGGCTGGTCTTGCCGGCCTGGTTGAGCAGGATCACCTGGTCGACCCGGCTCGCCTGGAACTGGCGCAGCTTGCGGCGGATGGTTTCCGGCGAGCCGATGAGGCCCGATTCGAGCGCCTTCTTCTCCTCCGGTCCGCCGCGCCACGCCTGGTACTCGTCCCACAGGTTCGAGGTGCCCGGCGCATCGACGCCTTTGCGGCCATAGTAGGAGAGCGCGAAGATGAAGAAGGTCCAGCCGGCGGCCTTGGCCTCGGCCTCCTCGTCTGTGGGCGCGCACATGAAGCCCGACACCATCGCCACGTTTGGATTGCTGGGATAGTCGGCCAGCTTCTTCGAGTTGTTGAGCAGGTTGTTGTAGTACTTGTGCACCCAGGCGCGCGCGGCTTCCGGCGTGACGAAGGTGAAGCCCAGCGCCCCCATGCCCCATTCGCCCGCCTTGCCGATCGTCTGGATGTTCGAGCAGGCGACCCACAGCGGCGGATGCGGCTTCTGGAACGGCTTGGGGATCACGTTGCGCGCCGGGAAATCGTAATACTGGCCGTGGAACTCCCAGCTCTCCTTGGTGAACATCGGGACGATGGCCTTCACGGCCTCCTCCCAGCGCTCGCGCTTGTCGCGCACCCGGATGTTGAAGGGATGCAGTTCGGCCGGGCCCGCCGCTTCGCCCATGCCCAGCTCGACACGGCCGCCCGACAGCAGGTCGAGCGTCGAGACCTTCTCGGCGACGCGGTGCGGATTGTTGGTCGTGAGCTGGATCACGCCATGGCCCAGCCGGATGCGCTTGGTGCGCTGGCTGGCGGCGCCCAGGAAAACTTCCGGCGCCGAGGAGTGGGAATACTCCTCCAGGAAGTGATGCTCGACCTCCCATGCATAGTCGTAGCCCAGCCGGTCGGCGAGCTCGATCTGGGTGAGCGAGTCCTGGAGCAGCTGATACTCGCTCTTCTCACCCCACGGCCGGGGCAGCTGATGCTCGTAGAAGATGCCGAACTTCATTGGGCGTTTCCTTCAGACGGCTTTGCAGAAACCGGAGATGCTGGCGACCAGCTTGGGCACCATCGCCTCGGGCACGTCGTGGCCCCAGCCGGGGAAGGTCTCGATCCTGGCGCCCGGCACGAGGGCCGCGACGTCGCGGCCGCATTCGACCGGCAACAGCGGATCGTCCTCGCCGTGCAGCACCAGGGTCGGCACCTTCACCGTCTTCAGGAGCTCGACGCGCGGGCCCGAGGCCATGATCGCGAGGTACTGCCGCGCAGCGCCCGGCGGGTAGTAGCGCCGGTCGATGTTGCGTTCGACCAGCGCGCGCATCGCGGCCGGCTCGGTGGGATAGCCCGGGCCGCTGATGACGGTGCGCAGCCTCATGCCGTGGGCGATCAGCTGCTCGCGCTCCGTTCCCTCGGGCTGTGCCGAGAGCATCGCCACCGCCTCGGGCTTGCCGGCTGGCAGACCGTAGCGGCCGCTGGTCGACATGATGGAGACGAGCGACCGCGTGCGCTCCGGGTAGGTGGCCGCAACCACCTGGGCAATCATGCCGCCCATCGAGCCGCCGACCATGTGCGCCCGATCGAGCTCCAGCGCGTCGAGCAGTCCCGTCGCATCGGCGGCCATGTCGGAGAGCAGGTACGGGGCATCGACCGTCTCGCCCTTCATCAGCCTGGCGAAGGCGCCCATCAGGTCGGGCAGGCCCGCCGCGTCGAAGTCCGTGGACAGGCCGACGTCGCGGTTGTCGTAGCGCACGACGAAGAAGCCCTGCCCGGCCAGCCCCTCGCATAGCGATTCGGGCCACAGCGTGAGCTGGGCGCCCAGGCCCATGATGAGCAGCAGCGCCGGATCCGTCCGGCTGCCGAACGTCTCGTATTCGATCTCGATACCGTTTGCCTTCGCGCGTGCCACGCTTCCTCCCGGGTTGCCCTTCAGTATCGCCCGCGCCTCGCCGCCCACCAATAGGCCAACGGCCGGCGCAGCGGGCCCAGCGGCCGGACGAGCGAGAGCGCCGGGAGGAGGATCGGCAGGGCCGCCGGATTGATCTTGCGGCGCAGCGCCCGCGCATCGCCCACGAGCTGGTCGCGCTCGGGACCCTCGCCCATCAGCCAGGCGGCGCCGACCGCGTGGGCGGCCTGCCGCGACGCCGCATCCTCGACGCCCAGGACGGCGAGTTCGAGGTCGGCCAGGGCATGGCCGGCGCGCATGACGTCGAGCGGTCCCTCGATCTCCTCCTCGCGCGCGTCGATCAGCTCGACCAGGCTTTCGAGCACGAGCCCGTGCCGCCGGACGGTCTCCGCGAGCGCGTCGACGATGGGCTGCGCGCGCGGCTTGCCGCTGCCGGCGGCTTCCGCCATGGCCTCGCGCCACCATTCGAGGCGGATGCGCGCCAGCATCGGTTCCCGGGTGACGGTGCGGGTACGCGCCAGCTCGTGATCGAAGGCGAGCAAGGCCAACAGCCCGCTGCGCGCCGGTTCCGCGGCGAACAGGGCGCCCAGGAAGCGCTCGCGATCGGCGTCGCGCACGACGTCGAGCACGTAACGGTGCGACGCCTCGGCGGCGCGGTAGCTGTTCGGCTGGGATTCGGGCATCGGGGAATAGGGGCCAGGGTGCGACCGTTGAACGCAGGCGCGCTTGAGTTTACACTATAACCATCGGGGATTTCCCAGTCCCTTCAATAAGATAAAGGGGGAAGTTCAACATGGGTGCCTTGTTTACCTCGCTTGGACGAACCGTTTCCGCAGGAATCGTGCTCCTGGTCCTGATTGTCGTGGCCGCGGGCGCCGTGACCGGACAGGCGCTCAAGGTGGACCATGCCTATGCGACGGTCATCATGCGGTGGCTGCATGTGATCTGCGGTGTCATGTGGATCGGCCTGCTCTGGTACCTGAACTTCGTGCAGGTGCCCACCATGCCGAAGATCCAGCCGGCCGAGAGCCGCACCGCCATCACCAAGTTCATAGCCCCGACCGTGCTCTGGTGGTTCCGCTACGCCGCCCTCGCCACCGTCATCACCGGGCTGCTGCTGGCCGCGATGAACAGGTACATCGTCGAGGCGCTGACCCTGCGTCCGGGCTTCATCATGATCGGCGTCGGCATGTGGATGGCGCTGACCATGGCCTTCAACGTCTGGTTCATCATCTGGCCGAACCAGCAGAAGGTCCTGGGCCTCGTCGACGCCACGGCCGAGGAGAAGGCCGCCGCGGCAACCAAGGCGCTCTATGCCAGCCGCTTCAACACCATGTTCTCGATCGGCATGCTCTACTGCATGGTGGCCCAGCAGAACGCCCCGATCTGAGCCGCGGCATCCGCGCTTCAGGGGCGCCGCGCGAGCGCGAGACCGACGCCGGCGCCCATCAGGAGGCCGCCGGTGAGACGATTGCGCAGGCGGGCACGGGCCTGCAGCAGGGATCGCAATCGGCCGGCCAGCAGCGCCCAGCCGCCGTCCAGCAGGACGGCGACCACGAGGAAGGTCCCCGAGAGCAACAGGAGCTGGCGCGTCGGCTCTCCCGGTTCCGACGAAACGAATTGCGGCAGGAACGCCGCGTAGAAGAGCAGCGTCTTGGGATTGGTGAGCGACACAAGGAAGCCCCGCGCGAAGATCGCACGCGCCGAACGGGGTTCGGCCGCAATGCCCGAAAGATCGGAAGCGGCCGCGCGCCACGTGCGCAGGCCGAGCGAGAGCAGATAGGCGACGCCCAGCCAACGCAGCCAGTCGAACAGGCTGGCCAGCAGCCCGAGCAGCGCCGAGGCGCCCAGCACCACGAGCGCGAGCTGGAGCACCATCGCGCTCGCCGTCCCGGCCACCGTCATGAGCCCATACCTCGCGCCATGCGCCACGCTGTTGGCGACGATCAGCCCGACGTTGGGTCCCGGAAGGACGATCAGAAGGACGCAGGCGGCCACGAAGGCCAGGTAGAGATCGAGTGGCATGCCCGCTCCTACAGCGGAATGAGAGCCGCTGCCACCCGCCGGCTCTCGGCCAGCAGCACGTTGTAGATGCGGCAGGCGGAGCCGGTATCGACCACCTCGAGGCCCATGCCGGCCGTCTTCAGGGCGGCCCGCAGGTCGGGGGGAACGAACACGGCTCGCGCACCGCAACCCAGCACGAGGATTTCCGTCGGCACGACCGCCGCGCGCAGCGGCGCCAGGCTTTCGACCGTGAGATCCTCCGCTCGCGTGATCGCCCAGGGATGGGTGACGCTCGGCGTCACCAGCACCGGCGACCGCCATTCACGGTCGCTGATCATGAAGCGGCCGGGACCATAGCTGCGGATGTACTGGACCTGCGCCGGATCGGGTGTCGGCAGGGTCTTGTCGGCGGGTCCCGGGAGCGGCGGCTTCACGCCTCCGCCTTCTCCGTGTCGCCGCCCTTGTCGGCCTTGTCGTCGGCCGGGCGAAGCTGGTCGGCGCGCAGGCCGAGATAGACGAGGCCGGCGCAGGCGACCCAGACCGACGAATAGGCGCCGACGATGACGCCCCACAGCATGGCGACCGAGAAGCTCTGCAGGACCGGCCCGCCGAACAGGACCAGCGCCGCCACGGCCACGAACACCGTCGCCGAAGTCATCAAGGTGCGCGACAGGGTCTCGTTGACGCTGTGGTTCAGCAGGTCGATCAGCGGCATCTTCTTGTAGCGGCGCATGTTCTCGCGCACGCGGTCGAAGATCACCACGGTGTCGTTGATCGAGTAGCCGGCGATCGTCAGCACCGCGGCCAACGCCGTCAGGCTGAAATCGAGCTGGAACAGCACGAAGATGCCGATCGTCGAGATCACGTCGTGCAGCATGGCGATCAGCGCGCCGACCGCGAACTGCCACTCGAAGCGCACCCAGACGTAGATGGCGATCGCGACCATGGTGGCGATCACGGCCCAGATGCCGCTGCGCATCAGCTCGTCGCCGATCTTGGGTCCGACGGACTCGGTGCCGCGCAGCTCGTAGTTGCTGCCGATCGCATCCTCGACCAGCTTGATCGCGACCTGCTGGCACCATTCGGCACGCTGCTCGACCGACATGTCGATCCTGGCCGTGTTGGTCGACCCGCGCGGAAGCTGACGCTCCTGCAGGGTCAGACCGGCACGGCTCACGGCGTCGCGCCAGGCGGCGGCATCGAGCGCGGTCGGCGACGTGAAATCGACGTCGCCGGTGCCGGCGGCGCCGGGCTTGACCTGCCAGCCCTGCCCCGCGGCCTTCTGCATCACACGCTGCGCGCCGGCGACGCACTGGTTGTCCCCCTCCTGGCGCTGGACGCGGATCAAGACGGTGCTGGGATCGCCGAATTCCTGCAGCGACACCTCGCCGACGCCCAGGTTGCCGACGATGGTGCGCAGCTGGTCGAGCTCGGCCGTGCCGTCCTTGGCCTTGGCCTGGATGGCGATGCCGCCCTTGAAATCGATGCCGAAGTTGAGCCCGAGGGTGAAGACACCCACGATCGACACGACGTTGATCAGGGTCGAAATGATCAGTGCGGCGCGGCGCTGGGCGAGGAAGTCGAACTTCTTCTTGAAGTTGAACAGGCGGACAGGCTTCCACATGGCTGCGCCTCAGATCACGAGTTCGGCGGGACGGCGCCAGCGCACCCAGACCGCGAGCAGCATGCGGGTGAAGATCGTCGAGCTGAACATCGAGGTGATGATCCCCAGCGTCAGCGTCGTCGCGAAGCCGCGGATCGGCCCGGAGCCGAAGCCGAACAGCAGGACGCCGGCGATGAGGGTGGTGAGGTTGGCGTCGATGATCGCCGACATCGCCTTCTCGTACCCCGTGGCGAGCGCGCTGAACGGAGATCGGCCCAGCGCCTTTTCCTCGCGCACGCGTTCGTAGATCAGCACGTTGGCATCGACCGCGAGGCCGGCCGTGAGGACGAGGCCCGCGATGCCCGGCAGGGTGAGCGAAGCGCCGAGGATCGACATGCCGGCGAACACCATCAGCAGGTTCACCAGCATGGCCAGGTTGGCGAAGCCGCCGAACACCGGTCCGTAGGCCACGAACATGAAGATGGCGACCAGCGCCGTGCCGACCAGTGCGGCGACGGTGCCCGCCTGGATGGCGTCCGCGCCCAGGTCGGCGCCGACGGTGCTTTCCTGGATGATGGTGAGCGTTGCCGGCAGCGCGCCGGAGCGCAGCAGCAGCGACTGCTCCTGCGTCTGCTGGGTCGTGAAGCTGCCGGTGATGATGCCGCTGCCGCCGCAGATCGCGCTCTGCACGACCGGGGCGCTGATGATCTCGCCGTCGAGCTGGATTGCCAGCCGCTTGCCGATGTTGGCGCGGGTGGCGGCGCAGAAGGCGCGGCCGCCGGCCGAGTTGAACGTGAAGCTGATGATCGGGCGGCCGCCCTGCTGCTGCTCGAAGGTGGCCTTGGAGTCGTCGAGGTCCTCGCCGCCGACGACCACGCGCTTCAGGACGGGCAGGCACTGCGGCTGGTAGCGCCGGCAGATCTGCTCGGGCGACAGGCGCGGATTGGCGGCCTGGATGTCCTCCCAGGCCTTCGGATTGGTGCGGCGCAGCTCCTGCATGCCTTCGCGCGTCGGCACCAGGAAGGTGGTCGGCGGCACCGTCTGCGGGATGTTCTGGCCGGTCGCGGCCACGTCCTCGTTGACCAGATGGAAGGTGAGCTTGGCGGTCTGGTTGATCTTGCGCTTGAGGTCGCTCGTGTCCTTGATGCCCGGGACCTGCAGCAGGATGCGTTCGTCGCCCTGGCGGGTGATGGTCGGCTCGAGCGTACCGGTCTCGTCGACGCGGCGACGGAGGATCTCGATCGACTGGTCGATCACTTCTTTCTTGCGCTTCGCCAGCTCCTGCTCGGAATAGGCCACCCGGATCGTGTCGCCGCTGCCCGACAGCGCCAGCGCCGGATCGACCGTCCGGATCGCCTCGAGGGCCTTGGACCGGTTCGCCTCGTCGCGCAGGGTGACCACCAGGTTCTTGCCGGCTTCGACCGTCACATCCCGGAACGGGACCTGCTGCTTGCGCAGTTCGGCGCGCACCGCGTCCGACAGGTTGGTCAGGCGCTCCGTCAGCACCGAGCGCAGATCGGCTTCCAGCAGGAAGTGTGCGCCACCGCGCAGATCGAGGCCGAGATTGATCCGGCTGGTCGCATACCATTGCGGCAGGTGCTGAAGCACGCTGCCCGGCAGCAGGTTCGGCAGGGCGAACAGCGCCGACAGAAGCGTGATGGCGGCAATGACGATGGTCTGCCAGCGCGGAAGGTTGAGCATGCCGACGTGAGCCCTTCTGCGGCCGTTACTTCTTGCCGCCGCCGAACAGGTTGCCCAGCAGGCTCTTGCGCTCCGGCGCCGGAGCCGGCGGCGGCAGCATGGGCTTGTCGTCCTCTTCGCTGCTCTCCTTCGGGCCGCGCACCGATTCGCCGCGCGTCAGGATGTCGGTGATGGTCTGCTTGATGATGCGAACCCGCACGCCTTCGGCAAGTTCCACCTGGACCTCGTTGTCGGAGATCACCTTGGTCACCAGGCCGATGATGCCGCCGCCGGTGACGACGCGATCGCCGCGCTTCACGCCGGCCAGCATCTCGCGCTGGGCGCGCACCTTGGCCTGCTGCGGGCGAATCAGCAGGAAATAGAAGACGACGAAGATGAGGACCAGCGGGAACAGCTGGACGAGGAAATCCCCGCCGCCACCGCCTGCACCCTGCGCCCACGCCTGCGAAATGAACATCTTCTGCTCCCGAATCTTCCGGCCGTCGAAAAAGCGCGCGGACTATAGCGGTCTCCCCCCGCTTTGCAACGCAAGCCGGGGACGATATGGTCGCCCCCCTTTTCAGCGGCCGGCGACGATGGATCAAGACCTTAAAGCCACTATTTCACGCATTGCGGCAGCGCTCGACCGCCTGGCCCCTCCGACGCCGCCCGGCGCGGACATCAACGGGGCGGAAGCCTATGTCTGGCACGCCGCCGGGCACCGCCTCGAGGCGGTCCCCAAGGTCAATCGCGTGAGCATCGACCTGCTGGTCGGCATCGACCGCCAGAAAGAGACGCTGGTCGAGAACACGCGGCGCTTCGCCAAGGGCCTGCCGGCCAACAACGCGCTGCTCTGGGGCTCGCGCGGCGCCGGCAAGAGCTCGATCGTGAAGGCCGTGCACGCCCATGTGAATCGCGAGATGGGCGGACCGCCTGGCCCTCTCGCCCTGATCGAGATCCATCGCGAGGACATCCCCTCGCTGCCCGCGCTGCTCACCATGATCCGCGACTCGCGCCGTCGCTTCATCGTGTTCTGCGACGACCTCTCGTTCGACGGGCAGGACGCCGCCTACAAGTCGCTGAAGGCCGTGCTCGATGGCGGCATCGAGGGCCGGCCGGAGAATGTCGTGTTCTACGCGACCTCGAACCGGCGCCACCTGATGCCGCGCGACATGATCGAGAACGAGCGCTCGACGGCCATCAACCCGTCCGAGGCGGTAGAGGAGAAGGTCTCGCTGTCGGACCGCTTCGGCCTGTGGCTCGGCTTCCACAATGCCGACCAGGACACGTTCTTCACGATGATCGAGGGCTACTGCGACTTCTACGGGCTCGACATCCCGCGGGACGAACTGCGCAAGCGGGCGGTCGAATGGTCGATCACGCGTGGATCGCGCTCGGGCCGCGTCGCCTGGCAGTTCATCCAGGAAATCGCGGGCGAACTCGGCAAGAAGCTGGGATGACGATGGAGCGGCTGGGATGAGCGATCCCGAAGACGTGATGTTCTCCGCCGGGGTGAAGGCGGAGCAGACGCGTCTCGGATCGCGCGGCCAGTTCGAGGGCCGGATCTGGAACAAGGAGATCACCGACGATCTCCGCCGCTTCCTCGGCGTCATCGACACGTTCTTCTTCGCCACGGCCAGCGCCGACGGCAGACCTTATATACAGCACCGCGGCGGGCCGCCGGGATTCCTGAAGCCCATCGGTACTCATACGCTGGCCTTCGCCGACTTCGCCGGCAACCAGCAGTACATCTCGCTGGGCCACCTGCGGGAAAACGACCGCGCCCACCTGTTCGTCCTGCACTTCGCCACCCAGCAGCGCCTGAAGCTGTGGGGTCGGGCGCGGATCGTCGAAGGCGACCTCGAACTGATGGAGCGTCTGGTCGACCCGGCCTATCGCGCCCGCCCGCAACGGGCGATCGTCTTCACCATCGAGGCCTGGGACATCAACTGCCGCCAGCACATCGTGCCGCGCTACAGCGAGGCCGACATCGCCCCGGCCGTCGACCAGCTCGCCCGCCGGATCAAGGAGCTCGAAGAGGAAGTGGCCCGGCTGAAAGGCGAATAGCGCCGGGCCTTATCCGCATCGGAGAACGTTAGAGCAGTTCCTTGCGGGCCTGCTCGGCGCGCGACGCGCCGATGGCGGTCTTCACGTGCTTCTGCTCTTCCGGCGGCGGCAGCACCGCCTTCATGCCAAGCGAGGCGATCGCCAGTTCACGGCACCATCCCTTGGAATGATAGAGATGCTCGTCCTCCTCGTCCTCGACCTCCTCGAGGGCAGCCCGGATCGTCTTCTTCTCCTCGCCCCGGCTGGCCTCGGCATAAAGGGCCAGCAGCTCCCAGTTCGCATGATCCTTGGTCTCGGCGTGGACCACGCATTCGCAGGCCACGATCTCCGCGGCTTCCGGCGGCGCGGCGCCCTTCGCGAGCTTCATCGCCGCGACGAGCGAACCGCCGATGTGCCGGACGACCTCGCGGCCCGGCGTCTCCAGGGGCGCGACGCCCAGCGCCGACATCAGCGAGGACACGATCTCGACGTGCCGCTTCGTCTGTTCGAGATACTTCTGCCACTCTTCCTTCAAATCGTCGTTCAGCACGCAGGTCAGGGCCGTCTCGTAGACCTTGACGCCGCCCATCTCGGTTTCGAGCATTTGCTGCAGCAGTTCATTGCGCTGTTCGATGTTCACCTGTTGCCTCCATCCTGGCTTGTGGGGCGTAATGGCCCCGGCGTTCCGACGTTGCATGCGGCGATGCTCGGCAGCCCGCGTCCTCAGACCGGCCGCAGGTGATGCGGCACCCGCGCCTCGCGCAGCCGCTCCTCCAGCCTCTCCCGTTCGCGACGCCAGCGCCCGGCTTCACGGTCGGCCCTCGCGTCCAGGGCCGCCCGGGCCGCCTCGATCTCTGCGACGGCAGCTTCATGTCGCGCCTCGGCCTTTTCGAGTGCCGTCGTGACAACGGCAATGGCGCGATCCCGCCGCGCCGCTTCCTTCCGCCGGGCAGCCGCTTCCTGACGCTCCCGGCGTTCGCGGCGCTCGCGCTCCTTCTCGAAGGCGAGCGCGGCCGTGCGCTCCTGCCTGGGATCGGTCGTCTTCGCCGGAACGGGCTTTCGCCGCGAGCGAGCCGCCTTCTGCTTCTTCGCGACCTTGCCTTCGAACGACGCCTCCGATGCCTCGGCTTTCTCCTGGAAGGCCTGGTCGGTGCCGACCGGTCGCCGCAGCACGATGCCGGGGCGCGCCATCGCGGCCGTCACGATCGCCGGATCGTCGGTCTGCTGCGCAAAGCCCTGGTCGAACAGGTTGGCCCCGGCGCCCCAGGCTGCCAGCGCCGCCTTCATCGACGGCGCCGACACCGCGAGATCGAAGAAGCCCGCCGACGTCGTGAAGACCTTGAGCTTCCGCGCCATCCGTCCGGATCCTCCCGAAGCCGCAGGAACGTTTTGGGGCGAGCGCCGGTTGCCGGGAGGTCCGGGCCGCTTGCCCGTGAGGTATCATGATACCGGTTCGGGCGGCGCGACTTTCGATTCGAATGTTTCGCTTACTTCGTCCGTTTCGGTTATGCGCGATACATTTCCTGCGCTTTCAATGACTTGGCTGTATCGAGCCCCGTGAACCTCGGCAAACCGGGTGGGCTTGAAAGCGGACGATATACGTAACATATAAAGTTTCATGAGAAGAGACAGCCGACTGTCGGGCGTGCTGCACGTCCTGCTGCACATGGCGGAGCATCCGGGTCCGATGACCTCCGAGATGCTGGCGCGCGCCATGGGCACCAATCCGGTGGTGATCCGCCGGCTGATGGCGGGCCTGCGCGAACGCGGGTTCGTTCGATCGGAGAAGGGCCATGGCGGCGGCTGGACGATCGCCTGCGATCTCGCGGCGGTCACCCTGCTCGACGTCTACGAGGCGCTGGGCCGGCCCGGGCTGCTGGCCATGGGCAACCGCACCGAGGCGCCCGGCTGCCTCGTCGAGCAGGCGGTGAACGCCGCCCTCGGTGACGCCTTCGACGAGGCCGAGGCGCTGCTGCTGCGCCGCTTCGGCGCCCTCACCCTCGCGGCGCTGAGCGCCGACTTTCACCAACGCCTCGCCAAACGCGGCGGGTCGACCGACCTGGAGAAGAACCATGCCGCATGACGCCGTGATCGTCGGAGGCGCCTTCGCCGGCCTCGCCGCGGCGACCTACCTCGCCCGCGCCCGCCGCCGCGTGTGCGTGATCGATGCCGGCCAGCCGCGCAACCGCTTCGCCGCGGCCTCGCACGGTTTCCTGGGGTCGGACGGCAGCGAGCCCGCATCGATCCTGGCGCGGGCGCGGGCCCAGCTCGCGGCCTATCCGAGCGTGACCTTCGTCGAGGGCGAAGCTTCGGGTGCGAGCGTGCACGCCGACGGCTTCACCGTCTCACTGGCGAACGGCGAGGAAATTACGGCGCGCAAGGCGATCCTGGCCTTCGGGCTGCGCGACGAGCTGCCATCGATTCCCGGTCTGCAGGAACGTTGGGGCCGCACGGTGCTGCATTGTCCCTACTGCCACGGCTTCGAATTCAGCGACCGCCCGCTCGGCGTGCTGTTTCGCACGCCCATGTCGGTGCACCAGGCCTGCCTGGTTGCCGAATGGGGACCGACGACCCTGTTCCTGAACGGCGCGGCGCTCGACTCCGGGAGCGCCGAGAGGCTTGCGCGGCACGGTGTGACGGTCGAGCACGGCAAGGTGGCGCGTCTGATCGGCGAAGGCAGCGCCCTGTCCGGTGTCGCACTCGAGGAGGGCCGCGTACGGGCCCTCGCCGCGCTCTATGTCGCGCCGCAATCCTGCCTGGCCAGCCCGATCGCCGGGCAGCTCGGTGTCGCGATCGACGACGGGCCGGTGGGTCCGATCATCCGCACCGACGGCGACCGGATGACGAGCGTGCCCGGCCTCTACGCCGCCGGCGACATCGCCCGCGCGCCGCACAGCGTGAGCTGGGCGGTGGCCGACGGCGTCACCGCCGGCACGTCGCTTCATCGCGCACTCGTATTCGGCGGATGAACGCGGCGCAGCCGTTCACCGACCCGGCCCTGATCGCGGACTATGTCGCGGGCACGCCGCGCAAGGTGCCGGGCCTCGCCGACCTGCATCGCATGGCGATGCTGCTGCTGGCGGAGCATGCGCCCGCGACGGCGGACATCCTGGTCGTGGGCGCCGGTGGCGGTCTCGAACTGAAGGCGTTCGCCGAGGCGCAGCCGGACTGGCGTTTCGTTGGCGTCGATCCGTCGGCCCCAATGCTCGACCTGGCGCGCGCCGTGCTGGGCCCGCTGGGCCCGCGCGTCGATCTCCGGCAAGGCTTCGTCGACAGCGCGCCGCCGGGACCGTTCGATGGCGCGACCTGTCTGCTCACCCTGCACTTCCTGCAACGGGAGGCGCGGCTGCACACCCTGCGGGAAATCCACCGGCGCCTGAAGCCCGGCGCGCCGCTCGTGGTCGCCCATCACAGTGTCCCGGACGGCGGCGAGGCAGCGACGTGGCTCACGCGGTCGGCGGCTTTCGCGGGCGGCGACGTCGAACGGGCGCGCCTCTCGGCCGCCAAGATGGCGGAGCACCTGCCGGTCCTGTCGACCGACGAAGAGGTGGCGCTCCAGCGCGACGCGGGGTTCCGCGACGTGGCTCTCTTCTACGCCGGCTTCTCGTTCAGAGGGTGGGTGTCGCGCGCCTGATCCCGAGGCTCAGCCGATGATCGGGAAGGTGACCGCCGTCGACGTACCCTTGCCGGAACTCTCGGTCAGCACCTGCCCTCCGATCTGCCGCGCCAGCGACTCGATCAGCTTCAGCCCCGAGCCGCTCGACTCCCGCTTCTCGAAGCCGCTGCCGTCGTCGGTGACGACCAGCCGCCCCTCGCCGAAGCCGACGCCCGCCTGTAGCCGCACGGAGATCCGGCCCGCCTTTCCGGCGAAGGCATGCTTGACGCTGTTGGTTGCCGCCTCGTTGACGATGAGCCCCAGGGGCACCGCGCGCTCGATCGAAAGTGAGACTTCGTCCGCCTCGATCTCGATGGCGACGTTCTCCACCTGCTGCTCGATCGATGCGCACAGGGCGCGGAGGTAGCCCGCCACGTCGACGGTCTGCGCGTCCTGCCGCGGCGAAAGCTGGTCGTGGGCCAGCGAAATCGCATGGATGCGATTCGCGATGTGGTCGAGCGCATGATGGGTGTCGCCCGGTTCGAAGCGGCGCTTCTGCAGGCTGATCGAGGCGAGAATGAGCTGAAAGTTGTTCTTCACCCGGTGCTGGAGTTCCCGCAGCAGGATCTCCCGCCGCCTGGTCTCCGCTGCCGCTTCCGCCAGCGCCACCGCCTCGCCCCCCATTGAATTCCGCCGCTCGAGCGTCGAGCCGATGATCGCCGCCGCGGCGATCATGAAGGTCTGTGTGTCGGCGCTGAAGTCGCGCGGCGTCGTGCTGTCGACTTCGAGGACGCCCCAGGCGGCTCCGTCGGTGAGAATCGGCACGTTTGCCAGCGAGACGATGCCGTGCTCCCGGAGCAGGTCGGACAGGACGAAGTCGGGTGCCCTCGTACAGTCCGAAATGGTGACGGGCTCGGCCGTCAGATACGCCCGGCCGGGAGGCGAGCGCAGGTCGGATGGGAACCTCGCTACCCCTACCACGCCCTTTTTCCAGCCGGTGCCGGCCACCATGAGCAGGTCCGCCGTCGAGCGACGGTACTGCAGAAGTTTGACGTGGTGGATCTCGACCGCCCGGCCGACCTGGACCATCGCCTGGTCGAGGAAGCGTTGTGTCCGCGACTGTCCGGCGAGCCGGCCCAGCTCGACCAGGATGCGGACATGGCGGCGGAGCTTTTCGACGTCGGCGGCCGCGGTAGCACGGGGTGACTTGTCGGACATGGGGCCTGAACGCCCGACCACCGCAAAGGTGCCGGCTCCTCGCAACTGCAGATCGCGCTGCGGCTTCGATCCTTCCAACGGCACGCTCCTTGCTTCCCGGGTTCCGAACCGGGGGAATTGCCTATGAACAAGTCAAAGATCGCCGTCTTCAACCGCCGCACGGTCCTCGCAGCCGCCGGTGCCGCCACGGCAGCTCTCGCCGCGCCGCGGATTCTGCGCGCCCAGGGAAAGGAACTCGTGGTGGGCGGCGCGGCCAGTCACAAGAACTTCGTCGAGACCATCATCGCGCCGGTCGTCGAGAAGAAGTTCTCCTGCAAGATCGTGTTCGAGGGCTCGCGCTCCCTGGTCAACCTCGAGAAGATGCAGAAGAACAAGGACAAGCAGTATCTGTCGGTCGTCATGATGGACGATCCGGTCATGATCCCGGCCGTCGCCGAGGGACTGCTCGATCCGCTGACCGCGGCGAAGGTGCCCAACCTCGCCATGCTGAAGCCGGGCACGATCCACATGGACGGGATGTGGTGCAACTACCTGCAGCCCTGGCTCGGCATCGCCTACAATCCCAAGGCGATGAAGACGGCGCCCACCTCGTGGGCCGACGTCTACGATCCCAAGTACAAGGGCCGCGTGATCCTGCCGTCGCTGCAGAATACCGAGGGCCTGGCCAACCTGTTCATGGCGTCCTTCCTCGCCACCGGAAAGCCGATGCCCGAGGCTCAGAAGGACATCGATGCCGGCTTCAAGAAGCTGGTCACGATCAAGCCCAACCTGCTGACCGCCTACACGCAGATGCCGCAGGCCTACAATCTGCTGGAACAGGGCGAAGGTTTCATGATCTCGAGCGCGATCTCGCAGGTGGCGCTGGAGCGCAAGGCCGCCGGTGCGCCGGTCGAGATCGCCGTGCCGAAGGAAGGCATCTTCGCCATGCCGTCCGGCGTCGCCCTGGTGAAGGGCGGGCCGCAGCCCGAGCTGGCCGCGGGCTACATCAACGAGATGATCGGACCGGAGGTGCAGGCGAAGCTGTCGGCCGCCACCTACTCGCTGCCGACCAACAAGGACACGCCCGTGCCGGCCGGGGCGCCGACCAACGCAACCATTTTCGGGATCGACTGGAAGTTCGTCGCCGACAATCGCGCCGACTGGGTGAAGCGCTGGGATCGCGACATGGCGATGTAGTCGGGAGACTGCATCGTGACCTCTGAGTCGTTCCTCGATGTCGCCGGTGCCGAGAAGGCCTTCGGCGGCGTGACCGTGCTGGGCGGCGTCGACCTTCAGGTCGCCGCCGGCGAGTTCATCTCGCTGCTGGGCCCCTCGGGCTGCGGCAAGACCACCCTCCTGCGCATCGTCGCCGGCCTGCTGGCGGCCGACCGCGGCACCATACGGCTCGACGGCGAGGAGATCGGGTCGCGACCGCCGCACCGGCGCGACGTCGGCGTCGTCTTCCAGAACTACGCGCTGTTCCCGCACCTGACCGTCGCCGAGAACATCGCCTTCGGCCTCAAGGCGCGGAAGCATCCCGCGGGCGAGATCGGCCCGACGGTGCGACGCTTCCTGTCGCTGGTCCACCTGACCGACTTCGCCGACCGTTCGGTACGGGCGCTCTCGGGCGGCCAGCAGCAGCGGGTCGCGGTGGCCCGGGCGCTCGCCGTGCAGCCCAAGCTGCTGCTGCTCGACGAGCCCTTCTCGGCGCTCGACCGCAAGCTGCGCGAGACCATGCAGATCGAACTGCGCCGGCTGCTGCGCGAACTGGGCATCACCGCCGTGTTCGTGACGCACGACCAGGACGAGGCGCTCACCATGTCCGACCGCATCGCGGTGATGAACAAGGGCGCCATCGAGCAGCTTGCCGTGCCGGCCACGATCTATCGCTCGCCCGCCACCGCCTTCGTGCTCGAGTTCGTGGGCCTCTCCTCTCGCATCGCCGGGACGGTCGTCGGCCAGGACTACGATCAGGTCGTGGTCGACACCGCGTACGGCCCGTTGCGCGCACCCGGCAGCTTCGTGACCGGCGCCTCCGTCGTGCTTGCCGTGCGGCCCGAGCGCGTCAAGGTGAATGCACCCGGCGACTTTGCGCTGGTCGCCCGCCTGCGCGATGCCGTCTTCCAGGGCTCGAAGGTCCAGCTCCATTTCGAGGCGAAGGACGGCGACCATCTCATGGTCGAGACGGCCGACCTCTCCGACGGACTGCCGCCGCCCGGCACCGAGATGCGGCTCGGCTGGGCCGTCGCCGACACGCTGATCTACCCGACGCCATGACGACGAAGAGCGCCCCCTCGGCGTGGCGGGATCCCGTCGCCCTCCTCGCGGCGCCGGCCGTTCTCTATCTGCTGGTCGTCTACGCCTTCCCGCTGCTCTGGCTTTTCATGAAGAGCCTGACGGGGCCGGGCGGGCTCACGATCCAGCCCTACGTCTCTTTCCTGAGCGATCCCTTCAACTGGCGGGTCGTCGGCAACACGCTGAGGGTGGCCGCCTGGGTCACCGTGGTCTGCTTCGTGATCGGATATCCTGCCGCCTTCGCGCTCGCGCGCGCCGGCGCGGTCCTGCAGGCCGTGATGCTGGTCTCGATCATCCTGCCGCTCTCGGTCGGCGCCGTGGTCAAGGCCTTCGCCTGGCAGATCGTGCTGCGCCGCGACGGCATCGTCTCGCAGACGCTGGTCGGGCTCGGCCTCTGGGATGAGCCGCAGCGGCTGCTCTTCACCGAGACCGGGCTGGTGCTGGGCGCCGCCAACATCTTCCTGCCCTTCATGATCCTGCCGATCTATTCCGTCGTGAAGCTGATCGATCCGCGCCTCAGCGAGGCCGGGGCGACGCTGGGCGCCACGCCGCTCTACCGCTTCACGCACGTCACCCTGCCGCTCACCCTGCCGGGCATCGTGTCGGGCGTCGCCTTCGTCTTCTCGATGAGCGTCTCGATGTTCGTGATCCCCTCGCTGCTGATCGGCGACCGCTTCCAGACCCTGGCGACCCTGACGGGCCGCTCCTTCCTGCTGATGCGCAACGAGCAGCTTGGCTCGACCACCGCCGTCATCCTGCTGGTACTGGCCGTGTCGATCGTCGTCGGCTCGACCTGGCTGGCGCGCCGCATCGGAGGCAGCCAGACATGACCGCCCTCGAGCGAGCCTCTCAATATATCGTCTGGTTCATCGCGGGCTTCACCGTCCTCTTCCTGATGACCCCGCTCGTGGTCACCATCGCGGTGTCGTTCGGCTCCTCGACGGTCTTCACCCTGCCGCCGCCGGACTGGTCGCTGCGCTGGTACGAGCGAATGGCCGGCATGCGCGGCCTGCTGCCCGCCCTCGTGGTCTCGCTGCAGATCGCCGCCGTCTCGACTGCCGTCGCCATGGTCCTCGGCACTCTGTGCGCCATCGCCCTGGTGCGCGGGCGCTTTCCCGGCCGCGAGACGATCTCGACCTTCCTCGTGTCGCCGCTGATGCTACCCGGGCTGGTGATCGGCATCGCCATGCTGCAGGGCTTCAAGGCGATGGGACTGCGCGACGTCTATGCCAGCCTGCTGGTGGCGCATGTGGTCATCACGCTGCCGTACATCGTGCGCACCGTGGTCGGCGCGCTCTCACTGTTCGACTTCTCGCTGATCGACGCCGCCCGCACGCTGGGATGCTCCTACCCGGCGGCGCTCGTGCGCGTGCTCGTGCCGGCGCTCGCACCGGCCTTCCTGACCTCGGGCATGTTCGCGTTCCTGGCATCGATGGACAACTACCCGATCTCGATGTTCTTCACCGACGCTTGGACCAAGACGCTGCCCATCCAGATGCTGCAGTACGTCGAGGAGCGGCCCGATCCGACCATCGCCGCCATCTCCGCCGGCCTCGTGCTGCTGGCGATCCTCGCCCTGATCATCGGCGACCGGCTGGTCGGCCTGCGCAAGATGGCGGATTTCTAGTTGATCGATCCCGCTCCCCAACCCTGCGACCTGCTGATCGGCGGCGACCTCGTGCTGACCCTCGACGAACAGGGCCGCGTCCTGCGCAACGGCGCCCTGGCGGTGAGCGGCGGAAGGATCGTCGACATCGGCCCGGCCGCGGCGCTGGAGGCCCGCTGGTCGGCCGCGACGCATGTCGACGGCAAGGGCCGGCTGGTGATTCCGGGCCTGGTCAACGTGCACAACCACACGCCCCTGATGATCACGCGCGGCATGATCGAGGATATCGGCTTCGCGCCGATGTACACGCCGGGCATCCCGCAGGGCCACTGGCTCGATGCCGACGACGCCTACGCGCTGTCGAGCCTCGGCATGTACGAGCTGCTGCGCGCCGGCTGCACCACCGTGGTCGACTACTATCGCTATCCGTCGTCGTGCGCCCGCGCCGCCGCCGAGCTCGGCCTGCGCGCCGTGATCGCCGGGCGCGTGCACGACGCCGATCCGGCGGCGCTGGCGGTCGGGCGCTATGAACACCGGGTCGAGGTCGGCAAGGCAAGCCTGCGCGAGAACGCCGAACTCATCGAGCGCTGGAACGGCCATGACGGTGGCCGCATCCGCTGCGACTGGGCCCCGCACGCACCCGACACCTGCTCCGACGACCTGCTGCGCGAGGTCGGCCGGCTGGCCGAGGCTCATGGCGGAAACCTGCACACCCACCTGGCGCAGCTACCGATCGAGGTCGAAGCCGTGCAGGCGCGCAGCGGAATGACCCCGGCGCGCCTGCTCGACAAGCTCGGCCTGCTGAACGAGCGGCTGATCGCCGCCCACTGCATCCACATGGAGCGCGCCGACATCGAGCTGTGCGGCAAGGCCGGCATCACGGTGGCGCATGCCCCCATCGGCAACGCCAAGGGCGGCCGCATCGCGCCCATCGTCGAGCTGCGCGACGCCGGTGCGCGCATCGCGCTGTGCACCGACACCTTCTCCGGCGACCTGATCGAGGCGATGCGCTGGTCGATCGCGATGCAGCGCATCGATCGCCAGGGCAACGTGCTCGACGCCCGCACCGTGCTCGACTGGGGGACCCGCGAGGGCGCGGCCGCCCTCGGCATGGGCAGCGAGATCGGCTCGCTGGAGATCGGCAAGCGCGCCGACATCGTGCTGCTCGACAACCGCTCGCCGTCGCTGGCCCCGCTGATCGACGGCTATGGCGTGCTGGTCCACAGCGCCTCGGGCCGCGACGTCGATACGGTGATCGTCGGCGGCCGCATCGTCCTGACGGGCGGCCAGCCGGCGAATGTCGATGGCGCCGAAATCGTCACCCGGGCCCAGGCGGTCGCCGACCGGCTGTGGCAGCGCGCGGGTCGTGCCCCCATCGGTTAAGGTCCAGCCATGAAAATCCTCGTCGCGAATCCCAACACCTCGACCGGCGTGACCGACCGCCTCGTGACCGCCGGCAAGCTGGTCGCCAGTCCCGGCACCGAATTGCTGCCCATGACCGCGCCGCGCGGCGTGCCCTACATCGCCACGCGCGCCGAAGCCGCGATCGGCAGTGCCATGATGCTCGAGATGCTGGCCGAGCGGCGCGGCACCTTCGATGCCGCGATCGTCGCGGCCTTCGGCGATCCCGGCCTCGGCGGCGCGCGCGAGCTGTTCGACTTCCCGGTGGTGGGCATGGCGGAGGCCGCGATGCTGGTCGCCTGCACGCTCGGTCGCCGGTTCGCCATCGTGAGCTTCGCCAAGGCGCTCGAACCCTGGTTCGCCGAGATCGTCGACTGGCATGGCATGTCCGGCCGCTGCGCCGCCATCCGCACGCCGGACGAGGGCTTCCGCTCGATCGACGACGTACAGCACGAGAAGGAGCAGGTGCTGATCGACCTCGCGCTGGCCACGGTGAGGAACGACGGCGCCGACGTCGTCATCCTGGCCGGTGCGCCGCTGGCGGGTCTCGCCAATACGATCCGCGACAGGGTGCCGGTGCCGCTGGTCGACGGCATCCAGGCCGCCGTCACGATGGCCGAGGGGCTGGTGCGGCTCAATCCGCGCAAGGCCACGCAGGGCACCTACCGCCGCCCCGCCGCCAAGGACTCCAAGGGGCTCGCCGGCCCCCTGGCCGACATCATCGCCCATCGGGAGTCGTGACCGCGATGCGCGACCTCAAGGGCTACGGCCGCACGCCGCCCGATCCGCAATGGCCAGGCGGCGCGCGGGTCGCCGTCTCCTTCGTGATCAATTTCGAGGAAGGGGCGGAGATGTCATTGTCGGCAGGCGACGCCCACAACGAGAAGGTCTACGAGGTCACCGACGAAGTCGTGGGCGTTCCCGACCGGTGCATGGAATCGCACTTCGAGTACGGCACCAAGGCCGCCTGGTGGCGCATCGCCGATTCCCTGGAGCGGCTGGGCGTTCCGGCCACCGTCAGCACCTGCGGCCTGGCGGCCGAACTCTCGCCCTGGCTGATCCACGACGCAGTGGCGCGCGGCCATGAGATTTCCTGCCACGGCTGGCGCTGGGAGAAGCACGCCCACATGGAGGAGGCGACGGAGCGCGAGATCATCGCGCGGACCGTCAAGGCGCTGACCGAGATCGCCGGCACGCGCCCCGTGGGCTGGCACACCCGCTCCACGCCCTCGCCCAACACGCGCCGTCTGCTCGTCGAGGAAGGCGGCTTCCTCTACGACAGCGACGACTATTCCGACGACCTGCCCTTCCACGTCGAGGTCGCGGGCAAGCGGCACCTGGTGCTGCCCTACAGCTTCGACACCAACGACATGCACTATCACCAGGGTTTCCACCGCTTCGTCTCTGCGCGCGACTTCGCCGACTACACGACCGACGCCTTCGACACGCTGTGGGCCGAGGGCGAGCGGTTCCCGAAGATGATGTCGATCGGCCTGCACCTGCGCATGATCGGCCGCCCCGGCCGCATCGCCGCGCTCGACCGCATCGTGGCGCACATGAAGCAGAAGGGCGGCGCCTGGTTCGCCACCCGCCGCCAGATCGCCGAACACTGGAACGCTCGATTTGGGTAAAAAAAGCCGTCGTCTCGACCGAAGCACCGAAGGTGCGGAGCGGAGAGACCTTGTCTCAACAATAAGCCGGCAAATCGTGGAGAGAAGGTCTCTCCACTCCGCGCTGCGCGCTCCGGTCGAGACGACGGAGCTTAACTTAAGCCTTCACCTTGGGGCGTACGATCTTGATCGTCGAGGTCGAGTGGACGATCAGGCGGCCCTTTTCGTCCTTGAGATCGCCGTCGAGGAAGCCGACCGAGCCGCCCCAGCGCATCACGCGGCCCTCGGCATAGACGATGCCCGGGCCCATCGCCTCGAAGAAGCTGATCTTGAGTTCGAGCGTCGGCACCGCGACGCCGAGCTTGCCCTTCACGATGGCGGCATTGGCCATGGCGGTGTCGACCATCCCGGTCAGGAACCCGCCCTGGCAGATGCGTCCCTGGGAATGGCAGAAGGCCGGCACCACCTCGAACCGGAACCGCGCATAGCCGCGCGTCGAATCGATATCGAGCAGTTCGCCGTTCAGCGTCTTCAACGCCTCGGGCGGATTGGCACGCAGGATTTCGAGCATCTCTGAATCGTGCACGAAATCCCTGGCGGCGTTCTGAAAGTCGGGATGGGCTGAGCTCATGGGGCGCGGACTATAGCGAACGTGCCGACGCGCGCACCTTTTCCAGCAGGTCGATCAGGGTCCGCGTTTCGGAGGCCGAAAGGCCGGACGCAATCCGCTTCTCGTGGGCGCGCACCAGCCTGGCAAAGCGGGCCAGCGCCTTCTCGCCGGACGCGGTCAGGGCCAGCGCATGGGTGCGCCCGTCGGTCGGCGACGGCCGCCGCACGACGAGGCCGCGCGCCTGCAGCCGGTCGAGGATCGGCACCAGGGTCGAGCGATCGATGCCGAGCGCCCGGGCCAGCGCCATCTGGCTCAGCCCCGCATTGCGGTCGACCAGCACCAGCAGGCCGAACTCGCCCGGCGTCAGCGCCTCGCCCGCCTTGGCAAACGTCGCGGCGAAGTCGGCGAAGACGGCGGACTGGGTGCGGCGCAGCGCATAGCCCATCAGCGATGGCAGCAGGCCGCGATCGAGCGCCTTCAGCGGGGACTTGTCGGGTGGACGGCCCATCGCCGGAGTGGTAGACGCGGATTGTTTGGGGAGCAAACAAATTCGCCGCCGCATCAGATGAGCTTCAAGGTCCGCATTGCCTCCGCCGACCGCACGATCGCCGTGCCGACCGGCGCCACCATCCTGGAGGCCGCACTCGACGCCGGCATCTCCTATCCGTTCGGCTGCCAGTCCGGAAACTGCGGCGCCTGCAAGTCGCATCTCGTCAAAGGCGAGGTGACGATGGAGGGCTATTCCGAGTTCGCCCTGTCCGACGAGGAGAAGGAACGCGGGCTGATCCTCGCCTGCCGCGCCGTGCCGTGGGACGCATGCGAAGTCGCCTGGCTGGAGGAGGATGACCTGATCGTCCATCCGCGCCGCCTGCTCGCCTGCAAGGTCGTCTCCCTCGACGACGCCACGCACGACATCAAGCGCGTGCGACTCGAGATCGTCTCCGGCGGGCCGTTCGACTTCTCGGCCGGTCAGTTCGCCTCGGTGACCTTCGAGGGCTGCCCGCCACGCGACTATTCGATGGCCAACGTGCCGGGCGATCCGATCCTCGAATTCCACATCCGCCGCACCGCCGGCGGCGCCACCAGCGCCCACGTCGCGGAAAAGCTCAAGGTCGGCGACAGCGTTCGGGTCGAAGGCCCGTTCGGCCCCTCCTATCTGCGCGAGAACCATCGCGGTCCGATCATCGCCGTGGCCGGCGGGTCCGGCATGGCGCCGATCAAGTCCGTCGTCGAGCGCGCGCTGCAGAGGGAACTGCCGCAGCACATCTATCTCTATTTCGGCGTCCGCGGCGAACGCGACCTCTACCTGCACGACCACTTCGCGGCGCTGGCCGAGAAGCACAGGAACCTGCACTTCATTCCCGTGCTGAGCGACGGCGGCGATTCGAGCCGGCGCCAGGGGCTGGTGCACGAGGCCGTCGCGCAGGATTTCGACGAGGTCGATGGCTGCAAGGCCTATCTCGCCGGCCCACCGGTGATGGTCGAGGCCGCGACCCTCTTGCTGGAACAGCGCGGCATGCGGCGCATCGATATCCATGCCGACGCCTTCTACACGGCGGCGGAAATGGCAAACGCAGGCAAAAAGACGGGAGCGGAACAATGAGCGGTCTTCTGCAGGGACGGGTGGCCATCGTCACCGGCGCCGGCCGCGGCATCGGTCGCGCCATCGCCGAGCAGCTGGTGGCCGAGGGCGCCAAGGTCGTCGTTGCCGACAATGGCGCCTCGATCTCGGGCGACGGTGGCGATCCGGAGGTGGCGCGCACGGCGGCCCAGGAGCTGAACGACAAGGCGGGTGCCAGGAACGCGCTGGCCTTCACCGAAAGCGTCGCCTCGCCGGGCGTCGGCAAACAGCTCGTCGACCTGGCGGTCAAGACCTTCGGCGGCATCGACATCGTGGTGAACAACGCCGCCATCCTGCGCGACGCCTTCGTCTTCCGCGCCGATCCCGCCGACTGGGACGCGGTGATCCGCACCAATCTCTCTTCGGCCTTCTACCTGATCAACGCCGCGTCGGGCGTCATGCGCGAGCAGGGCAAGTCGGGCCGCGGCGGCAAGGACGGCTACGACTGGGGCCGCATCGTCAACATCGTCTCCTCGGCCGGGCTCTATGGGAACCTGGGCCAGGCAGCCTATGCCAGTGCCAAGGCCGGCCTGTTCGGCCTGACGCGGGTCACGGCGATGGACCTCGCGCGCGCCCAGATCACCGCCAATGCCGTGGCGCCGTTCGCCCGCACGCGGGTCACCGACATCATCCAACCCGCCAACGAAGCACAGAAGACCTACAAGGAGCGCGCGCTGAAGATCGGTGCGCACCATGTCGCCGATCTCGTGACGGCGCTGTGCTCGCCGGCCGGCAAGTCCATCACCGGCCAGCTGCTGGGCGTCCGCGGCCGCGAGGTCTTCCTGTTCGCCCAGCCGCGGCCGGTCGCGCGCCTCGAAGCCGGTGCGCCGGGCACGCTCGCACAGGACATCGTCGGCAAGCTCGGCGGCCAGTTCACCGATCTCACGACCGATCTCGAAGCGTTCAATACCGAACCCCTGGTCTGAGGAGAGCGACCATGACCGAGACCATCATCGTCAAGACCGTCGAGGAACTGAAGGACGCGCCGGAGGAATTCCGCGAAGCCGTCGGCAAGCTCGTCATCAGCCATGCCATCAACGAACTCTACGGCGCCCAGGTGTTCGACGAACCTGCCATCGCCTATGCCCCGACGCCCTACGCCAAGTGGCTGACCTGCCGGGTCGCCATGGAGGAGTACGGCCACCATGTGCGCTTCAAGCAGCTCGGCGTGCAAATGGGCATCCCGGAGGAGCGCATGATCCCCGGCACCGGCAAGCGCCCGCTCTCGATCTTCGAGTTCCCGCTGAAGAACTGGCAGGAATTCGTCGCCATCAAGCTGCTGGCCGACCTGGCCGAGATCCTGCAGGTCGAGGACCTGCTCCACTGCACCTTCCATCCGCTGCGCAACCTCGCCCGCGCGACCATGCCGGAGGAGCGCTTCCACGCGCAGTTCGGCGAGGACTTCACCGCCGAGCTGATCAAGACGCCCGAGGGCAAGGCCTCGCTGCAGGCCGCGATCGACGAATACTTCCCCTACCTGCCCTCGTTCTTCGGCGGCTCGAAGTCGCGCAACAACGAGATCTTCCGCAAGTGGAACATCAAGCAGCGCACCAACGACGAGATGCGCGCCGACTTCATGAAGCGCGCCACCGAGGTCACCGCCAAGTACGGCCTCACCCTGCCGGAGGTGCGGCAGGCGGCGTGACGCAGATCGTCGCCCTGCCGCGCACCGTTCTCGACCGGGTGGCGGCGGAGGTTCGTGCCGCCTCGTGGTTTGCGGCTCTGGGCGAGCCCCTGACCGAGGGGGATTGCGCCGATGCCGGCTCATACATCGCTGAACTCGGCTTCGGCGAACTCGACGTCGACATTGCCCATGACTGGCCGGAAGCGGAACGGCTCCTGAAGTCGCCGGACTGGTCGCCCGCCTGGTGGGATGCCGAGGAGGCGCAACGGCGCGAAGCGCTGAACCGCGCGGAATCGCGATATCCGCATCACGCTCTATGGACGGCGCTCACGGAGCTCACCACCGAGGCCGGCGAGCTGGTGCATGGCAAGGCGGCCACCGCGGCCGGGCGCATGGGCGACGCGGCCCGGGCGTCGATCCATGTTGCGGCGGGTGCTGCCTCGCACGCGGTCTATCAGCTGGCCGTGGCGCGCCTCGCCGGCGAGGAAGGCTCGCCCTTCGAAAGCAAGTTTCGCCTGTTCGCGGCAGGACGCTGGCCGCTCGGTATCGTGGGCTCTAGGCTGATCCTCTTCTAGAGGAGTGGCTCCATGAGTTCCTACGCCGCGCCGTCCCGCACCGTCGGTCGGCTGAAGCGCCCGTTCGGCAACCTCTATTATGAGGTCTCGGGCAGCGGACCTGCCCTGCTGTTCGCGCACGGCCTGGGCGGCAATCACCTGAGCTGGTGGCAGCAGGTGGCGCACTTCGCGCACCGCTACACCTGCGTCGCCTTCGCCCATCGCGGTTTTGCGCCGTCCGATCCGGTCGCGAACGGAGTCGATCCCGCCGACTATGCCGGCGACCTCGCCGCCCTTATCGATCATCTCGGCCTTTCCGACGTGCGCCTCGTCGCGCAATCGATGGGCGGCTGGACGATGCTGGAATATGCGCTGTTGCATCCGGACCGCGTGACGGCGCTGGTGCTGAGTTCGACCTCGGGCACGCTCGACCGCCGCGGCAGCGATCCGTCCGGCGGCACGGCGTACGACGCCTGGCTCGCGGCGGCCGAGGCCGCGATCGCCGACGGCCTGGCGCGTGGCATCCACCCGGCGATGGGCGAACGCGCGGCGGAACGCTTTCCGGCGCTGCATCTCCTCTATCGCAGCATCGACGAGATGGCGGGCACGCTCGACAAGGAGAAGCTGCGCGCCGGCCTGCGCCGCACCGCGACGCGCACGCTGGCCGAGTTCAAGACGTTCCGCGTGCCGACCCTGCTGATCGCCGGCGGCGAGGACGTGGTCTTCCCGCCCTTCCTGGCAAGCGCCATCGCGACAGGTCTGCCCTGCGGCGAAGCCGAGATCATAGACGACGCCGGGCACTCGCCCTATTTCGAGCAGGCCGCTAAATTCAACGCGCTGGTCGACGCGTTCCTCGCGCGACAGCGCTAGGAGGTTTCTTTGTCCCAGGACAATCCGCGTATCGCCGTGCTCGGCTTCGCCATCGAGTGCAACCGGTTCGCGCCGGTGACGACGGCGGAGGATTTCGAGCACGATGTCGACATCCGCGGCAACCGCATCGTGAGCGAGGCACGCTCGGGCAAGTCGATCACCATGCCCGACCTGCCGGGCTTCTTCGACGAGATGGATCGCGGCGGCACCTGGACCCCGGTGCCGCTGCGCGTGTCGCTGGCGCAGCCCGGCGGACCGGTCGAGGAGCAGTTCTTCAAGGCCTATCTCGCCGAGATCGAGTCCGGCCTGAAATCGGTCCTGCCGGTCGATGCGATCTTCGTCTCCTGCCATGGCGCGGCCTTGGCCGAAGGCACCGACGATCCCGACGGCGACCTGTTCGAGATGCTGCGCCGCGTCGCCGGACCCGAGGTGCCGATCGTGTCGGTGTTCGACCTTCACGCCAACGTCTCGCGCCGCATGACCGACAATCTCAGCGTCTTCGTCGGCTATCTCGAGAACCCGCATGTCGACATCTACGAGCGCGGTGTCGAGGCGGCCAAACACATGCGCGAGCTGCTGGCCGGGGCGCGCACGGCGGTCGAGATGGTCAAGATCCCGCTGGTGCCGCCGCAGATCGCCCTGCTGACCGCGCGTGGTCCCTATGCCGACCTCGTCAAGTACGGGCAGACCAAGGTCGGCGGGGACATCCTCAACGTCTCCGTGATGGCGGGCTTCGCCTACAGCGACAGTCCCAAGAACGGCCTCACCGCCGTCGTCACGGCGCGCAACGGCAACGCCAAGGCGGCGGCCGACCTGGCGCTCGACATCGCCCGGCGCGCCTGGGCAACGCGGGAACGCTTCAAGCGGGAGATGATGACGCTCGCCGATGCGGTCCAGCACGCCGCCGCCATCGGCCGCGACAAGCGCCGCAAGCCGATCATCCTGGCCGACGTCGCCGACAATCCCGGCGGCGGCGGACGCGGCAACACGACCTATCTGTTGCGCGCCCTCAAGGGGGCGCGGGCCCAGGGCGTCTATTTCGGCGTGTTCAATGACGCGGCACTCGCCGCCCGGGCGCACGAGCTGGGCGAAGGCGCGATCTTCAACGCCTCCTTCAACACGCAGGAGCACCAGGAATTCTCCCTGCCCTTCGACTGCGAAGCCAAGGTGGTGAAGCTGTCGGACGGGCAATTCGTCGGCCGCCGCGGCGTGCTGAAGAACGTCTCGGCCGACATGGGCCCGTCCGCCCTGCTCGACCTCGGTGGCATCCTCATCGTGGTCATCAGCATCCGCTGCCAGTGCATGGACCCGCGCCAGTTCGAGATGTTCGGCCTGGACATCGCCGAGGCGCGGACGGTGGTCGTGAAGAGCCGCGGCCACTTCCGTGGCGGCTTCGACGAGTTCTTCCAGCCGGGGCAGATCTACGAAGTCGATTGTCCGGGCTTGACGTCGCCGGTGCTGGCGAACTTCACTTGGACCAAGCTGCCGCGGCCGGTCTATCCCCTCGATGAGGAGACGACCTGGAACCCGCCCGAAGCAGGCTGAGGAGGTCTTCGCCATGCTGCGTCATGCTCTGTTAGCCGCCATGGCGTTGTTCGCCGCGACGCCGGCCTACGCCCAGCCGAGCAAGACGCTGAAAGCCGTCATGCACTCGGATCTCAAGATCATCGATCCGATCTGGACCACCGCCTACATCGTCCGCAATCACGGCTACATGATCTACGACACGCTCTTCGCGTTCGACGCCAGGCTCGAGCCGCGTCCGCAGATGGTCGAGAGCTGGACGGTGAGCGACGACCAGCTCACCTGGACCTTCAAGCTTCGCGACGGGCTGAAGTTCCATGACGGCGCGCCGGTCACGACGGCGGACGTGCTGCCGTCGATCAAGCGCTTCACCGCCAAGGACACGCTGGGCGGCCTGCTGGGCAAGCAGACCCAGGAGATGAAGGCGATCGACGACCGGACCTTCCAGATCGTCCTGAAGCAGCCCTACGGCATGATGTTGAAGACGCTGGCCAAGCCCTCGTCGGTCCCGCTCTTCATCATGCCCAGGCGGATCGCCGAGACGCCGGTCACTCAGCAGCTTTCCGACACGACCGGCTCGGGCCCCTTCATCTTCAAGAGGGACGAGTGGAAGCCCGGCGAGAAGGTCGTCTACGTCCGCAATCCAAGCTACAAGCCCCGCGCCGAGCCGGCCTCGGGCCTGGCCGGCGGCAAGGTCGCCAAGGTCGACCGCGTCGAGTGGGTTTCGATCCCTGACACGCAGACCGCGATCAATGCCCTGCAGCAGGGCGAGATCGACATGATCGAGCAGCCCTCGCACGACCTGCTGCCGGTCCTCGAGAAGGACAAGAACGTCGAGATCGTCATCCCCGACCAGCTCGGGTCGACCTACATCCTGCGCTTCAACTGGAAGCAGCCGCCGTTCAACGACGTCCGCTACCGGCGCGCCGCGATGGTTGCCTTGAACCAGAAGGACTTCCTGCAGGCCGTCATCGGCGATCCGCGCTACTACAAGCTCTGCAAGGCGATGTTCAGCTGCGGCGGACCGCTCGAGAATGCGGCCGGCACCGAGGGCATCCTGGAGTCGCGCTTCGAGGAGTCGAAGAAGATCCTCAAGGACACCGGCTACGACGGCACGCCGATCGTGCTGCTGCAGTCGACCGACCTCGCCGTCCTGACCAACCTCGCGCCGGTTGCCAAGACGCTGCTGGAGCGCGGCGGCTTCAAGGTCGACATGCAGTCGATGGACTGGCAGACGCTGGTCGCCCGGCGGACCAAGAAGGATCCCGTCTCCCAGGGTGGCTGGAACATCGCCATGACGGCGGCGGCCGCGGTGCTGCTGATCGACCCGGTCAACAACCACTATGCCGAGGCGAGCGGCGACCGCGCCCAGTTCGGCTGGCCGCTCGACGAGGAGATCGAGAAGCTGCGCGTGGCCTTCGTGAGCGAAGGCGACGCCAGGAAGCAGCTTCAGATCGCCGAGCAGGTCCAGAAACGGATTCTCGAACAAGGCGTCACGGTCCCGCTCGGCCAGTTCCTGCAGCCGATGGCCCGGCGCAAGGGCGTGACCGGCAACATCGAGTCGCCCATCACGGTCTTCTGGAACGTCGAGAAGAAGTAGCGCGGAGTTAGTCGAACCCGTCGTCCCTCGACTGCGCTCCTTCGGCGCTTCGCTCGGGACGACGGGTTGCTTTTGTGTGGAGTGACTTACCGATCCGGCAGCGGAATGAACTCGGGATCCCCTGCCACCATGGCGAAGCGCTTCTCGCGCCAGTCTTCCTTGGCCTTCTCGATCCGCTCCTTGCTCGAGGAGACGAAGTTCCACCAGATGTGACGCGGGCCGTCGATCGTGGCGCCGCCCAGCAGCATCGCCTTGGCACCCTCCGGACCGGCCAGCACCTCGACCGTCTGGCCGGGCGCCAGCACCGCCAGGTCACCGACACCGAGCTGGCTCTCGCCGACCACCATCATGCCCTCGGCGAGGTAGATCGCGCGCTCCTGGTGATCGGGCGTGATCGCCAGCGAGGCCCCGGCGGTCATCTCCACGCCGACATAGAAGATCGGCGAGAAGTGGGTGGTGGGCGCGGTGCGCCCCGCATAGGTGCCGACGATGAGACGCAGCGAGGCCCCGCCCTCGGTCCAGGCGGGTAGCCGCGCCGCCTCGACATGCTCGAAGGCGGGCGCCGTCTCCTCGTGCGTCCTGGGCAGCGCCACCCAGGTCTGGACGCCGTGCATGCGGAAGCCGGTGGCCCGCATCTCGGGCTCGGTCCGCTCGCTGTGGACGATGCCGCTGCCGGCGGTCATCCAGTTCACGTCGCCCGGTCGGATCGCCTGCGAGTAGCCCAGGCTGTCGCGATGGAAGATGCCGCCATCGAACAGGTAAGTGACGGTGGCCAGGCCGATATGCGGATGCGGCCGGACTTCCATGCCGCCGCCCGGCGGCACGTCCATCGGCCCGAAATGGTCGAGGAAGATGAAGGGCCCGACGGTGCGCCGCTTGACGCTGGGCAGCACGCGGCGGACCGCGAAGCCACCGCCCAGATCGTGAGCGCGCCCCTGGATCAGAAGCTCGATCGGATCGGCCATCTTGTTCTCCTCTTACGCCTGTGCTGCAACCAACGCGTCATGCCAGCACCCGCCCGCGACCTCACCCCGTTCTTCGCCCCCGACAGTATTGCCGTCGTGGGCGCCGGCGAACGGCCAACCTCCTCCGGTGGCGCGGTCATGCAGATGCTTCGTCAGGCCGGTTATGGCGGAAGGGTCGTGCCGGTCAATCCCAGGGGAGGATCGATCTTCGGTTACGAGTCGGTGACCTCGATCGCCGAGATCGACCCGGCGGTCGACCTCGCGGTGATCGTGATCCGCCCCGACGCGATCCTCGAGACGGTCGGACAGGCGGCCGACCGCGGCATCCGCAACCTTCTGATCCTGCCCGGCGGCTTCGCCGAGGCGGGGCCCGCCGGCGTGGCGCGCAACGAGGCACTTCTGAAGCTCGCGGCCGAGCGAGGCCTGACCATCGCCGGACCGAACTGCGCCGGCATCGTGCATCTCGATCCGGCCCGGCGCTTCGCCGCCACCTTCCTGCGCGACCTGCCGCCCGGCGCGGCGGCCGGAGCCACCAACGGGCTCGCCTTCATCTCGCAGTCCGGAGCCCTCGCGGAGGAGTTCATCGACAAGGCCAATGCGCGTGGCCTGCCGCTCACCTCGGTCGTGTCGGTCGGAAACGCGGTCCACCTCGGGGTCGAGGACTACCTGGGCTGGCTGGGCGAGCGGCCGGAGATCGGCGCCGCGTTGCTCTACGTCGAATCGATCGACGACCACGAGCGTTTCCGCGACGTCGCCCGGAAGGTCTCGGCCCGGAAGCCGGTGATCGCCCTGTTCGGCGGCCGCACCGAGATCGGCGGCCGGGCGGCGACCGCCCATACCGGCGCCGTCGCCAACGACGATGCCGCGATCGATGCCTTCTGCGCCAGCTGCGGCATCATCCGGGTGAAGAGCCTGCGCCGGCTGCTGGTCGCCGCCAAGGCGTTCGGACGCTTCCCGCAGGGCCTCGGGCCGCGGGCGCTGATCCTGTCCAACTCCGGCGGCCCCGGCGTGCTCTGCGCCGACCAGGCCGCTCTGGAGGGGCTGGTCCTGACCGACCTGCCGGGCGCCATGGCCAACGTGCTGCGCCAGCAACTGCCGGCCGAAGCATCGGTCGCCAACCCGATCGACTTGCTGGCGGATGCGCGCGAGGACCGTTTCGGACTGGCCTTCGAAGCCGCCATGACTCACGCTGCCAAAACCTACGACATGGTCCTGATGATTCACGTCGTTCCCTTCATGGTCGACGCGCAGCCGGTCATCGAGCGTCTCGCCGGGATGGCGACCACGGCGCCTCTCCCCCTGCTCCACAGCATGATGGGCACACTCCCCGGCAAGGCGGACTGGTTCGCCACCATGGAGCGAGCCGGCGTGCCGATGTTCAACGATGTCGAGGAAATGGCGGAAGCCGCTGGACTTCTTGCGCGCTACCCGCTTCTTCGCAGCGCAGCAAAATTGCAAAGGTTGCCCACTGTGACCTTTAACGACCGCAAACACGCCTGACGCCGAAATGATAACATTTTCAACATGTTAGCAACCTTGCGTGGGTGTTGCATTTTTGCAACTTTTTGTTGGACTTGTGGATACTCCGTGGCCAGTATCGCCTCCAAGCGAGGCACGCGGGGGCACCGACCGGGGGAGGTCGGTGGGTCGTTGGTCGCCTCACCTGGCAATCAGTAGCGTTCAATGGAACGGGAGCGGCCGATCGATGACGTCCAACATGACGCGTTTCCAACGCGCCCATAGCTGGCGAACCGTCCGCAGCCTCATGGCAGCGACCTTTGTGATCTCTTCAGTTTTTTGCGCCGCCGACGCGATGGCCCAGGTAAAGGCCCCGTCCAAGAACCAGTTGAAGAAGCCCGTCGCCAAGTCCGCCCGCCCCCCGGCTGTCCCCAGCGAGGACGTGCAGGCCTTCTCCATCGCGCCCGACAGCTCCGTCGCCGAGCAACTCATCAGCCTCCGGGTCGACCCCAGTGACGCCCAGGCGGCCGCCGACGCCGTCGGCAAGGCGCTGAGCCAGCCCGAGGTCAAGGCTGCCAGCTCCGGCCGCGCCGTGCTCGCCCCACAGGGCGCCGGTCAACCCAAACGGCTCGTCTCCCTCCAGCTCTATTCGAACAAGTCGCTGGCCGTCGACCTCGCGCGCGGCGCCGATGGCGCGTTCGGCTTCAAGCTCGCTCCCGGCGCGACCGAGGACGATGACGAGCGCGTCTCGAGCCTGCCGGGCTCGGCGCCCGCGAATGCCGGCCCGGCTGCCCGCTCGGTGGCCCCCGATTCCGTCAAGACCGTCAAGGCGAGCAGCGCCACCCTGGCGACCAGCCTCGCCCCGACCGGCGCCAATCCGGCGGCTCTCAAGGAGCTGACCCAGGCGCTGTCCGGCTTCGCGCCGGCGGCCGCCAGGATCGACGTCGTCCAGGGACGCACCATGGACGGCACGCCGCGCATCCTCGTCGCGAGCCTGGGCGACGGCACGGCCAGGCAATCCTTCTGGTGGTTCGCCCCCCAGAACCAGCCCGAAGGCTGGTTCGACGATCAGGGCCGCCGGCTCGGCGGTACCGCGCTCGCCAATCCGCGGCCGGAGGCACGCCAGTCCTCGCCGTTCGGCACGCGTCGCTACTATGGCCGCAAGAGCGGCGGCGGCTTCCACAACGGCATCGATTTCGAGGGCAAGACGGGCGAGCCGATCTACGCGGCGGCCGACGGCTTCATCAATCACCAAGGCTGGTACTTCAACTACGGCCGCACGGTGAAGCTCAGCCATGCCGACAATTTCGAGACGCTGTATGCGCACATGTCGCGCTTCGCCGAGGGGATGGGCCCCGGCACCCGCGTCCGCAAGGGCGACCTGATCGGCTATGTCGGCTCGACCGGCCGGTCCACCGGCGCGCACCTTCACTTCTCGGTGATCGTGAACGGCCAGTTCGTCGACCCGCAGCCTTACATCTCCGGGAGCGGCGGCAGCGGTGCGCTGGCGGGCGACCAGCTCGTCTCCTATCGCCAGTGGCAGCAGGAGATCAAGCGCGCCTCGGAACGCAGCCGCGGCAGCAGCGACAATCGGTTTCAGGGCCTGCAGGGCGCGGATCCGTGGTCGTCCAACCCCTTCTCGTCGCGCGCCGCCGACCGCCTCTGAGCGGCAGCGATCGCGCGCGCGGCGCCGTTGCGCACGCCAAGTTGTTCGCCTAGGAATTGCGTCATCGATTCTGAACGGTCGCGACAGGCGGCCGACGGAACGTCAGAGGCAACCACGAGGGATGACAAAATGCTCAAGAAAATGATGGCCGGCGTCGTCACCATCGGTCTGGTCGGTGTCGCCGGTACGGCGCATGCCGGCAAGGACCTCGATGCGGTGAAGGCGCGCGGCCAGTTGGTCTGCGGCATCAACACGGGCGTCGCGGGCTTCGCCCAGCAGGACGACAAGGGCAAGTGGACCGGCCTCGACGTCGATGTCTGCCGCGCGGTCTCGGCCGCAATCTTCGGCGACGCCGAGAAGGTGAAGTACGTTCCGACCACCGCCCAGCAGCGCTTCACGGCCCTGCAGTCGGGCGAGGTCGACGTGCTCTCGCGCAACACCACCTACACGCTGACCCGCGACACCGCGCTCGGCCTCGAGTTCACCGGCATCAACTATTACGACGGCCAGGGCTTCATGGTGCCGAAGAAGCTCGGCGTGAAGAGCGCCAAGGAGCTGAACGGCGCCACCGTCTGCGTCCAGCCGGGCACGACGACCGAACTCAACCTCGCCGACTATTTCCGCGCCAACAAGATGACGTTCAAGCCGGTCGTCATCGAGAAGGTCGAAGAGATCCGGGCTGCGTTCTACGCCGGCCGCTGCGACGTCTACACGACCGACGCCTCGGGCCTCTACTCGACCCGCGCGGCGAATACTCCGGCGCCGGCGAAGCCGGACGACTTCATCATCCTGCCGGAGATCATCTCCAAGGAGCCGCTGGGACCGGCAGTCCGCCAGGGCGACAACCAGTTCGCCGACATCGTGCGCTGGGCCTTCTACGCAATGGTCGAGGCCGAGGAGGCCGGCATCACCTCGAAGAACGTCGACGAGATGCTGAAGAGCGACAATCCCTCGATCAAGCGCATCCTCGGCGTCACGCCGGGCATGGGCAAGGCGCTCGGCGTCGACGAGAAGTGGGTCTACAACATCGTCAAGCAGGTCGGTAACTACGGCGAGAGCTTCGACCGCAACGTCGGCAAGGGCTCGCCCCTCAAGATCGAGCGCGGCCTCAACGCGCTGTGGACCAACGGGGGCCTCCAGTACTCCCCGCCGATCCGCTAGCATCCGGATACGACACGACGACGAACCGCCGCCCCCCCCCCCGGGCGGCGGTTTTCGTTTGGCCGTTGCAAACCGCCGGGTAATGCGGGCAGTCTCGGAGCGGGGAAGTGTCGGGGGACACAATGCTCAAACTCATACTATCGGCAATCGCCGGCTTTTCGGCCTTGGCAGCAACACAGGCCATGGCCGGTCCCGTCCTGGACGCCGTCAAGGCACGAGGCCAGGTCCTGTGCGGCGTCAGCGCGGGACTCGTGGGTTTCATGCATGCCGACAGCCAGGGCGTGTGGCGCGGGCTTTCGGTCGACATGTGCCGCGCCACGGCCGCCGCCCTGCTCGGGGACGCCAACAAGGTGAAGTACGTCCCGCTCGAGCCCCTGAAGCGCTTCCCGGCGCTCGAATCGGGCGAGGTCGATCTCCTCGCGTCCAATTCGACCGTCACGCTTGGCCGCGACGCCGGCGTCGATTTTGCCGGTATCTACTACTATGACGGTCAGGGCTTCATGGTGCCCCGCAAGCTCGGCAGGCGCGTCATGAGGGATCTCGACGGCGCCAAGGTCTGCGTCCAGCCCGGCACGACGACCGAGGCCAACGTCGCCGACTATTTCCGCCTGAACAAGATGGCCTTCACGCCGGTGCTGCTCGACAAGATCGACGATCTGCGCGCCGCCTTCTTTGCCGGGCGCTGCGACGTCCTCACGGCGGACTTGTCGAACCTCTACGCAACCCGGGCCGCCTACGCGCCCAATCCGAGCGACTACACGATCCTGCCCCGGACCATTACCAAGGAGCCGCTGGGCCTCGCGGTGCGCCACGGCGACAGCCAGTTCGGCGACATCGTGCGCTGGTCGCTCTACGCCATGATCGAGGCAGAAGAATACGGCATCACGTCCCGCAACGTCGACGAGGCGATGAAGAGCGAGAATCCCACCATCAAGCGGATCCTCGGCGCGACGCCGGGCATGGGCAAGGCACTCGGGCTCGACGAGAAGTGGGCCTACAACATCGTCAAGCAGGTCGGTAACTACGGCGAGGTCTACGACCGCAACCTGGGGCCCAGCACCGTGCTCAAGATCCCGCGTGGCATGAACGGGCCGTGGCGCGACGGCGGCATGTTGTACGCCCCGCCGATCCGCTGACCGTCCCGCATTTTGGCCTGCGGCTTGCAAGCCCCCGGAAGAAGGCGGCATTGTGGGGGTCAAGTACAATGGGAGGTGAAATGCGCAACAGGATCGTGGCGGCAACGGCCGCGTTGGCAGTAGCGGTGGTCGGCTTCGCAGGGACGGCCCAGGCGGGCAAGGACCTCGACGCCGTCAGGGCACGCGGCAGCGTGAACTGCGGGGTCGGCATCGGGACCGCAGGCTTCATGCTGGCCGACAGCCAGGGCAAGTGGAAGGGTCTCTCGGTCGACGTCTGCCGCGCCGTCGCAGCCACCATCTTCGGCGATTCGGAGAAGGTCAGGTACGTTCCCCTCACCTCCCAGCAGCGCTTCACGGCCCTCCAGTCGAGCGAAGTCGACATCGTGATGGGCAATGCCACCTACACGCTGACCCGCGACACGGCACTCGGCCTCGATTTCACCGGTATCTACTACTACGACGGCCAGGGTTTCATGGTGCCGAAGAAGCTCGGCGTGAAGAGCGCCAAGGAGCTGAGCGGCGCCACCGTCTGCGTCGCCCCCGGCACCACCACCGAACTCAACCTCGCCGACTATTTCCGCGCCAACAAGATGACCTTCAAGCCCGTCGTCATCGAGAAGGTCGACGAGATCCGCGCGGCCTTCTTCTCCGGCCGTTGCGACGTCTACACGACCGATGCGTCGAGCCTGGCCGCCACGCGCGCCGCCAACGTGCCGCCGCCGCAGACCATCGACGACTACGTCATCCTGCCGGAGATCATCTCCAAGGAGCCGCTGGGACCTGTGGTGCGTCACGGCGACAACCAGTTCGCCGACATCGTGCGCTGGGCGCTCTACGCCATGATCGAGGCCGAGGAGCACGGCATCTCCTCGAAGAACGTCGACGAGATGCTGAAGAGCGACAACCCCTCGATCAAGCGCATCCTCGGCGTCACGCCGGGCATGGGCAAGGCGCTCGGGGTCGACGAGAAGTGGGTCTACAGCATCGTCAAGCAGGTCGGTAACTACGGC
>WOUR01000062.1 GCA_009772935.1 Rhodospirillaceae bacterium
CCGAGGCCGGCACTGCGGCGGCTCCGCCGGCTCCGCCGGACGCGCCGCCCGCCTGGGCGCGACGCATGAGGCGTAGTCAGGCCGCAAGCCACGGCGCTTCCGCCGCTACGCACGCCATCCGCTCCGGCGATCACGGTGGTGGCGGCTCCTCCATCGACCTTTCTGAAGGGAACGACTGATGTTCAAGCGTTCATCCGTCCGTTACGGCCACACACCGGTGCCGGAGACGCCCTACCAGAAGGCCGCACAAGTCTGGGACGACAGGATTGGCTCGGCGCGCGTGCAGGCCAGGAACTGGCGTTTGATGGCCTTTGGCTGCCTGGTGCTGGCCGCCGGTCTTGCCGGTGGACTCGTCTGGCAAGCGGCACGGGGAACGATCACGCCCTGGGTCGTCCAGGTCGACAGGCTCGGCCAGGCGCAAGCGATCGCCCCAGCCGATGCCTCCTATCGGCCGACCGATCCGCAGATCGCCTTTCACCTTGCGCGCTTCATCGAGGACGTGCGCGGGCTGCCGTCCGACGCGGTCGTGCTGCGCCAGGGCTGGCTGCGGGCGTACGAGTTCACAACGGATCGCGGCGCCGCAGCCTTGAACGACCATGCCCGCCGCGCCGATCCTTTCGCCAGGCTCGGCAAGATGCAGATCTCCGTCGAAGTCTCGAGCGTCATCAGGGCATCGCCGGACAGCTTCCGGGTGGCGTGGACCGAGCGACGCTACGAAAGCGGCCAACTTGCTGCCACCGAGCGCTGGACCGCCATTCTCACCATCGTGATCGAATCGCCACGCGACGCCGATCGTCTGCGCAAGAATCCGCTCGGCGTCTTCGTCAACGCCATCAACTGGTCGAAGGAGCTCGCACAATGAAGTACCGCAGCATGCAGCCAGCCCTCTTCGTCTCCCTGCTGGCGCTCACCGGATGCGCATCCACCAAGCCGCCGCAGATCAGTTACGACGAGAGCGTGCCGCCGCTTCCGGTGTCCTCGGTGCCTGCCGAGGATCCGCCGCCGCGGCCTCTGCACGTTCCACCGGCCTGGACGCCGGCGCGCGGAGGACCGGGCGATGCGAGGGCTCCGGTGGCGCGCGTCGAGGCCGCCAATGGCGCCGCGCGGGTGGAGCCGCGCCGGGAGGGCTACTTCAACGCCGTGCAGGTGTTTCCGTACAGCCCGGGGGCGCTCTACCAGGTTTACGTCGCCCCCGGACAAGTAACAGACATTGCCCTGGAGCCCGGGGAGCAACTGACCGGCTCAGGGCCGGTGGCGGCCGGCGACACGGTACGCTGGATCATTGGCGACACGGAGAGCGGGAACGGCGATACGCGTCGGGTCCATATCCTGGTCAAGCCGACCCGTCCGGCCATCGAGACCAACCTTGTGGTCAACACCGACCGGCGCACCTATCTCATTGAGTTGCGAGCCCACGAGCGGCCTTACATGCCATCGGTTGCCTGGTTCTACCCGGAGAGCCGAGGCAGGAGCCTTCGCGCTCTGCCGCCGGTGCCGGTCCTCCCCGAGATCGCCCAACGCCGTTACCGCTATTCGATCGAGGGCGACAAGCCGCCCTGGCGTCCGGTCAACGCCTATGACGATGGGCGCAAGGTCTATGTCGAGTTCTCGCCAGGCATCGTGCAGGGCGAGATGCCGCCTCTCTTCGTCGTCGGCACGGACGGCAAGCCGGAGCTCGTCAATTCTCGTGCATACGGCAACGTCCTGATCGTCGATCGCCTGTTTGCCGCAGCCGAACTGCGGTTGGGCGGCGAGAGCCAGCAGATCGTCCGAATCGTCCGCACGGACGGAAAGCCGCAACGATGACCGATCAATCTCCATCGGATTCGGCACTCTCGACGACCGCTCAGCCCTTCCGGCTGCGATCGGAGGGACCTCGCGTCACCCGTCTGTCGCGCACTGTGCTGATTGGCGGAACGGCGCTGGGCCTTATCCTGGTCTGCGGCGCCGTGCTGTGGGCTTTGCAGGGAAACCGGCTGCGTGGCGTCACGCCGCAAGAACTCTACACGACGGACCGGCCGCGCGTGGCCGACGGTCTGGCGACGCTGCCGCGGGATTACACCGGGGTTCCCCGAGATGTCCCGCCGCTCGGGCCGCCGTTGCCGGGCGACCTCGGCCGGCCGATCGTGGCCGCCCAAGGTCAGCCCGCGCCCTCGTCGCCCGACGCCGAGCAGCAGCGCCGTGCCCAAGAGGCGGAAGCCGCCCGCGTCAGCCGCCTGTTCGCTCCCGGCAATCGTCAGACGCAGCCTGATGCCGCAAGTATTCCGTCATCTCAGCCATCAATATCGACAATGGTGCCCTCGGCCGATGAAGCCTCGATCCAGAACGGACAGGACCGCAAAGTCGCCTTCATGAATGCGCCTGTCGATCGGAAAACGACGAGTCCCGATCGTCTGGTGCGACCCGCTTCGCCGTTTGTGCTGCAGGCCGGCGCTGTCATTCCCGCGGCCCTCATCACCGGCCTTCGGTCCGACTTGCCGGGACAGATCACCGCGCAGGTGACGGAGAACGTCTATGACACACCAACTGGCGGCGCGTTGCTGATTCCTCAAGGGGCACGGCTGATCGGCATCTACGACAGCCAGGTTACCTTCGGTCAGTCGCGTCTTCTTCTGGCCTGGACGCGGTTGCTTCTGCCCAATGGCTCTTCAATCGTCCTCGAGCGCCAGCCGGGGGCCGATTCCAGCGGGCAGGCCGGTCTGGAAGACGGTGTCGATCATCACTGGGGCTCCTTGTTCAAGGCCGCGCTTCTCTCGACCATCCTCGCGGTCGGTACCGAACTCGGGTCGGACCAGAACGATAGCGATCTCGTTCGTGCCTTGCGCCGTGGCGCGGGCGACACGCTGAATCAGGCTGGACAGCAAGTCGTGCGGCGCAACCTCAACGTCCAGCCCACGCTCACCATCCGGCCCGGTTTTCCGGTGCGGGTCATCGTGACCCGCGATCTCGTGCTTCAGCCGTACCGAGGATAGGAGAAACCTCATGTCCAAGCTCAAGCTCGGCGCCATTTTGGATGAGAAGCCTGTGAAGCTGACGGTGGACTTGCCGGCGGCCATCCACCGGGATCTCATTGTCTACGCGGAGACGCTCGGCCGTGAAACGGGGCAAACAATCGATCCGGCCAAGCTCGTGGGACCGATGTTGGCGCGGTTCATGTCTGCAGATCGAGCCTTTGCAAGAGCGCGACGGTCCACAAAGGGCTCGGCGAAGAGCGCCGAAGCCTAGCTCAGGGTGGTGGGATGGTGAGTCTGTCGCAGCGTTTCCAGGAACCGAGCGAGAGCCGGGTTCCGGTTCTGCTCCTCCCAGCATGCCGTGAAGGTGATGTGGCTCGGACCCGACGCATCGCGGACTTCGCGAAAGCGGACGCCGGTATAGGCAAGACTGGTCCACGACTCGAAATGAACGCTGACATGAAGTCCTGCTTCCACCATCCCGAGAACCTTCTCATTGCTGACGCTCCAGGTCTCTATCTTGGGAGCATTGCCCGGCGCTGCGAGTTTTTTGAGGATCAGGTTGCGCAAATCCGAACCTGGATCCCATTGGCTTAGAAGAAATGTCTCGTCCTTCAGATCACTCCAGTCGATGACCTCGCTGTTGGAGAGCGGGTGCCGCGAAGACAGAGCCGCAACAATGCGCTCCGACCACAAGGACATCGAAGGTCCGCCATGTTGCCGTGCCTCACCTGCAATGACGGCGAGGTCCACATCTCCGGCCCTGAGGGCCGTTATCAGCTGTGCTGCAGATCGTTCGGTGACCTGTATGGCGACTTCAGGAAGTGACCTGATGTGATCTGCCATGAGGGTACGTACCTTGCTCGTCGATACGGCCGTCCCGAAGCCTACTTTGAGTACACCAGCTTCCCCACGATCGGCCAACTGCGAAGCCCTGATCATGTGGTCGATTTCTTCGAACAGACGGCGGCCTGCTTGTGCCATGCTCGCTCCTGCTGGGGTGAGGCGCACTCCTCCACTGGAACGCTCGAACAAGGAGACATTGAGTTGCTCTTCGAGATGCCGAATGCGGCGGCTGAGAGCGGACTGCTTAAGGTTGAGCGCCGTAGCGGCTTGCCGGAAACTCCCCTGCTCAGCGGCAGCAATCACGCTGCGTAGCGAACTCAGATCAAGGATCATGACCCGACCTTGTGTTTGTTGCAGGGCGAAGCTGCTACGTGACCATGCCTCTATAGCGTCTGAAAGTTCGCTTGGAGGTTTCAGTTATTACACACTTTTGCAATCTTCACCGCCCTCCACGGTCGGCAGGCGGTGGGATGAGCACGACATGGTGTGACGTGTCGTTGCTGTTGGGAATAGCGACGGACGATTGCGTTCAGGGTTTGTCTAGCTTACGGAATTGATGACCGCTCGTTGAAGCAGGAGCGATGCATTCAACTCGGCGCTACCTCGTCGGCACGTTCGGTCACCCTGTGCCAGAGCGTCGTGACGCGGCAGCGAGAACATGCAAGTAGACTGCCATGACCACCGTCACTTCCGCTAGCCGCGGAATCAGGTGTGTGGCCCGATTCTGGGTGGCCGTGGAAGCCAGAGAATGGGGATGTAGATCAAGGCAAAGCCGAGGAAGGCGGCTACCCAGGCCATTGCCGCAACAGCCAGAAGCAGGCTGCCATGGTTGGTGGCCATTACCGAGCCGAGGCGCGCGAGCGCGGCTATGAACGCGGAGGCGTAGACTGCCTCCAGGGCGGGTGAGGCAACAAGCGGCCTTCCGGTGTGACCAAGACTGGCGCGGCTCATGACAGCAAGTGTCATGATGCCGAAGGCGCCGGCCGTCCAGGCGTGGACGCCGGCACTTGGCGCCGTAGTGCCGAAGGCGGACAGTCCTGCAAGCAGGAAGCCCAGCGGAACAAACGCGTAGCCAACATGCAGTACCAGAACGAGCCTGTCGGAAAAGCAGCGGTCACCTGCCCAGCGGCAGAGTCTCACGAGATTGAGACCGGCAGCGGCGACCAAGGGCACGCCGGTTGGCGCCTCCTCGGGAATGACGACCCATAGAGCGAGCGCAGCACTGCTCAGGGTGATGCAGGCGATATCGAAACGTCCGAAGGGCACCGGGAGGCGGCCTGGTTCGCGCCTGATCAGCCAGTTGCGCGTGAAGCTGGGGATGATGCGGCCGCCGACCACCATGATCAGGATAAGCACGGCCGCGATGCCGAAGCGGGATGAATAGAGCGCGATGCCTTCGAAATGCGCCTCGAGATGGAAGCCCAGATTCCCGGCGGCGAGCAGGCAAAGGAGAGCGACGATCTTGAGGTTTTTCCAGTTCTTGCCGGCCACAATCTCGCGTGCCACGGCGGCCGCCATGAGGACCAGGAAAGCGCAGTCCACGACGGTCGTCCCTAGCCAGCCGATACTGGCGGACACGGCGACGGCGTAGCGGCCTGCAAGCCAGACCAGCACCAACCCTGCCAGCGGTAGCCCCTGCAGCGGCAGCCGCCCGGTCCAATTGGGGATGGCCGTCAGCAGGAAGCCCGCGACGATGGCGGGTACATAGCCGAACAGCAGCTCGTGGACATGCCAGTCGCGCGGCGAAAAGGCAGTCGCCAGCGACAGTTCGCCATAGAACATCGGCATCCAGGCCAGTACTTCGATACCTGCCCAGATCGACCCCAGGAAGAAGAAGGGGCGGAAGCCGTAGGACAGCAAAGCGGGGCCGGCGTAGAGCTTCAGTCGCGGGATCGCAGCCATGGTCCGTCCTTCACAAACGCATCCAGTGTCAGTCGCGTCTCTCCGGGCCCTTCAAGGCGCGGGCGCCGGCGAATTCGCGCAGGCGTGCCGGATCGACGATCGTCACCTGGCGGCCTCCACCGCTGATGCCGAGAGGACGTAGCGCGGCGAAGGCGCGCGACAGGCTCTGCGGCGTGATGCCCAGCCGGCCGGCGACGAGGCGTCGGCCTCCCGGCAGCGTTACCGTGACGGGGCCGGTCTCGCGCGGCGCCAAGGCGAGGAGGAAAGCCGAAAGCCGCTCTATTGCGGAGAGTAGCTTCAGATCCTTGATCTGCCCTATGAGCGTACGCCAGTAGCCTGACAGTAGTAGCACCGCTCCGTAGGCCAATGCGCCCGTGGCCCGCACCTGGGCGCGGAACGCCGCGGCCGGCCACATCAGGATACGCCCCTCTTCGAGCATTCGTGCCGTCAACAGGTAAGGCGCATCGAGCACCACTGCCGGCACGATGAAGGCGTCGCCCGCCCCGAAGAATTCTACCAACGCCTCTTCATGGCCGGCCGAGCCGAACAAGCCGACGCGACCGGACAGAACGACATGAAGGAACTCCGCCTTTTCACCCTGCCGGCAGAGCGTTGCGCTCGCTGGCAATGTCTGGACGAAGCAGGCGGCCAACATCGCCGCAAGATCGGGTTCGCCCACCTGGGCGAACAAGCGCGAGCGACGGATCAGCGGCATGTCGGTTGTGCGCATAATTGGGCTCTACCTTCTTGCTTTAGGTAGTGGTGCACCTCTCATAGACAAAGCTCGTTGATCTGGCGCAACCGCAGGCCTTTGGAGAATTACCAAATGGTAACGGGTACTGTTCACAAAAGAGAACATTCGAACGAAGATTCCCGCCGCCCGGGCCGGATTTGATTCAAATCAAATAGTCCGACGCAGCCTGCACCAAAGTTTCCCTCGTGCCGCCAATGAGTGGCGCAACGGGGAGCATCTGATGCAGCGACCGCCGAGTATCCAGGAAACGGTCCCGGAAGGAAGGGGCGCGGCGCTCGGCATGAGCACACTCGCCTTCACCGTCTGCTTTGCCGTCTGGACGATCTTTTCCATAATTGGAATTCAGATTAAGAAAGACCTTGGACTCACGGACACGCAGTTCGGGCTGCTTGTAGGCACGCCGATCCTGACCGGCTCCCTGATCCGCCTCATTCTCGGCATCTGGGCCGATCAGTACGGCGGGCGTGTCGTCTATGTTGGCGTCATGATCGCCGCAGCGATGGCGACCTGGCTGCTCACCTTCGCCTACGACTACCCGACCTTCCTTCTGGCCGCGCTTGGCGTCGGCATCGCCGGTGGCTCGTTCGCCGTGGGCATTTCCTACGTTTCCCGTTGGTACGGGCCAGGCAGGCAGGGCACAGCGCTCGGCATATTCGGTGCAGGCAATGTCGGGGCCGCCGTCACCAAGTTTGTCGCGCCCTTCGTGATGGTGGCCTACGGCTGGAAGAGTGTCGCCGAAATCTGGAGCGGCGCTCTGCTCGTGATGGCCCTGCTATTCTGGTTCACGACCAGGGACGATCCCGAACTTGCGGCACGGCGCAAGTCCGGCGAGAAGCCGGAGCCGATGTCGGCCATGCTCGAGCCGCTGCGCAACATCCAGGTCTGGCGTTTCGCTCTCTACTATTTCTTCGTCTTCGGCGGCTTCGTGGCGCTGGCGCTTTGGCTGCCGCGATACCTGATCGGCGTCTACGGTCTCGACATCACGACTGCCGGCATGATCGGCGCAGCCTACTCGGTACCTGCCAGCCTGTTTCGCATCTATGGCGGTGTCCTATCTGACAAGTTCGGCGCCCGACGCGTGATGTACTGGACCTTCGGTGTCTCGGTCGCCGCCTGCTTCGTGATGTCATATCCGCCAACGCAATACGTCGTGAAGGGCATCACCGGACCCATCTCGTTCACGCTGGAGATGGGCCTGGTCCCCTTTACCGTCGTGGCTTTCGTGCTGGGCTTCTTCATGAGCCTGGGCAAAGCCGCGGTCTACAAGCACATCCCGGTCTACTACCCCAGGCATGTCGGTGCCGTCGGCGGCGTCGTTGGGCTGGTCGGCGGATTGGGCGGCTTCGTTCTGCCGATCGCCTTCGGTGCGCTGAACGACCTGACCGGCATCTGGACGAGCTGTTTCATGCTCATGTTCCTCGTCGCCGCCGCCTCGCTGGTGTGGATGCACGTGTCGATTCGCGCGATGGAGCGTCAAGCGGCGAGCGAAGCCCTGGGCAGGCTGCCCGAGCTGCCGGAAATGCAGGAGATCCACCAGCCCGAGCATGTCGGCAAGCTCTCGGGCAAGACCCTCGAGGACTGGCGCCCGGAGGACAAGACTTTCTGGGATCAAACGGGCCGTCGGATCGCGCGGCGCAATCTCGCGATCTCGATCCCCGCCCTGCTGCTGTCGTTCGCAGTCTGGATGGTATGGTCGGTTGTCGTGGCCAAGCTGCCGTCGATCGGCTTCCGCTACACCACCGACCAGTTATTCTGGCTGGCCGCGCTGCCCGGCGTCACCGGCGCGACGTTACGCATCTTTTATTCCTTTACCGTCCCGATCTTCGGCGGACGTCTGTGGACGACGCTGGTGACTTGGTCGCTGATGATCCCGGCCATCGGCATCGGCTACGCCGTGCAGAACCCCACAACTCCCTACTGGATCTTTCTGGTCCTGGCGCTGCTCTGCGGCTTCGGCGGCGGCAACTTTGCCTCCTCGATGTCCAATATCTCATTCTTCTTCCCGAAAGCGGAGAAGGGCAATGCGCTGGCGCTGAACGCCGGACTCGGCAACCTCGGCGTCAGCGTCGTGCAATTCGTGGTGCCGATGGTTATCACCGCCGGGGTATTCGGCTGGTTGGGGGGCGATCCCCAGGTGGTCACGGACACCGGGGGCGGCAAGCTGTGGCTGCAAAACGCGGGCTTCATCTGGGTGCCGTTCATTGCGGTGTCCGCCTTCGCCGCCTGGTTCGGCATGAACGACATCGCCTCGGCCAGAGCCTCCTTCGCCGAACAGTCTGTGATCTTCCAGCGCCGGCACAACTGGATCATGTGCTGGCTCTACACCGGGACCTTCGGCTCCTTCATCGGCTACTCGGCGGGATTCCCGCTGCTCGCGAAGACGCAGTTCCCGGAGATCAACGCGCTTCAGTATGCCTTCCTCGGGCCCTTGGTCGGCGCGCTGTCTCGCTCCCTGACGGGCTGGGTCGCCGATCGCTGGGGTGGCGGGCGCGTCACCTTCTGGGTGTTCGTGGTCATGGCGCTGGGCGCGCTGGGCGTCGTGCACTTCCTCGGCGAGAAGAACTTCGCCGGGTTCTTCGCCATGTTCCTGCTGCTCTTCTTCGCGAGCGGCGTCGGCAACGCATCGACCTTCCAGATGATCCCCGCGATCATGCGCAAGGACATGGACCGGCTGATGCCCGGCGCGTCGGCAGATATGCGCCGCATGCAGTCCGACAAGGAATCGGCTGCGATCATCGGCTTCACGTCGGCGATCGCCGCCTATGGCGCGTTCTTCATTCCCAAGAGCTTCGGATCTTCGATCGCGCTGACCGGCGGCGCATCGCTCGCGCTCTACGGGTTCCTGGCCTTCTACCTGAGCTGCATCCTCATCACCTGGTTCTTCTACACCCGCCGGGGCGGCCTGCTGTTCGACATCGAGCGCGGTCGCGCCGCGGTGTCCGTGCCGTCTGCCCGTCATGCTCGCTGAAGGATATTAATCATGTCGCATTTTCTCGATCGGCTGACGTTCTTCAAGAAAGTCCGGGAGCCGTTCGCCGACGGCCACGGCATCACCACCGAAGAGAGCCGCGGGTGGGAGGATGCCTATCGCAAGCGCTGGCAGCACGACAAGATCGTGCGCTCGACGCACGGCGCCAACTGCACGGGCTCGTGCTCGTGGAAGATCTACGTCAAGGGCGGAATCGTCACCTGGGAGACGCAGCAGACCGACTATCCGCGCACCCGCCCCGAATTGCCGAACCACGAACCGCGCGGCTGCTCGCGCGGCGCCAGCTACAGCTGGTATCTCTATTCCGGCAATCGCGTGAAGTATCCGCTGGCCCGCTCGCGCCTGCTGCGGCTGTGGCGCGAGGCGCGCGCCACCCTGTCACCGGTCGCGGCCTGGGCGTCGATCGTCGAGAATCCCGAGAAGCGCCGGGCCTACACAAGCAAGCGCGGGCATGGCGGCTTCGTGCGCGTCGGCTGGGAGGAGGCGACCGAGATCGTCGCCGCGGCCAACGCCTACACCGCCAAGGCCCATGGGCCCGACCGGATCTTCGGCTTCTCGCCGATTCCGGCCATGTCGATGGTCTCCTACGCTGCGGGGTCGCGCTACCTGTCGCTGATCGGCGGCGTCTGCATGTCCTTCTACGACTGGTACTGCGACCTGCCGCCGGCCTCGCCGCAGACCTGGGGCGAGCAGACCGACGTGCCCGAGTCGGCCGACTGGTACAATGCGGGTTTCGTCATCCTCTGGGGCTCGAACGTGCCGCAGACGCGCACGCCCGACGCCCACTTCTACACCGAGGCTCGCTACCGCGGCATGAAGAGCGCCGTGATCTGTCCCGACTACTCGGAGGCATCGAAGTTCGGCGACATCTGGCTGTCGGTGAAGCAGGGTACCGACTCGGCGCTGGCCATGGCGATGGGTCACGTGATCCTGAAGGAGTATCACGTCGACCGGCAGGTCAAGTATTTCCGCGACTATGTCCGCCAGTACACCGACATGCCGATGCTGGTGAAGCTTGCCAAGCGCGACGGCATGTACGTTCCCGATCGCTTCGTGCGCGCCTCCGACTTCGACGCGTCGCTGGGGGAGTCCAACAATCCCGAATGGAAGACCGTGGCCTTCGACGAGACCTCGGGAAACGTCGTGGCGCCGCGCGGGTCGATCGGCTTCCGGTGGGGGGAGACCGGCAAATGGAATCTGGAAAACAAGGAGTCCTCGGGCCAGGACGTGACCCTGCGACTGTCGCTCGCCGAGGTCAGGGACGAGGTGGTCGACGTCGGCTTTCCCTACTTCGGCAACATCAAGCACGAGCACTTCGCCTCGACGGATCATGAAGGTGTGCTCAAGCGGCGGGTGCCGGTGAAGTCGCTGAAGCTGGTCGACGGCGAGACCCTGGTGGCCTCGGTCCACGACCTTTTCGTCGCCAACTATGGCGTCGACGCAGGGCTGGGTGGGTCCAACGTCGCCAGATCGCTCGACGACGACGTGCCCTACACGCCGGCCTGGGCGGAGAAGATCACCGGCGTCTCGCGCGACAAGATCATCCAGGTGGCGCGCGAGTTCGCGACCAACGCCGAGAAGACCAAGGGCCGGTCGATGATCATCATCGGGGCGGCGATGAACCACTGGTACCACGCCGACATGAACTATCGCGGTGTGATCAACATGCTGGCGATGTGCGGCTGCGTCGGCCAGTCCGGTGGTGGCTGGGCGCATTACGTCGGCCAGGAGAAGCTGCGGCCGCAGTCCGGCTGGTTGCCGCTCGCCTTCGCCCTGGACTGGGGGCGTCCGCCACGGCAGCAGAATTCGACGTCGGCCTTCTACGCCCACAGCGACCAGTGGCGCTACGAGACGATCAACGTTGGCGACATCGTCTCGCCAACCGCGCCTCCGGGGAAATGGGACGGCGCGATCATCGACTACAACATCCGCGCCGAGCGCATGGGCTGGCTGCCGTCCGCGCCCCAGCTCGAGACCAACCCGCTGCAGGTGTCGCGCGATGCGGCGGCAGCCGGGATGGAGCCGAGGGACTATGTCGTGCAGAAGCTCAAGAGCGGCGAGCTGAAACTGTCCTGCGAGGATCCTGATGATCCGAAGAACTGGCCGCGCAACATGTTCGTGTGGCGCTCCAACCTGCTCGGGTCCTCGGGCAAGGGACACGAATACTTCCTGAAGCACCTGCTGGGCACGACCCATGGCGTGATGGGCAAGGACCTGGGGCAGGAGGGCAAGGCCAAGCCGGCCGAGGCGGTGTGGCACGAGGAGGCGCCGCAAGGAAAGCTCGACCTGCTGGTCACGCTCGACTTCCGCATGTCCACGACCTGCGTCTACTCCGACATCGTCCTTCCCACGGCCACCTGGTACGAGAAGAACGATCTCAACACCTCCGACATGCACCCGTTCATCCACCCGCTGACCGCGGCGGTGGATCCGGTCTGGGAGGCACGCAGCGACTGGGACATTTACAAGTCGATCGCCAAGGCATTTTCGCGTGTGGCGCCCGAGGTCCTCGGCGTCGAGAAGGACGTCGTGCTGACGCCGATCATGCACGACAGCCCGGGGGAGATGGCGCAGCCGTTCGACGTCAAGGACTGGAAGCGCGGCGAGGTCGAGCCGATCCCGGGCAAGACCATGCCGGCCATCAGCGTCGTCGAACGTGACTATCCCAACGTCTACAAGCGCTTCACCTCGCTCGGGCCGCTGATGGACAAGCTCGGCAACGGCGTGAAGGGCATCGCCTGGCCTACCGGCCACGAGGTCGAGCTGCTGAAGCAGCTCAACGGCGTCGTCACGGACGACGGACCGACCAGGGGGCTGGCCCGTATCGAAAGCGACATCGACGCCGCCGAAACGCTGCTGATGCTGGCGCCGGAGACCAACGGCGAGGTTGCGGTCCGCGCCTGGGCGGCGCTCTCGAGGACGACCGGCCGCGATCACACCCATCTCGCGTTGCCCAAGGAAGACGAGAAGATCCGATTCCGCGATGTCGTGGCGCAACCGCGCAAGATCATCTCGGCGCCGACCTGGTCAGGGCTCGAAAGCGACAAGGTCTGCTACAATGCCGGTTACACCAACGTCCACGAACTGATCCCCTGGCGCACGCTCACCGGGCGCCAGCAGCTCTACCAGGATCACCTCTGGATGCTGGCCTTCGGCGAGGGCCTGTGTGTCTACCGTCCGCCGCTCGACCTTCGCGCCGTCAAGCCTGTTATCGACCGCCAGCCAAATGGCGAGAAGCAGATCGTGCTGAACTTTATCACGCCGCACCAGAAATGGGGCATCCACTCCACCTACACCGACAACCTGATGATGCTGACGCTTTCCCGCGGCGGGCCCATCGTCTGGTTGAGCGAGGCCGACGCCGCCCGCGCCGGCATCGTCGACAACGACTGGGTCGAGGCGTTCAACGTGAACGGCGCCTTGGTCGCCCGCGCCGTCGTCTCCCAGCGCATGAAGGAAGGCACGCTCTTCATGTATCACGCGCAGGAGAAGATCGTGAACGTGCCGGGCTCGGAGATGACCGGCAACCGCGGCGGCATCCACAACTCGGTCACGCGCGTGGTGATGAAGCCGACGCACATGATCGGCGGCTATGCCCAGCAGGCCTATGGCTTCAACTACTACGGCACCATCGGGACCAACCGCGACGAATTCGTGGTGTTGCGCAAGCTCGGCAAGGTCGACTGGCTCGAACGCCCGCACAAGGACGCCGTTCCTGTCCTCAGCGCCGCCGAGTGAAGGGGAGAAGTATCATGAAGATTCGCGCTCAAATCGGGATGGTGCTGAACCTCGACAAGTGCATCGGCTGTCACACCTGTTCCGTTACCTGCAAGAACGTATGGACCAATCGCGAGGGTATGGAATACGCGTGGTTCAACAATGTCGAGACCAAGCCCGGCATCGGCTACCCGAAGGACTGGGAGAACCAAACGCGCTGGAAGGGCGGCTGGACGCGCAAGCGCAACGGCCGGATCCAGCCCAGGATCGGCTCCAAGTGGCGCATCCTCGCCAACATCTTCGCGAACCCCGACCTGCCTGAGATCGACGACTACTACGAGCCGTTCACCTTCGACTACGAACACCTGCAGAAGGCCCCCGAGCTGGAAGCCTTCCCGACGGCGCGGCCGCGCTCGCTGATCAGCGGCAAGCGCATGGAGAAGATCGAGTGGGGACCCAACTGGGAAGAGATCCTCGGCGGCGAATTCGCCAAGCGCTCCGTCGACGCCAATTTTGAGGGCGTGCAGAAGGAGATGTACGGTCAGTTCGAGAACACCTTCATGATGTACCTGCCGCGACTGTGCGAGCATTGTCTCAACCCGGCCTGCGTCGCGGCTTGCCCGTCGGGTGCCATCTACAAGCGGGAAGAGGACGGTATCGTCCTGATCGACCAGGACAAGTGCCGCGGCTGGCGCATGTGCGTGTCCGGCTGTCCCTACAAGAAGATCTATTTCAACTGGTCGTCGGGTAAATCGGAAAAGTGCACCTTCTGTTACCCTCGCATCGAAGCGGGACAGCCGACGGTATGCTCCGAGACCTGCGTCGGTCGCATCCGCTACCTCGGCGTCATGCTCTATGACGCCGACCGCATCGAGCAGGCCGCGAGCGTGGCTGACGACAAGAAGCTCTACGACGCCCAGATGGGCATCTTCCTGGATCCCAACGACGAGACGGTGATTGCCCAGGCGCGTCGCGACGGCGTGCCCGATGCTTGGCTGGAGGCCGCACGCCGCTCCCCGGTGTGGAAGATGGCCATGGAATGGAAGGTCGCCTTTCCGCTGCATCCCGAATACCGCACGCTGCCGATGGTCTGGTACGTGCCGCCGCTGTCGCCGATCCAGGCGGCGGCCGAGGCGGGCAAGATGGGCATCGACGGTGGCATGCCGGACGTTCGCTCCCTTCGCATCCCTCTGCGCTATCTCGCCAACCTGCTGACGGCGGGCGACGAGGGACCGGTGGCGCGCGGTCTGGAGCGCATGCTCGCCATGCGCGCCTACATGCGCGCCAAGACCGTGGATGGCGTGATCGACGGTGCCGTCGCGGCGCGCGTCGGGCTGAGCCCGGAGCAGATCGAGGAGATGTATCACATCATGGCGATCGCCAACTACGAGGACCGCTTCGTGATCCCGACGGCCCACCGCGAGACCGCCGAGGACGCCTATCAGCTCCGCGGCGCCTGCGGCTTCAGCTTCGGCAACGGCTGCTCGTCCGGCGACGACGGCGGCAATCTGTTCTCCGGTGGCAAACTGCGTGCCAAGAATCCGATGGAGGTCGTGTGATGAAGACGCTCAGGGCCCTCGCCGCACTGCTTTCCTACCCGAGCACCGGCCTCATCGAGGCGGCCGACGAAATCCGCCTGGTAATCGACGGCGATGCCATCCTGCCGTCGGCGGTGCGGGCGGAGCTTCATCGATTGATCGATGACCTCGCCGGCGGCGATCTCTACGACCTGCAGGAGCGCTACGGACTGCTGTTCGACCGTACGCGATCGCTGTCGCTGCATCTCTTCGAGCATGTCCACGGCGAGAGCCGCGACCGCGGCCAGGCCATGGTCGACCTGCTCAAGCTCTACGAAGAGAGCGGCTACACGCCCACCGCGACCGAGCTGCCCGACTTCCTGCCGCTGTTTCTCGAGTATGCGTCGACGCGTCCGCCGCAGGCGGCGATCGAGCTGATCGGCCAGCCGGCCAACGTGATCGCGGCTCTAAGGGAGCGACTGGCCAAACGGAGTTCGCCTTATGTCGCCATCATGTCTGCGCTGCTGGCGATCTCGAAGGCCAGGCTCGACGAGAAGGCGCTGGCGACACTGCGGGCAGAACCAGATCCCGAACCGGACGATCTCGAGGCATTGGACGCTGCTTGGGAAGAGGAGGAAGTGACCTTCGGTCCGGGGTCCGCCGACGCAAAGGGCGCATGCGGCGTCGAGGGGCTGTCGACCCGGCTGCGCGCGGCCATGCGGCCGGCCGAAGGCGTCGCGCCGCCGCTCGCGCATGGAAGATCGACCGGGCGTATCGCCACCGCGCCGTCCAACCCGGGATTCCGGTCATGAAGGACTATGTCTTCCATCTCCTGTTCGTCTGGTATCCCTACATCTGCCTGACGATCTTCCTCCTCGGCAGCCTGATCCGCTTCGACCGCGAGCAATACACCTGGCGTGCCAGCTCCAGCCAGATCCTGCGAAAGCGTCAGCTCACCTGGGGCTCCAATCTGTTCCATGTCGGGATCCTGTTCCTGCTGATGGGGCATACGGTGGGTCTGCTGACGCCGACCTGGCTCTACACGCTCTTCATCACCGTCGAGCAGAAGCAGCTGATCGCCGTCGCCGCCGGCGGCATCGCGGGCGTCGTCTGCTTCGTGGGCCTCACCATGCTGCTGCACCGACGCCTGTTCGATGTCCGCATCCGCGCCAACAGCTCGGTGATGGACATCGCCATCCTGGCGATCCTGTGGCTCCAGCTCTGTCTCGGCCTGGCCACGCTGCCATTCTCCTTCGCGCATTCGGACGGGTCGGTGATGCTGATCCTGTCGCACTGGGCGCAGGGAATCGTGATCCTGCATCCGGTCGATGCCAGGACCCTTCAAGGCCTCGATTGGCCCTACCTCACGCATCTCGTGCTGGGCATGACCCTGTTCCTGGTCTTCCCATTCAGCCGCCTGGTGCACATCTGGTCGGCACCGGTCTGGTACCTCGGCCGTCGCGGCTACCAGGTCGTGCGCCGGCGGCGTCCCCTGTCCGCATCAGGTCGACCTGCCTCTCGTCAGCCGGCGGAGTGAACGCCATGAGCACGTCTCAGCCCACCGCTGCACCGCCCCCGGCCCGCCGGCGCTTCACCCGTCCCGTAGCGGTCAGCGTCAACGGCGTGGTCATCCCGAGTGCGGCCATCGCTCGCGAAACCCAGCATCACCAGGCTTCCGACCCCGACCAGGCCTGGGTGCTGGCCGCTCAGGCGCTGGCAATCCGCGAGTTGCTGTCGCAGGAAGCCGAAAGACTCTCGATCGTGGCCGAGCCGGTCGAGGATGGCGAAGGCCGTCGGGAGACGCTTCAGGAGGCGCGCCTGCGCGAGCTGGTGGAGCGTGAAGTGAAGGTACCGCGCGCCGACGAGGCGGCCTGTCGGCGCTACTACCAGGCCAACCTCGGCCGCTTCCGCTCCGCCGACCTTTGCGAGGTGGCGCACATCCTGGTGGCAAAGGGGCCGCAAGCGCGCGAGGGGGCGGAGCGCCTCATCGCCGAGTTGCGGCAGCGGCCGGAGCGCTTCGCCGAAAGCGCAGCCGCCCACTCGCTATGCCCCTCGGGCAAGCAGGGCGGCAACCTCGGCCAGATCGGTCCGGGCCAGACCGTGCCCGAGTTCGAGACCGCGCTGCGCGGGCTGGAAGCCGGCGCGGTTCATCCCGAGCCGATCGAGAGTCGCTACGGCCTGCACATCGTGCGCCTCGACCGCCGCATCGAGGGCCGCCAAATGCCCTTCGAACTCGTCCGAGAGCGCATCGCCGACTATCTGGAGGACGCGGTCCATCGCCGCGCCCTGCGGCAGTACGTAGCCATCCTGGCGGGCCGCGCGCAGCTCACCGGCATCGACTTCGGCGCCGCCGCCGGCCCTCTCGTCCAATAGGCCGCGCCATGATGTTCCTTGGACAAGTCCTCGACGGCCTGGGCGACGAGGGCATTGCCGCCGAGACCCTGCTGGGCCTCGACGACCTTCCGCTGATGGTCGATGTCGAGGCCACCGGTGCCAGGTTCGGCGAGAGCCCGCCGCTCTACGCCAGCAATGCGGTCGGCCGCTTCACCGCTTTCGCGTCAGACGAGGACTGGCTGGCGCTGATGACGGCGCTGGAACGCACGTCCGATCCAGCCGCGGCCTGCCTGCGCCAGATGCTGCTCTGGTCGCTGCGCCAGGACAGCCATGCGGACTGCGATGCCGATCACGAATGCTGCAATCACAGGAGCTGATCATGTCATCCCCTCTCATCGGTGCATTGATCTATGCCGACGGCGTCTATCCCGAGCGTGTGATCGCCAGTACCGTCGAAGGCCTGCGAGATCGCGGCATCGCGCTCGCGGGCGCCCTGCAGCGGACGCCCGAAGACATGGCCGATCGCCACGCCTGCGATCTGCTGATCGAGGACCTTGCCACGGGCGAGGTAACGGCGATCGCCGAACATCGGGGCAAGGAAGCGCGTGGCTGCCGTCTCGATGTCGGTCTGCTGACCGAACTCGCCGAGGCCGTCCTTTCGAGCCTGCGCAGCGAGGAGCCGCGCCTGTTGATCATCAACAAGTTCGGCAAGATCGAGGCCGACGGCGGTGGCCTGCGCCAGGCCGTGGCCGAGGCGGTCGAACTCGGTATCCCCGTCCTGGTAGGCGTGCCGGCGCGCAATCTGGATCGCTGGCGCGCGTTTGCCGGGGCTCTCGCCGTCGAGTTGCCGGTGGACGATGTCGCGGTCGCGCGCTGGCTGGCGGGCCACCGGCTCGATGCCGGGGCAGGCGAACGATCGGGTGAGCTGGCCAAATCATGGACGACGTGACCCTCGCGCGAGCATTCCACGTGCTGGCCATCATCCATTGGATTGGCGGTATGGCCTTCGTGACGCTGGTCGTACTACCGCTGGCATGTCGCGTCGCCGATCCGCACGAGGGCCTTGCCCTTTTCGAGTCGGTCGAGCGACGCTTCTCTGCGCAGGTCCGTCTGTCGGTGCCCGTGGCGGGACTGAGCGGCTTCTACATGGCCGAGCGCCTGGATGCCTGGGCACGCTTCCTCGATCCGGCACAGTGGTGGCTCGGCGGGATGCTGCTGCTCTGGCTGTTGTTCATGACCATCCTGTTTGTCGTCGAGCCCGCCATCGGAGTTCGCCTGCTCGAGGCGGGACGCTCCGACCCTGCAGGCCTTCTGAGCCGCGTCGCGCGGGTGCATTGGCTCCTGCTTGGAGCTAGCGCTGCCGTTGCAGGGACCGCCGTCCTGGGGGCGCATGGACTGTTGGGATGAATTGAGATGTGGCGCGCTCTGCTTCTGGCGACGGTACTCCCGATCACAGCCTGCACGGCTGCACCGCCCGCGTCGCCGGAACGGCTCGCCGAATGCAACAGGCTGTTCGTCCTATGGGCACGCTATGAGCAACACTGGACGTTCCACCATACCGGTCAGCGGGCGCGCGCCGAATTGGCGCTCGATGACTGTCAGCGCGGGCGCTACGACAGGGGCATTGCCGAGTTGAAGCGTCTCTTGCGACGCGGCGGCTTTGCCTTCGCGGACTAGCGAAACAATCTGGCCAGCATCGAGCGGCCTTTCCAGGAAAGCAATGGCACCGGCTGCCAGTGCCTGCTGTCGCACGAAAGCGCTGGGCTTCCACATGATTACTATGGCTGGCACCCCTCAGCCCTTGCACGCGCAGACACTGCAGAAGCGCCACCCCGTCCATTCCCGGCAGTTCGCCGCATGGGCGGGCGGGCGAAATAGGTGTTTGGCCGCCGGGTGGCTGGCCCGTTCGCCGCTGGTCGCGCTTTTCCCCGAGCCGCTTCAGCTTCTCCGCCGCGTAAAGGCCGCCTGCCGTCTCGTCAGTCGGCTCCGCAGCGCCCCAGCCGCATGGCCATTAAAGCTGGGTACATTGGTGGGTACACTGAAGAGTACTCTTTCAAAAAAAGTACGTTGTTTCAACTGGATAGCGGAAATTGCGATTCCGTCTCGGGGCACCATTTTTCCGTTCGCGTTGGTTCATTGTCGTCCGCGAACGTTCGCCGACCACTCAGAACGCTCGTAAGATAAGGCTTAGAACGTCTATTGGCGTTCGGCACTGTTCGCGACCGTCCGAGAGAATCCGGCTTCTTCGGGTACACTGCGGGGTCACCTGACAGGCCGGGTACACGGGCGCTTTCCCAGCTTACGACGGACCTGCGGGCTTGGCCGCACTTCGCAGCGACGAGGAGATTTCGGCTTTCGAGGAAGAGGTCAAGGATCGCTTCGGACCGTTACCGCCGCCGCTCGAGCACCTGTTCCTGCATGCGAAGTCGAAAGCGCTGTGTCAGCGCGCGAAAGTCGCGAAGCTTTTTGCGGGGAGCAGTGACGCGGCCTGGAGCGAGGGACGGTTCATCCTGCCCTGCGAAGTCGGTCTCGAGGAGCAGACCGGCTGTGCAATCCGGTTCCTGAACCAGGTGATCGAGCTTACTGCCTGATTCGATAGGACCTCACGGCGCAGCGCCTAGGGCGTATCTCTGTTGGAAAGAATCGTTTGGGATTCCCAATCGGTCGAGAATCTGATTCAAGCTATCCACTGGTTTGGAGGCCAGCATGGATGGCA
>WOUR01000063.1 GCA_009772935.1 Rhodospirillaceae bacterium
GGGAGCCGTCTGCGCCTCGGCCCGCGAGGCGACGGCGCCGACCGCGGCGGTGGCGACGGTGGCCGCCATCAGGGTGCGTCTTTTCACATCGTTTTCGCGGGGGCTTGCCATGGCTGGCTCCTGCTGGGGGTGGCGCCGGTGCGGGTTCAGGCCCCTCAACGTCCCCTCCGCCGCGATCGTTGCGCGGAATCCCGCGCCGTCTTTGCCGCGCGCGGCCGGCAGTATGGGCGCGCGGCGTGCCTATTGATCGAAGGAGGAAAGCCGGTGCGTCGTTCTCCTAAGCGGCCGGCCCGCTCGGGCCCCGCTGGCGCGCCCTGATCGTGACGGAGAACAACAAGCCCATCCCGCAGCTCGGCAACCTGGGGACCGGCGAATACTTCGCGCGTCGCACAGGCTTGCCCTGGGCGATGCCGTCCGAACTGGGCACGGACGCCAACGATCTTCACCGCAGCGCCAGTCTGCCGGCCTGCAGAGGCTCCCGGCCTGATGCAGAGGAGGTCAAGCGCCACCTGAGTTCAATGACGGTGGGCTTCGCCGTCGCACATGGCCCCTCTGTATCGGCGTCACCATGGGTCCATGACCGTGAGCGCCACCGGGAAAAGAAGCTACGCACAGACGCAGGGGTACTACCCAGCACGGCGCGTCGAGGGGATCGCTACCCTCGTGCGCGCCCGCCGTTGGATTCGAAGGATGAGTAAGCGGGGATCGGCCAAACCCACCGCGCGCCGGGATCAACCGGCTATCACTATAGCGATGCGTCAGAAGCGACGGGCGGCTCGGACGAGCATTCCTCATGAAGATGCACTTTTCCCTGCAAGGGCGAAGTGCGTCTTCGCTCCGGACTCGCAAAAGAGCAATCACGGAAGGGAGGCGGCAGGACGCCAATCTGGGCGGGGCTCTACCGGTCTTCAAGCTGGGGAGCTACGCTATGCCGCTAGACTACTCTAGGGGAGCGGGCGACGAACCCGATGGGGATATGGAATGGGAAACCCTTCAGCACTCCAAGAAGGCTGTGAACCGCGCCGGCCTTGCTTTACTTAAGCGAAGTAACCTTTCGGCTCCTGAGTTCGACGCCTGCCGCCAGGTCGTTAACAATTGGCGTGGTTGCCACAATTTCCCGCTAAATACATTTCAAGTCCAGCTGCGAAGGCGAGCGAAGCTGATTTACCCTGACGCCCTTGTGGCGCAACGCATAAAGCGGCTTCAGTCGATTGAAGCGAAGTTGACGCGTTTCCCTAATATGACGCTTTCCCAGATGCAGGATATCGGAGGTTGTCGAGCGGTCATGCGCACTGTGTCTCAGGTGAAGGAGCTGGCACACTGGTATCAGACTGCAGGACTAGGCCATACGATAGCTCGCCTCGATGACTATATCCGCGCGCCGCAGCCAACGGGCTATCGGGGCATGCACCTAATTTTTAAGTATAAATCTGAGAAGTTCCCTCACTACGATAATCTACAGATAGAGATGCAATTCCGGTCTCAGATGCAGCACATCTGGGCGACGGCAGTAGAGACCGTCGATACATTCTCAAAGCAAGCGCTGAAGTCCAGCATGGGAAGTCCCGAATGGCAGCGCTTCTTCGCACTTATGGGTAGCGCCATCGCAGAAGCCGAGCGCTCTCCGCTCGTTCCGGACACTCCCCGTGGACCAGATCTAGTGAAAGAATTGCGGGAACTCGCCTCGACTCTAGATGTTCGTCAGCGGCTGAGCGCTTTTCCAGCCGCGGTTCAGATCATCGAGAAGGACGCAAAATCGAGCGATCACTTCTTCCTTCTTGAGTTGATACCAGACACGCGAGAGCTGGACATTCAATCTTTCCGGAAGGACGAAAGCGAGATCGCGACGGCGGCGTTCTTAGAGACTGAAAAGCGTATCGAGAACACCAGCAGCCAGGCCGTGTTAGTTTCTGTGAACAAGGTGGCCTGGCTCCGTCGCGCTTATCCGAACTACTTTCTCGACAGCAAGAATTTTCTCGCGCTCCTCAAGTCAGTCTTGGATGGATCGCCAATGCGTGTGCCGCCGTTACCCAAGTCCAAAAAGAGCGGTGCGGACGATGTGCCGCCGCTTCTGAAAATGATGCTGGAGTGAGAGCAAAGATGGCTTCTCGGAAGGTCTGGACCGCCCAAGACGACGAAGACCTGAGGTGCTGGCACGCCTGCCGGTACACGGACGGGCGAATTGCACATAAGTTAACATGCTCCCGTACGACCATCATCAGGCAGCGCCAAGCGATGGGCTTGAGCGCGATTAGGCATCCGGGGCCGGCTACTCGAAGCAGGTCGAAATGAAGTTTGGGTTGATCATGCTCTCGGCGCTGTTAGCGTCCGTAAGCGCAAGTGCTCAGAACGTCATCGACGGCGACACCCTCTACGTTAACGGCCAGCCATTCAGCATCTTCGGCATCGACGCTCCGGAAAAGGTCCAGTGGTGCGGCGACTACCCGGCTGGTGAGCTCTCAACGCGAGCATTGGAGAAGCTTGTCCACGGCGGCAACGTCATCTGTGAGGCCAGAGGAACGGACAGGTATCTGCGTACCCTTGCTGTCTGCCGCCTCGATGGCGTGGATCTCGGAAAGACGATGGTCCGCCTTGGCATGGCGTGGGCTTTCACGCGCTACAGCCAAGATTACGTCGATCAGGAAGCATTGGCGCGCGAGGAGCGGCTAGGAGTTCATGCGCACGACTGTGTGCCGGCATGGGACTGGCGAGCGGGTCGGCGGAATTAGAACAGCAACGACCAGATCGCTCGTAGGCTGCGATGCTCTAGGCGGACGATTCTCCGGCAGCGGTAGGCAAGTGGGCTGCGGGCCGTCTATCAGTTGCGGCTGAACTCATTGTGTTATCGAGACGCGGACGGTTGTATTCCGCAATATTCATGCAAATTGCTCTAAGAGAGAAAATATCAAACTGGAGTCCGCATAAGACAGAACCACTGGTTGCATTGTCCTGACAGAAATTTGATGACGGTTACTGCTTTCTTACTGCAGTATGTTTCTCCGGAATCATCAGCTGCGAGAGTCGGCACTATGGCATTCGGATGGACGATCTCGGGGCCGGAGCGGCTCGTCATTCTTCGGGGCCGAGGCGTATTCGATCTACCGTTCATCAAGTCATTTCGAGATTCGATGTGGAGAGAGGGAGCGGTTAGCCTCCCTAAATTGATTGATTTAAGTGAGGCCGATATCCGACTGAGCGAAAGCGATTTCCAAGAGATGGCGGTCACCCTTCGTTCAGGCAGTGCTTTAAACAAGGGACCCATTGCGATCGTAATAGGGAGTACAGTGGCTCGCGTCTGAAATGAAGATCAGCGACCTTGTGCGTGAGTTGCCGGACCTTTTGCCCAAGCGCATTCTCGACGCAAAGCTAGACTGCTGAAACTCGAAGGTCTCCACGACGCGTCGCAGCCTGGGAGTAGGTTCGATAGCGCACGGTGCGCCGAACCTTTCGCACGCTGAACACGCGCAGTGGCGCGTCTATCGAAGGTTGTGCAGGATGACTTCCAGAAGACCAGCTCAAGGTCTCCTCAAGCGGTAGCGTGACGGGAGGATGACATGGGCGCACTGGGTTGGGAGATTCACAGGCCCGAAAAGCTTGTCATTGTCAGCGGAGTCGGCATTTTCGATCTTGAGTTTCTCAAGTCGTATCTCCAGGGAATGCGGGACGCGGGCGTCATCAATTATCGCAAGCTGTTCGACCTGCACCCAAGCGACATTCGATTCAGTGCTGCCGACCTCCAGGACGTCGCGGATATCACCCGCAAGAACGATGCCCATGTCGCGGGGCCCATTGCGATCCTGATTGGTATTGAACCGCCGCCACTCGTGGTGGACATGGCTATCCTGCTGAAACACAGAATAGGGACGGCAAGGCGCTTCCGGCTGTTCAAGAGAGAAGTGGAAGCAAGGCGTTGGCTCGCGAGTGAACCGGTTTTGAGCATGGGGCGTTGAGCCTGATCTATATTGCGAGCGCGCATGCTCGCCGCCCGCTCGCGGCACCAGGTACAGGCGTCCGGATTAGGTGGGGCCCCTTACAGGCACCCCATCATGCAGGGTCGCAGCTGGACGAGCCGCACCCTCCTTCGCCTGCTTCAGCCAACTTCGGGCGACGTGAAGGCTCGTAAAGAGATCGATGGGTCTGTCGCCCTCGGTTAGCTCGGCGAATGCCTCAGCGAAGCCCTTTCTCGCCGGATTGACCACGAAGGCGACAGGGCCCCTCGAGGGGCTGTCCGGGCCGCCGCGCAGCATGTCGGCGATACGCTGGACCTGCTCGCGCGTCAGATCGGAAGCCGAGCCGGCGACGTCGATGATCTTGGCGAAGTTCGGAACATCGGCCTCGATCAGCGTCCTGGTATTCGCGGCGATTTCCTCGGCCGTCACATGGCCGCGCGCAATGATCACGACCAGGCGCTCGATGCGTAGAACGTCCATGTAGATCGGCATCGTCGCTCCCCCGCGGGCCCGGAGCCGGCTTACATCGCGCCGAGATCCGCGATCGCACCGACGATCAATTGGGTGCCGATGGCCATCATCAGGATGTCGTTCGCGACCCGGACATACTGGTAGCCCGCCGGCGCGGGCGTGAGCTGCCCGAGCAGCGCGCCCGGAAGCGGATAGAAGACCACACCGGCCGGGAGCGGCTGGCCGAGGGCCCAAAGCTTCCTGGCCTGTCCAGGCGGCAGGCATCCATTGTTCTTCTTCGCGAGACCCGGCGGGCAATTTCCCGCGGCGTAGAGCGGGCGGTAGTACCCCTGGATGGCGCTCCGGTCGCGCTCGGTCACGACGACGTTGACCGTCGAGGGGGCGCCCTGGCCGACGCCATTGCCCGGATTGCCGGGACCTCGCGCCCCGCCCGGCGGATTGCCGCCTCCGCTCTTCCCATTCCCACGATCGGCCTTGTCCGCCTTGTCGGCGCCTCGGCCCTGCCCCTGGCCCGGATTGTCCTTGTCCTTTTGAGCCATCGCGGGCGAGGCCAGGGTGCTCGCAACCAGCAACGCCGCGACCAGGGTGAGCTTGTTCATCGAACGGTCCTCCGGATGCGAGCACCAGAACATAGGCGTGAGTGGCGCCTGTCGATGTGATCGTTCTGTGCTCGCCAGCGACCCAACGCCGTGGACCGTGCAATGTTGCGCCGAGACCGGCCTGCAGTGTCCGGAAGTTGTCCATGTCGGAATATCGCAGAATAACCGCAAATTGCGTCTACGGAGAAAATAATGTCATAGGACAGACAATAATTGACACTAAGTCGCATTTTGGAGGGCGTAGACGAAATATGATGACTTCCATGCGGTGCCCACTGCAGAATGTTTCCCCGGGGAGAGGGACGATGACGACAGGGACGGACCCGGCGGGGGAGTAGGCGTCATGACGACGTTGGGCTGGACGATCTACAGGGCAGAAGGCTTGGTCGTTGTCGGCGGCGTGGGCCTGTTCGACCTGTCTTTCTTCCTGTCGTTCGAAGAGACCATGCGGGCCAAGGGAGCGGGCGGCTTCGGCAAGCTGCTCGATTTGCACCGGGCCGACATTCAGCTCAGCAGCGACGATCTCCAGACCATGGTGGCCAGGACCCGGTCCTGCAGCGCCACGACCGCGGGACCCATCGCGATCGTGGTCGGCAGGACACCGCCGCCTCTGCTGGTGGACATGGCGGTTCTCCTGAAGCACCGGATGGGAGACCGCCGCCGGTTGCGCCTCTTCACCGAAGAGACGGACGCGCGGGAGTGGCTTGCCACCGAAGGCGCGGCCGCCGGCCTTTCCAGAAGGCCCTTCCGGTTCCCGTTCATGGCCGTGGTGAACGACAGCCGCCCCGGGTACTGCGTCGGGCGGATGATCGGCGTCGGAGCACCGCAGCTCTCCCGCGATCTTCCTGACCCTTCCATCGGGAGGGAAACGAATGTCTGATGTGGAAGCGTGTCGTCTCCTCCATTCGCGCCACTTCTGTATCGACCGGCTCGTCGAAGTGAAGGAGGAGCTTGCCCGCATTCAAGCCGAAGACCTCGAGCTGAAGTCCAGACTGGACGGTGCCGGGGAAACGGAGGCCGACCTGATACGACGGCGCAGAAGGCACCTGAGCCGTCGGGTCAACGAACTGAAAGCCGAGCGTGCTGCGCTGACAGCCGAGCTTCAGGAATCAACCGACAAACTCAGGATGATCCACCAAGGCTGACTGCGGGCACGGAACTTCCTGCGTCTGCCCGAGGCGCTATCTTTTGCGATAGAGACCGGCGCCGAGCAGTATGACGCCGACCAGCAGGACGCCGCCGATCAGAAGCGGTGGAACGACATGCGTGGTGGTTTGCGTGGTTTCGAGCTTCAGCTCGCCGACCCGCGCCCGCGATACCGATTGTAGCCACAGCCGCCGCCGCCGCCCAGCCGCCCGATGGGCGCGCGGCGACACGCTCCGCGAGAGGAAGTCAGTCCATCACGTCAAGCAGGCCCGGGCGCACGCCCAGCTGCTCGACCAGCTGGTCGAGCTTGCGGCGGGCGAGGGGATTGGACTGCTGGTGGCGCGTTGCGAGGATCAGCTCGTTCTTCAGCGTGTGTTCGAGGCCGGTGAACTCCGTGACGCGCACCTTGTAGCCCCGGGCTTCGAGGATCAGGCCGCGCAGCACGTTGGTGGCGTGCGCGCCGAACTCGCGGCGGTGCAGCGGGTGGCGCCACAGCTGGTCGATCGGCGAGGGCTTGGCCTGTTCGAGCAGCGACGCGACCTCGGCCTGGCAGCACGGGATCAGCGCCACGACCTTGGCCTCGTGGCGCAATGCGAAGCGGATCGCGTCGTCGGTGGCGGTGTCGCAGGCATGCAGCGCCGTCACCATGTCGGCGCGGCCGTTCGGCAGCACCGTATCGGCGATGCCGCCGGCCACGAACGACATGCGATCGAAGCCGCACTCGCGGGCCAGCGCCTGCGATCGCTCGACCAGTTCGGCGCGCACGTCGACGCCCACGATCGAGCCGCGCCCGGCCGGACCGACCACCAGGTCGTAGAGGATGAAGCCGAGATAGGACTTGCCGGTGCCGAGATCGGCGATCACCGGATCGCTTCCCTCCGTGAGCAGCCCGTCGAGCGACGGCCGCAGCAGCTGCACGAGGTGCAGCACCTGCTTCAGCTTGCGCCGCGTGTCGAGGTTCAGCCCGCCGTCGCGCGTCAGCACGTGCAGCGCCTTGAGCAAGGTGACGGAACTCTCGCGCGCCGGCCCCGGCCACATCTCCGCCAGCACCTTGCGCGCCGCGACCACGTCGGGCCGTTCGCGGGAGGAGGGCGGGCGTTTGGGGGAATGCTGCTTCGACATCGGGGGAGCTTGTGGGCGAGACCGCAGGCCGCCGCAAGCTCCCCGCGTGGCTTCTAGTGCCGCGCCGGCAGCGGCAGGATCACGGGGGTGGGCGGTGGCGGGATGAGGGGCAGGCCCAGACGGTGGTTGAGCTCGGCCACGTCGTCGATCCAGAACCGGCTGCGACCGGAAGGCAGGGGCTCGGTGGTCATCATCTGCGTGACCGTGACGAAGTCCGGCCGATGCGGGCCCGCGACATGGGCGAGGTGGAAGCGGCGGCCGTCGGTCAGGCTCGCCACGCACTCCAGCGACGTGACGTCGGCCGCAGGCTGCGTGCGATAGGCCTCGACATGCTCCAGGTCATCGAAGGTGAATCCGTAGGGCTGTTTCGCCGCGAGATCGAAGGCGCGCCGGATCAGGCTGGCATCCCGGTCGAGCAGGTCCCGTGCCCCGGAATCCATGGCATTGGGCAGGCAATCGAACATGACAGACATGGGCACTCCCTTACAGATGGTGCAGGCCGCGGCAGCAACGCCAGAACCACGACCGGTGTTCCCGCTCCGCCCATTCGATCATTACCCCGGCGTAATGGCAGGGATCCGTGACAGTCGGGTGAGCCTTTTCGATCAGCCGCGCGGCGGCGAGATGCGCGGGCCAGGACCAGGTGCCGACATGCCGCTCGGCGCGGTAATGCGCGACCACCTGGCGGGTCATGCCGGTGAGGCGGCCCCAGGCGAGGATCTCCTCGCGCTCGGCGGCCCGGCGCTCCCATTCCACCGCCACTTCCTCGCGCGTGGCGCCGTGGGTGCTGTTGGCCTTGAGGCGATGCAGCCGCTTGTCGAAGGCATATTCGGCGAAGGCGGCGGCGTGCTCGGGCTGGGTGAAGCGGAAGGTGCAGATGCCGTTGAAGCAACCGCTGCGATGCTCGCCGAGCCCGTTCAGTGTCGCGTTCACCTCGGCCTGCTCGTAGACCATCCAGTGGCCGCGCCGGATGACCTGCGTGGCATGGGGAAAGGCCCGCTCGACCTCTTCCGAAGTGTCGTAGCGCGGCGGGCTGCGATAGGGGACGCGCGCCGGCCCGGGCGGGCGACGGGTCGAGGGGGTGGCGGTCGCATCGGTGTCGGCGGCGCTGTCGATCATGGCGGGCCTCACCGCGCCCGCACGAAGGCGCGCAGCTCGGCCTGCGACGGGAACCGGGTGACGCCGAAGACGCGTGAACCGCAGCGGCTGCAGACCAGACCCGCCTCCTCGAGCGTGCGCCGGTCGCCCGGCCGGGCCTTCAGCGCCGCCGCGGTGACGACGACGCGCCGGATACAGCGTTCGCATTCGATGCCGATGGGATGCGGAGCCGTGGCGACGTCGTGAAGCGTTAAACCGAACATCCAGCACCTCCTCTGCTGGACGGACTCCTATGCGAACAAAACAGGAACAACAAGCCACTTAATACGGGGGGTGCGGCGGGCGGAGAGCGCTATCCTTGGGAGGTGCGGCCCGGCAATCGCAGCCGGCTACTTCACATGCAGGGTCGCGAGCAGCGCCAGGAGAGAGAAGCCGATGCTTCCCAGCGCCGCGAGGCGCCATGCCCAGCCGTAGAACCAGACCTTCCGGGCGACGGTGGAGGATTTCCTGGCCAGGACCTCCTCGTCGAGCGCCGCCGGATCACCGTCTTTTTCGCCAAGGGAGATGCCGAAGAAATCTCCTTCGATGTTGATGACGGGAAAGGCAAAGCAGCAACTTGCAATCGTTGCTATCAGGCTGGCATGGCCGACGACGATGCCCAGCAGGCGCAGCGTGCTGTTACCGACCTGAAGAAGGTCGCTGCCGTTAATGATCAGGACGTAGGCGAGCGCTGCGACGACCATCGCATTCACCCTGAGAAGCACGGACGATTTCGAATCGAGAGTCGACAGGACGCCGTTCAGCCGATCGCACGCCGTGAGGATGGCCCGCGCCTCCGGGCTGCCCTGACCGAGTTGGACGTTTGCAAGGAAAAGAGCTTGCTTGTGCAGTCTCATGCGGCCTCCTGAACCCGGATTCTACCCGCCGGCGCGTCGTCGTGGCTATCGTCGACGCCTTCATTTGCCGACATGCTTCTCTCCGGTCAGTCGGCCGTCGCGCCGATGTAGGGAATGATCTGCCGGTCGGGCCGGTCGAAGTCGATCAGGATGCGGCCGGGAATCGTCGCGATCTCGAGGTTCCTGGTGAAGAAGGCGCGGCTGCCGAACTTCGGCAGGAACTCGGCGCGCGCCGTCGCCCAATCCGCGAATGCGCAGTATTGCTCGGCCGGCAGGGTGCAGGGGTCGCGCGCCGGTTCGATCTGGGAAAAGCCCAGCGGGTGCCAGTCGTGATAGAGGCTGCCGATGAAGCGGCTGGCCGGGTAGGGGGCGGGGCCGCAATTGAACCGGCGCGCCAGCTCGCAATAGCGCGGGTACAGGTCGCGGAAATCGCTCACGCGATAGGAGGCGCTGCCGGTCGCTTGCAGCCCCTCCGCCTCGGCTGCGGTGAGTGCGTTGGCGCCGTCGAGGAGCCGCTCGTCGATCGCCGCACCCTTCTCCTGCTCGACCGCGCGGATGATCTGCAGCAGGCCGCGCGCATTGGCGGGATAGAGCTCCGTGCGCTGCGGGAAGATGACGGCGGAGACGTGCTGGCCCTCGCGCAGGCTGAGCCCGTTCTTCTCCAGCGCCTGCTTCGCCGTATAGCCCGCCATCTCCTCGTAGCTCGCGACGAACGAATAGAGCTGGTCCGGCGGCCCGAGCCGTTCCAGCCGGTCGATCGCGAGCCAGGGCTCGGTCTGCGGATCGTAGGCGATCAGGCGGATGAGATGGCCGACCGGGCGGTTGCTCTCCAGATCCGACCAGGCCTGCGCGGCGCTCATGCGCTCGAAAGACGATGGTGTGGAACGAGGCGGGGCGAGGCCGACCGCCACGGCGGCCAGGATCGCGCCGGCCGCCAGGCTCGCGAACAGGGCGCTGCGGAGGAGCCGTTTCGGATGGAACTTCATTCGACCTTCTCGGTGAGCCAAAGGTCCCTTGCCATCTTTCGGACGTGGTGACACCCCACATCGACGGACATGCTTCGAGGCGACGACCTGGTGACACCTTTCTCCCGACTGAAGACCGCGGCCGGCTCCACGCTGGAGGGCATCGCCGCGGCGTTCGACGCCTCGCCGCTCTCGCAGCGGCGCCATCGCATTGCCGTGACCGGGCTGCAGCGCTCGGGCAAGACCGTGTTCATCACCGCCTTCGCCCAGGCGCTGCGCACGGCGGCAGAGGCGCCGATGGCGGCTTTCCCGTTCTTTCCCTGGCGCGAGCAGGTCCGCGGCGTCGAGCTGCTGGCCATTCCCGGCGTGCCGCGCTTTCCCTTCGAGGAGCGGCTGGACCAGCTGCTGGCCGAGCCGCCGGCCTGGCCGGCGCCGACCACGGGCTTGAGCGGCCTGCGCGTGCGCATCCGCCACGGCGATGTCGGCCTGCTGCGCTCCGTCGTTTCTTCCGAAGCCACGACCGATCTCGACCTGATCGACTATCCCGGCGAATGGCTGTTGGACCTGCCGATGCTGACGCAGTCGTTCCGCGACTGGTCGCGGCAGATGGAGGAGCTGGCCAACAGCGCCGGCCGGAACGATCTAGCGGCGCCCTGGCTCGATGCCGTGCGCGCGCTCGATCCCGCCGCGCCGGAGAACCCGGCCGAGCTGGCACGCATCGGCCTGCTCTACCGCGACTATCTCCTGCGCTGCCGCGAGGAGCGCAGCCTGTGCTTCGTGCAGCCCGGCCGCTTTGCGCTTGGGAACGAAGCGGTCGATCCCGCCGCCCTGTTCTTTCCGCTCTCGTCCGTGCGTTCGGGAATGCTCTCGGCCAAACGCGGCACGATGGGTGCCGCGCTGCTGCAGCGCCACGCCGTCTACCTCAGGCAGGTGCGCCAGTTCTACGGCGAGGTCTTCGGCCGCATGGGCAAGCAGGTGCTGCTGGTCGATCTGCTGTCGGCGCTGCAGCAGGGGCGCGACGCCTTCGCCGATCTCGGCCTCGCGATCCGCAGCATCAGCGACGCCTTCGACGAGTTGCGCCATCCGCTGCTGCGCCTGCTGCCGCTCGCCCGCGTCGACCGGCTGGCGCTGGCCGCGACCAAGGCCGACCATGTCACCGCCGACCAGCATGCCAACCTGGTCAACCTGCTGCGCGACCTGATCGGCGAGCCGTTCCTGCAGGCGACGGCGCGGCAGTCGGGCCTGCTGGCCGTCTCCTCGGTACGCGCGACCACCGACCTCAAGCTCAAGGTCAACGGCCTCGCCACGCCCTTCCTGCGCGGCATCCCCGCCGGCAGAGCCGAGGTGCTGGACATCCAGCCCGGCGTGATCCCGGGCACCATCCCCGCCGCCGACCAGTGGGCCGAGCTGGGCTTCAATATCCGCCGCTTCGAGCCGCCGCGTCTGGGGCCCGCCTTCCGCGACCGGCCGCTGCCGCACGTCAATCTCGACAAGGTCCTCCAGTTCCTCCTCGCGTGAGCATCCTCATGAGCATGACAACACCTGCAGAGACGCCCCGCCGCCTGGTCGACATGGAGTTCCGGCCGGGCGACCTGCCGCCCGCCGATGCGCCGTCGCTCGCCGAAGCGCTGCCCGAGGTGACGACGCGCCCGCCCGCGATCCGCTGGCCGGCGAAGCTGGCGCTGGGCTCGGCCGGCCTCCTGCTGCTGCTCTTCGTCGTCGACGGCGCGGTCTCGCTGCTGCAGAGCGCGATCGAACGCGGCAGCCTGCTCGACCTGGCGCAGTTCGCGGTGCTCGTGGCCCTCATCGGCTCGACGCTGTGGCTGGCGGCCGGCCAGGCCCGCGCCTATGCGCGGCTCAAGTCGGCGGAGCGGGCGCGCGAGCTGGCCGAGCATCTGGCGCGGCTGGGCGGCGTCGGCAGCGGCGGCCGGCTGGTCGGCGTGCTCGACGCGCTCTATGCCGGCAATCCCGAGGTGCGCGGCAAGCTCGGCGCCGTCTCGGCCGCGCTGCAGCCGCAGCACACCGACGCCGACGTGATCGATCTTCTGAACCGCGAGATCTTCGTGCCGATGGACCGCGCGGCCGACGAGCGCATCCAGCGCGCCGCGCTGCGCGCCAGCCTGGGCGTCGCCGCCTGTCCGCACCCCGCGCTCGACGCGCTGGTCGTGCTGGGCATCGGCGTCGCGCTGGTCAAGGACCTGATGCAGATCTACGGCCTGCGCCACAGCGCACGCGCCGTCTGGCGCATCCTCTCGCATGTCTTCTTCTCGGCCTCCTCGACCGCCGTCATGAGCAGCGTCGTGGAGTTCGCGATGAAGGCCACCCACGACCGCATCGCCGCCGCCGTCGTCGGCACCGCCGGCGAGGCTTTGGTCGTCGCCCGCCGCATCTTCGCGCTGGGCATGCTGGCGAAGGAGGAGATCAGGCCGCTGCCCGCGCCGCGGTGAGCCGCCCAACGAAGGCAGGCATCGCAACCTCAGCGATTACTGCCGATCCGTTTGTCCCCGGCGCGCTGGTTCACATCTTTTCGTAGACCGGCTAGCCTGCCGCCGAGCATGTCTGATTGGATAAACCTTGGCCGCGGACACACTTTCCCGCCTGATCTGTATCGGAAGAGAAGCAGCCTTTTTTTGAATTGGGTTGCCGCAGGTGTGGCTCCCTTTGTCTTGTTGATCGTGCTTGGATTTGTTCCGGTGCCGGCAATGCTGGCAATCGCCGATTTGTTGAATGAACTCGTCTGGAAGCATTTCCGGCAGATTTCATTCGAGGGCTGCAGCGAGCGGTGCTGGGCCAGGGCTTACACCCTCATTAGCGCGACGATCCTGTGTGTGAGTGCTCCCGTCCTGGGCGCGCTGGCGCATCGATCGATGAAAGTGTGGCTTTCGGCGTGCGACGAGGCGCTGGAGCGAGGGGCTGCTCCTTTCGGTCTGACATCCTCGGGCGCGCGCATTCACCAAGTTTCACCGACCCGTTACCTCTGGATGGCGCTCTTTTGCGGGGTACTGGTTCTACTCGTCTGGTGGATGGGAAGTACCGTCTTCGAGCACGTCGGAAAAGACTGGAGCGGCAGCAATCGCCGCGGCCTGCGCGCGCCGGCCGTGTTCAGCTTATACTGGACGGGCGTTCTGGCGACGATGCAGCTTCTGACGACTCTCATCGCCACCTTCATCACTCCCGTGGCCGTGTACGTTCGCACGTGGTCCTCGAGTGCGTGATGAAAGCCGACCAGGAGGAGCGACGTGCCCATCGAATTCAGGCCCATTCTCCGGATCGACACGACCTACGGTCATTGCGACGAGCTGAAGATCGAGTTCCGTGAGATGGATCTGATCGCCACCGTTCAATACTACCGCACGGTCGGCACCTTCAGCAGGGCATTCACCTTCGGCTTCGTGCAGACTCACAGTCTCTACTCCGAGATGTTGATGCCGCTCACGGCCCGGCACTGCATCGATCAATTGTGTGAAGTCGTCGGTTCCGAATGGGTGGAACGATACAGGGAGCGCGTGTCGACCGATCTTCGCGGCCTCCGCCACTATGCGATCTACTTCACCAAATGCGGATACCTCGAAGTGCTCAGCCACCGACTCGAAATCGGACCGGAAATCGCGGTCGCCGACCCAGCGCAAAACTAGAGTCTTCCCGCTTCAAGTTCACCTACACCACCTCATCCTGAGGAGGCCCGAAGGGCCGTCTCGAAGGATGGGCAACAGGCGGGGTGCTCGTGCCCACCCTTCGAGGCGCGGTCCTGAGTTTACCCCGAGGTATTCGAGGGGGACCGCTCCTCAGGGCGAGGGCCTTGCTGAAGGTCGATCTCGACGATCTCGTGTGACCCGCGGCGCTCAGGCGCCGCGGAGCTTCGCCAGGTGGCGCGCGAGTTTCGCCAGCGTCTGGCCGCCATATTCGACGGCGCCGAAGCCGATCGCGCCCTCGCGCTGTGCCTTCGTGGGATGCATCTGGCGCAGGGTGAGGACGGTCTTGCCGTCGCTCTGCTCGTCGAAGGTGACGAGCATGCGGAAGCGGCCGGGATCGTCTTCGCGGTCAGACCCGTGCTCGACCTCGATCAGCGCCGGCGCCTCGAGGCGCAGGAAGCGCATGCGGTTGTCGTAGCGCGTGCCGTCGGGCGCCACCATGTCGAAGCGCCACAGGCCGCCCGGCCGCAGGTCGATCTCGTGGCTCCTGACCTCGAAGCCCTCGGGCCCGAACCAGACCTGGATCTGCTCCGGATCGGTCCAGGCGGCATAGACGAGGGCGCGCGGCGCATCGATCACGCGGGTCAGCACGATCTCGCGATCGAGGGGCCAGTCCTGCCACGCGGACGGCGGTGGTGTGTAGGTCTCGCTCATTTCCTAGTGCTTCCTCTTCATGCGTTGAACGTGGGTCTCCAGGCGGTCGAGGCGCTTCTCCCACGAGGCGACGTGCCGGTGGATCCAGGCCTCGGTCTCCCGCAGCGCGCGCCGCTCGATCCGGCAGGTCCGCACGCGCCCGGTCTTCTCCGAACTGATCAGCCCGCTCTCCTCGAGCACCCGCACGTGCTTCAGCAGCGACGGCAGCGCGATCTCGAACGGCTGGGACAGCTCGCTGACCGACTTCGGCCCCTCGCACAGACGGGTGACGATCGCCCGCCGGATCGGATCGGACAGAGCGGCGAAGGTTCGGTCTAGGTCGGTCGAAAGGTTAGCCATGTCGGAAACTATTGTCCGGTGCGAAGGCGCGGTCAAGAAAACTTTCACGAATGGCTAAGTGTTGAGCCCATCCGAAACCTCATCCTGAGAGGCTGGCTGGAAATGAATTGAATCGATTCAAGCACTTACCTCATCCTGAGGAGCGGTCCTGCGGGGCGCTCCTCAGGGTGAGGTGTTGGTGGTAGTGCCGATATGGGCCGGGGCCTCCCGCGCCGCCCGGGACCGCTCGACCTGCCGCAGGAAGCCTCTCCACAGCTCGCGGCGCTTGGCGAACCACGCCGTGCGCTCGTCGTCGCGCCAGGAGCGGAACGGGACTCCGCTCCACGGCGTGCGCTTCTGGCTTTCGTGGGTCTGCAGGTGCGAGAGCCAGACGAGGGCGGCGGCGGCGTGGGCTTCGTGGGGGAACTGGCCGAGCTGTTCGCAGTCGGGCTCGAGCCAGCGGTCGAAGACGAGGCCGAGGGTGCGTTCGACCCGCTGGAAGTCGCGGCTGCGGTGGGCGACCTCGGCGCTGCAGAGCGCGACGGCGCGGGCGCGGAAGTTCTCGATGTCGATGACGGGCGTGGGGAGCGGGCGGCGGTGGCGGCCGATCAGCTGGGCGACGGTCTCTTTCGGCCGGAGGAAGAGACTGTCGGGCATTGCCCGAGTATCGGATAGCGGTCCGGAATTTTCAAGGAGAAATCCGGAATAGGGTCCGGATTATTCGTGAGGGTGGCCGTTCTACCTTCGACGCTCCCGGACATTGCTGTGCAATGTCCTGACGCTCCTCCGGCCTATCGCCCACCTTTCATCAACTCGTCCCACTCCAGCACGCGATAGACGCGGAAGACCGTCCTGCGGTCGACGTCGAATTCCTTGGCCGGCCGGTACTGCGCGAGCTTCAGCGTCTTGGCCGAGATGCCGACCAAAAGCTTGACCACGGTCTGGCGCACGCTGGAGCCGGCGATCGGCCTGAACTCGACCACGACATGGTCGTTGACGCTGGGGGCGCGGTCGCGCTCGACGTAGATCAGGCTGTTGGGCTTGCGCCACGGCCACATCGAATCGCCCACCACGTTCAGCGCGAACACGTCGCCGCGGCCGAGGATGCCCGGCGGGCGCGCGACATGGTCGATCACTGTGCCGTTCATCTCGAACTCGCCGTTGCCGTCGCCGCCCATCGCCGTGCCGTAGAGCGGCACGTCGTTGGCCATGTGGCCGAGCATCGGGCGGCCCGGCGCGTCGAAGGCGGGCGCGACGTTGCCGGCGAGATCGGTCGCGAAGGCGCCTATACCGTCGACCGTCGCCGCGGGCAGCTCGCCCTGCAGCTCGGCGACGCCGACCGGGCGGCCGGTCTTCTTCGCCGCGCCGGCCGCCAGGCGCGCATAGGTCTTGTCGGTCAGCGTCTTGGCGCCGGTCGGGTCGTCCAGGAACTTGCGCAGCGTTCCATCGCCCAGTCCGGAGAGCGATTCCCACTGGGCGACGTTGAGGCCGGCCCCGGCCATGAAGGCGCGCAGGGCCTGGCGGCGCTGGTTGGCGTCGAAGGCCATGCCGTCAGTCTGGCATTTTCCGGAATGAATTCCGAGAGGGGAATTTTCCGGAATCCGTCTTGAAGCCGGAAAGTAATCCGGATATCTTTCCGGGATGGCGACCTCTCCGAAGCTCTCCCCGCCCGTCCTCCACCCCTTCCTGGTTGAGGACGCCGCCGACTGCCTGGGCTTCGAACGGGCCGGCGGCTATTCGGCCCGCGCCGCCCGGATGGCGACCCGCGACATGCTGGCCGACCGCGCCCGCGCGTTGGGCTATCCCGAGCGCGAGATCGATCGGGTGGTCGATGCGGCGCTGGCGGCGGCGGCGCTGCAATGACGACCCGTCGTCTCGACCGGAGCGCCCCTCGGAACCCTCGGGCGAGGTTGCAGCGCGAAGCAGTCGGGCCAAGCCCAAATCTCCGTCGTCTCGACCGGAGCCTCGCGCAGCGAGGTGAAGTGGAGAGACCTTCCCTCGACGATTTGGCGGCTCTTGGCAGAGAGAAGGTCTCTCCGCTCCGCGCTGCGCGCTCCGGTCGAGACGACGGGGAATTTGCGGCGGCGCTACTTCTCGCCCAGCCAGTGCGGCCAGCTGCCCTTGCGCGCCTTGCGGGCCTCGTACTCGGCATCGGCGTAGCGCTGGGCGGCGCGCGGCTCCCACGACAGCGGCTCGTCGAGATCGTGGCCGTAGACCACGCCGGACGCCAGCATCGCGCCGCCGAGATCGATCGGCTGGGCCTCGTCGAGCGCGCATTGCGCGACCAGGCGGCATTCCGAATCGTAGCGTGCGATGCGGCACTTCACCTTGTGGTCGGCGCGCGCCAGCAGATCCTCGAGCGTCGCCCGCGCGCGCATGCCGGGCACGGTCTCGACCCGCTGGGCATCGCGCAGCGCCGGCGCCTGCACGCCCCAGATGTGGATCGGCGTCTTGAGGCCGCTGCCGCCCAAGGTCTCGCCGTCGAGGGCGAAGGCCTGGCCGGACCAGTTCTGCGGCAGGGCGCCGTGGCTCGCGGTGCAGCCTTGCGGCTTTGCCGGAGCAGCGGCCGGGGCCGCGGGTGCGGCACTCGAAGGCTTGGCGTTCTGCGCCTGGGCGGCAGGCGCCAGCAGGGCAACCGAGAGGGCGGCGAGGGCAAGTCTCTTCATGCGCCGACCGTGACTTCCGTTTGAGGCGAGGTAAAGGCCGATGGCACGTAACAGAACGTTCAAGCTTGGGCTTTCCCGTTCGGTGAGCCGGGCGGATGTCGGGCGCGCAGGAGCGATGCGATGAGCCGCGGCCGTCCCTGGAGCGCCGACGATGCCGCGCAGCTCCGCCGGCTGGTCGCCGCCGGCGAGACCGATGCGCGCATCGCCGAGACGATGGCCCGCCATCCCGACCTGATCCGCCGCCAGCGCCGCGCCGCCGGCCTCGCGCCCGGCCAGTCGCGCGCCGCGACGGTCATGCTGATGCGCGTGAACCGGCGGCGGCTCGGCAAGAAGGTCGCCGGCAAGTACGAGAAGGAGGGTTCGTAATGCCGCCCGAGCGTCCCACCGGTTTCAGTGACACCCTGGCCGCCGAGATCTGCCAGCGCCTCGCCGACGGCGAGCTGCTGGGCGACATCTGCCGCGCGGCCCGCATGCCCAGCCGCGACACGGTGCGCCGCTGGCAGAACGAGAACGGCCCGTTCCGCGACCGGTACGCCATCGCCCGCGACCAGCAGGCCGACGCGCTGGCCGAAGAAGCGATCCACATCGCCCGCAACGCCGCCGCCGAAAGCGTGACCGTCTGCCGGCTCCAGATCGACACGATCAAGTGGCTCATCGCCAAGATCTCGCCGAAACGCTACGGCGAGAAGGTGGTGCTCGACGCAGCCGTGAAAGCCTCGATCGGCGAGGCGATCGAGAAGGGCCGGGAGCGGGTGGCGCGGATGCGGGAGGGGTGAGAGAGGTCGAGTGCATCGCTGCGCCCCGAGTCGGAGAGGCGTGAACATCAGGCTCATGCCGCCTTTACCAGCGCTGAATTCCTCTATTGTTTCGCGCTCGATGAGCTTTGCGAACAGATAGATCAGGGGTTCTTCGCAGTCGAAGTGTTAACGGCGATCTCCAGTACGTGGTTAGCAATGACCTTCGTTAGCCCGGTGTCGTGGCAAAGAGCACACCGAAACGTGTTGAGATCGGTCAATGAGTTTCGGCCGATACGACGCACACGCCCCCTTCAGTCATCGCTCTCCTGCGCCAGCCGGGCGAGGCGGGTTCGCGCGGCGGTGCGGGTTTTGTCGCGGCGGCGCTTGTAGGCGAGCAGGTCTTCCGCCCGGATGCGGCGATGGGTGCCGATCTTGTGGTGCGGGATCTCCCTGGTCTCGAGCAGCTTCACGAGGAAGGGCCGCGAGACCTCGAGCATGTCGGCCGCCTGCTGGGTGGAGAGATCGGCGCCGGACGGCACGAGCGTGACCGCGTCGCCCTTGCCGACGAGCTCCAGCAGATCGAGCACCAGGCGGGCGACCGCCGGCGGAAGGTCCACGTCGGCGCTCCGGGCGCCCTTCTTGACGTGAAGCGACAGGCCGCCCCGCCTGTCCCGGTGACTGGCCAGCGAAGTGCCCGCCTTCGCGGCTTTCTCGGCTTCGGCGGGCGTCGGGGGGCGTCTGGAAAGCGAGTCATCGGGGGGCATCGGGATCTCCACTTGGTCGGTGTCGCCGCATCGGGGAGGCACTATAACCGAAACAAGCGAATTAGTCGAAACAATCGAATCGAATGTCGCAGGCGGCGGCGCGATGGTCCTAGCCCGCCCTGTCCAGCTCGATGGTGCAGGCGGAGACGTTGGGTCCCATCGGGCTCGCCATGTCGGCCCGAGCGGTCGTCTGGCCTCTGATCTGGGATCCCGACACGGCCCCCGAGAAGGAGCCCACCAGCACTTTCGGGTTTCCGTTCCGGAGGCGCGCGTTGATCGAGCCGGAGTAGCTGTTGCCGGAGATGTTGACCGTCACCGTCGTGCCGGTCACGCGGCCGGTGACGTTGCCCGACCCTTTGCCATCCGTCACCGTGACCGATACCGGCAGCGGGGCCGGCCAGAAGTCGCACATCACCTTGCCGGCCCAGCGGACCGTCCCGGCCGGCGCCACGGGCGGTGCGGTCGCGGCGGCGGGCGCCGCTGC